>DXWI01000016.1 GCA_019416935.1 Clostridiales bacterium | reverse complement strand
AACACCCATAACGCTTATCATGCCTTCGGCGGCAGACGCATGCGTCTGCCGCCGATTTTTTGTGCGCTGCATCTTTTTTTGCCGTCAGGTGCGCCGCGCCCGCCTCAAAGCGGCTCCGGCATTTGCTCGGGCGCGGGGTCTGCCGGCGATGGTTCGGGCTCCGGACAAAGACCCAGCGCCGCAGAGAACCACGGCCGCTCCGACAAACGCGCCCTGAGCAGGGCAAACAGCGCATAGCCGAGCATACCGCCCAACAGATTCAGCAGCACATCGTCGATATCGGCGCTGCGACCGGTAAAGTATTGCAGCGTTTCGATGGCCAGCGTGATGGCGAGGCACACGGCAGCCGTGCGGCGAAAGCGCCGGAGCGAGGGCAATGCGACGGGCAGCAGCAGCCCAAGCGGCACAAACATGACGATGTTGAGCGCAAGCTGTTCCAGCATGCGGGGAACGCCCATGGTATACGGCTCAAACAGCCAGGAGAGCGGAATGAGGTTGAGCATGTGGTAATCGACTGAAAAATCGAGCGAAAAACCGTACCAGAATATGGTGGCATAGAGCACCATGGCGGCGGTACACACGAGCAGATAGAGCGACGCGTGCCGGACAAGCGGCAAACGTCGCTTTTCAACCCAGAGCATGACGGGGTACGGCAGGTACAGCACGAGCGAAAAGAGCAGAACCGCCGGCAGGACATACAGCGCAAATAAAAACATTGGAAGCCTCCTCCATACAGGGAATGCTTCCAATATAGCAGCTTTTTATAAAACGGTCGTGAAGGCTTTTTTAAGATTTCTGAAAGATTGGCAGTTTTCCTTCCTTTACAAGCACATCCTCCAGCACATCCGCCGCGCGCTCCACCACGCCGAGACAGCCAGTCTCGGGGTCCCGGTAGCGCGCCTTGATGGATGCGCAGTCGATGGAACCAAACGCCTGCTCCATCCGCTGGACGCAGCCGCCGCAAAGCGCCCGGAAGCCCTCCGTTTCGTGCGCACAGCGGCCCACGGAAAGGAAGGACAGAACGGCCAAAGCGCTGCAAATGGCGCCGCACGTTTTCTCGCAGCCCATGCCGCCGCCGTACCCGGCGATCAGCCGAAACGATTCCGGCGGCAGGTGCAGGCCGAGCTCGTCATCCGCCGCATGCAGCAGCGCTTCGGCGCAATTGTTGTTCTGTTCCTTCATGTAGCATTTTACATGGTCGCGGATCATTGATTTTCCTCCTCATGGTGATCAGAATCCATAGCGCTTTGCAGCGCGAGCGCACGCGCATAGGCGCTCTTTTTTGATAGTCCGGTTCGTTCCGCCGCCTGCCGGGCGGCATCCTTCACAGATGTCCCTTCAGCAAGCAGCGCCGAGAGCAGTTCGTTGAGCGCATCCTCGGACGCTTCGCCCACATCCCCGCCGCGTTCGCACAGCACCGCAATCACGCATTCACCGCGCGGCGGTTCCGCGCCGAACCGTTCCGCGAGCGACGAAAGCGTGCCGCGGTGCGCCGTTTCAAACTTCTTGGTCAGCTCCCGCAGCAGCGCTGCCGGCCGGTCGCCGAGCGCACGGTACAGGTCGCGGAACGTATCCGCCACGCGGTAGGGACTCTCATACACCAGCGCCAGATGACCGGAGGCGCCGATGGCGGCGATGGCCTCCCGGCGCTGCTTCCCGTCGCGGGGCAAAAAACCGAAGAATGAGAACGCGGCGCAGGGCAGGCCCGAGAGCACCGCGGCCGTGAGCACGGCGGACGCGCCGGGCAGAACGGTATACGGCAGGTCGTTTTCCACGCATGCGGCAACGAGCGCTGCGCCGGGGTCGGAGATGCCGGGCATACCGGCATCCGACACATAGACGATTTCCTTGCCCTCCCGCAGCAGGGGAACGATCTCGGCCGCCCGCTCCCGCTCATTGTGTGCATGGCAGCTCACGAGCGGCTTTTTGACGGAGAAGTGGTTGAGCAATTGCAGCGTATGGCGCGTATCCTCGGCATAGATCGCATCCGCTTCGCGCAGTGCGTCGAGCGCACGCAGCGTGATATCGCCGAGATTACCGATCGGGGTCGCGACAAGCTTCAGCATGGCGGCCGCCTCCAGCGCAGGTTTTCACCCTCGAGCCGCAGCACGCGCGAGGCCGCGCTGTCGGTCAGACGGGAGAATACGCGCTCGCCGTAGCGCTGCTGCAGAGCGGAAAAATCGAGGTTGGTCGCCAAAACGGTCGGCAGCCGCCGGCCGATGCGCTCATTGAGAACGGCAAAGAGCGATTCCTCAGAAACGTTCGGGATCACCGGCTCGGTGCCGAGATCGTCGAGCACGAGCAGCGGCGCACGGCGATAGAGCGCAGCGCGGCTGCCGTCGCCGCGGATGCCGGAGAGCATGTCCTGCACAAAGCCGTATGCGGTTGTGCGCGCGGCGTCGATCCCCCGCTCGAGCGCACGGTAGGCGATGGCGTTGCCGAGATACGATTTTCCAAGCCCGGCCATTCCCATGAGCAGCAGGTTCGGCCGCTCCGGTTCCGGCAGCGAAGAAACATAGCTTTCGCAAAACTTTTTCGCGGCAAGCGCCTGCTTTTTTTGCGGTTCGGCGGGGTAGACGCCCGCATCGAACGCTTCAAAGGTTTCACGGTCGTTGATCTGCACGGCGGGGTCGAGCAGGGCGCGCAGCTTGAGCCGGCATGCGCACGGGCGGCGCAGGCCGCTGCCGAGATAGCCGGTGTCGCGGCAGGCCGCACAGCGGTAATGCAGCTCGAGCGCGTCCGGCGAAAAGCCGTTTTCGGCAAGCAGCCGCTGCTCGCGGCAGGACAGGGCCGAAAGCCGCTCCCGCGCCGCGGCGGGCGCAAGCCGTCTGGCGGCCGCTTCGGCAAAGGTCGCCTGCCGGTCGCGCTCAATTTCGGCGAGCGCCGGTACGCGGGCATAGGCCTCGGCAATGCGCTGCTGCTGCGCCTGCCGCTCCTGCCGCCGGATGCGGTCATATTCGCGTTCAATGCGCATCATGGATTCACAAGCTCCTTCACAATAAAAGGTCGATGGGCGGAAGGCAAAGACGTCTGCCGTATGCCCGCCGTGGCCTACAGTTCCTCGTTCAGATCCAGAATCAGGTGATCGAGTTCGCCCTCCTTGACCGCGTGCTGGGCGTACGGCGTGCCGCGCCGTGCGGGCGCGGCGGGGGCGGCGGCAGCCGCCTTTTGCCGCTCCTCAGCGGCGGGAATAGTCGAGATGCCCCGTTCATGCCAGTCGTTGAGCAGCCGCTTCATCTTGCCGAACGGCTCGTTCGCGCCGCGGCTGCACTCAGCCGCATAGAGCAGCAGCTCCCGCGACATGGAAAAATCGTTCAGGTACATAGAGATCTGCGCGCGCTGCGTGCGCGTGGCCGGCTCCACCTTGCCCGCGCGGGCAAACAACAGCTTTGCAAAGGCGCGGTCCGCCTCGCCCTGGCAGTCGTCCGCCTCGATGCGCTTTTCATCGGTGAGCTGCTTGGAGCGCATGCTGTCGAGCAGCTCGTCCAGATAGACGAAATTGGGACTGCCGGTAACGGTTAGCCGCGGCAGTGCAGCCAGAATCGCGGCGTCGGTAAACCCCCAATCGCGCACCCATTTTTCATAGAGCGCCATCTCGTCCTCGGTGGGCTTTCTGCGCCTGTTCCACGCGCGCAGAACGGCGCTCGCCCCGTGCCGCTTCAGATCGAACGCTTCGATGCTGCGCTTGGCGTCCTCAAACGTGCGGATACCGCGCTCGGCCCAGGATTGGGCTACGCTCGTCATATAGTTGATGCTCACGCGCCGGCCCCTCAGCTCCATGCAGTGCGCGATCAGCTCCAGCACCGCGCCCTCCTCCAGATTGTACACCTCAATCCAGTCGTAAACATGCTTGAGCTCCGGAATGCCGAACTGCCGCGGCGCCGTCAGCGCGTGGATCTGGCGCACAAGGGCGGCATACTTGGCGGGCAGCGCTTCGCCCGCGTTGTGCGTGCCAATCTCGCGGTATTCCACGGTGAGCGGCTGATCGGACACGATGCGAACCAGCCCCTGCTCCTGCCAGTAGCAAAATGCGTCCGCAGCAGCCTGCTCCGAAACGCCCAGTGCTTCGTGCAGCGGCCGGTCGCACATGGATGGAAAACGGCATTGCATCAGGCCGTACAGATAGACCTGCAACTGCAATCCACTCGCGTGCGGCATGTATTCCGCTATAAAATAATTGTCCACGGGCGTGTATTCACGGCGCACCGCATCGGGAGAAAAGCGGCAGATCATCATCAAATCGCCTCCACTCAGGTCAGCTCGAACAGGCAAAAGACCGAGCGATCGAACCAGGAATAGCCAAGATCCAGCTGGGGAATCCAGCCGAGCGACATCATCATGCCGGAGAGCACCCAGAGCAGGAGCAGAAAGAGCAGCGCTATCAGAAGGATACCGGCGACCCTGCCCCCGCGGTGCTGCGGCTCTGACGCCGGCGCAGCAGCCGCCTGTCCGATCGCATAGCGCGCTTTGGCGCGCTCGAGCGGCGGCTTTTGCGCATCGGCGAACGGCCGCTGTGCACCGGTATGCCCGGCGCCGCGCCGGTCAAGGCGCCGCGGCGTATGCACCTGCTGCAAAATGTCGCTGCCGGTATCGCCCGCGGCAATGCGCTGGATGCGGATTTCCTCGTTCGTGAGCGCTTCGATGCGCCGGTCGGTATCGATGGGGCCGTCGGCGTCGAGCAGCTCGCGATAGATTCTCAGGAACACCTGCTTGACCACGGCGCGGGACTGGGCTTCGGTTTGGAGCACCTCCTGTGCGGTCAGATAAACGTCGCGGCTGTACTCGCTGTACAATGCGCGAAAGGCGTCGCGATCGCCCAGATGGATGCGTTTCTGCAGGCTGTCTGAGATCATGTGGCTCCATTGTCCTTTCCTGTCGTATCAAACTATTTTATCATGAAGCCGGGGAAAAAGGAATACCATCGATTGATGGGGAAGGTATGGCCTGCGGCACGCGGCTCCCCCACAGCAAAACGGGGAGGAAATCTGTGCGATGGATACCCGAATGGCCTGCGCAGGGGCCTTGTCCGGTGAAAGGCGGAGGGAAGGGACAATGTACAAAATCCGTTGGAGACGGGTGCTTGCGCTCTCGTGCGCGGCCGGCCTGCTGATCCTGCTGCTCCGGGGCTGTGCGATTGCCAAGAAACCGGAGCCCATGGAAGCGGCCAAGCTGCGGACCGAGCCGTATGCCGACCAGACCATCACCGTTTTTGACGGCGATGCGGCGCGCGCCGAAGAGCGGTCGCTCGAGACCTATCTGGTGGGCGTTGTGGCGGCGGAGATGCCGGCCTCCTTTGACGAGCAGGCGCTCAGGGCACAGGCCGTCGCAGCGCGCACCTATACGGTCTATCGTGCCGGACGCGGCGGGTGCAACGCGCACGATGCGGATGTGTGCACAAGCAGCGCCTGCTGCCAGGCGTTCGCGTCGGAGCAGGCGCTCAGGACGCGATGGGGCGATGCCTATGACGAGAATCTGGAGCGGGTGGCGGCCGCGGTGCGCGATACGAACGGGCAGGTGCTCTGTTATGACGGCAAACCGATTGAAGCGCTCTACCACAGCGCGTCCGGCGGGTATACCGAGGATTCGGAAAATGTGTTCGCCGCAGCCGTGCCGTACCTCAGGGCGGTGGAGAGCGAACAGGAGACCGGCAGTTCGCATCTGAGCGGAACGGTCAGCCTGTCGTATGCGGCGTTTTGCGACAGGGTCAACGCGGCCTGTCCGGACGCAAAACTGCGGCCGGACAACCTGGCCGATCAGATCGAGATCATCGGGCGCACGGAAAGCGGACGGGTGACGAGCATCCGCCTCGGCGGCGCTTCCCTGAGCGGCAAAGCGCTCAGAAAGCTCCTGTCGCTGGATTCCACGCTGTTTACCATTGCGCTCACGGGCGGCAGCATCCGATTCGATACGCGCGGCTATGGCCATGGCGTGGGCATGAGCCAGACCGGGGCGAACGCGATGGGGCAGGCGGGATACAGCTATGAGCAAATCCTGCTGCACTACTACACGGGCACAACCCTCCAAAACGTATCCGAGCTTACCGGACGGGCAGACGGCGGATGAGCAGCGCCGTGAGCAGGCCGGTTGCGATGCCGGCCGGTATGGACAGAAGCCCCATCCACGGCAGATAGGCGATCATGGCCGGCCCCGCGGTCAGGCAGCCGACGGCGAGCTGGCCGACATTGAAGCAAAAAGCGCCGGCTACGCTCAGCCCGATTGCGCTGATTCGCCCGCCCGCCTGCAGCGGGAGCAGCAGCGCCATGGCCGCATAGGACAGAAGGCCGCCGGCAAGGGAGTAGAACAGCTGCGAGGCGTTGCCCGCAACGAGCACGAACAGCAGCGCGCGCAGCACGGTCACGATCAGCGCGTCCGTGCGCCGGCGAAGGGCCAGCAGCGCGTAGAGCACAAAGCAGTTGGCAAGCCCGAGCCGCACCGGGATGGCGGGGACGATGGGTGGGAGCAGGCTCTCCAACCATTGCGCGGCCAGCGCCATGGCGGTGAGCAGCGCGATGACCGTGATGCGGCGGACCGCCCGGGAATCAATGCGTGATGGCGTCAAACGGCTCGCCCTCCTCTCCGCCGATGATCGCGACCGTCACGCCGTTCGGCAGGCAGACGAGCGGCTTCAGCGGCGCAGCCGTGCCGTGCAGGCACAGCCCGT
Organism: Clostridiales bacterium; assembly: GCA_019416935.1. Classification (GTDB taxonomy): domain Bacteria; phylum Bacillota; class Clostridia; order Christensenellales; family CAG-138; genus Aphodomorpha. Next base: position 48,721 of record DXWI01000016.1, on the reverse strand, counting down.
CGGGACAGGAGGCGGCGCGCATGCGCACCCGGCCGTCCCGGATTTCAATGGTGTTGCCACCGTCCGGCGTGGTGAACACGGCGTCCTCGTCCAACGCGCCCGTATAGAGCGTTTGCCCGTTTTGAGAAACGACCACGCGCGCGCCGACGTCCGCGCGTCCCCAAAAGACGAGCGGCAGGAGCGACAGCATGGCCACGAGCGCAATGAGCGCGAAATCCCATTTCTTCATACACACCATCATATCACAATCGATTCGGAATGTGGTATACTTCTGCCATGGAACGCGTGGACGATTTGCAATTTCGGGGGCTTCGGCTCCTTCAGGACGACGCATTGCCGTGCTTTACGGAGGATGCGGTGCATCTGGTGCACTTCTTGCGCCTCGGCGGCCGGGATCGCGTGATGGATATCGGCTGCGGAACGGGTGTGATCGCGGTGCTCGGCGCGGCGTACACGGGCGCGGCGTTCACCGGCATCGACGTACAGGCGCCGCTGGTGGAACTGGCGGCGCGTTCGGCGGCCATGAACGGGCAGGACATTCGGTTTGAAACGCTCGATGTGCGCGAGGCGCCGGCGCATTTTGGCCACGGCTCGTTTACGGCAGCGGTGCTGAACCCGCCGTATTTTTCACCGGATACCGGCGCGCCGGAGGGGGCGCGCGCCGTTTCGCGGCATGCAGACGCCGGTTTGACCGACGCGATGCTGCACGCCGCGTTTTTATTGCTCAAAAACGGCGGAAAATTGTTCCTGTGCTATCCTTGCGCGGGCCTTGCGGAAATCCTCTGCCGCCTGCGGGAAAACCGGTTGTCGCCAAAACGCATGCGGCTTGTGGCCGGTTCGCGCGATGCCGCGCCGTATCTTGCGTTGATCGAAGCAAAAAAACATGCGAAACCGGGCCTTTTGATGGAACCGATTTTGTTTTTGCATGAAAAATCATGAATTTCCCGCTTTGCGCACATACTACCCTTCGAACAAGGCCGTGAAAGCAGCGCGGCAATTCTTGTAAGGAGGATCTTTCGTATGTACAAAAAATGCTTGCTTGTGCTTGCCGCAATGCTCCTCGCGGCCGCAATGATCGGCTGTCAGTGCAGCGGCAATGTTACCACACCCAGTCCCGGACCGACGACAACGGGTACCGTGCCGTCGATTCTGCCGTCTCTTTCGGCTTCGCCGGACCTATCGGCTTCGCCGGGACTCTCGACGTCTCCGGGTCTGTCGACCAGTCCGGATGTATCCGCGAGTCCGGATGGCGGCTCGGCCACGATCCCGGACTTTACCGCGGGCAAAGAGGTGGACGAGAAGGAGGTTCCCGAGATCGTTGAGGCGATTCGGGAGCAGTTCAAGGATGGCGAGATCAAGTCCATCAAGCACGCCACGCAGGATGAAAAGCAGGTCTATGCCGTAGAGGTCAAGACCGGCTCGACCACCCAGACCGTCTATGTATTGCCGGACGGCACGCTTCTCCCGAACGGTGGAAACGGCAACGGCAATAACGGCGGTACCAGCGGCAATGGAAGCGGCGGCAACGGCAGCGGCAACAGCTAAAGAAAGCGGCGTTTCCAAGGAACACAGCGGCGCCGCACCTCAAACGGGGTGCGGCGCTCTGTTTCGCTATACCGGCTGTTTTTGACTGGAATGCCCGCAGTGCAGCGCCTCGGAACAACAACCCGGCAGCTTTCCGCGCCTCCCGACTCGGGCGGTGAATAGGCAAATAGAAATTCAATCTGCGAAAATTCGGCAGCTTCCCGCGCCCCCCGACTCGGGAGGCGCTATGCTTCACTGGAACAACCCAGCAACTTCCCGAGCCGGTGCAGGAATGCGCTGAGTGCCGGCGCGTTCGGACGGTAAAGAATTTGCGTCCCCTGCTTTTCGAGCGTCACGAGGCCGGCGTTCAGCAGCGTGCTCATATGGTGCGAAACCGTGGCGGCGGACAGACCGGTCAGTTCGGACAGGTCCTTGCCGCGGCACGGCTGCTCGCGTAGCGCGGACAGGATTTTCAGCCGCTGCCGGTCGTCGAGCGCCTTGAGCTTGGCGAGAATCTGTTCCGCGGCGTCCGTTTTCTGCTCTGCCAATGCCCGAAGCTGCCAAAAGCAGCAGCCCACATGCAGCGTCAGATCGAAATACGGCAGGAGCGCCCACATGCTCAGGCCGTCCCACGGGAATGCCTGCGGGCAGAGGGGCAGGCGCTCCGTATCGAGCCGGATGTTTGAGAGGCGCTCCAGCGCTTCCTTCGGCTTGGTTCCAAGCGCTTCGCGCGTCAGGCGCAGCGCGGTTTCAAAGAGCGGCCTTAACGCGGGCAGGTGAGCGCGGTATGCGGCTGCGGGCTTTTCGAGCAGGCGTGCGGTTTGTGCGAGCGCTTCATCCGCATGCCGGAACAGCCAGAGCGCCGTCCAGCGCGCGGCGGGCGAAGCGGCCGTACACGCTTCGAGCTGTTCGAGCAGCGCCGTTTCGGTACACTGCGAGGCCTCCTCCGGGGGTTCATAGTCGTTGCCGGGCAGAACGGTCAGCGCGAGCTGGTAGCGAAGATCGGGCCGCCGCTCGGCCGGAAGCGAGTCGAGCGAGCGGACGCCGTGCTCCAGCAGCAGTGCGAGCATCAGCGCGGGCGGCGCGCTATCCTCGGTTTCGGCATCAAAATAACGGGAAAGCGCAGCCTCATCCGTATCGGACGCGGCGGCAAGCACATCGGCCCACACCGCATCGAGCAGCGCGCCGGCATCGAGCAGCGATTGCGCCTGCGGCGAAGCAGCGCCATGGGAACCGACGGACAAGGCAAGCGAAGCGGCGGGCGTCTGCGGTTTTTCCGGTTGGCGGGCAAGAAGACGGCTCCGCGAGAGAATGGAAACGCAGTCCGACAGGATGAACGGCTGTGCGGAACAGATCAGCTCCATAAATGTGACACCTCGATTCTGCATTGTTCTTATGATAGCATGGCAGAGCGCGCCGCGGCAAGCGCTACAGCGCCCGGTAGCCGCGGCTTCTCGTGACGGAGAGCAGCAGCAGCAGGGACAGGCCGGACAGGTACAAAAACAACTGCGGCACCATGACAACGGTCGCCAGCGCCGCGCACAGCAGCGAGCAGACCGGCATCATCGAGCAGAGCACGGCATTCGTCAGCCCCGAGATGCGCGCCATATAGTCGCCGTCCACGTGCTCCATGAACGCGGCGCTGAACGAGACATTGAGGATGCCGGACGTCAGGCCGAGCGCCGCCATCGCGCCGAGCAGACCAGCAAGCCTTCCGGCTGCGCCGAGCCGCGGCAGCAGACCGAGCAGGATGAACACGAGCGCGGAGAGCACGCCGGATAAGGTGATGAGCGTATGGCGCGGCAGCCGGCTCTGCAGCTTGGGCAGCAGCAGCGAGCCGAGCGCCGTGGCGGCGGTGAGCGCAAGACCGGCTGCTGAGAGCATCTCCGGCCCCATGCCGAGCGATTCGGCGATATACACCGTTTGGAACGTGGACAGCGGCGTGCCCGAAAAGTTCAAAAACGCGCCGACGAGCATCAGCGCCCGCACGGCCGGGTTGGACGCCGCATAGCGGACCCCAGCCTTGAGATCCTGAAAATACAAGGACAGACCGAGCGGTTCCCGCGACGGCGTTTCCTGCGTGCGGATGAACAGCATGCATACGGCGTACAGCAGGAACGTGCCTGCGTCGATCATCAGCGCCGCCGGCGAGCCAACCAGCGCGATCAGGCCGCCCGCACACGCCATGCCGACGAGTTCCGCAGCCCGGCTTGCGCCGCCGCGCAGCGCCGCGCCAAGCGTGTACAGCTCGTTGGGCAGGATCAGCTTCGAGAGCGCGCTTCCCGCGGGCGTTTCCACCGCTTCCACAGTGGAATTGAACAGTACCATGACGATCAGCAGACCCACCGTCAGCATATCCGAAAGATACAGAAGCGCGCCCGCACAGACGCAGAGGCCGCGCGCCGCATTGCACACGGCGATGACGCGCGTTTTCGGCAGCCGTTCGCACAGCGGTCCGGCGAGCGGCTGCAGCAGGATGGTCGGCAGGAAGTTGACGGTGAACACGATCGCGATGAGCGCGGCGTCGCCGGTGATTTGGTAGACGAGCCATGAGAATGCGATGGCGTCGAGCGAATCGCCAAAGCGGCTGATCGTACCGGCGACGAGCGAGATCATGAAGTTGCGCTGCCGCAGCAGGGGCCGGTAATCCAATTTGTTCGACATAAATCGAAACGATCCTTTCATTCTTATGGAACGAATCTTAACATACTGTTTGACGAATGTCAACAACAAGTTTGATGAATATAAAAAACGCTCTGCCTATATAGGTACAGAGCGTGTGAACCTGTCAAAAAAGCAGCGATGCGGACCGTTCGATCGGTTTGGGTACAGAATGCCGGAACCGCCATGGAAACCGGTACACAGAGCGGATACCCCCGCTGCCGCAGAACTTCCACAGCACAGAGCCGGCGTTTATTGCCCCACTGATTTCCAGAAGTAGGAGCGGAACAGCGTTTGCAGCCGCTTGGCGAGCGCGACGTCCTTGCCGCATACCGGCTTGCCGTCGATCTGCACAACGCGCACGCCGTGTACGCTCGTGCTGGTGATGAGCAGCTCGTCGGCCTGCATCGCCTCGTCCAGCGTGAACGCCTCCTCCACGACGGGGATGCCGTTCTCTCTGGCGAGTTGGAGAAAATGGTTGCGCGTGACGCCGGGGATGATCTTGCCGTCTGCGGGCGCGGTACGCACCGTGCCGTCCTTGAGCATGATGAGGTTTGCGGCCGTACACTCGGTCACCACGCCGTTCCGATGCAGAATCGCATCCTGACAGCCGGCGTCGAGCGCGGCCTGCGAGGCAAGCACGCCGGGGATCAGGTTCAGCGACTTGATCCAGCAATTATCCCAGCGCTGGTCGGGCAGCGTGATCACCTTGCGCGGCACATCGATGTCGATCAGCTCATAGTGGTACGCGAAGACCATCAGGTTCGGCGTTGCGCCGGGCGCGAACGCATGCACGCGCCGCGCGGTTCCGCGCGTGACCTGAAAATAGATCTGCATGGCGTCGACGTCTACGCGGCGGGCGCATTCCATCAGAATATCATAAAGCTCCTGCCGGGACATGGTGAACGGGATGCGCAGCGCGCGCAGGCTGTCGTACAGCCGGTCAAAGTGTTCGTCGATTGCAAACGGAACGTGCTTTTCCACGCGAATGGCTTCGTATGCGCCGTCTCCGAAATACATGCCGCGATCGCACGCGGGTACCATAAGCTCGTCGATGGGCGCGAACACGCCGTTGTAATAGCCAATATTATCCATCGGGTTTTCCTTTCAAATTGACTTCTCAGCGCCGATATTGTAGTATATACCTCGAACGAGAAGCGCAGCATGACAATATAGTGAACGCTATCCATATCATACACGCTTCGTTGGAGGGATGCAACCTTATGAAGAGGATTTTTGTACTGACGGCGGCGATCTGCCTGCTGCTGGCGGCGCTGCTGCCGGCGGCGCTGGCCGAGGGCGAGATCGCGCTGCAAACGGATACCGTAACGGCGGAAGCGGGCGGACAGGCGACGGTCACCGTTGCACTTTCCAACGCTTCGGGCATGGATTCGCTGCAGCTTCGGGTCAATTATGACCCCGAGGCGCTGCGGCTGACCGCCGAGCCGGAGCCGGGCGAGCCGCTTGCGGGCGGCGTTGCCGTCAGCAATATCGACGAGGCGGGCGTGATCGTGTTTGCCTTTGCGTCGGCCGCCGGCGTCCGGGAGGACGGGACGCTGCTCACGCTGCAATTCGAGGTGCTGCGGGAGACCGGCAGCGCCGTCGTGCTCACGGACGTGCTTGCAACGGTGGTGGACGGCATGCTCGTACAGAAAAAGGCGTATGTAACGGTCGAAAACGGCGGCGTGGCCGTCGGCGAATCGGGACAGGTGCCGGAGCCCGTTGTAACGCCCTGGCCGGTGGAAACGCCCACGCCGACGCCGTCCCCCACGCCGGAACCAACCCAAACGCCCGTACCCACTGCAGCGCCCACGCCGGAGCCCACGCCGCTGCTGCCGGAAACGGGCGACGGTACAAATGGATGGATACTGCTTCTCGGCGGCGTACTGCTGCTGGGTTGGCTCATACTGCTGGCGCTGCTTGCTGTGCGGCGCGGCAGAGAAAGAAAGAGAAAAGGAGATACATGCAAATGAAGCGCAATTGGATCGTTCTGATCGCGATACTCCTGATGATTGGTCTGCTGTCTGCCTGCGGCGCGCCCGCACAGACCGAAGCGGAGGAAACGCCGCAGTCGGACAATACCGTCATCGACCTTACCAAGGATGAACCGCAAACGGAGGAAACGCCGGCGCCCACGCCGGAGCCGACCGCTGAACCGACCGCCGAGCCGACGCCGGAAATCGCCCTCTCCAATACGAGCGGGAAACCGATCGACGCAAGCGTGCCGTACCGCCCGGTGATCGTTTCGATTGAGAACGCAGCGGCCGCGCGTCCGCAGACCGGCCTCATGAACGCGGATATCGTCTATGAATTCCTGGTGGAATCGCATATCACACGCTTTCAGGCCCTGTTTTCGGACGATGTGCCGAGTTATGTCGGTCCGGTTCGCTCCGCACGCTACTATTTCATCGATTTGCAGCAGGAATGGAACGGTATGTACGCCCATATCGGCTATACGCGGCTGTCCGGCAAGTATTCCCGCGGTTGGGGTGACTGTGCCATCCATATCAGCGGCGGCGAACATTTCTGGCGGATTGAGGAGGATGGCGTCAAGAGCGAGCACACGATGTATCTGCATTTGCAGGATCTTGTGAACACGGAGTATGGCGACCACCGGCCCAACCGCGACGAGCGGTTCCTGTTTCAAACGGGCGTGGCCTATGAGGGCGCGCAGCGCGTGAACCGCGTGGACGTGCCGTTCACCGGAAAGACCAATCTCTACTATACCTATGACGCGGCGACAGGCCGCATGCTCCGCTTTCAGGACGGGAAGGAATTCATGGTTCGCACGCCGAACGACGCGGGTTCCTATGACAGCGAGCAGGTCGCGGTGAACAACCTGATCATTCAGCACTGCACCTACGGCATGGTTCCGGGTTCTGCGCAGCCCGGTGAGAACAAGGGCCGCCGCTCGGTCGAACTGACGGGCACCGGCGCGTGCGAATATATCATCAACGGACAGCTCATGACCGGCACATGGGAGCGCGCAACGCTCGAGGATGTCACGCGCTATTACCTTGCGGACGGCTCGCTCGTCACGCTGGAACCGGGCAACACCTGGATTGAGGTCATCCCGGGCAGTCAGGAGATCAAGGTTTCCTGACGGCGGGGTTCACAGAGAACAACGAAAGCGCCGCGCAGAAAAACTGCGCGGCGCTTTCGATATCAAAATGCCAACCGTTGCGCCGGTTCGCGTATGGGATGCAGGAAGAGCCATAGAATTCGTCAAAACAGCGATCAGCGCGGCGCTTTTTCACCTGTCGGGAATCGTTGGGGATTGGCGAGGATGCCGCTGCGGAACGCGCCGGGCAAGCGCAAACGGGAGACGCGGGTTCAGCCGACAGCAACCGGTGCGGGCGACCAACCGCTCACCTGCATTTTTTTCTTCAGAATGCGCGCAACGCTCTCATCGATACGCGCCTGTGACAGCGTGCCGTCCGAAGCGGCGGCAAGCAGCGCTTCCATAATTTCGCGCTGCGCCTCATGCTGCGGTCCACACAGGATCAGATCGCCGCCCGCGAGCAGAAACCGCACGGCAGCCTCGCCCACGCCGCACTGGCCGGTCAACCCGCCCATGCGGAAATCATCGCTTAAAACTATGCCGTCAAACCCGAGCTGCCCGCGAAGCAGGTCGGTGATGATGGCGGGGGACAGCGTCGCAATCTGCGCCTCGTCGAGCGCCGGATACAGGATATGAGCCACGAGCACCACGTCTACGCCCGCATCGATCGCGGCGGCAAACGGAACCAGATCATAGCTGGACAGCGATGCGGCGGAGCGGCGGATCACCGGCGTGGTTGCGTGGGAATCGGCTCGCGTGCCGCCATGACCGGGAAAGTGCTTGGCGGTGGCCAGACAGCCCGCATCATGCAGGCCCTCGATGATGGAGATGCCGATGGATGCGACGATCGCTTCGTCGCTGCTGATGATGCGCGTGGTCAAAAATGTGCGCATGGGATCTTCGGAAACGTCGAGCACTGGCGCAAGGTTCATGTTGACGCCGGTCTCGAACAGCTTTTGGCCGATGGAGAGAAACTGTGCATACGCTTCGTCCGGATCGTTGCGCTGGCCGAGCTTGCGCGCGGATAACGGCCATTTGTCCCAGTGGAAGCGCACCACATCGCCGCCCTCCACATCGATGCTCACGAGCGGCGGAATGTCGCAGGAGGCGGTCTCTTCGATGGCGTCCAGCAGACGCTGTGCGCGCGAGAAACCGCCGTCCGCATCATTCTTTGCGATGTTTGCGCCGTAGAGCACGATGTTGCCGACCGGATACTCCTGCAAAACGGATTCAAAGTCGCTGTCGGGCCGGCTTGTGCCGGAGCCGCCGAACATCACGAGCTGGCCGAGCTTTTGCTCGATCGGCATGGCGTCGATGTAGGCGGCGAGCCGTTCCGCCTCGGATGCGGGCGTTTGAGAGGGCGTCGGCGAGGGGGAAGGGGAGAGCGCCGGTGAGACGGTGGGTATGGGGGATGGCGAGGGCAGCATGGGCATGGGGGTACCTGCCGCAATTGCGGGCGCGGAAACGACCGATACGATCCAGACGACCCCACCGATCAAAAGACCCGCAAGCAGCAGCGTCAACAGCATCCATTTGAGCGATTTTTGCAGCAATCGGCTTCGTCTCCTTCGGTGGCGCGCCGCACATTCCCCGGACATGCGGTGGGCTTCGTTTCAAATCGGTGCGTTCCAGTCCATTTATTATAGGAGAAAACGGTCTGTTTTTCAACTGGCATCCTATGGAAGAAAAAAGTACTTGCCAAATGGTACCTGTATGCTGTAAAATAAATGTGTTCGGGGATGTAGCCCAGCTGGTTAGAGCGCTTCGCTCACATCGAAGAGGTCGGGGGTTCGAGCCCCTCCATCCCCACCACGTCGGAGCAAGCTTTATATCGCTTGCTCCGACTTTTTTCAAAAGACAGAGCGCGCTCATGCCGCTGCTCCTCCTCTCCGCAAAAAGGCACGCGGCGTCGCGTGTACGCCTGTAAACGCGTACACGATGGCTTTGTGCCGCTACCACCTTTTTGCGGGTTACGAGAGTTCAATCCCCACCACCGAAACGCCAAGAACATTTTATTCATACGGTTAGACAGCAGAGAATTCCGGAAGATCCATGCTCCCCGGGTTTTTTTGTTTTGTGCGTACACCCAAAAGTACCCATCCACCGTTTTTATATGCTCGCTCCATACAGAACAATACGGATAGCCGTAAGCTACCCGTATATCATGAACAAACGGCAGGGCGGTGTATCCTGCATCTCAAAGACCCTTTCGGGATGCGCCGGCAACCATTTCCGACCTCATCTGTTCGACGATAGTATGCCCTGCGGGGACGGCCATATACATCGCCACGGCCAACATGTTTTTTTTTGCAATGGCCGGTCAGAACCCGCTGCCTCACCGGAGCGGCCCGCCGCCAGACGCCGGCGATCAAAAAAACAGCAAAAACCAGCAGCCGGCGGATTGCCGGCTGCTTCAGACTGTCAAAAATGGTAGCGAGCGAACCGCTCCGTCGGTTCGCACACGGGAATTGCGCAGGAAGAACCATAAAATTCGTCAAAAGCAGCGACCTGTGCGGTGCTTTTGACGCAGAGCCTGTCGCAATAAGCGGCAGACTCTGCCGCGCAGCAGTCCCATCAAAAAATAGAGTTTTTTGACGGAATAAAGCAGCCGGCGGATTGCCGGCTGCTTGCTGTCAGCGCGGGTTCCGTTACCGATAGGAATCGGCAACGTCGAGGAACGCCTGAATCCGGTCGACCTTGCCGGACTGAATGGTGTAGGCGCCGAGCTGCGTGCGGATGGCCGTGGGGCCGTAGGGAATGGCTTCGGCAACCCAGTCCGCGATCTGTTGGTCGGTCATCTCCGTCACATGGTACATGTACAGCAGCCAGTCGAACGGCAGGGCGGTATTGGCGCGCAGGCTTTCCAGTGTAATCTGCGGAGAAACGGACGGTTGGTAATGCGTGACGCCCGCCTTTTCCAGATAGGGCAGATGCGCAGGAACCAACGCCTCACAGTGGAGCGGATGCTCCGCGCCGGTGGTCATGCCCGCAAAGTGGCGCCGCCAGAAAGGGACGACCATTTCATCCCACATCGAGGGCGGCACCATGCTCGCAAGATCGTCCGCAAACCGGTCGCAGGCGCTGCTGACGGCCGGCCGACCGCAGAACGTATTGACCGCTGCACGGAAAGCGAGCGAACTGTCGGTCATCAGCTCCAGATAATATGCGGTGCGCTCCGGTTCATCGATCATGTCCATATAGAAGTCGGTGCCGCGGTACAGAACCGCCGAGGTCAGCGGCCCCTCGGCAACGAGCCCGCCGATGGCCGGCGAGCTGGGGTAGACCTCCCGCAGACGCGCGGACAGTTCGGCATATTGCCGGAAGATCGGGCAGGCGGTAAAGTCCATGCCCCGGGCATCCTCGAGCAGCCGGATCGCATCCTCCAGCGAATCGGCCGCGGGCAAAATGTTCGGCTCCGCGCTGTCCGAGTAGCAGATCGGCGCGCCGAGACAGATCAGGTGTCCGTAGGAATTGGGCGCCGCTGTCGGTTCGCGCGGCGGAATGCGGCCATGGAAGGTGTCGAGCGTCCACTCGGTGGCGGCGTTCCAGGCCAGAATCAGCTTGTCGGCGTCCAGAAAGAAGTCCTTTTCGCTGACACCCGCCAGATACGGGGCCACGTCATGGTAGATATCTACCGTGAACTGCGGACGATTGTTCATGGGGGGTCCTCCTATCTGATGATGGTTCGATGCGCCTGAAAGCTTGCTTTACCCCTCCATCAGGGCGAGCAGGTTTTCGCGGCAGATCTTGTTGTACGCCTTTTGGCTGATGCGGCCGTTTTCCACGGCGTCGTCGAGGAAGTGCGACAGGGGCATGAAGTTGCTCAGCTCACAATAGTCCACGCCGAAGAACAGCTTGTCCTGAAACTCCTCGAGAAATTTGTAGCCGAACGCCGGATCGCGCATGACCGCGTTTCCGCCGGAGCCGGCGGACAGATCGCCGTACATGTTCGGATAGTTTCTGAGCAGCTCGACGGCGCGGCCGCCCGGCACCACCGGCGTCTTGGGCCGGTCGCCGCGAATGGCTTCCGTGTTGTCGCCGCTGATCTCCGACCACCACTTCTGACTGTGGCCGATGAGCTTGAGCTTCGGGAATTTTTTGAGCGTCGCCTCAATCCTGGGCAGCCCCAGATCATCCACAATGCCGTAATCGTTTCCGCCGGCCCAGCCGATATGGAACAGCACGGGCAGACCGCACTTTTCCGCATGGAAGAACAGGTTCTGCATCATCGGATCGTCGACGGGAAGATTGGCCGTCAATTCGCCGATGCCCTTGGCGCCGCGGGATTTGTAGTACTCCATCGGGATGGAGAGGTCGGCGTCCGGGCTGTTGGTCAGCCAGCGGGGATCGACGTTGCAGAACCACCAGCCGATGGTTTCCGGGTGGGTTTCGGCGCTGATGCGCGCCGCACGTACGGAGAACTGGTCGGCCTCATATTCGGGCGAAACGATCGGCAGCGCCACGCCCTTTTCGACGCCGATGCGGTCGTACATCACGCGAAGCTCCTCACAGGTCAGTCCGATAGGGCCATACTCCCTTTCGAGCATCACATGCGCATGCAGATCCAGTTTCTGAATTATCATGAAGAACGCTCCCTTCTGCCCGCTCAGCGGGCGTCGATGCCGCTTGCGCGCTCAGCCCTCGAGGAGAGCGAGCAGATTTTCGCGGCAGATCTTGTTGTATGCCTTCTGGCTGATGCGGCCGTTTTCCACGGCGTCGTCGAGATACTGCGACAAGGGCATGAAGTTGCCGGGCTCACAGTAGTCCACGCCGAAGAACAGCTTGTCCTGGAACTCCTCGAGAAATTTGTAGCCGAACGCCGGATCGCGCATGACCGCGTTTGCGCCGGAACCGGCGGACAGGTCGCCGTACATGTTCGGATAGTTTCTGAGCAGCTCCACGAGCCGGCCGCCGGGCGTCACTGGGCCTTCCGGATACCCGTTGCGGTTCTGTTCGTTGCAGTCGCCGCTGATCTCCGCCCACCATTTCTGGCTGTGGCCGATGAGCTTGAGCTTCGGGAATTTTTTCAGCGTCGCTTCGATCTTGTGCAGCCCCAGCTCATCCACGATGCCGTAGTCGCCGCCCTGCTGGCCGATGTGGAACAGGATGGGCAGGCCACACTTTTCCGCGTGATAGAACAGGTTCTGCATCAATGGATTGTCAACGGGGAGATTGGTCGTGAATTCGCCGAGCCCTTTGGCACCGCGGGATTTATAGTATTCCATCGGGATGGAGAGGTCGGCGTCCGAGCTGTTGGTCAGCCAGCGGGGATCGACGTTGCAGAACCACCAGCCGATGGTTTCCGGGTGCGTTTCGGCGGCCGTGCGCGCCGCGCGTACCGTGAGCTGATCGGTCATGTGCTCGGGCGAAACGATCGGCAGTGCCACGCCCTTTTCGACGCCGATGCGGTCGTACATCTCGCGCAGCTCCTCACAGACCAGGCCCATGCCGTTGGTCGCACCCCAGCAGGGGTATTCCTTTTCGAGCACCACATGTGCGTGAATGTCCAGTTTTTTAATGATCATAATGCGTTATCCCTTCTGTCCGCTCAGCGGGCGTTGATACGGTTGATGCGTAAGGTGACTGCGGCGGGATGGCCGCGCGTTCGGCTGCCGAACGGACGCGGATGGAAACAACAATGGAGCGAGCGCCCGTCATTCGGATGGGTACAGATCTCAGTGACTCTCACCGCTATTTTAGTGAAATGTTTGCAAGAACGCCATGTAAGACATTTGTGTTCTCATGTAAATAATTTCTGTATGCATCGCGCGGAGATCGGGCATATGACCGCTGCCGAACGTGCCGGAGACGCTTCAAAGGGAAAAATTGATGCCCGCTTTGACCGGATATCCCGCCCCGCCGGATGTGAAAATAGAATCGTACATCAATTCCAACGGAATCTACATGGAACGCCGCGCTTCGGTTTTCTATAATAGGATAGGAAACCACCATGAAGCAACCCGGCCCGCGATCCGGTGTGTGCGCTGTCTCTTGGGCAGCATCGTGTATGCAGGCGCGGGGCAGGGCGGGCGCGCATCCGCCCTCGTCAAACGCTGATTCGTGAGTCGAGTCCATCTCAAATCATATGATAAAGGAGAAGAGTATCATGAAGACATTCCAAAAAGAGGAATTGCAGGTCAAAATCTTTGACACCCGCGCAGAGATGGGGCGCGTTGCGGCGGCCGATTTTGCGGCGGTCGTGAAGGAACTGCTCCAGACCAAAGATACCATTCGGATCATCTTTGCGGCCGCGCCGTCGCAGGATGATTTTCTCGCGGCGGCTGTCGCGGACAAGAGCATCGATTTTTCCCGCGTCGACGCGTTCCACATGGACGAGTACATCGGTCTCGACAAGGATGCGCCGCAGGGCTTCGGCAATTTCCTGCGCGACCGCATCTTTGCAAAGCGTGCGTTCCATTCCGTGCACTACCTCGACGGCCAGAATCCGGATTCCGAGGCGGCCTGCGAGAGCTATGCGGCGATGCTGAACGAAAAGCCGATCGACATCGTTTGCATGGGCATCGGTGAAAACGGCCATATCGCGTTCAACGATCCGCCGGTGGCCGATTTCAACGATCCCAAGACCGTCAAGGTCGTCAAGCTCGACGAGGTGTGCCGCATGCAGCAGGTGCACGACGGCTGCTTCCGGTCCATTGATGAGGTGCCGACGCACGCGCTCTCACTGACCGTTCCGGCGCTGATGGCAGCAAAGTACCGCTTCTGCGTGGTGCCCGCCCCGACGAAGGCGAACGCCGCCAAGGCGATGCTCAACGATGCGATTGACGAGCACTGCCCCTGCACCATCCTGCGCAGAACGCCCGGCTCCATCCTGTATCTGGATGCGGACAGCAGCGCGCTGCTGTAAGGAGAACACCATGAAAACTTTGCTTCGGCATGTCCGCGTCGTGGATGGCGGCAGCATCGTAAACGGCAGCATTTTGATGGAGGGCGGGCGAATCGCGGCGATTTTGCCGTATGACGCCGAGGTTTCGGATGCCGAGACCATCGACGGCGGCGGAATGTACGCCTCCGCCGGCTTTATCGACACGCATACCCACGGCGGCGGCGGCCATGACTTCATGGACGGCACGGTGGAAGCGTTTGTCGGCGCGTGCCGCATGCATCTCTCCCACGGAACGACTACGATCGTACCCACGACGCTCTCGGCCTCCACGGACGAGCTTGTTCGCAGCGTCGCCGCCTTCAAGGAGGCGCGCGAGCAGATGCGCCAAGAGCAGTACCAGCCGGGTCTGCACATGGAGGGGCCGTACTTCGCCATGAACCAGAAGGGCGGGCAGGACCCGCGCTATATCAAGGATCCCGATCCGGTCGAATATCGGAAGATTGTCGAGCTGGCAGACGGCGCAATCGTGCGCTGGTCCGTTGCGCCGGAGCGCAGCGGCGCGATGGAAATGGGCGATTATCTGACCGCGCACGGCATCCTGCCGACGATTGCGCACACGGACGCGACTTATGATGACTGCGTGGAGGCGCTCAAACACGGCTATACGCACGTGACGCACCTGTATTCCTGCACCTCGACGATCACGCGCCGGAGCGGATTCCGCATCCTCGGCGTGACCGAGAGCGCCTATTGCCTCGACGGGCTGACCGTGGAGGTCATCGCGGACGGCTGCCATCTGCCGCCGGCACTTCTGAACATGATCGTCAAGTGCAAGGGCGTTGAACGCGTGAGCATGGTGACCGATTCGCTGCGCCCGGCCGGTCTGGACGTGAAAACCTCCATCAGCGGCAGCAAGGAGGACGGCCAGCCCTGCATCATCGAGGACGGCGTGGCCAAGCTTCCGGATCGGAGCGCATTCGCCGGCAGTATCGCGACGACCGACCGGCTCGTGCGCACGATGTGGAAGCTCGCCGGCGTGCCGCTGCCGGATGCGATCCGCATGATGACGGAGAATCCGGCAAAGCTTTTGCGCATCGACGGCCGCAAGGGCCGCCTGCTGCCGGGCAAGGATGCGGACGTGGTGCTGTTCGATGAGGACGTCGCCGTTCAGAGCGTCTACTATATGGGAAAGCGGGTTCGGTAATCGGGCCGGCGCTTCGGGACAAGGCGCGGATATGCCGTGCCGCCATGCGGCGGCACGGGCGGCGCGCAGCATGGGCAAAAAACGGTTTTGAACCGTTCAACAAGCAAGAAATGCAAAAAGGAAAGGGAGAAAACCAATGAAGCAGGACATCATGCAGGAGTTTTTTGATCAGGCGGTCGGTTATATGACGCGCATCAAGGAAGAGGAACGCGAGCGCATCAGCACGGTCGCAACGCTGATTGCAGACCAGATTGAGAAGGACAAGCTGATCTACATCTGGGGACCGGGCGGCCACTCGAACATGAACGCGATGGAGATCTTCTTCCGCGCGGGCGGGCTGATGCATGTCAGCGCGATTTTGGACGAGGGAACGATGATTTCCAGCGGCGCTCTGCGCTCCATGGCCATCGAGCGCACCCCCGGCTACGGCAAGATCGTCATTGAGGACAATCAGATCGGTGAGGGCGATCTGCTGATGATTGCCAACGCTTACGGCATCAACGCGGCGTGCCTCGATGCGGCCTACACCGCCAAGGCGCTCGGTGCAACGACCGTTGCCGTGACCTCGATCGGTCATGCGGACAACATTCCGGCCGACCATCCGGCGCGCCACCCCTCCAAGGAAAACCTGTACAAGGCGTGCGATTATTATATCGACACGAAGGTGCCGGTGGGCGATGCGGTGATCGAGATTCCGGGCATCGACCAGAAGATGGGCGCCGTATCGACGCTGTGCAACGCCTATACGCTCAACTGCCTGATGATGATGGCGGCGCAGATTCTGGGCGAGCGCGGCGTGGAAGTACCGCTGTGGAAGAGCGGCAACTGCCCGGGCGGCGACGACTGGAACAACCAGTTCATCGCCCGTTTCAAGGGCAAAGTCCGCCTGATGTAACGCGAAGTACCGCTGGATTCGGAAAGCCCCCGGATGGAGGAGGAGAAAGCAATGGAGTTCTATCCCCTGTACAATGCTTACGGCTTTTATGAGAACGAGCTGCAGCAGAACATTCTGTCCTTCTGGCTGCCCCAGTGCATCGACCGGGAATACGGCGGGTTTCTGAACTGCTTCAGCAATGATGGCACGCGCCTCGTATCACACGATAAATACACATGGAGTCAGGGACGCTTTGTGTGGTGCTTCTCACGGCTCGCGGTGATGGACGCGCCTGCGTTCACCGCGGAGCAGCGGGCGCAGTTTCTCGAACTGGCGAAAAACGGCGCAGCGTTTCTGATGGAACACTGCCTGATCGGAGAGGACGACTGGCGCTGCGTGTTCCTGATGGAGCGCGACGGCACGCCCAAGGAGGTTCAAAAGGGCGCGCCGCTCGATATGAGCATCTATGCGGACTGCTTCGTGGTCGGCGGATTGGGCATGTACGCCTATGCCAGCGGCGATATGGCTGCGTACCGCTTTGCAAAGCGGCTGTACGATTCCGTGGTGGATCGGGTGGAACGGCACCGGTTCAATACACTGCCGTATCCGCTGTCTGCGCAGTACCGCGCGCACGGCATTCCGATGATCCTGTCCAACACCTCGCGGGAGCTGTACCGCGCTGCGGAAAAGCTGGCCCCGGCGGACGGGCAGGCGCTGCTCTCTGATCTTGAACGCTATGCGGCGGATATCCTCGACCACTTCGTCGATGAAAACGATGCGCTGCACGAGGTCATTACGCAGGACAACCGGTTTTTCCCGCAGATTCTCGGACGCCATATCAATCCGGGGCATACGATCGAGGACGTCTGGTTCCTGCTCGACGCGGCCGAGTTGTGCCAAAAACCCGAATGGAACGAACGAATCTACGCGATCGCACTGCGTGCGCTGGAAAACGGGTGGGACGAGCCGTACGGCGGCCTGATCCATCTTGGCGACGCGCATGGCGGCCAACCGGCGGGCGATGCGGCCGGCGTGGAGGACGAGCCGATGACCAAGCAGCTTGCGGGCTGGAGCGACAAGCTCTGGTGGGTGCACTCCGAGGCGCTCTACAGCACGCTCAGATGCGGCTTTTGCAGCGGTGACGCGCGCTTCTTTGACTGGTATCGCCGGATTTTCGACTATACGTTCCACACCTTCCCGAACCCGGATCGCGAGGTGCGCGAGTGGGTGCAGATCCACACGCGCAGCGGACAGCCGGAGGAGAAGGTCGTTGCCCTGCCGGTCAAGGACCCGTACCATATCATCCGCAACCTCATTCTGATTCTCGAGCTGCTGAACGGGCAGTTGCTGCTGGAAAAGAAGGCGGCAGCCGCATGCAAAACCGAGGCATGAACAACCGGAAACTCCGGGCCTGCGTGTATGTGCTGATCGCATCCTGTCTCTGGGGTGTGATCGGCATTTTTGTGACGGAACTGCGCGCGGCAGGGCTCACGCCGATGCAGATCGTCGCGGTGCGCGTGACCGGGACGGCGGTTCTGTACGGACTCATCCTGCTCGCCACGGACCGCAGGAGCTTTCGCATCCGGGTTCGCGACTGCTACCTGTTTGTGTGCACGGGCGTCGTCAGCTTTGTGTTCTTCACCTGGTGCTACTTCAGCGCCATGCAGGAGTGCGCCATCGGCGTTGCGGCGATCATGATGTATACCGCGCCCGCGATCGTGGCGCTGTTCTCGGTATGGGTGTTTGGAGAGCGCATGACGTGGCTCAAGGCTGCGGCGGTCGCGGTCACATTTGCCGGGTGCGTGCTCTCCTCCGGCGCGATCGGCCAAATAATGCCGTCCTTCAAGGGCATTCTGCTCGGCATGGGTTCGGGCGTCGGGTATGCGCTGTACACCATCTTCAGCAAGCTGGCGCTCAAAAAGTACGGCAAGAACACCGCGTTCTTCTATACGTTCCTGTTTGCTTCCGCGGCGTCGATCCCGCTCGCCGGGTTTGATGCGCAGTCGGCGGCGCTGCTGCTCGACGGCAGAACGGCGTTTCTCTCGCTGTTCATCGCCGCTCTCTGTTGCCTTGTGCCCTATCTGCTCTACGAGGAGGCGCTTCTGACGCTGGAGGCCGGAGTTGCGGCGACGCTGTCCATGGCGGAACCGGTTGTTGCCGCGCTGACGGGCATCGCGCTGTATCGAGAGCCGGCCGATCCCATGAAGCTGCTCGGCCTCACAATGATCGTCGGCGCCGTTTTGATGCTCAGCCTTCGACAGCGCCGGAGCGAGCGAAGACCGCCTGCACAAGGCGC
Source organism: Clostridiales bacterium (assembly GCA_019416935.1). Classification (GTDB taxonomy): domain Bacteria; phylum Bacillota; class Clostridia; order Christensenellales; family CAG-138; genus Aphodomorpha. Next base: position 30,257 of record DXWI01000016.1, on the reverse strand, counting down.
ATTCAAGACGGAGGGGACGAACCGCTGATGCGGCGGCGGCCGGGCGCGTTTGGACGGCCCGGCGGCGCGGCCCGGCTGTCATGCAGCATACACGCGATCACAATTGATACTTTTCCATCTTTTCCATTTTCTGCGCTTTTCTGCTCTGTTTCCGCCAAAAACAATGGAAAACAGCACATTTTTGCTTGATTTCTGTCTGCAAAACGCCGAAAATGGGCCAACAATTTATCCAAAGATTACATCATGAAGTACAATATTTACATGGAAACCGGTGAGATAATGCGATAAAATAAAAAAGCAACTTATTTCTATACTCTTGCGCGCATCGAAACGAACGAAACAGAAAAGCAGAAACATCTCAGGAGGAACCACCATGGAAAAGAAGGACAGCCGGTATATTTGGCATCAGGCGTCGAAGAGCACGACGTTCCCCGCAGCGTTTTTGATGAACCCGGCAAACGAAATTGCATCGGACAGCAAGGCGGGCGGTTTGAAAGGCTATCTTTATGAAGGTGTGAACGGCGAACAGATTGCGCTGTGGGTATCCCGCGACGGGAAGGCTGGCTATTGCGAGCCGCATTCCCATGACTACGGCGAATACTGCCACGTGCTCAGCGGCGAATACCGTCTGGTGCTCGATGGCGAAGAGGTCGGCACGCTAAAAGCGGGCGACGAGCTCTATATGGCGCCCGGCGTCGTCCATTCCGGTTGGTATACGGCCGATTATCGGGCGATCGACGGCTTTGAGGAGAGACGGTTTCATCGCTGCGGCGAGTAAGACAAAAAGGTTTCATCGGGACGCCCGGTGAACGAATGGTACCCCAGATACAAAAATCAAGGAGGAAAGAACATGAAAAAGATTCTGGCAATGTTGCTTGCACTGCTCTGCGTTGCAATGCTGTTCGCAGGCTGTAGCAAGACCCCGGCGGACGATGGCTCTGCCGGCAGCAAGGCGCCCGACGCCAACGTCAATGTTGATGAAGCGGGCGACATCAAACTGAACCTGTGGATCGGCTATCCGGAGTTTGACGAGTGGCTTGCCCAGATGGCCAAGGCATACAATGAAAAGCACCCCAACGTGACGATCGAGTGCACCAGCTACAACCTCCGCGATGTGGAGACGAAGCTGAGCACCGCGCTGCCGGCAAACTCCGGCCCGGACATCGTATCGATCGACCCGACCTTCTTCCTCCGCTTTGTGGAAGCAGGTTATGCGCAGCCGGCGCCCGCCAACGTGGTAGAGTTCATCAACTCCGGCGTGTTTGACGAGCCCGTCCGCAACTACTGCTATGTGGGCGATACCGCCTACTCCGTGACGAGCCTGATCTCGGCCGGCGCGATCTACTACAATAAGGATATGTGGGCGGAAGCCGGTCTGACCGAGGCCGATGCGCCGAAGTCCTTTGACGACATCGTTGCGCTGTCCAAGAAGCTGGCCAAGTTCGACGACGCCGGCAACCTCATCCGCTCCGGTATCTCCCTGCGCCTGACGGGCGGCGGCTCCGGCATCGGCGAGAAGTTCTGGATCTGGATGATGCAGGAAGGCGGCTCCATCGTTAAGGAAGTCGGCGACGGCAAGTTCGTCCCGAATTACAACAACGAAGCCGGTTTCAACACCCTGAAGATGTACATCGACATCGTTTGGGGCGACAAGACCTGCAACGCCGACATCGGCTCCGACTCCGCCGGCTTTGAGGCCGAGCAGACCGCCATGTTCGTGCGCGAGCACTGGGTCATCCCCGACATCGCGAAGAATGCACCGGATCTGAACTACGGCGCGTTCCCGCTCTGGAATGCCGGCATGCTCCAGACCAACAACTGGTATGTCCTCGGCGATGGCAAGGATGCAGCGAAGACCGCGGCGGCGTGGGACTTCATCATGTTCATGCTTGAGCCCGAAAACCAGGCTGCGCAGGCCAAGTCCAGCGGTTGGTTCTCCGGCCGCAACGACGTGACCGTGGAAGGCGTTGACCCCGAAGTGCTTGCAGCGTTCTCCCTCGAGGGCAAGGAGGTCCATCAGTATCCGTCCCTGGCCTGCAACGACGAGCTCCAGACCAAGTTTGCAGAGCGCCTGTCCACCGTCGGCTGGGCAACCCCCGAGTTCTACGGCAACGACGAGGCCATCTGGAACTTCCTCAAGGAGTGCGAGGATGAGACCATCTCCATTCTGAAGGAGAACGGCGTTTACGGCGGCTAATGGTCCGCTGAACGCTGACAGGTAGTATCAAGACGGCCTGTCCGCCGGCTAACCGGAAGGCTTTCCGGCGGACAGGCTTCCTTCATATCTGCTGCAGGAGGCGAATGGTATGACTCCGCTCATTGACGCCGGCGGCGAAGCGGAACGCGCGGAATTTACATCGCATATCATTGCGCTGATTCAAAGAACGCGAACCGCGCTGAACCGGGATACGCTTGGCAAATGGTTTGTAAACCTGATGCCGGAAAACGGAACGTTGGAGGCGCCGAAGCCGTTTTGCTTTGACCGGCCTCCGTTCAGTGAGTTTGACAGTCACGGGTATTTCGAGGTGGCGATACAGGTGGATGGCTGCTGCCTGCTGCAGCTTGAGGATCGCTGCTATCCGCTGCGGCCCGGACAGCTTGCCATTGTGCCAAGAAACACGGTGCATCGGCTCGGTTTTTTGGAGGCGGAGGACAGTCCCGCATCCATGCTGTGGATGAACGTGACCGGCGATATGATTCGATCCGGTTATACGACCTACGAGAAGGACAACTCGCAGAAGGAGTGGGGGTACGATCTGATCCTGCCGGGCAGCTTTATCATCAACGAGGTGCTTGGCGAGGCAAAGGAGAGGCCCATTACTGCGGAGCGATTGGACGCAATCGGCAATTATCTTTCATTTTTTCTCATGCTGATCGAGCGAAAATTCGCCTTTGTTGATGAGGCGACGGAGATCGGCTGGAATGAACAGGTGGCCAACGAGATCAAGCATTATATCAGCAACCACCTCAATTCCTCCCTGCGGCTGCAGGAACTGGCGGACGTGGTATCGATCAGTGCGTGCCATCTGAGCAAAATTTTCAAGCAGGCCACCAATCAGACGATTACGAACTATATTCAGCAGTGCAAGGTGGAGAAAGCGATCGAGCTGCTGCTCTCCAGCACCCTCTCCATCGCGCAGATTGCCGCGCAGCTCGGCTTTTACGATCAGTATCATTTTAGCAAAACGTTCAAGGCTTACACCGGGTTTGCGCCGACCGTCTATCGCAAACTGGCGGAGAACCCGCACATGGAAGTCCGGTAACGATTTTTTATCAGACGAACCGAAAGGACAGGAATTATGGAAACCCTTGCAATCAACGGCGGAAACCCCGTCCGTACGACCCCGTTCCCCACGCACATGCTGGGCGCCTCCCTGATCGGTCAGGAGGAGCTGAACGAACTGGCGGATGTCGTCCGCGAGCAGAGCCCGTTCCGGCATTACGGCATCGGCAGCCCGGAGAAGGTCAAGAAGCTCGAGGAGATGTTTGAAAAACGCTTGGAGTGCAAATACGCTCTGGCGGTCTCCAGCGGCTCCGCCGCGCTCCTGTGCGCGATTGCGGCGGCCGGCCTCGGCCCCGGCGACGAGGTGATCATCCCCAGCTTTGCATGGTATACGGATTATTGCGTGCTCGTGACGATGGGAGTTACGCCGGTGTTTGTGGATATCGGCGACGATCTGAACATGGATCCGGCCGACTTTGAACGAAAGATTACGCCGAAAACCAAGGCGGTCATTCCGGTTCACTATCAGGGCGCTCCGGCGAAGATGGATGAGATCGTCCGCATCGCGCGCGCACATGATCTGCTCATCATTGAGGACTGCGCGCAGGCGCTGGGCGGCAGCTACCACGGCAAGCTCCTCGGCAGCTTTGGCGATATTGCCATTACAAGTTTTCAGACGCACAAGATGATCACCAGCGGCGAGGGCGGTATGCTGTTCACCAACAACGAGGAGTTCTATGTCCGCGCCGTCCGCTACCATGACCTCGGGTTTGTGCGTCCGTTTTTCGAGGCGAAGCTTGAGAACAAGGCGCTGGCGGCGCGCGAGCTTGCGTTTGCGGGTCTGCAACTGCGCATGAGCGAGCTGCAGGGCGCGTTCCTGTGCGCGCAGCTCAACCGCCTTGACGGAATTCTCGATACCTGCCGGCGCGCACATCGGCGGATTCGCGAGCATTTGGCCGGCAATCCGCATTTCTCCATCCGGTATGAGGAGGGGGACTGCGGTCTCGCGTTCATCATGCTGATGCCGACCAAGGAGATCGCGGAGCGGTTCTCCGCCGCGATGAACGCGGAAGGAATCCCCTGCGGGCCGACCTCGTTCTGCTGCAACCTTGTGTCGGATTATCCGGCCAGGACGAAGGCGATGGCCAACGCCAACATGCCACCGTTCGGCAAGGGCTTTGATGGTCAGGACCTCGAATATGATGCAATGACGATGTGTCCCAAAACGGATGATTATGTGGCGCGTTTCGTTGCCATCGGCATCGGACCGCTCTACACCGAGAAGGAGATCGACGATATCATTGCGGCGCTCGACAAGGTCATCGCAGCGATATTCTGATCCGGAGGACGGACTGCGCGCGGATCATACAAAAGGCTATCATTGCGTCCTCGCGCCGTTTTGCGGCGTGAGGATGCGCGTACATCTGAACAAGGGAGAGAGTCTATGGGAAAGAACAGGAAGCAAGCGGGCGCAACCGCGGTAAGGCACCATAGCAGGTTTCAGAAGAGGATGGCGACGGACGGCTGGTTCCTGCTGGTCGGTCTGCTGCCGATTCTGCTGATCTATGCGTATCTGCGCATCATCCCGATTGGCAAATCCGTCTACATGAGCTTCTTCAACTGGAACTATGTGACGAACAACAACATTTTTATCGGGCTGGCGAACTATGAGAACATGTTCCAAAACGAGCAGTTCCTGATCTCGATGCGGAACACGACGATCATTGCATTTGCAATGTTCATTATCATCATGCCGCTGTCGCTGCTGATCGCCAACGCGCTCAACAACAAGCTCAAATTCGGCGCATGGTATGAGGCGCTGTATTTTCTGCCCGTCATCATGCCGATGGTGCCGATCACGATCATCTGGAAATGGATTCTGAACACGGACTACGGTCTGCTCAACTGGTTCCTGTCCCTCTTTGGCATCCAAAAGCTCGCATGGCTGACGACGCCGAACCTCGCGCTCATCGTCGTCATCGTCATCATGATCTGGAAGAACATCGGCTATAACGTGCTGATCTATCTGGTCGGTCTGCGCGGCATTCCGAAATCCTATTATGAAGCGGCGGCGCTTGACGGTGCGACCAGCGGCCAGTGCTTCCGGCACATCTCGCTGCCGCAGCTCAAGCCCATTACGATCTATGTTTCCGTTACCACGCTGATCAAGGGCTATAACGTGTACAGCCTTGTCAACATCCTCGCTTCGGATGTGCAGGGTGCGCCGGGATATCTGGTGCGCGTGCTCGTATACGATATGATTGAAAACGCATTCCGTTTCTTCAAGATGGGCTATGCCTCCGCTGAGGCGGTGGTGCTGTTCCTCGTGGTTCTTGTCCTGACGGTTGTGCAGATGGGACTCGTGCGGGAGAAGAAGTCGAAGAAGCTGAAGGTCTATCAGACGGGAGGGAAGAAGTCATGACGAATGATCGGCGCTCCGTACGCATTACCCGGTATATCCTGCTGACCCTTGGCGCGGTGATCATGGTCATTCCGTTCATCTGGATGTTCCTGACCGCGTTTAAGACCACGGCGGAGCTCAACCAGTGGCCGCCAACGATCCTGCCGCAAACATGGCGCTTTGAAAACTTTGCGGATGTGTTCCGCACGGCGCCGTTTACCAAGTATTTCCTCAATAGCTGCATTATGGCGACCATTTCCACAATCGCCATCCTCTATACGTCCACCATGGCCGGCTACATCTTCGCCAAGTATCGCTTCTTCGGCAAGACTGCGATTTTCGGCGTGATCCTTGCAACGGCAATCGTGCCGTTCGAGGTGTACATGATCCCCGTGTTCATGCAGCTCAGGGAATTGGAGCTTGCCGATACCATGGGCGGCCTGGTCGCACCGTATCTGGTGATGAGCTTCGGCATCTTCTTCATGCGGCAAAACATTTCCGCGCTGGTGCCGGATGAGCTCATCGAGGCGGCGCGGGCCGACGGCGCGTCGGAGTTTCGCATTTTCTTCCAGATCGTATTGCCGATGCTCGGCTCGTCGCTTGCCGCTCTGGGCATATTCGCGTTCCTTGAGGCATGGAACGCCTATGTCTGGCCGCTGATCGTTGTCAATAGCGATGCGCTGTTCACCATGGAGCTGGGCCTCTCACGGTTCCAGAGCGCGTTTACGCTGAACATCCCGCTGGTCACGGCGGGCTCGATGATCTCCATCCTGCCGATCCTGATCGTGTACATCGTTCTGCGCAGGCAGATTCTCGACAGCTTTGCAACGACCGGCCTGAAGGGCTGATCGAAAGGGGCATCCATGCAGATTCGATCGGAAAGCGCGGCGCGCGAGTGGATTCACACCTGCATACAGGACACACCGATCTTCGACATGCATACGCATCTGTTTGCGCCATGCTTTGGAGATCTGCTGCAGGTCAGCGTCGATGAAACCGTCACCTATCACTATCTCGTAGAGGAAGCGGTGCTGGCAACCGGCATGGCTCCGGCTGCATATTGGGCGCTGCCCAAGGCGCAGCAGGCCGAGCTGATCTGGAAAACGCTGTTCGTCGACCGGCCGCCGGTCAGCGAATCCTGCCGCACGGTGTTGGCGATGTTTCGCCGCGACGGGCTGGACGTCAACCAAAAGGACCTCGATTACTATCGCGCCCATTATGCGGGGCTGTCGCAGGAGCGATATGTCGATACCGTGTTTGAGCGAGAGCACATTACGGGCGTGCTGATGACCAACGATCCGTTTCAGCCGGACGAGGCAAAGGTCTGGCTGAATGGAGGTTATCGCGCGGACGCAAGGTTTCTTGCGGCGCTGCGGATCGACGATCTGCTCGGCTTTGCACCGGCGGCGGTGGAACAGCTGATCGCGTGGGGGTATGCGGTCGAGCGCATGGCGGACGGAAACCCAACGCCCGCCTCTCTGCCCGAAATCTGTCGGTTTCTGGGCGACTGGCTGACCATGACCGGCGCCCGCTATTTGGCTGCGTCGCTCCCCGTGTGCTTTTCCCTGGACGATGGTTCGGCCTGCGCGCGCATCCTGACAGACTGTGTGCTGCCGGTCTGCCGCGAAAAACGGCTGCCGGTTGCGCTGATGCTCGGCGTCACGCGCAATGTGCACCGGGCGATGCGCGACGCGGGTGATTCGCTCGGCAAGGCGGATATCCGCCAGCTGCACAGGCTGTTTTCGGAGTATCGCGAAAACCTGTTCTTCATCACCACCCTTGCCCGGGAGAACCAGCACGAGCTGACCGCGACGGCGCGCATTTTCAGCAATGTGATGCTGTTTGGCTGCTGGTGGTTTCTGAACAATCCGGTGTTCATGGAGGAGATGACCCGTATGCGGTATGAGATGCTGGGGGCGAAGTTTGTCGCGCAGCACTCGGATGCGAATATGCTGGGGCATCTGGTCGGAAAATGGGCGCGGTTTAAGCCTGTACTGGAGCGCGTGCTTGTGGTATACTATGCGGAGCTGCTCTCGCTCGGATATTATCCGGACGATGAACGGATCCGGGAGGAGATCGCCGATCTGTGCGGCGGCTATTACCACAAGTTTTTGGAGCGTCCGTATCGACCGTAAAACGGAGTTGTCAGAGCGGCGCCGCATCCAAGATGCGGCGCTGTCCATATGTAGGACATTGCGGAGCGTTTCTTCGCAGAGGAAGACATGAAACAGAGCGGGCTTATCGGCAGCCGCCAATTTTATAAGAAGATTCTCGCCCTGGCCACGCCCATCGTGATTCAGGGCAGTGTGACGAACATCGTCAGTCTGCTGGACAACGTGATGGTCGGCCAATTGGGTACGGAACAGATGTCCGGCGTCGCGATTGCGAATCAACTCCTGTCGGTCTACAATTTTGGCATCCTGGGCGCGCTGGCCGGTATCGGCATTTTCACGGCGCAGTTCTTCGGAAAACACGATGAGGATGGGCTGTGCCATACGCTGCGGAGCAAGCGCGTGGTGGGCGTTGCCTTTACGGCAGCCGCCATCCTGTTGTTTTTGCTGTGGGGACGCGGGCTGATCGATGCCTATATCCGCTATGCGGGCAGCGAGGGCAGCGCGCTGCTGGCGGGCAGCAGTGCGTGGGAATATCTCTGCATCATGCTCATCGGCCTGCTGCCGTATACCGTGGGGCAGATATACGGCACGACGCTGCGCGAGGTCAACCGAACGATTCCCGCAATGGTCGGCAGCGTTGCCGCGGTTTTGCTGAACCTGCTTCTGAACTATTTGCTCATCTTCGGGAAATGGGGCTGCCCGCGCCTCGGCGTGCGGGGCGCGGCCATCGCGACGGTCGTTTCCCGGTTTGTTGAAATGCTGATCGTGGTGGTATGGGCCTACCTGTGCGGCGAGCGGTTCATTCGCCGCTCCTGGCGCCGCCTGCGGATTCCCGGCGCCCTGCTCAAGAGCATGGCGGTCAGGACCGCGCCGCTGCTCATCAATGAAACGATCTATGCGGCGAGCTATGCCGCCATTGCGCAATGCCTGTCAACGCGCGGACTTGCCGCCATTGCCGCTTCCAACATTACGACGAATATTACGCAGCTGTTCAACGTCATCCTGTACGCGCTCGGCTCGTCGCTGGGGATTGTGGTCGGCAATCTACTCGGCGCGGATCGGTTTGACGAGGCCCGTGAGACCAACAGCCGGATGATCGCGCTGGCGATCGCGGTTTGCGTGGTGTTCGCGGTCATATTGATGCCGGTGTCCGTTTGGTTTCCGCGCCTGTTCAACACCACCGAGGAGGTGTGGAACATGTCCGGCGCAATGATTCGCGTCGTGGCATACCTGCTGCCGATCCGCGGGTTCACGCACCTGGCGTATTATACGTTGCGCTCGGGCGGACGCACGATGCTGACGCTGGCGTTCGACGGCGGGTATGTGACGCTGATCTGTCTGCCGATCACGTATCTGCTGGCCACGTTTACGAATCTGCCCGCTGTACCGCTGTTTGCGGTGAGCCTTGCGGCCGAGCTGAGCAAAAGTGTGCTGGCGGCGGTTTGGATCAAAAAAGGGGTTTGGGTTCGGAATATCGTAGCCTAGCGATGGCGAGCCCCGGATGCATGAAGGTGTGAATACGATGATGAGCGATATCTTCTTTCTTTCCAGTGAACAGATTCTGACGTTTATGGCGTTTTTCGCCATTGGTCTGCTGCTGAGCCGGCAAAAACTTGTGCCGGAGGACACGGGCGCCGCGCTGTCCAAACTCGTCATGTATGTTTTCATGCCGTGCATGTCGTTTATCAGCTTTGCCCAGCAATGCACACCGCAGAAGATCAGCGGCTACCTTCTGGCGCTCATAGCCGGCGTTGCGCTGCTGCTGCTGAGCGTGCCCGTCAGCGCGCTCATGCGGCGCTGCTTCCACGGGAACGAGAGCGAAAAGCTGACGGCGAGCTACTCCATGATCTCTCCGAATTTCGGTTACATTGGCTTTCCGTTTGTGCTTGCGATGTACGGGCAGGAGATTCTGTCGAAGTACATGATGCTCGGCCTGCCGTTTACATTCTATATCTATACCGTCGTCATGCCGAAGTGGATGCCGGCCGGAACCGATCGTGGCTGGAAGGAGCTGCTCAAGCACATTTTCAACCCGGCGACGATCTCCGTCCTGCTGGGAATTGTATGGGGCTTGGCGGGGATACCGATTCCGTCCTTTCTCAATACGATTTGTGACAGTGCATCCGGCTGCGTTTCCGTCTGCGCAATGATTCTCACCGGCATTGTGATCGGCCATATCTCTTTGAAGCGCGCGCTTCTGGAAAAGCGCGCATATCTGGTTTCCGCCATCCGGCTGCTGCTTTTGCCCGCGTTCTTTACGATCGGCGTCTTTTTTCTCTGCCGGTGGACGGGGCTGGACAGTACGCTGCTGCTGATCATCGGTGCGTTTACGGCAATGCCGCTCGGAATGAATCCGGTGCTCTTCAGCGAAGCATATGGGCGCGACGGCGTTTTTGGCGCGGAGTGCGCGTTTATCAGCTCGCTGCTGAGTCTGCTGACGCTCCCGCTGATGTTTGAATTGCAGGCGCTGCTTTCGGCGCTGCTCTGACCGATACGGATAAAGAACGCCGCAATGCGTGCCGTTTGCGTGTCGCGCGGCGCGGCAGAATGGAGAATATGATGAATCTGCATCCCTACTTTGCCGATTTGGAAAATCGGATCGATCCAACGGACGAGGAGCGGCTGGAGAGCGAATGGCGGGCATTCGCGGATCTGAAGCTGACCCAGGGCGCGTTCCGCACCGCGCGGACGCCGCGGCCGGCTGCGGTCGAATGGAAGCGCGTATGGATCAACGATGCGCTGGAAGACGATGAACTCATGATCTATCGCGAGCTGTACAGCGTGCATGAAAAGCTGGAGAGCGGCAGCGGCGAGCTGCTGAGCGTGCGCAGCAATTACGGTACAGGCATCATCCCGACCATGCTGGGCGCCAAGCTGTTTCTGGTTCCGCGCGAGAACGATACGCTTCCCGCGCCGCGTCCGCTGGAGAACGGACAGGAGGATATCGGGCGCCTGCTCCAAAATGGCGGCCATCAGCCGGACTATTCCAACGGCCTCGCCGGCAAGACGTTCCGCGTGGCGGAACGCTATTTGGAACTGGCTGCAGGCTATCCGAAGGTCAGCCGCTATGTACACTATTATAACCCCGACCTGCAGGGGCCGCTGGCACTGTGCGAGGCGATGTGGGGCTCGGATTTCTATTATGCCTTCTATGAGGAGCCGGAGCTGGTGCACGATGCGCTGGACTATCTGGCGGATACGTTCATTGCGTTCTTAAACCGCTGGCACCGGCTTTGTCCGACGATTGACGCGGAGCACTGCGTGGAATGGGGCTGCCTGCATCGCGGGCGCTGCATCATCCGAAACGATGCGGCGATGAATATTTCGGGCGAGATGTACCAGACGTTCGCGATGCCGCGCGATGCGCGCATCATTGACACGTTTGGAGGCGGCATTCATTTTTGCGGGCGGGGCGACCACTATATCGAGCACGTCGGCGCGATTGATGGCATTTCGTGCGTCAACCTGTCCGAACCGTATATGAACGATATGGAGAAGATCTACCGCAATACGATCGATCGGGGGCTGATCATTTTCGGGCTGCTGCAAAGCGAGGTGGACCGCGCGCTGGGCGAGGGACGGAATCTGCGCGGACGCGTGGGCGCTGGCGCATCGGCGGCGGCATGGCGACAGGAGAAGGACTGAGAATCAGCAAAAGGGGAGCAGAGGTTCGCTTGCAAGCGCTTGACGCTGCAAACCGCCTAACAGCGCGCAAACGGATGCGGCGCAGGGCGCCCAAAGGAACGTGTTTGCCGCCGTATGAAACGGAATCGGCTGCTCTTTCTGCTTAAACTGCGCGCACGAGCCGATGCGGCGTTCCGTATGGCAGGGTTCCCCCGCAGGGGGATGCCGGAATGAACGGGACCGGAGAAAAGGGCGCCTGTGCGGCAATTCGCGATAGCGATGGGGCGTGGCGGCCATAGGCGATAGAAGAAAGGAAGCAGGGGGATGACGGACAGAGAGTGGAGCATCATCAAACGCTGTGCGGCGTGCGAACCGATGGAAGAGATCCCATTGGGCTTTTTGATCGACAGCCCGTGGCTTCCCGGATATTGCGGCGTGGACACGCTGGACTTTTATACCGATCAGGACCTTTGGCTGAACTGTTACCGAAAGGTCAGGCGGGACTTCCCGGATATTCTGTTCCTGCCGGGCAACTGGGTTGAGTTTGGCATGGCGGCGGAGCCGTCCGCATATGGCTGTAAACCGGTGTTTTTTCACCACCAGCCCGTATCGAGCGCACACTTGATCGAGGATCCGGACGATATTGACCGGATTGCCGACCTGCCGGTGCCGGATCCGAACCATGACGGGCTGATGCCTCTGGCGCTGGCGATGTACCGGCGCGTCAGGAGCCGGCTGCGCGACGAGGGCCAGAAGATCCGAATGGTCGCTTCACGCGGCCCGCTGAACATCGCCTCCTTTTTGATGGGGGTTCCCGGGTTCTGCATGGCGCTCAAACTCGATCCGGACGCGGTGCATCGGGTGCTTCGCAATACGACACAACTCGTGAAGCGGTGGCTGGCGGAACAGATGGCGGCGCTGGGCGACGTCGAGGGCATCCTCGTTCTAGACGATATCTGCGGCTATATTTCCGAAGCGGATTATGCGGAGTTTGCGCATCCCTATCTGAAGGAAATCTTTTTCGCATTTGATGTTCCCGTCAAGATGTTCCATAACGATAACTTTGGAAATCGGTATATCACGTTCCCGTACATGGAAGAATTGGGCGTGAACCTGTTCAACTTTTCCCATCAGGCGGATTTGAAGCGGGCGCGCGCCGAGCTGGGCGGGCGGGTCTGCATATTCGGCAACGTTTCGCCGCTGGATTGCCTGGCAAAGGGTACGCCGGAGCAGTGCGGGCAGGAAACGTGGAGAACGCTGCGCTCCTATGGCTCCGCAAGGGGACTGATTCTATCCGGCGGCGGCGGCGCTTCCATGGGAATGCCAAGGGAGAACATTCTGGCAATGCAGCAGGCGCTGCACCAATGGAACCGGGAGATGCACGGCGGGAAATGATCTCGCAGTCGCTGCGGCGCTCTTGGCTGCAATGGGTTTGCGGCGAGAAAGCCTGAAATGCCGGAACTGTTTCCGAATGGCTGCGGCTGCGTCTGGTTGCACGCGCCATGCTCGGCGGCCGGATGGCATACGATCAAAACGCCTCCCTGTGCAAATCATGAATGGGGAGAGCGTTTTTTATTGCAGCGGCTTGCCGCTGCGCACGAAATGTGGGATAATCGGAGCGGGCTTGAGAAGAACGCCGGTCCGCCCGGCGGGAGCAGCTTCGACAAAGCGGCGCTGCAAAGAAAACGGTGCGCGGCAGGGGGGAAGAGCGCGCTGCCGGATGGCGTGTGCAGCGGCAAAGACGGCCGGAACCGGGCCGCCGCGGCACGGGGCGGACAATACCGCGCGCAGAATCGGCGCGCCGCCTGTGCGGCGCATCCAAACTTGGGAGAACGGTATGAAGGAACTTTTGACGATTTTTTGGACCTTTTTCAAAATCGGCGCATTTACGTTCGGCGGAGGATACGCCATGCTGCCGCTGCTGCAAAAGGACGTCGTGGAGAAGCACGGCTGGGCCACGGATGATGAAATTCTGGACTATTTTGCACTGGGGCAGTGCATTCCCGGCATTATTGCGGTCAACACCGCGACCTTCATCGGGCATAAGCTGCGTGGTTTTTGGGGCGCGGTTGTCGCGCTGCTCGGCATCATTGCGCCGTCCTTTCTCATCATTTCCGTGATCGCGGCATTCATACAGAATTTTGCCGAACTGCCGGTCGTTCAGCACGCGTTTGCCGGCATCCGTATCGCCGTATGCGTGTTGATCCTGTCGGCGGTTATCAAAATGGGCAAGAACAGCATCCGGGATGTTCCGGGCCTGCTGGTCTTTTTGGCGGCGCTCGTGCTGCTGATTCTCCTGTCCCCTTCGCCCGTATTCATCGTGATTGGCGCGGTGGTGCTGGGCCTGATTTTTCCGCGGAAGGAGGAGCAGCAATGATCTATCTGCAACTGATCTGGGAGTTCTTTATTACCGGCCTGTTTTCGGTGGGCGGCGGTTTGGCAACGCTGCCGTTTCTCTACAAAATGGCGGAGCGGTACGACTGGTTTTCGGCGGAACTGCTGCCGGAGATGGTGGCCATCTCCGAGTCGACGCCCGGGCCGATCGGCATCAACATGGCGACCTATGCGGGGTTTCATGCAACGGGGCTGCTTGGCGGCCTTCTGGCAACGCTCGCGATCGTATTGCCGCAATTTTTGATCATCGTCACCGTATCCAAACCGCTTTATAAGGTCAGGGATCATCGGATCACCAAATCCATTTTTCATATGCTGCGCCCCGCTTCCACCGCTCTGATCGCGTTCGCCTGCTGGGAGATGCTGAAAACAACGCTCCTGCAGCTCCCCGCCGCCGATTTTATATCGATGTTCCGCTGGCAGAACATCGCTATCTTTGCGGTCGTATGGATTTTGTACGAGCGGTTTCACGGGCATCCGATCTTTTACATCATCGGCTGCGCCCTGCTTGGTATTTTGTTTCAGCTATAGACGGCGCGCGCCCGCCCCCAAGGCGGCTTGCTCTGTGCTTCGCGTCAAGCCGGAACGTCCCCCCAGCCGCAGCAGAAATGCTGTCACAACAAGGCTTTTTGATGGTCTGAAACGTCCCCTGCCGGGGACGTTTTTGCGCATGCATAGAAATCCGATCTCGCATGGATGTGCCGCACCGTCGAATATTCTACAGCTTTTGTCGGGTTTTGTCCTTTTGATTGCAAATGCATTGTGACGATGTTATGCTGTTTTCAACAGAAAACGCGCAGGGGAGGAGGAACATGATGACGAGAACAGAACTGGAGGATACGCTGGCACGCTATGGCATTCGGCCCGGTCTGCGCAGCAGCATGCAGACGGTCGAATTGTTGGAGAAGATTTTGTGGGAGCCGGCGTACGGCACCATGATGGATGGCTATGCGGTGGTCGGACGGCGGTACGGCGTGCGACCGGTACAGGTGGAGCGCAATGTGCACGCGAGGATTCTGCATGTGTGGAGAACGGGGGACGACCGGCTGCTGCAATCACTTCTGCCGTGGAGAACACGGCTCGACCCGCTCGGCAACCGGGAGTTTTTGTATGCGCTGGCAGCGCAGATCCGGATGGAGTATTTGCGGCGCGGCCGCGACATTCTGTATGAGGGGATGGAGAACGCACCGACGGAACAATGTGTATGAAAAAACCGGCGGCAAGCCGCATCTGCGGCCGGTCGCCGGTTTTGCTCTTTACCGGAATCAGATGGAGATCTCCTGCGCCACCCGGTAGGTATAGCTGTCGAGATCCTTTTTCATGGCCAGCGCTTCGTTGATCGGCGTGCACACGAGCTTGGAATCGCGGTAACAGACGACATGGCTGGTTGCGCCTGCGATGAGCTGCTCTATGGCAAAGTGGCCCATGCTCGAGGCCATGACCCGGTCGCGGGCCGTCGGGCTGCCGCCGCGCTGCACATGGCCGATGATCGTCACGCGCGTGTCAAGCCCAAGCTCCTCCTCGATGCGCTGGGCGATGCCGAGCGTTTTGCCGAGCCCCTCCGCCACGATGATCAGATGGTGATGCTTGCCGCGGTATTTCCCCTCGCGGATATGCTCAAGCACGTCCTTTTCAAAATCAAAGTGCTTTTCGGGCGTGAGGATTGCCGTTGCGCCGACCGAGAGCCCGACATACACGGCCAAGTGACCCGCATGCCGCCCCATCACCTCGACCACGGAGGTGCGCTCATGCGACTGCATCGTATCAGCCAGCTTGTCGATCGCCTCAATGGCGGTATTGGCGGCGGTATCGAAACCGATGGAATAGTCGGTACAGGCAATGTCGTTATCGATTGTACCGGGAAGGCAGATGGTGTTGACGCCGGCCGCAGCCAGTTTTTCCGCGCCGCGGAACGTGCCGTCGCCGCCGATTGCGACGATACCGTCCAGCCCAAGATAGCGGCAGGCGCTGACTGCTTTGTGCAGCCCCTCCTCCGTTTTGAACTCTTCACAGCGCGCGGTATACAGAATGGTGCCGCCGTGGGAGGTGATGCCGTTTACGGCGCGCGCATCCAGCTCTACCACATCCGAATGGATCAGGCCGCTGTAGCCGCGGTGAATGCCGATGGGGGTAATCCCGTTGAGGACACAGGTACGGGCTGCCGCGCGGATGGCAGCGTTCATGCCGGGCGCGTCGCCTCCGCTGGTCATAATGCCGATTCGGGAAAACTTGTGCTCCATATCGATACCTTCCTTCTTGGATGAATCCTGCTAATGAATTATTATACTATGAAAGGGAAGACCGCGCAATTCCAAGATAGAAAACAAATCGCGCGTTTGTTTCGGCAGGAAAACACGGGGAATGCAAATGGGCGATCCATTCGACAGAGTTTTTAACACATTGCAGTAAAGATTGCAGAACGAACGTTTTTCAGACAAAAAGCGCATCAAAAATGAAGGAATCAAACATCAAAACTGCATAATGACGCCAAGGACTTTTGAAGCAGTCGAGCAAATATCTGCACGCATGAGAGAGATGGGGAAAGGCATTCTGCTGGAAATTCGGATCAATTATATATAATATTGCGAAAAAATGGGGGAAAAGAGCGGGTATTTGGGAAAGGAAGGAAAGAACGGTTGCTTTTTGCTGTGGATGACGCCTATAGAAGGTGATAAAAAATATATTGTTAAAAATTGAAAAAAATGCAAGAACACTATAGACAAAGATTCATTTTCGCGCTACAATACACTTGTAGCCGCAAATCTGGCGGCATCATCGACTAAGCACATCTTTGAAGGAGGGTACACACAAATGGGTAAGTATGACATCATTGTTGACGAAATGGAAGCCAAACTCCGTCCCCCGACGATCGGAATGAAGCCCTATGAAGCGAAAGTTATCCCGCTGACCACTGGCGACGATATGCTCGTTCGCGAAGCGACCGACGAAGAAATCGAAATGATCATCGACGGTATCCGCCCGTTGCTCGACCATCCCAAAGATTTTTATGACATCGTGTCCGCGCGTATCATCGCAGAAGGCTTGGGCATGCTCCGCAAGCGTGTTCGCGACGAGTATTTCTTCGTCGGCGCCGTCAACGGTGAGATCGCCGGTATCGTCAACGGCCGGTTGGTCGATGAGAAGATCGGTATGTCCTATCATACCATGACGCTCAAGCGCGGCGCGCGCGTCGGCGCACAGCTGTTCGCTGCGAAGATGGAGTATCACTTCGACTTCATGAATCAGGATGAAGTTTGGATCGTGGCTGAGTCGCCCAATGGCTTCAAGCGTTGGATGATTGAGTACGAGCTGGAAGATCGCTTTGAGTGCTCGCATGAGCTGGGCGGCGTTCCGACCTTCGTGCTCACCCGCGAACTGTGGGAGAAGCATAAGGCCAACAAGAACGTCGGCATCCGTCCCGCTGCGGAGCTGTTCCCCGAGGTTGTCGAGGCGAACAAGGTTCTCCACATGCCGGCCAAGCTGAACGTTTAACAAAAAGCTGAGAGAAAGGACGTAAAAATGCGCGAAGTAGGTATTGTTGGCATTGGCCATACCAAGTTCGGCAAATCGGCAGTTCCGTTCCTCGACATGGCTTGCGATGCAGCCCTGCAGGCAATGGATGACGCCGGTGCCAAGACTGGTAGAAAGAATGTGATCGATCAGGTGTTTATCGGCACGATGGCGGCAGGCATGGTGCAGCGCATCAGTGGCCTTGCTTCCGCGGTTGTCGATACGCTCAACCTCCGCCCCGCAATGGCCGAGACCATTGAAAACGGCCCGGCTTCCGGCGCTTCGGCTGTGAAGCTCGGCTACATGGCGATCGCCTCCGGCGTTTGCAACTGCGTCCTCGTTGTTGGCGCAGAAGGCATGCGCGCGGTCACCGGCTGGGAGGGCACGGACTTTGTTGCCACGATGCTCCATCCCGAAGCCGAGTACAAGTACGGCATCACGCTCCCGTCGTTTGCCGGCCTGTTCACCCGCCTGTGCATGGATAAGTATGGCGTTACCAGCCGCGATCTGTCGATCGTTTCCGTGAAGAACCATGCCAACGCCTGCCTGAACCCCAACGCACACATCAAGGCAGTCGTGAAGCTGGAGCGCATTACGGATGAGCGCATCATCAACGCGACCAACCCGCTCGTGGCCGATCCGCTGCGCCAGTACGATATGTGCCCCGTCTCCGACGGCGCCGCAGCCGTGCTGCTCGTTGCCAAGGATAAGCAGGAAGAGCTGGGTTTCGGCGACAAGAAGTTCGTCAAGATCGCGGGCGTCGGTTCCGCGACCGATACGCACGTCGTCGCCAACCGCGAGGTTCCCACGGATCTGTTGGCTGTCCGCCTGAGCGCCCAGATGGCGTACAAGATGGCCGGCGTTGGTCCCGAGGACATCGACGTGGCCGAGCTGCATGACGCGTTCCAGATTCTTGAGATCGCAGAGTCCGAGGAAGTCGGCCTCTTCCCGAGAGGCACCGGCCATCTGGCCGCCCGCGAGGGTAAGACCGAGATCCACGGTGAGATGCCGATCAACACCTCCGGCGGTCTGAAGGCCAAGGGCCATCCGCTGGGTGCGACGGGCGTTTCTCAGATCGTCGAGCTGGTGAAGCAGCTCCGCGGCGAAGCCGGCGAACGTCAGGTTCCCGGTGCGAAGACCGCGCTGGCGATCAACTTCGGCGGTTTCGGCAACAACGTTGCGGCCACCATCCTGACCACGAAATAAGGAGGGTATAGAAGTGGAACAGATGTATGCATACAAGTGCAAAAAGTGCGGCAAGCTCCATCACCCCCGTTATATCGTGTGCCAGAACCCCGATTGCGACGGCCGTGAGTTTGAGCAGATCCCGCTCGAGGGTAAGTGCAAGCTGCTGACCTGGACCCGCGTTTACAACCTGCCCGAGGGCTATATGTGCCCGTGGCTCAACTTCGGCATTGTCGAGTTTGAGAATGGCGTGCGCGCGACCGGCCAGATCGGCTTTGACGACGGCATTGAGTCCGGCATGGAACTCGTCGCCACCGTCGGCGTCGTGAAGGAAAAGGTCATCAAGTACAAGGAGACCGTCGTCGAACCGCAGTACGGCTTCATCTTCCAGAAGGCGTAACACCCGGTATGACGGTTCGGCCGGCAATGGATGCCAAGGCAATCTGCACGCTGCTCTATGAGCGGCTGCACGATGCGGCGCTGGGCGGAACGGTGCTTTCCGCGTTTGAACACGCGGTCAACATCGAAACGCCGGCAGGGCTTGTGAGCATCCTCACGGAGACACGCTGCCTACAGCCGTTCGCGGTGCGAGCGGCATGCGGCACGCTGCAGGCGCATTTCGCGCCGGGAGAGCAGGTGCTGCTCCATGCGGATACCCTCCGCACGGGGCGCACGGCCATCTCGCTTGAAACGGCTGCAGCGGTGGATCTGTCGGTAGCGCATGGCATGCAATCTGCCATTGCCGGACATTCCAGAGAACATCATTCGGCCCTCGACCCGGCGCCGCTCCTGTCGGTGCTGGCGTCGGGCGGGGAGTCGGATGGGCTGTCCGCGCTCGTGACGCGGCTGAAATCTAACGTATATGCCGATTTTCTCAAACCAAGGCTGCCGCGCCTGTTCGCGGCCGTTGCGGCGGGGGAGGCGGCGGAGGCGGGCGAGGCGGCAGCCGCGATCGCCGGTTGCGGTATCGGACTGACGCCGTCATCGGACGATTTGCTCACTGGCTATATGGCCATGCTGCATGCAATGTCCGCCGTTGGCGTTTTGGAGAACATTGCCCCCGTAGCGCGGGAGATCGCGGGCCGCGCAGCACAAAAGACCAACCGCATCAGCGGCGCATTTCTATTACAGAGCGGCGAGGGATATGTTTCCGAGGATGTGCTTCATCTCCTCCGGCTCTTGTATTCGGATTCGGATGCATTACAAATCAAACAGGCAGCCATGCGCGTTGCGGCATTCGGATCCACTTCCGGAAGCGATATGCTGACCGGCATCGTTTTGGCAATCATTCATCATGATGGAGGGAAAAACAGTGGTCAAACTGGAAATCAGGAAAAATGCTTATTTTGATTCCGTTACCCTCATGCTCATCTCCAAGGACCTGAAAAAGCTCGACGGTGTGAAGGAAGCGCTCGTCGGCATGGGCACCGACCTGAACGTCGAGATTGCCCACAACATCGGTCTTGCAACCCCGGAGTTTGACGCCAACATCACCCCGAACGATTTCTTCGTGGCGGTGGAGTGCGACAGCGACGAGGTGTTTGAGGCGGCGCAGAAGAAGGTAGAGGAACTGCTCAACAAGAAGACGGAGGCCAAGGAGGCCACCTACTATCCGCCCACGCTCGAGGGCGCGATCAAGGTCGATCCCGATCTGAATATGGCCGTCATCTCCGTCCCCGGCAAGTTCGCGGCCGATGTGGCGCAGAGCTGCCTCGATCGCAACATCAACGTCATGCTCTTCTCCGACAACGTGACCATCGAAGAGGAGAAGGCGCTCAAGGAGTGCGCTTATAAGAAGGAACTGCTCGTGATGGGCCCCGACTGCGGCACCGCGATCATCAACAACGTACCGCTTGCGTTCGCCAACGTCGTACCCAAGGGCAAGATCGGCATGGTCTGCGCGTCCGGCACCGGCACGCAGGAGGTCAGCTCGATCATCGCGCAGCTCGGCTGCGGCGTGTCGCAGGTCATCGGCACCGGCGGCCGCGATCTGAAGAAGGAAATCGGCGGTCTGATGATGAAGCTCGGACTGGACGCACTCATCAACGACCCGAACACCGAGGTGATCACGCTCGTCTCCAAGCCCCCAGCCAAGGAAATCGCTTCCGAGATTCTCGACATCGCCAAGAACGCGGGCAAACCGGTCGTGGTTTGCTTCATCGGCGGCGATCGTTCGGAGATCGAGGCCAAGGGTCTGGTGGCAGCCGTTTCGCTCGAGGACGCCGCGCACAAGGCGGTGGCGCTGCTCAAGGGCGAGCCGGTAAAGGATTTCGTCGAGTTCACCATGGGCGAAGAGCAGGCGGAAGCGCTGGCCAAGGAGATCGCCGGCAAGATGGCGCCCACGCAGAAATACGTCCGCGGCTTCTACACCGGCGGTACGCTCTGCGACGAGGCCATGAAGCTGATGATCGGCAATCTCGGCCACATCTACAGCAACATTCCGCTGCATGCGGAGGATAAGCTGACGGATGCGCGCAACGGCAAGAGCAAGGAGCACACGTTCCTCGACTTCGGCGATGACGAGTTCACCGTCGGTCGTCCGCACCCGATGATCGATCCGAGCCTGCGCGCAGAGCGCGTGATCGTCGATGGCAAGGATCCGGAGACGGCAGTCATCATGTGTGATTGCGTGATCGGCTACGGCTCGCATCCCAATCCGGCGGAGGATCTTTCGGACGCCATTCGCAGCGCAAAGGCGGATGCGGAGGCCGAAGGCCGGCATCTGTGCTGCGTCTGCGCGGTTTGCGGCACCGAGGGCGACCCGCAGTGCCTGTCCAAAACGCAGAAGCAGTTGACGGAGGCCGGCGCGGTCGTGCTGCCGTCCAACGCGCAGGCGACGCGCTTTGTGGAGCGCATCCTCGCCAACCTGAAGTAAGGAGGAAGCGACAATGAGCAAGCTGAACGAGTTATTCGCAAAAGAGCTGCATGTGGTCAACTTCGGCATCGAGTCCTTCTATCAGGATCTCGTGAGCCAGAAGCAGCCCGCAGTGCATGTGGATTGGAAGCCCGTTGCGGGCGGCGACAAGGTCGCGGCCGGCAATCTGCGCAAGCTGAAGAATCCTGAACTCGCCGCCAAGATTGAGGAGGCGAATAAGGAGGCGCTCCGCCGCATCCTCGCCGCACAGCCGACGCTGATCGGCCTTGGCATCGCCGGAGAAGTGATCCCCGGCATGACAAAAAAGACCATTCTCCATGCCGGCCCGCCGGTCACTTGGGAGCGCATGAGCGGTCCGCAGAAGGGCGCGGTCATGGGCGGCCTGATCTATGAAGGACTTGCCAAGGATCTCGACGAAGCAGAGAAGCTCGCGGCGTCCGGCGAGATCAGGTTCGACCCCTGCCATATGCACAGCGCCGTTGGCCCGATGGCCGGCGTTGTAACCGCATCCATGCCGGTGTGGATTTTGGAGAACAAGACCTTTGGCAACCGCGCATACTGCACGATCAACGAGGGCCTCGGCAAGGTGCTTCGCTTCGGCGCGTGTGACGACGAGGTTCTGACCCGTCTGCGCTGGATGGAGAAGGAGCTCTACCCGGTGCTCAAGGCCGCCGTCGAGTTCAAGGGCGAGATCGACATCAAAGTGTTGATTGCGAAGCTGCTGCAGATGGGCGATGAGGCGCACAACCGCAATGAAGCCGGCACCTCCCTGCTCATCCGTGAGCTGGTTCCCGGCATCATGCAGGCCGACTTCCCCGAAGAGCAGAAGGTTGCCGCTTACAATTTCATCAACGGCAACAACCACACGTTCCTGAACATCTCCATGCCTGCCTGCAAGTGCACCATGGACCCGATCTTCGGCATCGAGTACAGCACGGTGGTTGCCACCATGTGCCGCAACGGCACGGACTTCGGCATCCGCATCGCGGGCCTCGGTCCCGACAAGTGGTTCACCGGTCCGGCGGAAATGGTTAAGGGCTTGTACTTCCCGGGCTTCGACGAGTGCGATGCGGCGCCGGATCTCGGCGACTCCTGCATCACCGAGACCACGGGCATCGGCGGCTTCTGCATGGCGGCCGCTCCTGCCATCGTGCAGTTCGTCGGCGGTCAGGTCAGCGACGCGCTGAACTACTCCAAGCAGATGTACGAGATCACCGTGGGCGAGGGTCAGGCGTACAAGATTCCGGCGCTTGACTTCCGCGGCAGCGCAACGGGCATCGACATGCTGAAGGTGATTGAGACGGGCATTCGGCCGATCATCAACACCGGTATCGCGCACAAGAACCCCGGCGTGGGTCAGGTCGGTGCGGGCATCGTGAATCCGCCGGAGGAGTGTTTCAAGAAGGCGCTCGCCGCCTGCGCGGAAGCCTGGGCATAAGCCGAGGAACTTTTCCACACCAAACTTGCCGTAAAGCGGAGCAAGTCTCCGCTTTACGAATCCGGTAACCCGTGATATACTTACCTTAATAAGTACGTCACAGCTTACATACACATCCCCTATAACCCATAATCATTGAAGGAGGTTACACTCATGAGCAAATGGTCTGACATCAAGATGTATGATCTCTCTATCCCGATTGGCATCAATACGCCGCCGTGGCCGACCTACGAGCCGCTGCAGATGAAGTTCTTCAAGCGCCTTGCGCCGAACGGTGCCAACGGCCAGCTGATGACGCATTCCAACCATGTCGGTACCCATCTGGACGGCCCGCTGCATTTCGATACCGCCGGTCGCGACATGGCTTCGCTGGAACTGACCAAGCTCTGCCATCCCGGCGTAATCGTGGATTTGTCCGATGAGTTCGGCGAGGACGATTTCGGCATCTATACGGCCGCTGATATCGAAAAGCGCGTCGAGGTCAAGAAGGGCGATATCCTGATCATCAACACCGGTTATCATAAGTATGGCTGGGACGTCCCCGGCACGGCCGATGAAAAGCGCTATATGCTCCGCCACCCCGGCCCGTCGCTGGACTTCGTCAAGTGGGTCCGTGAAAAGGAGATTCGCTGGATCGGCGTCGACTGCGGCAGCGCAGACCATCCGATGAATACGAAGATCCGCGACTGGGAGCCCATGGAAGCCGCAAAGTGCGACAAGAAGTTCCAGGAGCGCTATGGCAAGTCGCTGAACGAAATCTATCCGTGGCCGGATCACTATCAGGCCATGCATATCGAGCTGTTCTGCCAGCCGTATGAAGCGATCCATGCCGAGTGCCTCGGCGGCCAGATCGATGAACTGTCCAACAAGCGCGTCGTGATCGGCTGCTTCCCGTGGAAACTGGTCGAGGGTGAGAGCTGCATTTCCCGTATTGTGGCCTTCGATGGCTTCGATGATGTCTAATATCCGTTTGCGCCGACGGCCGAACATTCGGCCGTCGGCGCGCATATTGTCCCCGGACCGGTCGGCGGGGGCTGCCGGATTCGGAAGGATGCGAGCGTGCTGACGCTTTGAAAATGCCTTATTCTTAGAAACAGGAGCGTGCATGGAAAACAACTGGGTAGGGATGCTGATCGTCGCGGTTGTCGCATTCAGTATTTTGGGCATTTCGGCCTACCGCAAGCGGCGGATCGATCCGCAGCTTGAAACGTTTGCACAGGCCTATTGCGAGGCGGCGGATCATGTTCTCGGCGGACCGCATCGCATGGAGGGCGCATGGTTTGCCACGGAGACAACGGCCGACGGGCTGCTGCGCCTTGCACCGCTGGATCAGCAGCCGGAAGCGCTGCGGCAGTTGTTGCAGCAGGGGGTCGACGATTATGTCATGGAGCGGCTGCGGGTCATGCACGCAACGCGCTGCAAGGCACAGGAAACGCTTTCTGGAATCAATTTTTTCAGCAAGCGCATCAATCCCATCGTCAATACCACCTATGACCAAATCAATGAGTTTTTGACCCTCGTCCTGCACCCCGATGTGGTTTTTGATCAAAAGAATTTGGATCAATTCCACTACTTTTTGCATCAACAAGGACATATCAGGAATGTTGCGCTCGGTTCGGTTCTGCCGGAACATGCGAAACAAAAGATTGCCTGTTGATCCCCCATGTTAACGCCCGCTGCGATGCGGGCAATTGTTGTTTTTGAACGTTATTCTTAACAACGTATAACGAACTCTGCCTGGGCTGGCAACAGAAACCATTCGTACTCCGCCGCGCCGGTGAGGAGGATACCGGCGGGGATGTTACCCGAAACAGACAAAAATCGTTGAGAACTTGGAGGATTGCAACATGAGAGAGTTTGTCTACCTGCGCCCCGGTTCGATTGCCGAAGCAATCTCCATGCGATGCGAGCATGCGGGATGCTCCGTGCTGTTCAATGGCGGTACCGATATCGTCATCCAACTGCGCGACCGGCTCATCAAACCGGACTATGTGATCGATATCAAGCATATCGATGGCCTGAAGAAGATCACATTCAGTAAAGAAGAGGGTCTGTTCATCGGCGCATGCGCTACCATGAACGAGATTGGCGGCAACGAGTATGTGAAAACGTACTATCCGTTCCTAGCGGAAGCGGCGCTCTCCGTTGGCAGCAAGCAGGTACGCAACCGCGCCACCTGCGTTGGCAACATCGTCAACGCCTCGCCGCTTTGCGATACCGGCACACCGTTGTATGTAACCGACGCATCGCTCTGCATCAGCGGCAAGGACGGCGACCGCGAGGTTCCGATCCGCGAGTTTATCACGTTTGTCCGCCGTACCGTGCTCAAGCCGGATGAGATCGTCACGGGCATCAAGGTGCCCTATGTCGAGGGCCTGAAGGGTATTTTTACCAAGGTTGCGCGCCGCAGAGAGGTCGACCTTTCCACCATTTGCGGCACGGTTGCCCGCTTGGGCGACAGCTACCGCCTCGCGTTCGGCGCGGTTGCGCCTACGCCGGTGCGCATGCCCAAGACGGAAGCGCTGCTCGAGGGCAAAACGCTTACGCCCGAGCTGATTGAAGAGGCAGCCAAGCTGGCCCGCACAGAGGTTTCCCCGATCGACGACGTGCGCGCATCCAAGGAATATCGTCTGGATGTGGTCGAGGTCATCGTCAGAAGAAGCCTCACACAACTGGCGTAAGGGGGGACGAAGCGATGAAATACAAGGTGAATTTCTTCCTGAACGAGGAGCCGATGGAACTGTACGTCGATGCAAACCGGACGATGCTCAACGTCCTGCGCGACGAGCTGTGCTATACCGGCACCAAAGAGGGGTGCGGCGCAGGCGAATGCGGTGCGTGTACGGTCATTGTGGACGGCCTGCCGATCAATGCGTGCCTCGTGCTGGCGCCGGAGATGGACGGCATGCACATTACCACCGTGGAAGGCCTGAGCAAGGACGGCGAGCTTTCCCCCTTGCAAAAGGCGTTTGTGGAGCATGCGGCGCTCCAGTGCGGCTTCTGTACGCCGGGCTTCATCATGTCCGGTACGGCGCTGCTGATGGAGAACCCACAGCCAAACCGTGAAGAGATCGTGCGGGCGATTTCCGGCAATCTGTGCCGCTGCACGGGCTATGCACGCATCATTGAGGCGATTGAGGATGTCGCCGCGCAGAACGCCAGACAGGGAGGTGCTGAATAATGGAAGAACAACTCAAGCATGTTGGCGTAGCGTATGAACGCAGCGACGGCGTCAAGAAGGTGACCGGCGCCGCCGAATATGTCGATGATATCCGCCTCGGCCGGATGCTGTATGCGGATGTGGTACGCAGCCCCTATGCGCATGCAAAGGTGCTCTCCGTCGATCTGACGGAGGCGAAAAAGCTGCCGGGCGTCAAGGTCGTCATCGACGGTACCGACTATAAAAAGCGCGTCGGATTGTATCTGGAGGATCGCTTCTTCATGATCAAGCCCGGCGACACCGCCAAATACATGGGCGATCCGGTCGCGGCCGTTGCGGCCGATACGCCGGAGATCGCGCGGCAGGCGTGCGACCTGATTAAGGTGGAGTATGAACCGTTGCCGGTCGTTGGCAATGTGCTCGACGGCATGAAGCCGGACGCCCCGATCATCCATCCGGAGCTGGGCAGCTACAAGGTCGCGCCGATCTTCTACCCGGAGCCGGGTACGAACATTTCGCATCACTATGTGCTCAGAAAGGGCGATTGCGACAAGGCGTTTGAAGAGGCCGACGCCGTGTTTGAACATGAGTTCTACATACCGCATGTGCAGCATGTGCCGCTCGAGCCGCATGTGGCCATGGCCAAGCTCGATCCGGACGGCAAGCTGACCGTGTGGGCGAGCTGCCAGTCGCCGTATGCCGTGCGGCAGACGCTCTCCGTTGCGTTCGACATGCCGCTTAACAAGATCCGCGTCATCTCGCCCGCAGTGGGCGGCGGCTTTGGCGCCAAAGCGGGTACGACGCTCGAGGGCATCGTCATCGGTCTGGCACGGCATTGCCCGGGCCGCCCGATCAAGCTGACCTACAGCCGCGAAGATGAGTTTGTCAACTCCTATGTCCGTCAGGGCATGTTCGCGCGCATCAAGACCGCCATGCGCAAGGATGGCCGGATTCTTGGCGTGAAGAACGAGTACTTCTGGGATGGCGGCGCCTACACCGAGTATGGCGTCAACATCACGAAGGCGGGCGGATGGGCGTCCGCTGGCCCGTACGATATCGACAATGTGTGGACCGACAGCTACTGCGTCTATACCAACAATCCGGTCGGCGGCCCGTACCGCGGTTTTGGTATGTGCGAGATCCACTTCGCGATCGAGCAGAACATTGATATGGTCGCCAAGAAGATGGGCATCTCCGAGGTGGAGATCCGCCGTATCAACGGCCTGCGTCCGGGCGGGCACACCGGCATGGGCGAGAAGATGGACGTCGCGGGCTATCAGGAGTGCTTGGAGACGGTCGTGAAGGACATGGATTTCGACACGCCCTCGGAGCAGCCCAAGGATCCGCACAAGGTGCGCGCCAAGGGCATCGCGGCCGGCTGGAAATCGCCGTCCATGCCGACCAACGCGGGCAGCGCGGCCATCATCCGCATGAACGAGGACGGCACATTCTTCCTGATGAGCAGCGGCATGGAGATCGGTCAGGGCGCTGCCACCGTGCTGCCGCAGATCGCGGCCGAAGTGCTCTCCGTGGAGCCGAGCAAGATCACGTTCTGCTCCGGCGATACGGATCACACGCCGTATGAGTGGCAGACCGTGGCCAGCCGCACGACCTACTGCGCGGGCAACGCGGTGAAGCTCGCCGCGGAGGATCTGCGCGACAAGGTGCTCGATCTTGCCCAGATCAAGATGGGCGCTGTCAAGCGCGACCTCAAGTTTGAGGACGGGTATGTCGTGCACAGGATCTATCCGGAGCGCCGCGTGCCGATCAGCGAGTTTGCGCTGGGCGTCTCGTTCCCTGATGGCTCCGGCTACGGCGGCCCGGCCATCGGCGTGGGCACGTTTACGCTGGAGAACAATATCAATACCGATAAAAAGACCGGCGTCGCCAAGCACCATCCCGCCGCATTTTGGACGATGGGCGTCAATGGCGCGGAGGTCGAGGTCGATACCGAAACCGGCCATATCAAGGTGCTGAAGATGGTTTCCTGCTTCGACGCGGGCAAGGTCATCAATCCGGCGCTGTTCTCGGCACAGTCTGAGGGCGCTATGGTGCAGGCGCTGGGCACGGCACTGTTCGAGGAGCTCAAGCTCAAGGATGGCAAGGTGCTCAACAAGAGCTTCGTCGACTACAAGATCCCGACGGCCGATGACATTCCGGAACTCGTGGTCAAGTATGTCGAGCACGCGGAGCCGACGGGTCCCTATGGCGCGCGCGGCGTTGGCGAACCGCTCATGGTTCCCGGCGCGCCGGCGATTGCCAACGCGGTGTACAACGCCATTGGCGTTCGCTTCACCCGCATGCCGATCCTGCCGGACGACGTGCTGCGCGCTCTGCGCGAGAAAAAAGCGAAGGAAGCCGCTGAAAAGTAACCATTCGGGTTGATGCGGCAAACATAGATTGTTTGCCGCATCAACAAAATTTGAAAAAACTGATGACAAATGTGAACCAACTGTGTATAATATAAGACACAGCAAGGAACCTATTACAAGCCAACGACAACTCTTCCCCAAATGCTTTTTGAACCCGGCGAAGCCCGAGACCCAACAGAACCCGTGAGATAAGGCAAAAAAGTCGCGTGTATGCACTTGCCCTTATCGCTGTACGCATATAGGAGCAAAGCTCTCGGCGGAGCTCACTATATATCGCACCCACCTGGAGAAATGGGGATTCAACAAAATTTGTAGGAGGTAAGTCATGGAAAGAAAGGTAGACGGTATTTACGACGGCTTTAAGGAGCTGGGTACCGGTAAAATGGTAGTGCTCGGCATCCAGCACGTTTTCGCCATGTTCGGTGCAACCGTGCTCGTGCCGCTGCTGACGGGTCTGTCCGTATCGGTGACGCTGTTTGCGGCTGGTATTGCAACTATCTGGTTCTTCTTCATCACCAAGCGCAAGGTGCCGGTATTCCTTGGTTCCTCATTTGCGTTCCTCGGCGCGTTCGCGACGGTCGCGCCAATGTTGCCTGATGCTGCGGGGAACCTCACAATAGCCAATGCGGAGATGCTCCCCTATGCGACGGGCGGCGTTGTGTGCGCCGGCATCGTGTACGTGATTCTGGCGGCCCTGTTCCAGATCTTCGGTGCAAAGAAGATCATGAAGCTGTTCCCGCCGGTCGTTACTGGCCCGATCATCATCCTCATCGGCCTTATCCTGTCGAGTTCGGCCATTACCAACGCTTCGACCAACTGGGTGCTGGCGGTCATCACGATTGCGATCGTCGTCGCGGTCAACCTGTTCGGCAAGGGCATGGTCAAGATCGTTCCGATCCTGATTTCGATCTTTGCCACGTATATCATCGCCTGCCTGGTTACGCTGATCAACCCGAACCTGTTCGGCATGTCCTGGGTCAACTTCGATAACTTTACCAAACTGTTTGTAGACGGCGTGCAGTTCAAGGATTTCCTGTCGATCCCGCCGTTCCACTTGCCGAAGTTTGAAATTGGTGCAATCGTGTCCTTCGTCGTCGTTGCCGTTGCGGCCATCGTCGAGCACATCGGCGATATCGCGGCCATCGGCGCGACCTGCGGCAAGAACTTCATCGCTGATCCGGGCCTGACCCGTACGCTCCTCGGCGACGGTATTGGCACGGCCATGGCGGGCGCCATCGGTGGCCCGGCCAACACGACCTACTCCGAGAACACCGGCGTGGTCGCGCTGACCCGCGTGTATGACCCGAAGGTCATGCTGATTGCGGCCATATTCGCCATTGCGCTCTCGTTCCTGAATATCTTCGATGTGTTCATCAACACAATTCCCACGGCGGTCATCGGCGGCATGTCCATCGTGCTCTACGGTATGATCTCCGCCACCGGCGTCCGCACGATCATGGAGAACAAGGTGGACTACACGAACATGCGCAACATCCTGATCTCCGCTCTGATCCTCGTCTGCGGTATCGGCTTCAACTCCAGCCCGATCGTGATTCCGATCGGCACGACCGCGATTCAGTTCGGTGGTCTGGCGTCTGCCGCTATCATCGGTATTCTTGTCAACGCGATCCTGCCCGGCAAGGACTACGAATTCAATGATGGCGCTGTTGAGGCTGACGAAAAGAGCATCGGCATGTAAGACAGAACGGTTATCCGTTTGAAGGCGATGTAACCATTGGATAAGGATATCCCTTCCCTCCATTTCTCTAAAAAAGAACCGGCGCGGGGCAATGCCCCGCGCCGGCCTTTTGTTTTCTGCCCTTTATGATGGCCGTACGGCGTGCGGTTTGGCAATCATGCTTCTTACCCGCAACTTATGTCGATCGGCTGATTCCACCCGTGCCGGCGCTGTGTTTTGCGGTTTTCACCGGCTGAAAAGCAGGCCGTGGGGTGGGAGGGGG
>DXWI01000015.1 GCA_019416935.1 Clostridiales bacterium | reverse complement strand
GAAAAGGGTGGCACCCCGCTTTTTTGCGTTTATATAGATTTCTTCTTTTTCCGTGGCCCTCTTGGCTTGGAAGTCGGTTTGCGCTTCACCCCGTTGCGAAAATAGGCGGTTTCGTAACGGTCAAAGAAAACAAATAATCCGAACCCATCTCCTATCGGAAACAAGTTCGGATTATATTGGTTTGGTGCGGCAGATGGGACTTGAACCCATACGCTCGCGCACACGCCCCTCAAACGTGCCTGTCTGCCTATTCCAGCACTGCCGCGCACTCAAATAGTATAGCGGGGAAAACACGACTTGTCAATTCATTTTGCAAAAAAATGGTGTGATGGAATTGCGGTATTTTTGAGAAACTAATTCTATCATGAAGGATTTGAACGGATATTGGCGGGCTGCACGGCTTGCCCCGTGGGTCTTAACGCTGGTTTTGAGCGCCGCCTGCGGACTATTTCATTACGATGCACTGCCGGACGACGATACCCGTCTGGCGGACAAGACGGCGATTGCCGGAGTAGATGTGTCGCGCCTGACCATCGCAGAGGCGCGCGCACAGCTGCCGCAGACGCCGCCCGCCTACCGGTTTCACCTGCCCGACCAGACCGTTTCGGTGGAGGCGGGAGCGCTCGGCATCGGGTATGACCTCGACGCAGCACTGCTCATGGCGGTCAACGGCGAGCCGGCGGAGACACTTTTGCTGCGGGTGGATACCGATGCGCTTGCGAGGGCTCTTCAAGCGTTTGCAGAACAGCATACCGCCGAAGCGGCGGACGCGGTGGCAACGTTTACGGGCGGGAGCAGTGAGCCGTTTTCGTTCACCGCTGCGCGTACGGGCGTTGAGATCGATACGGACGCGCTGTTTCAGACGGTTTTGCGCGCAGTGCAGTCGGGGCAGACGGATATTGCGGTGCCGCACAGCGTGCTGCACCCGGCCGTGACCGAGGAAGAGCTGCGCGCGCAGAATCAATGCTTGGGCCGCTTTACGACCTCATTTGCCAAATCGCCGCAGAATGCGGCCGATCGCGTGTTCAACATCAAGAAGGCTGCCGCTGCGATCGACGGGGTGACCCTTCAGCCGAACGCCGCATTTGACTGCAACGCCGTGCTGGGGGACCGGAACGAGGAAAACGGATGGCGAACGGCGGCCGGCATCCGCGGCGGGCGGTATGTGCAGGAGTATGGTGGCGGCGTGTGCCAGGTGTCCTCCACGCTGTTCAATGCGGTCATGATGGCCGACCTGTCGATCACGGAACGGCACCCGCATAGCTGGCCGATGAGTTATGTCGATATCGGCCGCGATGCGACGATCAGCACGGGGGGCAAGAACTTCTGCTTTGTGAATTCGACCGGCGCGCCGCTTACGCTTTCGGCTTGGGTGGACGAGGACGAGCAGACGGTCACCGTTTCGATCTATGGTACGCCGGTTTTGCCGGACGGGCAATACGTGACGGTCGTTTCGGAGCGGACAGGAACGCTGCCGGCGCTGCCCGAAGAGCTGCTGCTCGACGAGAGCCTGCCGTATGGTACGCGCGTTGTCGAGCGCGAGGGGCGCGAGGGGCGTACCGCGCGCACCTATAAGGAGTATCGCGCCAAGGACGGAACGCTGCTGCGCAGGGAGGTCGCGTATGAGGATATCTATCGGTCGATCTCCGCGCGCGTCTACGTTTCAACCGATCTGTACGCAGCGGAGGCTGCTGCCGCGGGGGACTGAGCGCGTCCTTCGCGGCCATTTCAAAAAGTGTTCATAGATTCGGCCAAATTGATTGCTTTATTCTTTTGCCTTGTTGGAGTATAATGGGACAAACGATAGTGGAGGCCTGTTATGCGAAACCTGACAATGCTGACCGATCTGTATCAGCTTACCATGATGTATGGTTACTTCAAACACGGCATGGCGGATAACGAGGGCGTGTTCGACGTGTTCTTCCGCCCGCGCAGCAATATCACCTATGCGATTGCCGCCGGATTGCAGAGCGTGATCGACTATATCAACAATCTGCATTTTGCGGAAAACGATATCGCCTATCTGCGGTCATTGAATCTGTTTGATGAGGATTTCCTGAATTATCTCAGAACGCTGCGCTTTACCGGCGAGATCTATGCCATGCCGGAGGGCACGGTGGTGTTCCCGTATGAGCCGCTTGTGCGCGTCAGGGCGCCGATTATGCAGGCGCAGCTCATCGAGACGGCGCTGCTCACATTTGTCAACCACCAGACGCTGATTGCGACCAAGGCCAGCCGCGTTTGCTATGCTGCGGAGGATGGCGCGGTGCTCGAGTTCGGCCTGCGCCGGGCGCAGGGCGCGGACGCCGGTATCTACGGCGCGCGCGCGGCGATCATCGGCGGCTGCGCGTCCACGAGCAATGTGCTCACCGGCGAGATGTTCGGCATTGCGGTGAGCGGCACGCACGCGCATAGCTGGGTCATGAGCTTTCCGGATGAAATCAGCGCATTCCGCGCTTATGCCGACACGTTCCCGCACGCCTGCCTGCTGCTGGTCGATACCTACGATACGCTGCGCAGCGGCGTGCCGAATGCAATTCAGGTGTTCCGCGAGCTGAGGGAGAAGGGGTATGAGCCGCTCGGCATCCGGCTCGACAGCGGCGACCTCGCCTACCTGAGCAAGTGCGCGCGCAAAATGCTCGACGACGCCGGCTTCCCCAAGGCGAAGATTTGCGCATCGAGCGATTTGGATGAGAACGTGATCCGCGACCTGAAGGCGCAGGGCTGCCGCATCGATACCTGGGGCGTCGGCACGCGTCTGATCACCAGCGAGGACAATCCGGCGCTCGGCGGCGTATATAAGATGTCCGCAGAGGTCGTCAAGGGCCGGCTCGTACCGAAGATCAAGCTGTCCGACAACCCCGCGAAGGTCACCAACCCCGGCTACAAAAAGGTGTTCCGCCTCTATGACCGCAAGGACGGCATGGCCATTGCCGACCTGATCGCGCTCGATGAGGAGACGATCGACACCTCGAAGCCGCTGCGCATCTTTGACCCGGAGCACACCTACAAGAGCATGCTGCTGGAGAATTTTGAGGCGCGCGAGCTGCTCGTGCCCGTATTTATCGATGGCAGGCAGGTCTATCAGTCGCCGTCCGTGATGGAGATCCAGGCGTACGCCAAGGCCGATATGGCGACGATGTGGGATGAGTACCGCCGCCTGATGCAGCCGCATATCTACAAGGTCGATCTGTCCGACAAGCTGTACGATCTCAAGAAGCGGCTGATTCGGGAACACACGGGAGGGCGCGCATGAGGCGGCCGGTCGGGATTGCGCTGCTGCTGACGGCCGTATTCCTGCTGTCGGGGCTGCTGCCGGCCTGTGTGCGGGTCGAGCCGGAAATCGTCGGCACGCCGACGCCTTCTGTGTCCCCCACGCCGCTGCCGGAGCCGTTTGCACCAGAGATCACCGCCGAGCCGGCTGTGCTCGATCAGCTCGGAAAGCGCATCGAGACGGAGGATCACTATTATCGGTACTATCTTTCGTTCGGCGATCTGCGCGTATATGAATACGATACCGGCACATTTCTGGACGGCATCTGCGTCAACGCCTATCCGCAGGCGCT
The DNA here is from genome assembly GCA_019416935.1 of Clostridiales bacterium. GTDB lineage: Bacteria > Bacillota > Clostridia > Christensenellales > CAG-138 > Aphodomorpha. The sequence continues at coordinate 53,451 of DXWI01000015.1, read as the reverse complement.
TGAGGGACGGGTAAACATCGTCTATTACAGCGAGGACGGCAAGGTTTCGGGGATCGGCACGATTCATACTGCCGATGGCGGAGAGCGGCTCGAGAGCGGCAGCAACGCCATCTATGCGGAGATCCAGACCGATATCAACGTACAGGACATGGAATTTGTTCTTGAAGTGGAAACACCGTTTGCACCGGTGGCGGAAGCGCCGCAGGAAACGACGGCCGGAAACGGATGAAAGGAAGGGAAAAGAAATGAAGGTTTTGTTGATCAACGGCAGCCCGCATGCAAGCGGCTGCACCTATACGGCACTGCGGGAGACTGCAAACGCGCTGGAAGCGGCGGGCGTCGAGACGGAGATCGTCCACGGCGCGGCCAAGCCGGTGCGCGGCTGCATCGGCTGCGGCGGCTGCGCAAAGACGCATCGCTGTGTCTTTCAGGACGATATTGTCAACACCTGCATCGACAAGCTGGAACAGGCCGACGGGCTGATCGTCGGCTCCCCGGTGTATTACGCTTCCCCGAACGGCACGATGCTGAGCCTGCTTGACCGCCTGTTCTACGCCGGCGGCTGCTATGCGCAGCACAAGCCGGCGGCGGCCGTTTGTTCCGCGCGCCGCGGCGGTACTACCGCGACGTTCGACGTGCTGAACAAGTATTTCACGATTTCCCAGATGCCGGTCGTTTCCTCCACCTATTGGAACATGGTGCACGGCAGCAGGGCCGAGGACGCCATGCAGGATGCGGAGGGACTGCAAATCATGCGGAATCTCGGCAGGAATATGGCCTGGCTGCTCGGCTGCATCGAGGCCGGCCGCAGGGCGGGCGTTGAAGCGCCGGAGGCGGAACGGAGCAGCAGAACAAACTTTATCCGCTGAAGCAGGCGGACGAAACGGACCGCGTGGCGCGTTGGAACCCGGCGTATACCGGGCGCGCGTTTGCGCGGCCGTTCCATATCGGAAGGGAATCCTATGCAAATCACCGTGATCGGCTGCGGCCGCTGGGGATCGCTGATCGCTTGGTATCTCGATCGCCTCGGCCATACCGTAACGCTGTACGGACGCGCGGGCTCCGCGCGCATGCAGCGGTTTTTGGAAACGCGTGCGAACGACCTGCTGGCCATGCCGGACTCCGTTCGCCTCACCACATCGCTCCAACAGGCCTGTCGGTCGGAGGTCATTGTGATCTCCATCGGCGTGCAGGCGCTGCGCGGACTCGTGGAGGAAATGCGGCCCTATGGCGTGCGCAATCGGACGATTGTGCTGTGCATGAAGGGACTGGAGATCGGAACAGGCCTGCGCCCATCCGAGATTGCGTCGTCGCTCGATGCTTCCAATGCCGTTGCCGTGTGGCTGGGGCCGGGCCATGTGCAGGAGTATTATCGCGGCATTCCCAACTGCATGGTCATTGACAGCGCGGATGAAAACGCAAAAAACCGTCTGGTGGAAGCGTTTTCCGGCGATTTGATCCGCTTCTATTACGGGACGGATCTGATCGGAAACGAGATCGGCGCGGCGGCCAAAAATGTGATCGGCATTGCGGCCGGCATGCTCGATGCGATGCATCTGGCCACGCTCAAGGGCGCGCTCATGTCGCGCGGCACGCGGGAGATCGCCAGACTGATCCACGCGATGGGCGGCAACGAGCTGTCCGCCTACGGCCTGTGCCATCTGGGCGACTATGAGGCCACGGTGTTTTCGCCCTACAGCCACAACCGGCGCTTTGGCGAGGCCTTTGTGCAAGGCGAGCTGTACGGCGAGCTGGCGGAGGGATATCATACCGTTCGGGCGCTGTGCCTGCTGGAGGAGAAGACCGGCGCCGAGCTGCCCATCTGCCATACGGTTTTTGATATCCTGTATGGCGGCCGCGATCCGCAGGAAGCGCTCGACGCGCTGTTCGCTACCCGCAGCCTCAAACGGGAGTTTTGAAGTTACGGGCATAAACGAAAGCGGGCGGCGTTATAAAACGCCGCCCGTTCAGGCACGGGAAGGGGGTATCCTGCGGCTGCGCGGATAAGCGCGCGGCTTACACCCCGGGGACGGGCGCTGTGCGCTTGCCGGTATACAGGATGTCGTGCGCGACCGGCGTATAGAACAGCCGCTCGATCTCGCTTCGCACATGCGTCTGACCGAGAATCCACATCAGCTTGGTGACGACCGCCTCGGTCGTCATGTCGTAGGCTTCGAGCACGCCGGCAGCGCCCTTGAGATGATAGCCCACCTGATAGACGCCCAGATCGCTGCCCTCGCTCTGCACCTGCGTGGTCATGACGATCGTCTTGCCGCACTCGGCCGCATCGGCGATGCTTTCCAGGTAACCGCCCGCAGTCGGAACGCCGCCCACGCCGTAGCTCTCTATGATTACTGCGTCGCTTTTGGATAACAGGAAATCGAGCTGCGCGGCGTCCGCGCCGGGAATGAGCTTGATGAGCGATACGCGGCCGCAAAGCGCATCATAAAAGATGGGCGCGCTCGCCTTTGGCTCGCGGATGTATTGCAGCAGCTCGCCGTCGCACAGCGTGGCAAGCTCCGGATAGTTGATGCTCGTGAACGCATGGAAACTCTTGGTGCGCACCTTGCGGGCGCGCGTGCCGAGGATGACCTTGCCGTCAAACACGATCTGCACGCCCGTAGCATCCGGCGAGCAGGCGTAGAGAAACGCGCCGAGCAGGTTTGTCTTAGAGTCGGTGATTTCGCGGTCGATCGGCTTCTGCGCGCCGGTGAGCACGACGGGCTTGGGCGATTGCTGTACCAGATAGGAGAGCGCCGCCGCGGTATAGGCCATTGTGTCCGTGCCGTGCAGGATGACGAATCCATCGCAATCGGCGTAGCGGCTGCGCAGGGCGCGCGCGATCATCAGCCAATGCGCGGGCGTCATGTTCGTGCTGTCGATCCGGCAGACCTCGAGCGTTTCAATATCGCATACGTCCGAAAGCGCCGGTAGAAAGCGCAGAATATCCTCGGGGCGAAGGCTGGGGGAGAGCCCCGCGCCGCTTGCCTGCGAGGCGATGGTGCCGCCGGTCGCGATCATGCAGATGCGTTTTTTCATGCCGTCCTCCGTTGGTTGCGTGTTGCCCTTAGCATACCACGCCATGCGCCGTCTTACAATGGAAATATGGCGTCCCGTTTGACATGGGGGAAGGGGGCCGATATAATAAGCAGAACGGGTTACGGAAAACGTTCTATACAAAAGGGGGTGCGGGTTCATGGCGCAGCACAAGCATTTTTCACCTGCGCAGATCGTCATTCTGGGCTTTCTCGCACTCATCCTGTTTGGGACGTTTCTGCTCATGCTGCCCGTCGCCAGCAGCACCCGGGAGGCGACGCCGTTCTTTGACGCGCTGTTCACTGCAACCTCTGCGACCTGTGTGACCGGGCTGGTGGTATTCGATACGGCGACCCACTGGTCGCTGTTCGGCCAGACCGTGATTCTGGTGCTGATCCAGATCGGCGGCATGGGCGTGGTGACGATGGCCATCGCCGTCTCCCTGTTTACGGGCAAGCGCATCGGCATCGGGCAGCGGTATCTGATGCAGGAGTCGATTTCGGCGCCGCAGATCGGCGGCATCGTGCGCATGACGGGCTTTATCCTGCGCGCAACGCTGCTGTTCGAACTGCTGGGCGCCGCAGTGCTGGCCACGCGGTTTTGCGCGATGCCGGAACTCGGCTTTTTCAAGGGAATCTGGTATGCGGTGTTCCATTCCGTTTCCGCGTTCTGCAACGCCGGGTTTGATCTGATGGGCTCGGCCGAAGCGCCGTTCGTTTCCTTAACGGGATTTGTGGGCGATCCGGTGGTCAACATCACGATCATGCTGCTCATCATCATTGGCGGCATCGGCTTTTTTGTCTGGCACGATGTGTATACCAACCGCCTGCGCCTGCGTGCGTATCGGCTGCAAACAAAGATCGTTCTGGTGACGACGGCGCTGCTCATTGCGCTGCCGGCGCTGTTCTTCGGGCTGCATGTGTTTTCGGGCCCCGAATGGGCGGGCCTGTCGGGCGGCGAGCGCGCGCTCTCGGCCGCGTTTCAGTCGGTCACCACCCGAACGGCCGGGTTTAATACGGTCGATTTGACGCAGCTTTCCGGCGCGGCGGTGCTGGTCATGATTCCGCTCATGCTCATCGGCGGGTCGCCCGGCTCGACGGCCGGCGGCATGAAGACCACAACGCTTTCGGTGTTCCTGCTGTCCGTGCGGGCGGCGTTTCGCCGCAGGGAGAGCGTGCAGTGCTTTGGCAGGCGGCTGCAATCGGATGCGCTGCGCAATGCCGCCGCGATCGGCAGCCTGTACCTGCTGCTGTTCTTCGGCGCCGGGCTGCTGCTGTGCTGCGTGGATGGCGTTGCGGCGCGGGATGCGCTGTTTGAAACGGCGTCCGCCGTCGGTACGGTCGGTCTTTCCATGGGCATTACGGCGGGTCTGAGCCGCGTTTCCCAATTTGCGCTGATTTTGCTGATGTACTTTGGCCGCGTGGGCGGCCTGACGCTGCTCTATGCGGTTGCGGGCGGCTATGCGCCGGTTCCCTCGCAGATGCCGCAGGAAAAGATCACCATTGGCTGAGAAAGGGTAAAACGAATGGCAAAAAAGAAATCCATCCTGCTGGTCGGCATCGGTCGGTTCGGACGCCACATGGCCATGAAGCTGCAGGAGCTGGGCCATGAGGTCTGGGCGGTCGATCAGAGCGAGGAGCGCGTGAACGATGTGCTACCGTATGTGACCAACGCCCAGATCGGCGATACCTGTAGCGAGGCGTTCATCGGTTCGCTCGGCGTGCGGGATTTTGATGTCTGCGTCGTCACCATCGGAGACGATTTTCAAAGCTCGCTGGAGACCACCGCGCTGCTCAAGGAATGCGGCGCAAAGTATGTCGTCTCCCGCGCCAGCCGCGAGGTGCACGCAAAGTTCCTGCTCCGAAACGGCGCCGACGAGGTGGTCTATCCCGAAAAGGAGATGGCCATCCGCGCTGCGGTGCGCTACAGCTCCGAAAACGTGTTCGACTATATTCGACTGAATGACGATTATTCGATCTATGAGACGGCGGTACCGGAGTCGTGGGTCGGCCGGTCGATCATCGAGCTGGGCGTGCGGCAGAAGCACCGCATCAGCATCCTGTCCATCAAGCGCGGCGAGGCGCTGGAGCCCATGCCGCGGCCGGAATATGTGTTTCAGGGCAATGAGCGCATCCTGATCCTCGGCGATAACCGCGATATTCGCAAATTCATTGATTTTTGATCCCGTGCTTTGACGCGGTACACGGACGTCTTGACAGACGCAAAAAACAGGACTATGCTATAATCATTCAAATCTAGAGGTGGCTGTTTGGAGACTGTTCTGTAAGGAACGCAGTATCATGGAGACAACCGTGCGGTGGGGGGAAATCCCGATCGCTTGGCTTTCTGTACGAATCATCATCCAAACGGCCCGGCATCGTGTTCGACTGCACGGCTGTTTGGCCGTGCAGTTTTTCTGTGGACTGCGTTTGTATCCGTATAAAAGAATGAACAACCGACAGAACAGAAAGGATATCCGTTATGAAATATCAAAAGAGTGAACCATATATGACCAAGCGCTGTCTCGACCGGATAATGGGGCCGAACCCCGTCAAGCTGACGGAGGAGCTGCTGCGCGATTGCCCGATTGCGCCCGGCTCGCTGGTGATGGACCTGGGGTGCGGACAGGGCGTAACCTCCCTGTTTCTTGCGAAAGAGTACCGCCTCCGCGTCATCGCGGCCGATCTCTGGATCGACCCGACGCTGAACCGGCGCTTTTTTCAGGCCGAAGGCTTGTCCGATGCGGACGTCCTGCCCCTCCGCGCCGAGGCCAACGAACTGCCGTTTGCACGGGAGATGTTTGATGCGATCGTGTCCGTCGATTCGTACCATTACTTCGGGCGCGATCCGGACTATCTGGGCGAAAAGCTGCTGCCGTTCCTCAAGCATGGCGGGGTGTTTTGTGCCGTCGTTCCGGGCATGCGGCGCGATTGCCATGACAATCTGCCGCCGGAGCTGCTGCTCTCGTGGACGCCGGAGCAGATGGCGTATATGCACGATGAGGCATGGTGGCGCGCCGTGGTCGGCAGCACGCCGGGCATCCGCGATCTCTCCGTTCGGGAAATGGAGAGCAACGCGGAGGTTTGGAACGACTGGCTCGCCTGCGACAACGAATATGCCGTCGGCGACCGCCGCGCGATGGAGGCGGGCGCGGGCAAGTATCTGAACTTCATCTCCATTGCATTCCGGCGCGACTAATCCGCCAAATACAATCCGAGCCCCGCGGCGCATCGGCGCCGCGGGGCTCGGGGCCTTTATTATGGCAAGTGGTACAAAAGGCGCGGGTAGACCCGAAGCGGGTTTTCAGGATATGCCCGCGTATGATCCGGCGGCGACGCGGAACGAGCGCGCGGCATGACGGCGCGCAAGGGATCATTGGAAAAACCGGCGAAACTGGCCGCACAAGCGGCTGTGAGTTTGGGCAATTCTCACACGGGAAAAGCGAGGGCACGGGTGTGCGCGCCAATCCGCAGCGAAGCTGCACGGCGGGCGCCGTGCAGAACGTTCAGAGAGCATAATGCCGGCGCGGCCTGCGGGTCGCGATGGGGTGCGCCAACCGAACAGGGGAACGCAGAAATGCAGAAAGCGAACGCATTTTTGCGTTCGCCTGTAAATAATTGCACATCGGTCACGGATGGCCATGCGTGACAAGGGACTACCATTTATAGTTGCAGCATCGGAAGGTAGTACGGTTACCCCAACCCAAATAATGCGGTTCTTCCACAATATTCGGCGTGGGGTAGCGGGGGGTATAAGTCTGAGCGGAAGCCTGACGGACAACCTGCTGTGCCGGCTGTTGGGCGCGCTTTGCGCCGGGCCAGACGGTAACGCCGCTGACGCAATCGGGAGATTCGTTGACAATTTCGCGATAGGCGGCGCGGAGTCTGCCGCCATTTTTGCGGAGCCAGGCATCATAGGCGCGCTGGTCAAAGGAAAGAACCTTTTCACAATACTTGATCCAGGTATTTGCACGCCAGGCCTCTTTTGCGGCAGGCCGCAGCCCATCGTAGACCGAGCGCTTCATCGGGGTGAAGATGACGCGCTCACAACCGCAATAGCAGGGGTACCCGTAGTCGCTCGAACTGATGTGGCCGCATTCCGGACAGCATGTCATGACCGTTCTTTTCCCCAGAAATTCTTTATCAAAGAGTTGTTCCTTCGAATCATTCATGCACGTTCATTTCTTTTCTATTCTAGCAATCGCCGGCCACGATTGCAAGTATATTCGGATGGTATCCAACAAAGCGCTAGCGGCTCTGCCGCAGTTGAAACAGGTGCCCTTGCCGGAGACGGGAGGGGCGGCATCCAAACTCATTCTCGGCACGGAACAAACGAATAGACCTGCCTTTGTCCGTGAGAACGGAGAGGTGCTGATCCCGCAGCCAATGATCGAAAGCATGGCGGAAGATCTAATGCCACCTATGGAAAAGGCGGGTTCCAAGAAGGGCGGCGTGACGCAGGAGGAGCAGCCAGTTTATCGGACGCTTGTTGAGGACAGCGTTGAAAGCATCAAGCAGCAGGGCGTGCTTAGCATGGATGCGCAGCAAAAGGACCTCGAGGCCGCACATCAGTTTGTGAAGACCATGGAGAGCGCCTATGCCGGAACTGCTGTCATTGTAGACGAGGAAAGCACGAAAGCACTTCGGGAAGGAAATGCTGCCTCGTACTATGCGCCAACGCAGTATAAGACCGTCAGCCAACAGGAAAAGCAGCTTGACGATATTCGGCAACTCGCACGGGCATGCTTGGGGGACGGCGGTTCAGCCCTCCCGCAGCAGGTCGGGGAGCGCTGCGGCGGTAACCGGCGGGAGACAACGGCAGCCTTTGCAGACGTAGAAGGCCGCTTCATCGTTTTTCAGCGGGTATGCCGCCGTGGGGCCGTCCAGCGGTTGTATCACCCAGTCGGACGGCACGAGGAAGGGCAGTTCACGCAGGTCGGCGGCGGTTTTCGGTACGGCCGTGACCAGCGGCGGCGGCTCCAGATGATCGGACAGCGCGGTTAAAAACATGGCGTGTCCTGCGGGATAGGCAGCCGCTTCACCCGAGAGAAAGCGAAGCTGCGCTTCCAGAACGGCTTGTGTGCGCGCGGCGGGGCGGAGGGCCTGCAGGCGCACCAGCACGGCCGCCATCAGCGCGTTTCCGCTGGGGATGGCGCCGTCATACGTCTCCTTCGGGCGAAGGATCAGCGATTCGTGCTCCCTTCCGTAGAGGAAAAAGCCGCCGTGCACGTCATCGTAAAAATCATCGATGGCCCTGTTCACCATGCGCTCCGCGCGGTCAAGATAGGAAGGATCCAGCGTCGCGTCGCGGAGTGCCAGCAAAGCATAGGCGTAGCCCGCGTAATCATCGAGAAATCCGCGCTCCCCGCGCCGGCCGTTCCGCTCGCTCACAAAGAGCGTATCATCCCGGCACAGTCGCGCTTCGATGAACTGCTGCGCCGCCTGTGCCACGCCGAGGTAGTCTGCGCAGCGGCTGATGCGATAGAGCATGGCCAGCGCCGCGATCATCAGTGCGTTCCAGAACGCAAGGATTTTATCGTCGGTATGCAGGCGGCTGCGCGCCAAACGATAGCGGCGCACGGCCGGAAGCAGCGCGTCCATGGGCGTTTCCAGAGACTCGGCATGCAGCAGGTTGGGAATGTTCCGCCCCTCAAAGTTGCCCTCGGGCGTGATGCCGTAATGCCGGTTGAACGCCGCGCCGTCCGTCTCGCCCAAGACATGCAGAATCTCCTGCGGCCGCAGCAGGTAGAACCCGCCCTCCTCGCCATCGCTGTCCGCATCCTGCGCGCTGTAGAACCCCCCGTCGGGCGACGTCATTTCTTCCATAACATAGAACGCAGTCTTTTGGGCGATATCCCGGTAGACGGGCTTTTGCGTGATCTCATAGGCGCGGCAGAGCGCGATCACCAACAGCGCGTTGTCATACAGCATTTTTTCAAAGTGCGGAACGAGAAAGCGGCGGTCCGTGGAGTAGCGGCAAAAGCCGTATCCGATATGGTCGAACAGACCGCCGCGATACATCTGCAACAGCGTGGTCTCCGCCATGTCGAGCGCCTCGCGGTCGCCGTGCTTTTGATAGCGCTGCATCAAAAACAGCAGGTTATGGGGCGTGGGAAACTTCGGCGCGCGGCCAAAGCCGCCATACCGGCCGTCGTAGCTTTGGCGGAAGAAGTCCGCCGCCCGGTCAAGAAGGCGCGCGTCCGCCGGAATCGGGGTCGCCGATGCGCCCTCCAGTGCGGCCGAAACGCCGCTTGCCGATTGCAGCAGGGCGTCCCGGTCGTTCCCCCACGCCTGATGGATGTGCAGCAGTAGCTCTCTAAGCCCGATGGAACCGTACCGCGCGGCTTTTGGAAAGTAGGTTCCGGCGAAGAACGGCTTTTGATCGGCGGTCATGAAGATCGTGGTCGGCCACCCGCCGCTGCCGGTGAACGCCTGACAAACGGCCATATACACGCTGTCAATATCGGGCCGCTCCTCCCGGTCCACCTTGACGGAGACGAAATGCGCATTCAGAATCTCCGCAATTTCGGGGTCCTCAAAGCTCTCGTGCGCCATGACGTGACACCAGTGGCAGGTGCTGTAGCCGATGCTCAAAAACACGGGCTTGTCCTCCCGCCTGGCCTTGTCAAACGCCTCGCGGCACCATGGATACCAGTCGACCGGGTTTTCCGCATGCTGCAGCAGGTAGGGGCTTGTCTGCTGCTTGAGATGGTTGCTCATGCGCGCTTCCCTCCGCTTGTATTGCCGACCTGCGGGAGCCCATCGGTCGTGCGGGCGCGGGAGCGGGGAGCGGGGGACGAAACAACCGGGAGAACTTGCGCGATCTTGTCCATAAAGCACCTTCCTTTTTCAAACCAGTTCAAGCATATTGTGTCTGAAAAAGTACGGATGATTCCGCCCATGCGCAATTTCATGGTTGAACGATGCGCGCAGATGGCGCAGCGGGAGGGGAACGGGCGGCGAATGGGGGCAAAACATGCGTCTGGAACGCTTTCCCCCGGACGTCTTAAAAGGGGGAGGAAACTGCCCGTTTCTCTATTGGCGCTCCGGCTTGCGGAGCGGAGAGGAATCTCCACAAAAGCGCCGGACGGAATCGTATGCGGCCCGGCCTGCCGGATGGGCGCGGCCCACGAATGCCGGAACGGCTTGCTGAGCGGCCCGGCCTGCCGGACGGGCGCGATACGCGATCGGTGTCGCCCGACAGAACCCGATGGCCGCAGCTTCATACGCGCACAATCATGCCGCAGCCGATGCGCAGGCCTGCGTCGCCGGCCGGCTGTGTGGTAAAATTGTCCCGCTGGCTGTGGATAATGACGGTTCTGCCGATGATATCCCGGGCGATGAACCGGTCCGTATAGAACGCCTGCCATGCATAGCCGCGACAGCCAAACAGCGGCGGAAGATCCCCCGCGTGCGCGGGATGCGGGCAATTATCCGGATTGAAATGCCCGCCCGCATCGGAAAAAGCGGGCGTGCCGGAGCAGCTGCGGCCGGTGTGGATGTGCATTGCGAAGATGTTGTTTGCGCAGGGCGAGCTGTCATGCGGCAGGCCGCGCACCTCTGCGATCATCAGCGTTCCGCCGCGGTGCGCATAGAAATTGACAACGCCCCGGAGCGCCGCGTGGGAGGCGTCCCCTCTCAGCAGGGCGCGGGCGGCGGGTCGGGCACCGATCGGTACGAGCAAAAAGTCGGATGTTGTGTCAGCCATTATCATCACCTCTGCTGCACAATATGCCGATTTTTTGCAACGGGTGATTGCAGCAAACGAACATGAGCCGGCGGAGCGGTTCCCATCATCCCCTTTCGACGGGTCGATGCGGATCGGCAAAACGGTTCGCGCAAACAGGCAGCGCTGTTATGACGGAAAGAGGGACGCTGCAATGCGCGGCGCCCCTCTCCTTTTTGGTTTCAAAAACGGCTAACGAACGCGCGTTCCGCTCACATAGACCTGCAATACGCAGAGCGTCCGGTCGAGCACGACCAGGTCGGCCTGCTTGCCCTGCTCGATGCTGCCGGCGCGGTCGAAGATATGGTAGAGCTTCGCTGTGTTCTCCGTGACCATACGCACGGCCTCGGCGAGCGGCAGATTGGCCTTTTCGACCATGACGCGCACGAGCCGGTCGGTCGTCGCGATACTGCCGGCAAAGGCGGAGCGATCCGGCAGCTTTGCAATGCCGTCCTCGAGGATGGCGGGAACGCCGTCCTGCAAACTACCCAAAATGGACGGTCCCTCCGGCATGCCCGCGCCGCGCATGCTGTCGGTGACCAGCGTGATCTTATCGTGCGGCTTGCACTTGAGGATGAGCCGGAGCAGCTCCGGCGGCAGGTGCATGCCGTCCGCGATCAGCTCGATGTGCAGCTCGTCCATGAGGTAGCCGCACTCCACCGCACCCAGCACGCGGAACGCGTTGATCCGCCGCATCTGCGACATACCGGAGTAGAAATGCGTCATGTGCGTATAACCGTGCTGCACGGCCGCGACGATATCGTTGTATACCGCGTCGGTATGGCCGATGGAGGGGAGCACGCCGTGCGCACAGAGATAGTCGCCGGTTTCGAGTGCGCCGTCGAGTTCCGGCGCGATGGACCAGCGGATCAGGCTGCCCTCGCTGCGCTGAAGCACCTCCCGCGCAAACGCAACGGAGGGCGGCTTCAGGTACGATGGCGGCTGCGCACCGGCCTGTGCGGGCGAAAAATGTGGGCCCTCTAGGTGCACGCCAAGAAAATGCGGCATGCCCTCGGTCACCTGTTTTGCGGCCTGAAAGTTCTTGAGAAATGCAAACAGCGCCTCGTCCGAGCTGGACAGCGACGTTGGGGCAATGGTCGTGGTGCCGTATTTAAGATGCGCTTTGGCTGCGCCGACGATCGCCTCCACCGTACCGTCCATAAAGTCAAATCCGCCGCCCCCATGACAGTGCGGGTCGATAAACCCGGGACAGAGATAAGCGCCGGCAAGATCGATCTGCCGGCAGTTCTCATAGCGCGCCGGTACCGGTCCGGTTCCGACGGCGGCAATCGTTCCGTTCTCTACGGCGACAAAGCCGTTCTCCTGCTGCTGCCCGTTGCTGACGACGGTCGCATGATGCAATATCTGCATTGAAACATCCCCTTCCATATCCCTTTCCGCTTGGAACGGTTTTAAGCATACAGGCTTTTTGGTTGGCAGTCAACAGCGATCGGCGCGCCGCAGATTGCGGAACGGTTCTGATATTGGGGCCGTTGCCTGCATATTATAGCGGCAGCCGGCCTTCGGCAAGCATAACCAGCACCGTTTGCGGCAAGGCCGGGAAATCCGGCGTGGCCGCGCTGCTTGACGGGACTCGCGCCGGCTGTATATAATATCGACAGCGAAGCGCCGGCATGCCGGGGCGTTCGCATCGGAAGGAGGAAAACGGTATGACCGCACTGTTTGATGAGATCGGCGTTGCGCTTCCATGGCAATGGCAGTTGGCATTCTTTGTCCGCATTGCCGCGGCGTGCCTGTGCGGGGCTGCCGTCGGGTTCGAGCGATCCAGACGGTTCAAGGAGGCGGGAATCCGCACGCACTGCATCGTCTGCTGCACGGCGGCGGTTTTCATGATCCTGAGCAAATACGCCTTCGCGGGCTTGGGCGGCCAGACCGTTTCCGGGTATGGCGAGGCGGATCCGGGCCGCATCGCCGCGCAGGTCGTTTGCAGCATCGGCTTTCTCGGCGCGGGTGTGATCTTCAAGCATGGCAGCTCTATCAAAGGCTTGACGACCGCGGCGGGCATCTGGGCCACGTCTGCCATCGGCATGGCGATTGGCGCAGGCCTGTATTACGTCGGCTTCTTTACCACCGGTCTGGTCGTGCTGCTGCAAATCCTCATGCACCGGTTTACCGTCGGCAGCGACGCATATTCGACCAATACGGTGACGATCGTGGCAAAGGACAACGACGCGTGCCGGGACTGGCTGCTCCAGCGGTTTCAGGAATGGGGCGTGCAGTCCACCAACAGCAGCGCCGGACGCAACAGCAACGGAACGGTCACCTACCGCGTAACGCTGCGGGTGAGCATGCGGTTCGATTTTCAAGAGCTGCTGGCCATGCTGCAGGGCAACAGCGACATCCTCAGCGTTTCGTTTACGGGAGAGTCGTAAGGAAACAACCACAGCGGGCGCTCATTGTTGGGCGCCCGCTGTCCAGCTTGTCAAAAAAGTGACGATGCGAACCGCTCCGTCGGTTCGTGCACGAGAATTGCGCAGAAAGAACCATAAAATCCGTCAAAAGCAGCGACCTGCGCGGTGCTTTTGACACTTTGCTTGCAGGTTTGCCGCGTCAAACCTGCAAGTGTATCCCTGCCACAGCAGAAGCCCCGTCAAAAAACAGAGTTTTCTGACGGCCTGCACAGCGAGCGCCCATTGTTGGGCGCCCGCTGTTGCCATGTGCATCCAAAAAGCTGCGGCGGTTCTGGTTATACCCGGATCAGCGTGTACTTGCGGCTGCCGAGACCAATCTTTTCCGCGTGCTCGAGGCAGCTTCTCCATTCGGATTCCGGCGTGGAATTTTTGAAATGATCGTGGTGATCCACAAAGCCCGCCTTTTTCAGGTTGTCGGAGAGCTGGCTGTTCGGCATTGGCGCGGCGGACAGGCAGGCGTCCGCACAGGCCTGATCGAGTGCGAGCGGATCGAAAGAGGCGAACATGCCGATATCGGGCAGAATCGGCGCGTCGTTCTCGCCGTGGCAATCGCAGTTGGGCGATACGTCCACAACCAGAGAAACATGAAAATGCGGCCGTCCGTCCAGCACGGCCTTGGCGTACTCGGCCATGCGGCAGTTGAGATCGCGCACGGCGGCATCCTCCCGGAACGAAATCGCGTCAAAGTTGCACGCGCCCAGACAGCGGCCGCAACCGACGCAGTTGCCGCCGTCCACGGTCATCTTCCGGGTATCCTCGTCAAAGACCAGACCTTCGTTTGCACATTCCCGCTCACAGCGGCGGCAGCCGCGACAGCGCAAGCGATCGATATGGGGCCGCCCGTTCGTGTGCTGCGCCTTCTTGCCGGCCCGGGAACCGCAGCCCATGCCGATGTTCTTGATCGCGCCGCCAAAGCCGGTTGCCTCATGGCCCTTGAAGTGCGTGAGGCTGATGAACACATCCGCGTCCATGATAGCGCGGCCGATGCGCGCCTCTTCAATATATTCGCCGCCCACGACCGGCACGGCAATGTCATCCGTTCCTTTGAGCCCGTCCGCGATCAGGATCGGGCAGCCGGCCGACAGCGGCGTGAACCCGTTTTCCCACGCGCACGCAAGATGCTCGAGCGCGTTTTTGCGGCTGCCGGGGTACATGGTGTTGCAATCGGTCAAAAAGGGCTTGCCGCCGAGCTGCCGCACGAGATCGACGACCGCCTTTGCATAGTTTGGCCGCAGGTAGCTGATATTGCCGAGCTCTCCAAAGTGGATCTTGATGGCGACAAACTTGCCCTCCATGTCGATCGCGTCGATGCCGGCGCGCCGGATGAGCTTTTGCAGCTTGGTGGGGAGCCCGTCACCGAACGCAACCGTTCGAAAATCCGTAAAATAGACCTTTGCCTGTTCCATGCCATGTCCTCCAAATGCTTTCATCCTATGAACAATATTATAAACGGCGTAACGGCAGCCCGCAAGAGCCGATTGCCTGGAATCGGGCGCTTGACGGCAATCGTGCCGGGCGGTATCATGGCAGCAGAGATGCGAAAACCGGATGGAAGGGAGAGATTGGTTTGTACGAGTTGAACAACGGCAGACTGCGCGCGCAGGTTTCGGCGCAGGGGGCGGAGCTCAGGTCGCTTCGCGGTGCGGACGGGACGGAGGTCCTCTGGCAGGGCGACCCGGCCCTGTGGCGGCGCAGCGCGCCGGTGCTCTTTCCCTATGTCGGGCGGTTGACCGGCGGGATATATATGTACCGCGGCGAGGAATACCGCCTGCCGATCCACGGGTTTGCGCCAAGCAGCACGTTTCAGACGGCGGAGCAAACGCCGGAATCCGTTGTGTTACAGCTGCGGGAGAGCGAAAAAACGCTCGGTATGTATCCGTTCCGTTTTCGCTTTTGCGTCGGTTATCGCCTGGAGGGCGATACGCTGGTCGTTGCCTTCACGGTCGAGAACCGCGACGACAAGACCATGTATTTTGGCCTCGGCGCACATCCGGGCTTTCGCGTGCCGCTGACGGACGGGCTGCGGTTTGAGGAGTATGCGCTGCAATTTCGCGCGCCCTGCGCGCCGCGCAGCATCCTCTTGAGCAGGGATTGCTTCATTCTCGAACAGAGCGACCCGCTTCCGCTGGAATCCGGCGGCATGCTGCCGCTTCGGCACAGCCTGTTTGATGCGGACACCCTGCTGCTTACCGATACGGCGCGCACGGTCACGCTGCTTGCGGCGCGCGACGGCCATGCCGTGACCGTTATGAGCCCGGACATGCCGTACCTTGCCGTTTGGCAGCCGCCGCATACGAAGGCGCCGTTCGTCTGCATCGAGCCTTGGTGCTCTCTGCCGGCGCGCAGCGGCGTGCGGGAGGATCTGGAACAGCAGCCGTCCCTGCTTCGCCTTGCGGCGGGGGAGACGGGCGTTTACCACTGGTCGATTACCGTGCACACGGCTGTGAACGCGCGCGTATAAACGGGAAAGCCGGCAGCAGGAAGGGAATCCCGCTGCCGGCTCGTTATGAACTGCAAACAAAGAGCAGATGGTTGCTGCGGCCGAGCATTTCCGGTTTCTCAGAGCAATAGTAGTGATAGCGCAGATATTCGGCGTAGCTCTCATCGCTCATGGCGTTGATCTCGGCTGCCATCAGCTCGCTCACTCCGTCGGAAGCGATCTCCCGCTCGATGGCGAGGCCGCCGGCGGCGAGCATCGAGCGCATCTGATCGAGCGTATAGAATACGAACGGATCGTTGTCCACCTGAAAGGTTTCGTGATCGTATGTGCACGGCGTGTCGGGATGGAAAAAGTCGCGGTACTGGCACTCGGTCAGCGGCACCATGTCGTTGGAGATGAACGCAAAGAACAGCTGGCCGTCCGCCCGGCATACGCGGCGCGACTCCCGGATGCACCGGTCTCGCTCCGCCGTATCGAAGATATGATACATCGGCCCAAAGTTGAGCACGATGTCATAGCCGCCGTCTGGAAAAGCATCGAGCGATGCAGCGCTCCCGCGAAAGACGCGCCCGCCGGGACGGCCGGAGAGCCTTTGCTCCAGTATGGCGGCGTTCGTCTCGGAAAGCTCCACCGCATCCACCGTGCAGCCCAGTTCGAGCAGCGGCAGCGTGTACGCGCCGGTCGCCGCGCCAAGATCGAGCACGCGCATGCCGGCGCGCACATAGTCGTTCAGCACGCGCATCGTGGTCAGGAACTCGACCTGTGCGGCGCGGCTGTGCGTCAGGCGCGTATCCTCCGCACCGGAGGCATACAGCTCGTTGACGCGCTGCCGGTTCAGATCCTGTGGTTTACTATCGGTCATACGCCCCTCCATTCCTGCTTTAAGATCGCGTAGCAAACCACGTCCACATAGGCGCCGTCCTTGCACACATGCTCCCTTTGGATGCCCTCGAATCGCATGCCGCACTTCTGCATCACGCGGCCGGAGGCCGGGTTGCCCGCAAAGTGGCCTGCGTAAACCCGATGGTAGTCCTTGACGGAAAACGCAAAATCGATCAGCGCTGCCGCCGCCTCGGTTGCATAGCCCTGCCCCCAGTGCGGCTCACCGAACCAGTAGCCCAGCTCGCCGTTGTGGTGCGCCGCGTCGTGCGAAAGCCCCACGCAGCCGTACAAACAACCGTCCGCCCGGCCGGTCACGGCATATTCATAGAAGCGGCCGGATCGAAAGTTTTCCGCGTGGCCGCCGATCCAGCGCCTAGCGCAGTCCGCCGTATAGGGATGCGGCAGGTTCAGCGTGCGCCGGTAGACCGGTTCGCTGTCGCAAAAAAACGCAACCGCCTCGGCGTCCTCAAGCCGGAACGGCCGCAGCAGCAGGCGTTCCGTTTCAAGCGTGTTTTCAGCGATATCATACCGCAAGATAAACCCCTCCCCGATCGTTTTTGAAAAGTATACGCAGCCAAGGGGCGAAAGTCAAGAAGAACGCGCTTGATGGGAGGACGAGTCTGCGGGTCGCGATGGGGTGCTCCAACCGAACAGGGGAACGCAAAAATGCAGAAAGCGAACGCATTTTTGCGTTCGCCTGTAAATAATTGCACATCGGTCACGGATGGCCATGCGTGACAAGGGACTACCATTTATAGTTGCAGCATCGGAAGGTAGTACGGTTACCCCAACCCAAATAATGCGGTTCTTCCACAATATTCGGCGACCCGCAGGTGGGGCAGCGGGGGGAATAGGGATTGTGCTGCGCCCATTCGCTCCGCTCCTTTGCCTCGCGCAGCCGGTCAATCTCCGGACTATAGTGTGGAGATGAAAGGCAAAACTCCCGCCTTGCAGAGTCATGGATGTTCAATACATACGGAATGATTGCGGGATTCTCGAACGCCAGATTTATAATGGGTTCATAATCCTCCCATCTGCATTCCGTTTGAACGGGTTCATCGAACCCACAAAATGGGCACTTTTTATCGACTGAACCGTCAAAAAGACCGACACAGCGGGGACAGCAATAGACAAAACCAGCTTTTTTCGCACCCATTGTTCTCACCTCTTACACATTTTAGAAGTTATTGGCCACGATTGCAAGAATTCGGTGGTATCAAAGCTCGGCGCAGGCGCCCCTACCGGAGATGAAACAGGCGCCCTTGCCGGAGACGGGAGGGGAGGCGGACATTTTCCCGCATACCCGTTGCGGCCGCCGCAAAAAACGCCTATACTGATAGGGTTGTCGACCAAACGGAGGACGGATCAAAGGGCGTCGTCCGCGGGATGGGACGGGCGGTGAGCGCTGCGCGATCCCTTTGGGACGCGGCCGCATACCAAAATAACGAACGGAGACCGACCGATGAAGAGAAAGTTTGCTACCATGCTCATGAACCCGGAATACCTGCCGGAGCGGCAAACGGCCGTTTTTGAAACGGCGCATCAGGATACCCATGTGTTTACGGTGAGAAGCTTTGAAGAGGCCGAGACGCTCGCAAAACAACTGGTCGGGGAGGGATTTGGCGCGCTGGAGGTCTGCGGGGCGTTCCGGCCCGAGCAGGTGCGGCGGCTCATCGAGACGACGGACAATCGGCTCGCCATCGGCTATTGCGTCCATTTTCCGGAGCAGGACGGGCTGTTTCGGACGTTTTTCCAAAAAGGGTGATAAAACCCCTTCCCGCAGGGGGAAAACGCCCCGAAAATGTGCATTTTTCCCTTGAAAACAGGCCGGTCTATGCTATAATGAATTGGAAACGGAGGAGAACGCCATGCGAAACATTTGCGCAGGCGCGATCACGGACGCGGTAAAGTCGCTGTGCATCGAGGCATGCTGCCGCCTGCCGGAAGCGGTGGTGCGGCAACTGGAGAGAGCAAAAGCGCAGGAAGCGGAGAACAGCGCTGCCCGCGCGGTTTTGTCACAGCTTCTGGAGAACGCGCGTCTTTCCCGGGAAGCCATGCGCCCCTGCTGTCAGGATACGGGCATGGCTGTTGTCTTTTTGGACATCGGCATGGACGTGCATATCGACGGCGATGTGTATGAAGCCGTCAACGCGGGCGTGTCGCGCGGTTATACCGAGGGATATCTGCGAAAATCGGTGTTGACGCCGCTCACACGCGTCAATACGGGCGATAATACGCCTGCGGTCACGCACATCCGGTTGGTGCCGGGCGATCGTGTGACGATCACCGTCGCGCCCAAGGGATTCGGCAGCGAGAACATGGGAAGGCTGTTCATGCTTACGCCCGCTGCGGGGCGGCAGGGCGTGCTGGAGTCGATTGTCGAGACCGTGGTACAGGCGGGCGCCTGCGCCTGCCCGCCCATGGTGGTCGGCGTCGGAATCGGCGGCACGATGGAGCTGGCCTGCCTGCTCGCCAAGCGGCAGCTGCTCCGCCCCGTGGGCGAGCCGTCGGCCGATGCGGAGATGGCGGCGTTGGAGCGGGAGGCGCTTGAGAGAATCAACGCGACCGGCATCGGCCCCATGGGGCTCGGCGGTAAAACGACGGCGCTGGCCGTCCACGCGGCCCAGACGCCCACGCATATTGCGGGGCTGCCCGTTGCGGTCAACCTGCAGTGTCACGCATGCCGGCATGCGGAAGGGATGTTGTGATGGCGGAATATTCGCTCTCTGTGCCGCTTGAACAGGATGCGGTCGAGCGGCTGCGCGCCGGCGACACGGTGTATCTGACCGGAACGCTGTATACCGCGCGCGACGCGGCGCACAAGCGCTTTGAAACGCTGCTGCAAGGCGGCGAACCGCTGCCGGTGCCGGCGGGCGCCTGCATCTACTATGCCGGGCCGTGTCCCGCTGCGCCGGGCGAGGTCATCGGTCCGTGCGGGCCAACCACGTCAAAGCGCATGGACAGCTTTACCCCCGCCCTGATCGACTACGGCGTGACGGGGCTCATCGGCAAGGGACCGAGAAGCGAGGCCGTGCGGCGCGCGCTCGCGGGACGCGCCGTGTATTTTGCGGCCACCGGCGGCGCAGGGATGCTCATCGCATCCTGCATCAGGTCGTGCGAGCCGGTCGCATTTCTGGATTTGGGAACGGAGGCCGTGTACCGGCTGACCGTGGAGCGTTTGCCCGTTATCGTCGCCATCGACGCTGCGGGCGGGAATTTATATGACTATGAGCAAAACAAAACGGAGGAAAAACAACATGGGTAACAGTGCAATCGTCGGAATCAACTGGGGGGACGAGGGAAAGGGCCGCATGGTCGACCTCATTGCACAGGATTATGATATCGTTGTCCGCTATCAGGGCGGCAATAACGCGGGCCACACGGTCATCAACGAGTACGGCAAGTTCGCGCTGCATCTGATTCCGTCCGGCATCTTCCGCCCCGGCACGGTCAATATTCTCGGCAACGGTACGGTCGTTGATATCGAGCGCCTCTGGGAGGAGATCGAGGATGTGCGCTCCAAGGGCGTGCACATCGGGCCGGACAACCTGAAGATCAGCGACCGCGCGCCGATCGTGTTCCCGTTCCATCGCGATCAGGATGCGCTGGAGGAGGCGCGCCTCAAGGACGCCAAGTACGGCTCCACCAAGCGCGGCATTGCCCCGGTCTATGGCGACAAGTTCCTCAAAAAGACCATCATGTTGGGCGACCTGTTCTACCCGGACTATCTGGAAGCGCGGCTCAAAGGCGTGCTCGACTGGAAAAATCTGAACATTGAGGGCATTTACGGCGCAGAGCCGTACAAGCTCTCCGATATGCTGGATTGGCTCAGAGAGTTTGGCGAGAAGATCAAACCGTTCGTGTGCGACACGGGCAAGTTCCTGCGTGCGGCACAGGCGGAGAAGAAGAACGTGCTGTTTGAGGCGCAGCTCGGCGTGCTTCGCGACATCGATTTCGGTATTTTCCCGTATACGTCGTCGTCGTCTCCGGTCGCGGCCTATGCGCCCATCGGCGCGGGCGCGCCGGGCACGGTTCTCGATACGGTCATCGGCATCGTCAAGGCGTATTCCACCTGTGTGGGCGAGGGCCCGTTCACGGCGGAATGGTTCGGCGAGGAGGCGGAAAAACTCCGCGAGGCCGGCGGCGAATATGGCGCTGCAACCGGCCGCCCGCGCCGCGTCGGCCCGCTCGACATCGTGGCGACCCGCTATGGCGTGACCATGCAGGCAGCGACCTGCGTGGCGCTGACGAAGATGGACATCCTCTCCTATATGGACCGGATTCCGGTGTGCGTGCGCTATGAGGTGGACGGCGTGGAGACGGACGAGTTCCCGTTCCCGGCGGCACTGCCGAAAGCTAAGCCGGTCATCGAGTATATGCCGGGCTGGCAGTGCGACATCAGCGGTGTGCGCACATGGGAGGAACTGCCCAAGGCGGCGCGCGACTATGTTCAGTTTATCGAAAAGGAGATCGGCGCGCCAATCACCTATGTATCCGTCGGCGCGGACCGCGATGCGATCATCCTTCGCTGAAGGGGAAACGCGATGAAGGATACCTACGAAAGCCCGCTCTGTTCGCGCTATGCATCCAAAGAGATGCAGCGCCTGTTCTCGCCGGACATGCGCTTTCAGACATGGCGCAGGCTGTGGGTCGAGCTGGCACGCGCCGAGCATGCGCTCGGTCTGCCGGTGACCGAGGCGCAGGTGCGGGAATTGGAGGCGCATATCGAGGATATCGACTATGATATGGCTGCCAAGCGGGAGCGTGAGGTGCGGCACGATGTGATGGCGCATGTGTACACCTTTGGAAAGTGCTGCCCCGGCGCGGCCGGCATCATCCATCTGGGCGCCACGAGCTGTTATGTGACCGATAACGCGGATTTGATCCTGTACCGGGAGGCGCTTCGGCGCATCCGCGGCGGGGTCGTGGCGGTGCTGCGCTCGCTCGCGGCCTTTGCGGACGCCCATAAGGCCCTGCCCACGCTTGGATACACGCACTACCAGCCTGCCCAGCCGGTCACGGTCGGCAAGCGTGCAACGCTCTGGATGCAGGATCTGCTGCTCGATCTGGAGGAGATCGATTCCGTGATCGCGAGCATCCGCTTTCTCGGCTGCCGCGGCACGACCGGCACGGAGGCCAGCTTTCTCGAGCTGTTCGACGGCGACGGCGGCAAGGTGGATGCGTTGAACCGGCAGATCGCCGCAGCGTTCGGGTTTGACCGCTGCTACGCGGTGGCCGGCCAGACATATCCGCGAAAGCTGGACAGCCGGATTCTTGCGGCGCTGTCCTCGGTTGCGCAGAGCGCATACCGGTTTGCAAACGATATTCGTCTGCTGCAGCATGACCGGCAGGTGGAGGAACCGTTCGGGGAGAGCCAGATCGGCTCCTCGGCCATGGCATACAAGCGCAATCCCATGCGGTCGGAGCGCATCTGCTCGCTCTCCCGCTATGTGATGGCAAACGCCATGAATGCCCCGATGACGGCGAGCACGCAGTGGTTCGAGCGGACGCTCGACGACTCGGCCAACCGCCGGATTTCTGTGCCGGAGGCGTTCCTCGCCACCGATGCGGCGCTGCGCGGGATGGCGGATGTCGCGCAGGGACTCCGGGTGAACGAGCGCGTTGTCGAGCGCGCGATGATGGAGTATCTGCCGTTTCTTGCAACGGAAAACCTGCTCATGGAGGGCGTGAAGCGCGGCGGCGACCGGCAGGCGCTGCATGAGATCATCCGTACGCATTCCATGGCGGCCACAAAGCGCATGAAGGAGGGCGAGCGCTGCGATCTGTTGGAGCGGCTTTCCGCCGATCCCGCGTTTCCGCTCGATGCGGCGGAGATTGGGGCCATGCTCGATCCGAACAAGTTCATCGGCCGGTGCGTGGAACAGGTGGAAACCTTCCTGCAAGGACTGCACCTTGACGAGCAGGAGGCGGCCCAAATGCAGCCGCTGACCGTCTGAGCGAGCAAAACAAACGACCGGCACGCCCAGCGCGCCGGTTTTTCGATAGAAGAGGAGGAGCCTGATGCGGCAGCTTAGCAATATGATCTCCGATCACCTGGCAAAGGGGGAGCGCGTGGTGCTGGCCACGGTGCTGGAAACGAGCGGCAGCGTGCCAAGGGGTACCGGCGCCGCGATGGCCGTGCTGGAAACGGGCGAGACGGTCGGAACCGTCGGCGGCGGCGCCGCCGAACTTGCGGCCACGGCCTTTGCGGGTGCAATGCCCGCGTCGGAGAGCTCGGCCGTGCGGCAATACAACAGCATGAGCGGCAGCGGGGAGCCGGGTGCGGCCTGCGGCGGTACCGTGACGATCCTGTTCCAGCGCCTTGGCGCGCCGGAAGCTCCGCTCTTTCTGCGCGCGTCGGCAGCAGCCGGCGGTCGGGAACCGGTCTTTCTGGTTCGCCACTTGCAGCAGGGACGCGTCGTTTCCATGGCGCTCTCCGATACGGCCGATCTCGCAGATCCAACCCGTGCCGACTATACCGTATCGCCCGACGGGAGCGCGGTTTTGACGGAACCGCTTGCCGCCGAAGCGCAGGTCTATCTGTTCGGCGCGGGGCACGTTGCGCAGCGGGTTGCGCCGGAACTGGCGCGCGTGGGATTTTGCGTGACGGTGATCGATGCGCGGGAAGCGCTGCTCCAGGCTTCGTGCTTCGACTGCGCCAGGATGCGCATTCTTGCCGACCCGGTTGAGACGGCGGCGCGACTTTCGCTCGGGACGGGCGATTACGCGGTCGTGATGGCCAGCAACCATGAGACGGACTTTCTGATTCTCGAGCAGCTTTTGCGCCAGCAGCCGACCTATATCGGCTGCATCGGCAGCCGCCAGAAGATCGCCATGGCAAAGCGGCGCCTGTGTGAGAACGGCGTGTCCGCCGAGTCGTTTGACCGCCGCGTACACGCGCCCATCGGTCTGCCGATCCGGGCGGAGACGCCGGCGGAAATCGCCGTCAGCATCGCAGCGGAGATGATTCTGTTTCGCGCGGAACAGTGAGGTGCGCAGCGGATGAAAAAGGCCCGAAGAACGTCGTTTCCCGGGCCTTTTCAACTCTCAAAGCGGTATTGCTTTGATCGATTGGGCCATTGTTCCACTCTCTGTGCGACTGAACGAACGGGCGATGAAAAACCGCGCGGCCCTGCGCCCGCACGGATTACACGGTTAGATCAAGCCGCGCTTTTTCTGCCAGATCAAATTGCTGTAGCGTTCCAACGCCGATTCGATCACCCGATCCCACGAGAGGTAGAGCGTCTGATGGGCGTGCTCGCCCAGTTCCCGAAGCCATTCGCGCGGCTGCCCGAGCGCACGCAGGATACCATCCGCAAGGCTCTCGGCGGTGTTGTCGCAAATGATCCCGTTTTCCCCGTCCACGATCGGCTCGGCCGGCGCGCCGTCGCGCGTGACGACGCTCGGCGTGTGCATGGCCGCCGCTTCGCGCACCACCATGCCGGAGGTGTCGTATAGGGAGGGGAACACGAAGAGCGAGGCCGCCTGATACAGACCGTTGAGCAGATGGTCCTCGTGCAGATGCCCGGTGAATACCGTGCGTGCCGACAGCGACAGCGCATCGACCTTTTTGCGGATGTCCGCCTCATCCGGGCCCTGTCCGGCTAGCACGAGGCGGAACGGGACGCCGCCATCCATGATAAGCTTTGCGGCCTCCAGAATGTGCAGAATGTTCTTTTTCCAGTTCAGTTGGCCGCAATAGAAGAGTATGGGCGTTTCATCGGTCAAGCCAAAGCGCTCCTTAGCGACGACCAGATCCTCCGGGCACGGCTCGTTGTCCGGCGTGCCGTTCGGAACGACGATGATATCGCCTGTATAGCCGTATTCACGCAGCGTTTCTGCGGAGTTCTGGCTCACCGTCCAGACCTCATTGCATTTTTCATAGAAGGATACGACAAACTTGACACCGAGATCCGCCAGCGCCTCTCGCTTCATGAGCTGATAGAAATCGTCATAGTATTTGGAATGAAACGTGCCGACGAGCGGGATATTGCGCTTCTTTGCCAGACGCAGCGCCTCCTGCCCGGCGATAAAGGGGCTGTGCGCATGCACGATGTCGAGCGGGATCATCGACATGCGCGCATCGTAATGCGCGTCAAACATCGGGATACCCGTCTGGTACTGCTTTTGCAGCGGCAGATTGCGCGCATAAAAATCCACCAGTTCAAACGGATAGCCGCCCCGGTAGCCGGTGTCCGCCATCGGTGCAACCACATAGCATTCATGTCCGGTTTTTGCAATGCTGTTTGCATAGCTGTAGACAACGCGTCCAACGCCGTCGACGATCGGGAAAAAGGTGTCGGACAGCAAACCGATGTTCAAAGCGTTCTGCCTCCTGTCAAATAAAATAAAATATTGTCGTTCATCTCAAAAAATAAGAACGGGAAAGCGGAGCCCCGCTTTCCCCATTTGATGTTCCAATACGGCTTATTGGTCAAAGCCAGCGCCCATTTCGTGCGGTATGGACGGAATCTGCCTCGCAACCCGCTTGGCCTCGGCTTCGGCCTGCGCCTTGGCGCGCTCCTCTTCTACGGATGCGCGCACCTTGGCATCGATCTCGTCGGCCAGCTCCGGATTGTCCTTCAGGAACAGGCGCGCGTTGTCACGTCCCTGCGCCATGCGCATATCACCGTAGGAGAACCAGGCGCCGGACTTTGTGATGATGCGGCGATCCACCGCAAGATCGAGCAGCGAGCCCTCGCGGGAGATGCCCTCGCCATAGATCATATCGAACTCCGCCAGCTTGAACGGCGGCGCGACCTTGTTTTTGACGACCTTCACGCGCGTGCGGTTGCCGACGATCTCCGCGCCGTTCTTGAGCGGGTCACCCTTGCGCACGTCGAGACGGATGGACGCGTAGAACTTGAGCGCCTTGCCGCCGGTCGTGGTTTCCGGGTTGCCATACATCACGCCGACCTTCTCGCGAAGCTGATTGATGAAGATAACGATGGTGTTGGACTTGGAGATCGCACCGGCCAGCTTGCGCAGCGCCTGGGACATGAGCCGCGCCTGCAGGCCGACATGGGAATCGCCCATGTCGCCCTCAATCTCCGCTTTCGGCACGAGCGCCGCAACGGAGTCTACCACGATGATGTCGATCGCGCCGCTGCGAACGAGCGCCTCGGTGATCTCGAGCGCCTGTTCGCCGGTGTCCGGCTGGGAAACGTACAGATCGTCCACATGTACGCCGAGGTTTTCAGCGTAAACGGGGTCGAGCGCATGCTCCGCGTCGATAAACGCGGCAGTTCCGCCGAGCTTTTGCGACTGCGCGATCACATGCAGCGCAATGGTCGTTTTACCGGAGGATTCCGGGCCGTAGATCTCGATGATTCTGCCGCGGGGAATACCGCCGACGCCGAGCGCACAATCCAGCGCAATGCAGCCGGTGGGAACGACGGAAACGGCAATCTTTGCGCCTGCGTCGCCCAGCTTCATGATCGCGCCCTTACCGAATTGCTTTTCAATTTGACCGAGCGCAATCTCCAATGCTTTTTCTTTTTCGACACCCATGCGTTGCAACCGTCCTTTTTCTGTTATGAAATCAGTATATCACGAACATTCGTTCGTTTCAAGCGTTTGTTGCGTCGGAGGAGCCGGCCGGTTTCGCCGGTTTTTCGACCGTGGGCAGTCCCGAAAGCGCTCGGCGCAGAAGGTCGAGCACATGGAGCGCCGCGCGCGTGCGGATGCGCTCCCGACCGCCCGAGAGGCGCAGTTCGCGCACAACGGTGCCCGCCGCCGAAGCAAGCGCAATGTATACCAGCCCCACCGGTTTTTCAGCCGTGCCGCCGTCCGGACCGGCAATGCCGGTGGTGGCGAGCGCATAATCGGTCTTGGCGTGCGCGCGCAGCCCTTCCGCCATCTCTGCTGCGCATTCGGCACTCACGGCGCCGAACGAGAGGAGCGTTTGCTCCGATACGCCGAGCCGGCGCATCTTTGCGTCGTTGGAATAGGTTACGGCGCCCTCGATAAAGCAGGCGGAGCAACCGGGCACATCCACGATGGAGGAAGCCACGAGGCCGCCCGTGCAGCTCTCTGCGATGGAGAGCGTGCTGCTGCGCTCCAGCAGCAGCCGCACGCAGACGTCGGGCAGCGATTCGCCATGGGTGCTGTAGACCACCACGCCGACCCGGTTGGAGATGGCGTCGATGATGGGCTGCACCAAGCGCTCGCCCTCCGCTGCATCGGCGCACTTTGCGGTGATGCGCAGCGTAACCTCGCAGGGCTTTACATACGGCGCGATGGTCGGGTTCGTCTGTGCGGAGATGATATCGCGGATGCGGTAGGTCAGCTCCGATTCGCCCATGCCGAAGATGTGCATTTCGCGCGAATACAGTTTGAAGCCGCCGCGACGCTCCAGATAGGGGATGACCTCGTTCTGAAACATCGGGTACAGCTCGCGCGGCGGTCCGGGCATCAGAATTGCGGCCTTGCCGTTCGCCTCCATGATGCAGCCCGGGGCCGATCCGTTCGGGTTTTTGAGGATGATGCACGTCTTCGGAAAACAGGCCTGCTTGAGGTTGTTGGGCGTGAGCGTAAAGCCGTAGCGCGCCGCGTGCTCGCGAAGGCGCGTTTCCTCCTCGGGGTAGAGCACCATTTCAAGGCCGAGCGCAGCGGCAACGGTTTCCTTCGTCAGGTCGTCATCGGTCGGCCCGAGACCGCCTGTAAACAGCACAATGTCGGCGCGGGAGAGCGCGGTGTGGACGGCCTCGGTCAGACGCTCGGGGTTGTCGCCCACGGTCACCTGATGAAACGCCTGATAGCCCAGCGGGGCAAGGTAGCTAGCGATATACTGCGCGTCCGTGTTGGCGACCTGCCCCATCAACAATTCCGTACCGACGGAGACGATTTCTGCAATCATGCAGCATGTACCACCTTTCGGTTTTTATACAGATAATCGATCATCGACCAGACGGTCAGCACCAGCGCGATATAGAGCATGATGCGGTCCATTGGCACGCCGATGAGACCGAACACCGGGTTGTCCAGCAGCACAAGAACGATGGCGATGCACTGCGACAGCGTTTTGTATTTGCCGAGCTTTGCGGCCGCAATCACAACGCCCTTCTCGACGGCAATGAGCCGGAACGCGCTGATGACAAACTCGCGCCCCACAAAGATGATAACAAACAGCGGTTCTATCGCACCGGTCCCCACCAACATGATGAATGCCGAACAGGTGAGCAGTTTATCCGCCATGGGGTCGAGCAGCTTGCCGAAATCCGTCACCATCTCGTATTTGCGCGCATACCAGCCATCGATGAGGTCGGTGATGCTGGCAAACACGAAGATCACTGCCGCAAGGATATTCCACCACGGCAGAAACCGGTCGAGATAAAAGCAGGCGACGAACACCGGCACAAGGCACATGCGCAAAATCGTCAAACGGTTGGGCAGGTTCATAGCAGTTCTCCAATCATGTCATAATTGCGCGCCGCGGTCAGGCGCACGCGGCGATAGGTTCCGACCTGCGCGCTTGCGTGCGGCAGCAGGATCCGGCCGTCAACATCCGGCGCTTCCGCATAGGAGCGTCCGGCTGCGCCGGTGTCGGTTACATCCTCGATGAGCACCTCGACCGTTTGACCGATGCGGCGTTCGTTGCGCGTGCGGGAGATGCGCTGCTGTTCGGCCATGAGCGCATCGAGGCGCGCCTGCTTGACCTCCTCCGGCACCTGATCCGGCATGTCCGCAGCAACCGTTCCTTCCTCGGGGGAGAAGGCGAATGCGCCGACGCGATCGAACGGGTGCTCGCGGAGGAACGCAAGCAGCTCCTCAAACTGCGCCTCGGTCTCTCCCGGAAAGCCGACCATCATAGTCGTGCGCAGGATGAAGTCGGGCGCATGCTCCGCCACATGGTCCAGTATGCGCCGGATGTGCGCGTTCGAACCGCGGCGGTTCATGGCCCTTAGAATGGCGTCGTTTACATGCTGCAAGGGCATGTCAAGATAGTTCATCAGCTTGTCATTGCCGCGGATTTCATCGATCAGCGCGGGCGAAACGGTGTCCGGGTAGGTGTAGAGCACGCGAACCCAGTGCAGCGCGTCGATCCGCGTCAGCCGTTCGAGCAGCTCGGAGAGCCGCGGCACGCCGTACAGGTCGCGGCCATAGCCGGAGGTGTCCTGCGCAATGACCGTCAGTTCTGTCACGCCGCCGTCGGCAAGGCGCTTTGCCTCGTCGAGCAGCGATTCGATCGGCTCGCTTTTCAGCGGGCCGCGGATGAGCGGAATGGCGCAATAGGCACACCGGTTGTTGCAGCCGTCGCCGATGCGCAAAAAGGCGCGATAGGGCGGCGTGGTCAGCACGCGCAGCGAGCCGCAGACCGGCGTGGGCGCGCCCTGCTGCAGCGCAGCGGCGATCCACCCGGGAAGCTGGTCATATTCATGGATGCCGAGCAGAATATCGACCTCCGGGAGCGCTTCGGTCAGTTCCGTCCGGTATCGCTCGGTCAGGCAGCCGGTGGCGACGAGCAGCCGGCAGCGGCCGGATTGCTTTTGTTCGGCAAGCTCCAAAATGGTGTTGATGGACTCCTGCTTGGCCGGTTCGATAAAGCCGCAGGTGTTGACGATCAGCACGTCGGCCTCCTCGGGACGCTGCACGAACGTATGCCCCGCAGCGCGCAGGAGCCCCATCATGCGCTCGGTGTCCACCTGATTTTTGCAGCATCCGAGAGAGATTACGCCGATCGTACTCATGGCTGTTCCTCCGGTTCCTGTGTGTCCTCGTCGTCCCCGCTATAGGTTCCATCGCCGAAGAGCGCTTCAAATTCGCTGCGCTTGATGAGCACGCGCCGCGGCTTGCTGCCGTCGAAGCCGGAGACATAGCCGCTCTGCTCCATCATGTCGATGAGCCGCGCCGCGCGCGCATAGCCGACGCGCAGCCGCCGCTGGATCATGGAGATCGAGGCCTGTCCGCTTTCCAACACGACGCGCAGTGCCTCGCCGAGCAGTTCGTCCTCCTGCTTGCCCTCGCCAAACACACCGCCGGTTGCACCGCCCTTGGCGGCGTTGGACAGGTCGGAGATCACCTGCTCGTCAAAGCGCGGCGCTTGCTGCTGGTCGCGGAAATGGCCGACCACGCGCTCCACCTCCTCGTCGGAAACGAAGGCGCATTGCAGACGCACCGGCTTGTTCGCCCCGTTCGGATGGAAGAGCATGTCGCCCCGGCCGAGCAGCTTTTCCGCACCGGTCGAATCGAGTATGATGCGGGAGTCGATGCCGGAGCTGACGGCAAACGCGCAGCGCGAGGGGATATTGGCCTTGATGAGGCCCGTGATGATATCCGCCGACGGGCGCTGCGTCGCCACGATCAGGTGGATGCCGGAAGCGCGGCCAAGCTGTGCGATGCGGCAGATACTGTCCTCCACCTCGTCGGGCGCGACCATCATGAGGTCGGCCAGCTCGTCGATGATGACGACGAGCTTGGGCAGGCGCTTCTCCGGGCAATCCTGCAGCTCGTTGTAGCGCGCGAGGTCGCGCGCGCCGAGCTCGGAGAACTTCTTATAGCGCAGCGTCATCTCGTTGACCGCCCAGCGCAGCGCGCCGGACGCCTTCTTCGGCTCGGTAACGACCGGAATGAGCAAATGCGGCAGCGTGCCGAACACCGAGAGTTCCACAACCTTCGGGTCGATCAGGATCATGCGCAGATCGGCCGGAGACGACTTGTACACCATGGAGATAATCAGGTCGTTGATGCACACGCTCTTGCCGGAACCGGTCGAGCCGGCGATGAGCATATGCGGCATCTTGCCGAGATCGGCGGTGATGACCTTGCCGCCCGTATCCTTGCCGAGCGCCATCGTGATGGGGGAGGACGCGTTCTGGAATTCACGGCTCTCGATGATATCGCGCAGCACGACGGTCACGGCGTTCTTGTTCGGAATTTCGACGCCCACGGCCGCCTTGCCGGGAATCGGCGCCTCGATGCGCACGCGCGGCGCGGCGAGCGCCAGCGCGATGTCGTTTGAAAGCGCGGTGATGCGGTTGACGCGGACGCCCGGCGCGGGCTGCAGCTCAAACCGCGTGATGACGGGACCAACGGTGACATTTACGAGCTTGGCGCCGATATTGAAGCTGGCGAGCGTATCGATGAGCAGCTTGCCGGTAGCGTTCGGGTCCTCGCTGCTGCGGCCATAGGAGACGTTCGGCGGGTTGAGCAGCGAATAGGACGGCGGAATATAGACCGGCGGCTGCTCGATGACGATTTCGGGTATCACGTCGGCGTCGTCGCTGCCCGCGGCCTTAGCGGAGGAATGCTCGATAACCACCGCCTTTTTCGGCCCGGCCGGCGGAATGAGCGGCGAAGGCTCGGCGGAGGCCGGATTCAGCGGCGCAAAGACGTCCTCCGGCGCGGATGCTGGTGGAACCGGCGGCGCAGCGGGGGCAAGCGGTTCCACGGTGAACGGGAAATCCTCGGCCGTTTCCAGCTCCTCCCAGATGGCGTCGCCTCTCGGCAGCGGCGGAACCGGCTTCGGCTCTGCCGCGATCTCCGGCGGTGCAATGGTGCGGATCGGCCGGGTCTGCAAATCCGCCTGCCCGATATAGGACAGCTCCTCCTGTGCGGCGGCGGGCGTCTGATTCTTGACCTTGCGCTGCTCGGCGGATACCGGCAGGTCGGCGGTGAATGCATTGAAGTCGGACAGATCGCCGTCGGCTTTTCGCCTGGAACGCGCCTTTCTTGCCGGTGCGGCCGGTTCGGCGGGCACATCCCGCTCCACCGGCTGCTGCAGGTCGTACACCGGCATGCGGCGCTGCTCGCTGGAGCGGACGCGCTCCACGGCGGTATGCACGGTGCGGTTGACGCGCGCGGAAATGTCGCGAAGCGACAACCGCGTGACCATCAGGATGACGATGAGCAGCGTCGCAATAGACAGAACATAGGCGAGCGCAGCGCCGCCAAGCTGCTGTAAGGGATAGCAGAGCAGCGCGCCGAGGGCGCCGCCGCCGCGGTGCGGATAGGCTGCGCCGGTCTCATAGGCGGCGGAAAGGTAGGCGATGTAGGGCACGCCCTTATAGGCGGCGTGAAGCGCGGTCTGCGCAAGCGTCATGGCGGCGACAACGCCGGTCGCCGTCCAGCCCGTGCTGCCGCTGCCGGTGCCATGGCTGCCGGCGATGGTCAGAATGCCCGCCGCGAACAGCACGACCGGAAGCACATAGGCAAACCAGCCGCAAAGGCCGAACAGCAGCTCGCTCAAAAATGCGCCCAGCACGCCGGTGCCGGAAACGAACAGATATACGCCCAGCAACACGCCGGCAGCGATGAGCAGCACGCCGCGCGCCTCCCGCCGCCGCCGGAGCTGCTCCTGATTTGCCGCGCGCGTTTTTGCCGCTTTGGCTGCGGCGGTCCGGTTCGACCGGGGCTTGCTTTTTGTACTGGATTTCGTAGCCATGGATTCACTCCCATAAATATTCACCCTATTATACAGCATCCGATATACAAATGTAAATCCCGGCCGGCAAGGGATGGGCGATGCCCCCTTGCGCCGGAGCCGTTTGTGGCCGGCGCTTTTGCGCCGCATTCGGCCGCCGGACAGATGCGTCTTGCACGCACAGGGTTCTTGCGCTATACTTATCTTGAAAT
Organism: Clostridiales bacterium; assembly: GCA_019416935.1. Lineage (GTDB taxonomy): Bacteria > Bacillota > Clostridia > Christensenellales > CAG-138 > Aphodomorpha. The sequence goes on along the minus strand of DXWI01000015.1, from coordinate 21,363 downwards.
CATATATGCCCCAAAACCGACCCGCTGCGGCGTTTGGGCGCTTGACAGGAGAAGGACGACCGATGCAGATCGTGATTTTGGATGGCTATACGCTCAACCCCGGCGACCTGAGCTGGGACTGCCTGCGTGAATTCGGGACCGTTTCCGTTTATGACCGCACGCCGCCGGAACTGACGGCGCAGCGGCTGATCGGTGCGGACGTGGCATTTACGAACAAGACCGTCGTCGGGGAGGCGGAGCTGGAGCGTGCGCGCAGCCTCAAAATGATCGGCGTGCTGGCAACGGGGTATGACGTGGTTGACACCGCCGCTGCGGCAAAGCGCGGCATTGTTGTCTGCAATGTGCCGAGCTACAGCACCTATGCGGTCGCACAGCATACCTTTGCACTGCTGTTGGAGATCTGTTCGCAGGTGGCGCATCACGATCGCGAGGTGCACCGCGGCCGCTGGACGCACTGTGCGGATTATTGTTTCTGGGATATGCCGCTGATCGAGCTTTCCGGAAAGACCTTCGGCGTGCTCGGCTGCGGAAAGATCGGCAACGCCGCCGCCCGCATTGCGCAGTCGCTCGGCATGCGCGCGATCGGGTACAGCCGCGGCGTGCATCCGGATTTTTGCGGGGAACAGGTGCCGCTGGACGAGCTGTTCCGGCAGAGCGACGTACTTTCGCTCCATTGTCCGGCAACGCCGGAAACGAACGGCGTGGTGAACAGAAGGACGCTCGCCATGATGAAGGACGGCGCAATTTTATTGAACACGGCGCGCGGGTCGCTGGTCGTCGAGCAGGACGTGGCGCAGGCGCTCGAGAGCGGCAAGCTCTATGCCTGCGCGGTGGACGTTGTCGATCAGGAGCCGATTCTGCGCAGCAATCCGCTGCTCAACGCCAAAAACTGCATTCTGACGCCGCACATCGCATGGGCGCCGTTTGAGACCAGAAAACGGCTGCTGCAAGTAACGACGGAAAACCTGCGGGCATTTTTGAACGGCGCGCCGGTCAACCGGGTCAACTGAAACGGCCGCACGCAGGCCGGACAGAAAGAGGAGGCTGGTTATGAACAAACGGAAGGGATTTGCGCTGCTTCTGTGCGCCGCGCTTCTGCTGTCCGCCGGCTGTAAGGCGCAGGAGGAGATTCAAAACGTGCCGACGCCCAAGGCCGACACGCAAACGGTCATCCTGCGGCAGGACTGGCCGGATGAGGAGCATACCATCGTGGTGATGGGAAACGGCGAGGTGATCGCAAAGCCGGATTTTGCGACGATTCGCGTCGGCGTCACCGTGACGGGCGACACGGCGGAGAGCGCTTCGGCACTGTGCAAGGAACGGCTGCAAACGATCCATGACGCGGCGCTCACGTTTGACATGCAGCGTGCCGATATCGCGACCACCGGCATCGAGATCGAAGCCCGCCGCAAGGAGGGCAGCGACGAGATTGTCGATTATCAGGCGAAGGATACCATTACCGTCATCGTACGGGATGTGGACAACGTCGGCAGCATTCTCACCACCATGATCGATGCGGGCGCATCGGAGACGTTCGCTGTGACATACAGCCTTACGGAAGCCTCGACCGCCTACCGGGCGGCGCTCACGGCGGCCATGCAGGACGCACTGGAGAAGGCGGGCGTACTGGCCGAGGCGGCCGGCGTGCGGATTCAGTCGGTCGTCGGCGTGGAGGAGCAGCCGTATGACGAGAGCAAACTGGTCGGCGTCGACTTTGAGAGCAGCGCCATTCAGGTGACGGCAAAGGTCATCGTTACCTATCTAATCAAATAGCGGCCTGATGCGGGGCTTCAGGATAAGAACGGAGGACGCTGTGCATGGAAAAGCGTCCTCCCGCTTGTTTTTTGCTTTCAATAGGCCCCTGCTGCCCGTCAGGTTTCGTGATATTCCTCCATGACGACGGCCAACGAGGGCGCCTGCTCGCGGCGGCGAATGCAGTAGTCTCCGGTTGAGAGCACTTCGATCGATTCACCGATGGGATGGAGCACGGACTGCGCGGAAAAACTGTACAGGTATCCGTCGCCCACGATCATGTGGTCGAGCAGCGCGATGTGCACGCTCGAAAGCGCGGCACGCACGGCTTCGGTCGTGTCTGCATCGGCCTGGGACGGCGTCGGATCGCCGGACGGATGGTTGTGGACGAGGATCACGCTGTGCGCACGCTGCAGCAGCGCCTGCTCGACGATCACGCGCGGATACACGGTCAGCTCCGCGATGGAACCGCTGCCGATGGGCTTGGCACTGATGAGCGTGCGCTGCGCGTTCAGACAGAGCAGATACATCGTTTCGTTGCGCTCCTGACGAAGCAGGAGCGCGGCATAGCGCGCGGTGCGGTTGGGCGTGTTGAGCAGAATGCGCCCGTTGCGCTGCATGAGCTGCCGCAGCGCTATGCGGGCCTGCATGCTGTTGATGAGGGCCAGAAACTGCGCCGCCTGCGGGCCAATGCCGTCGACGGTCTGAAGCTGCTCCGCCGGAGCGGAAAATACGCCCTGAAGCGAGCCGAATTGCCGCAGCAGAAGATGCGCCGTTTCGTTGGTGTCGCGGCGCGGAATTGCATAGGTGAGCAGCAGTTCGAGCAGCTCGTGGTCGGTGAAGACGTCCGCACCGTGCTCCTGATAGCGCCGGCGCAGTCGCTCACGATGTCCGTCGTGCAAGTTTGCCATGATCCATCCTCCACAGCAGAACCCATTGTTTCTCCCGTTTATTATAGGTTGCGGGCGCGGAACAAGTAAAGCCCCTCAGCGGACAATCCTGTCAAAATACCAAAGAAATGAAAAGGAAAAATGGTTTTTTTGCACAAGCTCTTGTCAAAATCTGCGGATGTGGGTAATATAGGAATATCTATCATTATGGAGATTTATGTGCATGCGGTTGTTGTTGACGGAATGTGAAATGCTGCCGCAGCATGCGGTGCTCGTTGGCTTGTCCGGCGGGATCGATTCCGTTGTACTGCTGCACGCGCTCCGGGCCGCCGCGCGGCAAGGGCGCATCGGCGCGCTGACAGCCGCACACCTTCATCATGGACTGCGCGGCGCGGCTGCGGATGCGGACGAGGATTTTTGCAGAAGGCTCTGCGGCGAGTGGGAGATCCCGTTTTGTTCGGAAAGGGCGGATGTGCGGGCAGAAGCAGATTCGCGCCGACTGTCGATGGAGGCGGCTGCACGGGAACTCCGATACGATTTTTTGCGCCGCGCCGCGCGCCGGTTTGGTGCGGACTGTATTGCCGTTGCACACCATATGGACGATCAGGCGGAGACGGTGCTGCTGCATCTGATCCGCGGCAGCGGCTTGGCGGGCCTTGCGGGCATGCGGCCGCGGAACGGCGACATCGTTCGGCCGTTGCTCAAGACGCAGCGCCGCGAGATCGAGGCGTATGCCGCCGAAAACAAGCTGGCCTATTGCACGGACGAAACCAATGCGTCGGACGAGATGCTCCGAAACCGCGTGCGGCACACGCTGCTGCCGGCATTGAAAACGCTCAATCCCCGCGTAGTGGAGCGGCTCTCGTCAACGGCGGATCTGCTGGCTGCGGATGAGGACTGCCTGCAAGCGCTGGCAAGCGCGGCGGCAAAGGCGGTCATGCGCGAGGGAGAGGACGGAATGGACAGGGCGGCGTTGCGATCGCTCGAACCGAGCGTGCGCGCGCGCGTGCTGCGAAAGCAGCTGCTCCTTGCCCAACAGGGCGATGTGGAGCGGCGGGATATCGACCGCGTGGATGCGCTGCTGTTTCAACAGGCCGGAACGCAGATCGAGCTGCGGGGCGGAAAGGCCGCATGGGTGGACAGCCGGCTGCTGCATGTGGGAACGCCACCAAAGATCCGGACGTTTTCGATCACGTTTGCCGCGCCGGGAACGGTGCATACGCCCGCCGGCGTCATCCGTTCCGAATGGGCCGACTTTCGCCGGGCTGCGCACGCATGCGAGGCGTATGTGGATTTTGATGCGCTGCCGCCGGGCACGGTGGTGCGCACGCGAAGAGCTGGGGATCGCTTCCGCCCGCTGGGGGCGCCGGGCACGCGCAAGCTGTCCGATGTGATGACGGATCGAAAGCTGCCGGGAACACAACGGGATCTGCCGCTGCTGTGCGGCGGCGCCGAGGTGCTCTGGATGCCGGGCTATACGATCGCGGAACGATTGAAGGTTACGCCGCAAACAAAGCGGGTGCTGCATATTATTTTTGAGGAGGAAAAACGGCAATGAGCGAGGTCAGGCGCATGGAACAGGATATCGAGGAAATCCTTCTGGATAAGGAGACGATTGACATGCGCGTGCAGGAACTGGGCGCGCAGCTGACACAGGACTATGCGGGCAAAGAGGTCGTGATGATCGGCATCCTCAAGGGTGCGATCGTGTTCTATGCGGATTTGGCGCGCGCGATGGACATCTATATGAAGATGGATTTCATGGGCATTTCCAGCTATGGCGATGCACAGAAGACCTCCGGCATCGTCCGCATTACCAAGGATATTGATTCGAGCATTACGGGCAAGCATGTCATCATCGCGGAGGATATCATGGACAGCGGCCTGACCCTTTCGCACCTGATCCGGCTGCTGCATGAGCGCAAGCCGAAGTCCATCCGTGTGTGCTGTCTGCTCGACAAGCCCTCCCGTCGGGAGTGCAACCTGACGCCGGATTATTGCGGCTTCACAATCCCCAACAAGTTTGTTGTCGGATACGGCCTCGATTATCAGGGCCAGTACCGCAACCTGCCGTATGTCGGCGTACTCAAGCCGGAGGTGTACGGCGAATAACGGGGAGAGAGAACCCGGCTGAGCGAATTGTATGGAAAGGAACGGCGGGCGGGGCTCGCCGTTACAGGAGGAAACACATTTGAACAACAAGAAATTTGTGACCGTGGGCATCTGGCTGCTCCTTGCACTGGCGATCGTCTGGATGGCCAGCGGCTTTGAGGTGGGGGGCAAGAAGGCGGAGGAACTGGATTACAACACCGAGTTTCTTGCGCTCGTGAAGCATACCGAATCGGGTGAGGCCGGCGAGAAGACCATCGCGGCGATCCAGATCGAGTATCGCGATGTCTACGGCCTGTACACCGGCAGCACCGCCAAGGCGGAGAATCTGCCGAAAAATGCCGATTTCCATGTGGTCATCCCTTCGGAAACGACGTTTCGGGCGGACATGGCCGCAATTGTATACGCGGCGCACCCCGATCGGTTTCAAAGCGTAGACGAGGTATCGAGCAGCGATTATACCTTTGCATATGAATCGAAGATGACGCAGGAGTCCATCTGGTCGATCATCCTGCCGTATCTGCTGCTGTTTGCCTGCGTCGGCGTGATGTACTATTTCATGCTCCGCCAGCAGGGCGGCGGCAAGCAGATGATGAACTTCGGCCGTTCGCGCGCCCGGATGCAGGTCGGTGACGCCAATAAGGTCACGTTTGCCGATGTCGCCGGCGCTGACGAGGAGAAGGAGGAGCTGCGCGAGATCGTCGAGTTCATGCGCGAGCCGGAACGGTTCAATGCCATCGGTGCGCGCATTCCCAAGGGCGTGCTGCTCGTGGGTCCTCCGGGTACCGGTAAAACGCTGCTTGCCAAGGCCGTTGCGGGCGAGGCGAAGGTGCCGTTCTTCTCCATTTCCGGTTCAGACTTTGTGGAGATGTTCGTGGGCGTGGGCGCGTCGCGCGTGCGCGATCTATTCCAGACCGCCAAGCGCAGCACGCCGGCCGTTGTATTTATCGATGAGATCGACGCCGTCGGCCGCCATCGCGGCGCCGGTATGGGCGGCGGTCATGACGAGCGTGAGCAGACGCTCAACCAGCTGCTCGTCGAGATGGATGGTTTTGCGCCGAACGAGGGCATTATCGTCATTGCGGCCACGAACCGCCCGGACATCCTCGACCCCGCGCTGCTGCGTCCCGGCCGGTTCGACCGGCAGATCACCGTTTCGCCGCCGGATATCAAGGGCCGCGAGGAGGTCCTGAAGGTGCACGCGCGCAACAAGCCGCTCGCCGAGGGCGTCAAACTCAGCGTGCTTGCGCAGCGAACCCCGGGATTTACCGGCGCGGATCTTGAAAACGTGCTGAACGAGGCGGCCATCCTTGCCGCGCGCGCACACTGCAAAAAGATCGACATGCAGCATCTGGAGGAGGCGATCACGCGCGTTCAGATGGGACCGGAAAAGCGCAGCCGCGTGATCACGGAGCTCGACAAGCGGCTCACCGCCTACCACGAGGCCGGACACGCGATCGTGGCGCTCAAGCTCGAAAATTGCGATCCGGTGCACGAGGTCAGTATCATTCCGCGCGGCATGGCCGGCGGCTATACCATGATGCTGCCGAAGGAGGATAAGTCATATATGACGCGCGGCAAGCTGCTCGATATGATCGCCATGTCGCTCGGTGGCCGCGTGGCCGAAAAGCTGCGTCTGGGCGATATCAGTACCGGCGCATACAGCGATCTGCAGCATGCCAGCGAGGTGGCGCGCAAGATGGTCGCGGAATACGGCATGAGCGAGGAGATCGGGCCGATCTTCTTGGGCGGTCAGACGGAGGTGTTCGTAGGCCTCGAATGGGGACACGAGCGCAACTATTCCGAGGCGCTTGCGGCGCGTGTCGATCAGGAAACGCAGCGCATACTGCACGAGCAGTTTCAGCGCGCGGAGCAGGCCATTGCTTCCGACATGGATGCACTTGACCGCGTTGCTGCGATGCTCATGCAGTATGAGCGCGTCACCGGCGAGGAGTTCGCGGCCGTGTATCACGGCGCCGACCCCAAAACCGTGCTGCACCGCGAACAGCCCGAGGAACAGCCCGAGCAGCCCATGGAACAGCCGGAAGCGAAGCCTGCGGCGGAGACGGCGTCCGAGTCGGCGACGAATGCCGACCCGCAGCCGGAACCGCAGCCGGAGCAGCCGGATCAGCCGGAGTAACGGCAATTCAACAAACGATATGCGGCGGGGCGGAGCAATCCGTCCCGCATGAATTTAGGGGGAAACCATGGAACAGGAGATCCGGCAGGGCAGAATGGACCTGCATACACACAGCCATTATTCCGACGGCGATCTGGCGCCGGCAGACATCGTGCGCTGTGCGCAGGAAGCGGGCGTTACGCTGCTGGCCGTAACCGATCACGACAGCATGGACGGCATAGCGGAGGCGCTCGAGGCCGGAAGGCGGGAGGGCCTGACGGTGGCGCCCGGCGTAGAGATGGACAACCGGTACGATCAGGAACTGCATATTCTGGGCCTCTGCGTAGATCCCGATCACGCGCCGCTTCGCACGGAGCTCGCACGCGCCAGAGAGCAGCGCATGGAGCGCAACGAGCGGATCCTCCGTCAGCTTTCGGCGGCTGGCTATGACGTAGCCCACTATTTGCCGGCCGCGCAGGGCGTGACGACGCGGCTGCACATTGCGCTCGCGCTCATCCGGGCGGGATTTGCAAACGATACGGCGGATGCGTTTCAACGCTTCCTCCGGCGCGGCACGCCCGGGTTTGCGGCCTTGAAACGCCCCGGCCCGGCGCATGTGATCACACTGTTGCGCGAGGCGGGCGGTATTCCGGTTCTCGCGCATCCGTGCCATTTGCGGGGCAATGTCCATGCCATCGTGCAGGAATTGGTCGATCTGGGCATCGGCGGCATTGAGGCGTACTATACGACCTCTTCACCCGGTCAGACGGCGCTGTTTTCCAGCTTGGCCGCACAGCACGGTTTGCTCGTGACCTGCGGCAGCGATTTCCACGGCGCGAACCGGCCGGCCGCACAGCTCGGCTGCGCATGGACGCCGGCGCCGGCGCTCGATCAAACGCGGCGGACGCTTATGCAGCGCCTGTAGCCGTTTCTTCGACACGAACCGCGCCGCATCCGCATATAGTAAACCGAGAGGTGATACGATGAAGCGGAAGGCACGGTTCCTGACGATCCTGCTGCTGGCGGTCGCGCTGCTCGCGGCCATGTTCATCTACATCAACATCAATCTGCGTCCGGTTCTGTTCGGTCTGTCCTCCGCGCGCGTGCAATCCATCGCGGCAAAGGCGATGAACGACGCCATTTTGGACATCCTTTCCGAGAACGGCGATCTGTACCAATCTCTGGTCAACGTCTACGAAACGGGGGGAAAGGTCTATCTGCTGCAAGCAAACAGCAGCCGGCTGAACACGCTTGCCGCCGACTGTGCCAATTCTGCGCAGGAACGCATCGCAGCGCTGGGCGAGCAGGGCATCTCCATACCCCTTGGTACGCTGTCCGGCATTCCGCTGCTCACCGGCACCGGGCCGCGCATCCAGCTGCAGTTCACGCCGGCGGGAGCCGTGCGCTCCTCGTTTGAGAGCGAATTTCGTTCGGCCGGCATCAACCAGACGCTGCACCGCGTCAACCTGCGGCTGACCGCAACCGTTCGCGTCATTCTGCCCGGCGAGTCGCACACGCTGACCGTGGAGGCGGAGGCGCCGATTGCGGAAAACATTATCGTGGGGGATGTGCCGAACGCCTATACGAATGTCGCCAACGAGGAGGATCTTCTGAACCTCGTGCCCGGCGATTGACCGAAAGTACAAAAAGTTTCGAAAAAAGTCGTGGTTTGGTTGCCCTGCCCCCTCGCGTCTGCTATAATATCAATATCTCACTACGCTGAAGAGAGGAAATCAAATGTATACAGGCGCAGGTATCATCAAGATCTTTGCGGGCAGAACGGGACAACCCTTCGCGAAAAAGATGTGTGCATACCTTGGTACTCAACTGGGCGATGCAACCACCATCAAGTTTTCGGAGGGCAATATTTTTGTCCGCATCAACGAGTCCATCCGTGATAAGGACGTCTATATTGTCCAGCCCATCGGCCACGAACCCAATGATGAATTCATGGAGCTGCTGTTTTGGATCGACGCGTTTAAGCGTGCCAGCGCAAACTCCGTTACCGCCATTATCCCGTATTTTTCCTATGCGAAGGGCGACAAGAAGGATGAACCCCGCGTATCCATCCGCGCGCGCGTCTGCGCAGACTGCATCGAGGCCGTCGGCGTCGACCGGGTCGTGACCATGGACCTCCATGCGCCGCAGATTCAGGGCTTTTTCAAAAAGCCGGTGGATCACCTCTATGCGATGCCGCTGCTCTGCGAGTATATTCGCCGTCAGGGCATAGTGGATGAAAACCTCGTCGTGGTTTCGCCGGACGCGGGCTCGGCCAAGCGCGCCAGAGAGTTTGCAACGGAGCTCGGCTGCCCGGTGGCAATCGGCGATAAAACCCGCTTTGGCCACGATGAAAACGCGAAAATTCTGGAGATCATCGGTGACGTCAAGGACAAGAACTGCCTCGTGGTGGACGATTTCTCCATCTCCGGCGGCACGCTCGTCGATATTGCCTACGGCCTCAAGGACAAGGGCGCCAACAGCGTGTTCGCCGCGCTGTCCCACAATGTGCTCAGCGCCAAGGGTCTCGAAAAGATCGAGAAGAGTCCCATCGAGTTTTTGGTTTCGACCGACACGCTCGAATGCCACGATGCGGCGGTTTCCACAAAGCTTCGCACGATCTCCGCTGCGCCGATGTTCGCGCAGGCGGTGAAGATCATCCACGACCGCGCGCCCATCAGCAACATGTTTGAGCAGCGCGTCAGCAAGCGCCTGCTGGACATGAGCTTTATGGAGCAGCAGAGCCTGCTGTAACGGGAAAAGCGGCGGAGTCCGCGGCATAGATAGGTGCCATTTTGGTTATGAAGCAGTGCGACATGGAGCCGCGCTGCTTTTCTCCTTTTTTAGCGACTGCAATGGAGCTGAGCATTTTGGAATACTGTCTGATCGGCGTCAATGCGCTGGGCTTTGTACTGTATGGGATTCATGCCCGCCTGTACCCCGGTATGAAAGCTGGGTGGGGCAACGCCGTTCTTACGGCCGTCGTGCTGGCTGGCGGTTCGCTGGGCGTTTTGCTTTCCATTTTGGTTTTTGATGGAAAAGCGGAAAAGCGGAACATGATGACGCTTGTGTTTGCCGTTTGTGCGCTCGTCGTACAAATCGTGGCGCTGCTGTTTTGCGGCGGGGTGCATCAGCAGCAGATCACCTTTGACTTTGGCGGCTTTTTTGCAGAGAACCGCTGGCTGGCCCTTTATCTGCTGGCGATGAATGCTGCCGCATGCATTGCGTTTGCGGTCGATAAATATCGGGCGGTGCGGCGCCATTCCCGGATCAGGATCGTCACGCTGCTTTTGATGGCCTTTCTTGGCGGATCGGTCGGCGCACTGCTGGCAATGGCCGTCTTTCGGCATAAGACAAGAAAGGACTATTTTTCCATTGGCGTGCCGATGATGCTGGTTACACACATCATATTGCTGATATCATGAACATGTAAAGAACGCCGCACGCCTGCGTCAGAGCCCGCAGTTCATCGCCGGATATTGCGCCTGTCGCAAGAATGGCGGCAACGTGCCGGAGCGGTGGCCGCACTGCACGCCGGGCCAGAACACGAAAATCAGCGGAAAACCGCCGTGCGCACCGCCTTTGTTGACACCCGCCCGCATTTCTTCTATAATATACTTGTGATGTTGTTTACAATCCATCTTGGTTTTATAGACAGTCCGGTCTATCAGAAAAGAGTTTCATAGGAAAGGAGTTGCCGACATGTTTTGCGTGGGCGATCTGGTGTGCTATCCGATGCACGGGGTCGGCGTGATCGAGGCGATCCAGGAGCAGCAGGTTCTTGGAGAAACGGCGCATTACTATGTGCTGCGTTTCATGACGGGGAAAATGACTGCCATGGTGCCGGTGAAAAATGCGGAAGCGGTTGGCCTGCGTGAGCTGTCCGATGCAGCGAGATGCGAGCGCGTGATCGACTACTTGAACTGCGAGGACTGCAAATCGGAAAGCGACAACTGGAACCAGCGGTACAGGGATAATCTGGACAAGCTGCGCGGCGGCGATATCTTTTCGGTGGCCGACGTGGTGAAGTGTCTGATGCGAAGGGAAAAGGAAAAGGGACTTTCTGCAGGAGAACGCAAGATGCTTTCGACCGCACGGCAGGTTCTGTTGGCGGAGTTGATCGCAGCAAGCGGAAAACAGGAGAGCGAGCTGCTGCCTTTGGTCGGCGGCTGATGGAGAGCTGCCGGCGGTGTGTGCAAGCAAGCGGCGTGTCCGCTTTCGCCGACAGGCGTCTTGGCGGCTCTTGATCGGGACGGACGGTGAGTTTGGAAGAAAGGAGGCTTCGTACGGCGAAGCTCGGTAACAATATGAAAAAGCTGCTCCGCATTGCAATTGCACTGGTGGGGCTGGGGATCGGCTGCGGCATTGTTGCACTGATATTATACAATTTTCGTTTCCCCGGTTATATCTATGTGATGCGGTATACGACCAACACGGCGGTGTTGATCGGTATCTATGTGGTGGTGGGCTTTCTGTTCGGCCTGTTCGGCTATATGCTCTCGCCAAAGATCATCGATGGCGTACAGGTCTGGTTCCGCAAGCTGGACAACCGTGTGCGCAGCATGCCGGCGCTGGACATTCTGTTCGGCGTTGCCGGCCTGATTGTGGGCCTGCTCGCTGCCTATCTGGTCAGCCTGCTGCTGACAAGCCTGCGCGTGCCGGTGCTCTCCACGGTGCTCTCCGTGGTTTTGTATGTGGTGTGCGGGTGCTTTGGCTGCAAGTTCGGCATTACGCGCAGAAGTGAGATCATGTCCGGCGCTGCCGCAAACGATGCCGGCGCGCCGCCGAAGGTGCTGGATACAAGCGTCATCATCGACGGACGTGTGCTGGACATCGCCATGACCGGATTCATTGAGGGCAGGATTGTCGTGCCGGAGTTTGTGCTGCGCGAGCTGCGGCACATTGCGGACAGTTCGGACGCCACCAAGCGCAACCGCGGCCGGCGCGGACTCGACATCTTGAAACTGCTGCAAAAGGAATTCGGCGCGCGGGTCTGCATCGACAGCACGGATTTTTCCGAGGTTGACGAGGTGGATTTGAAGCTGCTGCGCCTTGCTGAGCAGCTTGGCGGCGTACTGGTCACGAACGATTACAATCTCAACAAGGTGGCCGTGGTGCAAAACACGCCTGTTTTGAACATCAATGCGCTTGCCAATGCCGTAAAGCCTGTGCTGCTGCCTGGAGAGGAACTCCAACTCACCATTTTGCGCGAGGGCAAGGAGCAGGGGCAGGGCGTCGGCTTTCTGGAGGACGGCACCATGGTCATTGTCGATGGCGGCAGACGGTTTATCGGCCAGGCGGTCGACCTGCAGGTCACCAGCTCGCTGCAAACGGCCGCCGGCAGAATGATCTTTGCACGCATTCGCGTCCCAGCCGCCGAATGAAGGAAGGAAGCGCCGCTGCGGCAAGCACGCAAACGTGCGCCATCGGACAAACCGAGCGGTTTCCGCGTTTTTGTATGAAAATCGCTTGACAGCAACCGGGCGTTCTACTATAATAAACAAGGTTATGATCGTGTCGGCTGTGTCCGCGCGTTCCATAGGGGCGGGGTTTCGCCCATACAGATTCTATGAAGAGAGAGGTGTAAGGGATGGTACGGACCTATCAGCCTAAAAAAAGACAGCGCAGCAAGGTGCACGGTTTCCGTAAGCGCATGAAGACCGCCGACGGCCGCAATGTGCTCCGGCGCAGACGCGCTAAGGGCCGCAAAAAGCTGAGCGCGTAAAACGGATTTGTGTGTTCGGAATCGGCTCGAGTAAGGATACAAGCGATTGCGGCAGGCTTGTGCTTGCCGCATGTTTTTTTCTAAACCAGTCTCTGGGAGAACGGTCTTGAAACGCAGTGATTCCCTGAAAAAGAAGAAAGAGTTCCGGTACACCTATCGCGTGGGCAAATCCACCGGGCATCATCTGCTGGCGCTCGTATACGCCAGGAGCAGGGCGCACGAACCGCATGTGGGGTTCTCCGTCAGCAAAAAGATCGGCAACAGCGTCGTGCGCAACCGCGTCAAGCGGCGCATGCGGGAGGCGGTCACACCGCTGATACCGGAATTGCGTAGCAATGTCAACCTCATTTTTATTGCGCGCGACCCCATTGTGGATGCAGCCTTTCTGGACATTCGCGCCGCCATGCAGACAACGCTCGGCAGGGCGGGGCTTCTCCGGGACCGGAACGCATAAAGGTGCGTTCCCAACCCCGTTTTGCGCCGGCGGCTTTTTGAAAGCAAGCCGATGAGCCCCTGCTGGGCGCCGGACGCTATGCAAAGCGGAGGTTAACGAATGAAACGGTTTCTTATCGCCATCGTGCGCGGCTATCAGCGGTACATCTCTCCGGCCTTTCCTCGCCACTGCCGCTTCATGCCGACATGCTCACAATACGCAATTGAAGCATTGCAGAAATACGGTGCTTTGAAGGGTATGGCACTGACCATTTGGCGTATCCTTCGTTGCAATCCGTTTTGCCGCGGCGGGTATGATCCGGTGCCGTAGGTGCCGGTCGGTGCATTGACTGACAAGAGGAGGGTACGAATTTGCAAGGTGATTTTTTTCTGACACAGGGTGTCTTTCTGGGAATGCGGTGGCTGTTTGAAACCGTCACCGGCCAGAGCATTGTGTTGACCGTCATCATCTCTACGCTCATTATCAAGGCGATCACGGTCATCGGCGACATCAAGTCGCGCAAGTCGTCCATGAAGATGACGGCCATTCAGCCGCAGCTGGACAAGCTCCGTAAAAAATACGAAAACGATCCGCAGCGGCTGCAGCGCGAATCCAGCAAGCTGATGAAGGAGAACAACGTCTCCATGTTTGGCGGCTGTCTGCCGATGCTGTTCACCATGCCGCTGTTCTTCGTGTTCATCGCGGCGTTCCGTCAATGGGGCAACGAGATGATGGTGCATCTGATCGTCACGCTCGAGAACGATCCGGATGCGGGCGTCGAACTGTTCAAGAACTTCCATTTCCTCTGGGTGAACAACATGTGGCAGCCGGACAATGGCTTCCAACCGGTCATTTCGTCGGCACAAATGCTGTTCAAGGGCACGGAAATCCATCGCCTGTTCTATTTTTCCGAGCATCCGGAAGCGCTGGAACTGTTCAAAAACCTGGGCTTCTTTGTAGAGAGCACGGCCAAGAATGCCGCCAACGGCGTGGTGATTGCAGACCTCACCGAGGAGCTGGTCGCAAAGTACAATGCGATCGTGCAGCCGTGCGTGGATCTGTATGCCGGCTATAACAACGGCTGGTTCCTGTTCCCGATCCTCTGCTGCGGAACGACGTTCCTGTCCACATGGCTCATGCAGCGCGGCCAGCCCCAGGCGGCCAGCACCGCCGGATCCAACAAGATGATGACGTGGCTGATGCCGGCGATGACGTTCTTCTTCTGCCTGAGCACGAACGCGGCGTTTGCACTGTATTGGACGGTCAGCAACGTGATCTCCATGCTGACGACATTCTTTATCAACAAGGGCTTTGCGAAGCAGTCTGTTGCAATCGAGGTGGATAAGAAATGAGAAGAAGTATCGAGTTTTCGGGCCGCACGGTCGATGAAGCCATTTTCCATGGACTCACGGAGATGGGCGTGACGATCGATGAGGTCGAAATTGAGACGCTGCAAACAGAGACAAAGGGCTTGTTTGGCTTTGGTTCCAAGCTCGCCATCGTGCGGCTGACCGAGCGCGAAGCGCCCGTTGTGCCGGATCTGGAGCAGTACAAGAAGCGCGAAGAGGATGACCGGCCGCGCGCGGAACGGGAAGAACGCGGGGATCGCGGCAGCTGCCGCGGCGGGCGTGATCGCGGCAACCGCGGCAGAAGGCCGGACATGGAAGCGGACGAGGTGTTCGACTACAGCGAGGAACTCGCCAAAGAACTGCCCGCGGGCAGGTTTCTCAGCGAACTGCTCGAAAAGATGGGCGTGCAGGCGCGCGTGTTCGCGGCCAATACCGATAACGGGCTGCGCCTCAGAATCGATGCCGATTCCATGGGCCTGCTGATCGGCCGTCGGGGCGAAACGCTGGATGCGCTGCAGTATCTCGTTTCGCTGCACGTCAACCGCACGTCGTCGGAATACCAGCGCATTACGCTGGACACGGAGGGCTATCGCTCGCGCCGCGAGGAGACGTTGTGCCGGCTGGCGCGGAAAACGGCGTCGCAGGTGCGCGCTACGGGCCGTGCCGTTGCGATGGAGCCGATGAACCCCTATGAGCGCCGCATTCTGCACAGCGCTCTGCAGGGCTTTCGAGGCGTGACCACGCACAGCGAGGGCGAGGAACCGAACCGCCGGGTGATCATTACGCCGGATCGGTAAGAAACAACAGAGCGCCGTCCGGTCGGACGGCGCTTTTGTGTTAGGAACGTTCGGAGAGAGCATCATGAGAGAGGATACCATTTACGCGCCGGCAAGCGCTATCGGCGGCGCCATTGCCGTTCTGCGCATTTCCGGCCCGGAGGCCGGAGAGACCGCCCGCATCCTGTCGGCCGATATCACGAAAACGCCGCGCGAACTGCGCTTTGTGCGCGTTTTGGACGGTACGGAGACGGTCGATGACAGTATGGCGGTGTTTTTTCCCGCGCCGCATTCCTATACCGGCGAGAACATGGTGGAGATCGACTGCCATGGCGGCGGGCAGACCGTGCAGCACATTTTGGCGCTGCTCTCCCGCCTGGGTTTTCGCCCGGCCGAGGGCGGCGAATTCACGCGCCGTGCATTCCTGAACGGAAAAATGGATTTGTCGCAGGCGGAGGCGGTCATGGATGTGATCACGGCGGGTGCACAGCAGAGCCTGAAGGCGGCGATGCAGCAGCTCCATGGCAGCGTCAGCCGCGAGGTCGCCTCGATCGAGTCGCTCCTGCTGGACGCGCTTTCCGGCATCGACGCCGCCGTCGATTACCCGGAGGAGGCGGAAGCGGACGCCTATGCGGCGCTGCCGGAACAGCTTTCGGCCGCTCACAGCCGCATGGAGCGGCTGCTGGCGGATGGACGGCGCGGGCGCGTGCTGCGCGACGGCATGCAGGTGGTCATTCTCGGCCGGCCGAACGTCGGCAAGTCGTCGCTGCTGAACGCACTGCTCGGTCAGGAACGCGCCATTGTGACGAGCGCGGCGGGTACCACGCGCGATGTGCTCGATGAGCGGACGTCGATTCGCGGCGTGCCGGTGCGCCTGCTCGACACTGCTGGCATCCGGGATGCAGCGGATGAGGTGGAGCGCATCGGCGTAACGCGCGCATGGAAGGCGCTGGAAACGGCGGATATTGTACTCGTGCTGGTGGATTCCTCCATGCCGCTTGCGCCGGAGGACAGGGCGCTCATCGACGAGACGGCCGGCATGACGCGAATCGTGGTCAAGAACAAGTCGGATTTGCCGTGCTGCTGCAAGCTGCCCGATCAGATCGAAGCGGTAGCCGTTGCGGTGAGCGCAAAAATGGAGACTGGACTGGAAGCACTTTCCGAGCGGATTCTTGCGCTGGCGGGGCCAAGCCGTTCGGATGCGGCCGGCATCACCAACGAGCGGCATCTGCATGCGCTGGAGCGGGCGCGCCTCGCTGTGGATTCGGCAATGATGGCCGGAGAGCTCGACTGCACCGCAACCGATATCCGAACGGCGCTCCATTTTCTCGGTGAGATCACCGGAACGGATGTGGACGACGCCGTGATCGACCGCATTTTCTCCCGCTTCTGCGTCGGGAAATAAGCAAGGAAAAAGCCCATTCGAGAGAATGGGCTTTTAGGTCGTCACAAAATTCCGTTTTTTGACGGGGCTTCTGCTGCAGCAGGGATACACTTGCAGGTTTGACGCTGCAAACCTGCAAGCAAGGTGTCAAAAGCACCGTACAAGTCGCTGCTTTTGACGGATATTTTGGTTCTTCCTGCGCAATTCCCGTGCGCCAACCAACGGAGCGGTTCGCATCGTCACTTTTTTAACAAGCTGAAAGCCCATTCGAGAGAATGGGCTTTTTGAAATTTTGCAAGTTCTTTCGACCTACAAAGGCCGTTCCTTTACGTTGCGGGGCAAACGCTTTCGGCTGCATCCGGACAGAAATAGGACAGGATACCCTCATACAGACCCTGCGCCATTGTTTTTTGAAAATCCGGGTTTGCCAGCAGCGCGTCCTCGTTGACATTGCTCATATATCCCATTTCGATGCAGAATGTCGGCCTTGTACACCAGTTGAATCCGGTCTGGTCACCCCGTGTCGCAATGCCGTTCTTAGAGGCCATATCGATCCCTGTAACGGCGCAATAGCGGGTGATGACACATGTCGCGGCCAGAAGATTTTCCTCATACCAGTCGGTGCGGTGTTCTGCGGGGATCAGAATATATGCGCCGTGCTTTTTGGCGTCGCTTGAGCGGTTGCAGTGCAGGCGAATGCCCAGATCCACCGCATGTTGATTCATAAATTCTGCACGCTCCTTGTTGGAGATGTTGACGTCATGCGTTGTTCGCGTCATGTATACGGTTGCGCCTGCCGCCTCGAGTTGATCGCGAAGCAGCAGTCCGACGGAAAGATTGACTTCATATTTATAGGTACGCGTGCGCACGCCGCGTGCGCCGCCGGCCACGCGCTGCTTCTTTTTGTCCGAACCCGGCGCGATGGGTTCAAGCTTTGGATCATAGATGCGTTGGTGACCGGGATCAATGCCGATGACAATACCGGTGAGCGGCAGGACGGGCGCCGTTGGTTCCGGGGAAGGCGTCGCTACCGGAGAGATGGTCGCCGGCGGAATGATCGTGAGCGGAACGGCCGTCGATGGCGCGGCAGTCGGCGTGGATGGTGCGGAGGGCGTTTTGGCGACGGAAACAGGCGCGGGCGCGCGGCAGCCGCACAGGGCAAGGCCCAACATGGCGCAGCAGCCCCATGCGATGGTTGTTTGAAGCAAGCGTGTCTGTTTCCTCATATTGCGCTCATTCCTTTCGAACCCTGCGCTCCCGCATGGCCAGCCACATGATGGGCGCGGAGAGCAGCATTGAAACACAGATGCCCAGCATGGGGATGGAGAAGCCGAAGCGTTCGGCGATGGCGCCCATGATGGCCGGCGTTGTCATCGTGGAGATTCCGATGGCAAACGAGGCGAGTGAGGCTGCCGAGGCACTGCGCTCCGGAAAAGCGTCGCAGCAGATGAGCATCATTGCGCCGATCAGTCCACCCTGGAAAAAACCGCCGAGCGGCAGCAGCACATACAGCAGGCTCGCGTTGCCGATGGCGAAGCCGACGCCCAGCGTGACGGCCGCAAGCACCGGCATGAGCACGACATATCGGCGGATCGGCATGAACCGAAAGATCAACGGCGAAGCGAACCGCATCACCAGCGCGCCGCCAAAGAACAGCGTCATCAAGACGTTGGCCGAGGCATAATCGAATGCCAGCGCACGCTGCGCATAGGTGACCAGCCAGGCGCTGACGCCGGAGAGCAGCATAAAATTCAGGCCAAAGGCCAACAGGAACAGCCAGGAACGCCCTTCGCGGAAGATCTCGGCAGGGTTTTCGCTCGCGCGCTGCCGTAGCGCCCGCATGTCGGCATAGGGCGTTTCGCTGCGGTAATGGTTGCCCGTTACCAGCATCAGCGCCACTACTGCCGCGGCGACCAGCCCAATGACCAGATAGGGCGTTGAAAAGCTCTCCGGCCGCGCCGGATCCACCAGACGGGACACGATCAGCGGAATGACCATGGCGCCCAGCCCATAGAACGCATGCGCAATCGGGAGCAGCGTGGCGCGTGTGCGCGGATAGACGTCGTTGATGACGCCGTTGATCATCAGGTCGACGCCCGTAAAGCCGACGCCGCCGATAAATGCGATGCAGAGCAGCGCGAGGTAGCCGATGGCGGTGCGCGCCTGCCCCATCGGGAAGAGTACGGAGAGCAGATAGATGGCCACAGAGCACACGGACAGCGTGCCGAGACCCGCGCAGACCACATAGATTTTGTTGTATCGCTCACCAAAGAGTGCCAAAAACACCGAGGCTACGAGCGTACCAACGGCCTGAACGGTCAGAACCAGACCGATCTGGCTTTCCGTTCTGCCAAAAAAGTCCATCATAAGCGGGACTTCCGGCCCAAAGGCATTGTAATAGAGCGAACCGCTCATGTGCATCAGAAAGCAGGCGAAAGCCAGCAGCGCGGGCAACAGGCGGTGCGCCTTGCCGCTTGTTTGTTGGTTCATCCGAATACTCCTATTGTTCGTATGGTACTGAAATCGCTTTGCCGGCGGCATGACTGGCAGAAGCGGAGAGGATTCACGGGGAGAAGAATGGTACGGCCAGAAAACGTCGGGCTTGTGAAAGGGAGCGCAGGGAAGGTCAACACAATAACGCCCGACGCTCGCCGCGGCGCAGAATCCATGCCGACCCAAAACAGGGGGCCGCTCCGCTGAAAAACGGGAGAGAAAACTCCACAAAGGGAAAAGCGCTGCGGCAACACACCGCAAGAATCGGTGCCCAAACAGACCCGGAGCAGCGCGGGAAAATCCTGAGCTGCTCCGGATGGTACACGGTGTTCATCAGTCTTGAATCAGAACGGCCTTGATGCGGCGAACGCCCGCCGAGGAGGCCTCTTCCTTCTTAATGACAAATTTGCCGAGCTCGGCCGTATGCTGCACATGCGGCCCGCCGCAGATCTCCTTGCTGTAGCCGGGAACGGTGTACACCTTGACCTTGGCGCCGTAGCGGCTCTCAAAGAGACCGATGGCGCCGGCGGCCTTTGCTTCCTCGACGGTCATTTCTTCGCACGTCACCGTTACGTCCGCCGCAATCGCGGCATTGACGAATGCCTCCACCTCGCGCAGTTCCTCCGGCGTGACCTTCCGGCCAAAGCTGAAGTCGAAGCGCAGGCGTTCCGCCGTGATATTGCTGCCGCGCTGGGAAACGGTATCGTCGTGGAGCACCTTGCGAAGGCCCGCCTGCAGCAGATGCGTTGCCGTATGCAGCGCGGTGGTCGCCTCGGTGTTGTCGGCCAGACCGCCCTTAAAGCGCTGCTCCGCGCCGGCGTGCGATTTTTCCTGATGTGCGCGGAACGCGGCGGCAAAGCCCTCCTCGTCCACCGTGAAACCCTGCTCCGCAGCCAACTCCTTTGTAAACTCGATCGGGAAACCGAATGTATCGTACAGATGAAACGCGGACGGGCCGTCGATGCGCTTGTCCGTCAACTGTGCGCTGAGACGGGCAAACTCCTTGATGCCCTTTTTGAGTGCGGATGCAAAGCGCTGCTCCTCCTTGTTGAGCTCCGCGATGATCGTTTCTCTGGCGTCGGCCAGCTCGTGGTAAAACGCACCGTACTGGTCGATGACGGCTTCGGCAATGATGTGCAGGCTGCCGTCCGGAATGCCTAGCTGCATGGCGTACCGAATGGCGCGGCGGATCAGCCGGCGCAGGATATAGCCCTGATCCACATTGGACGGCGTAACCGGACGGCGATCGCCGAGCAGGAACGTCGCAGAGCGCACATGGTCTGCAATGATGCGGAAAGCTCGCGTCGTTTCCGCATCGTCGCGATACTGCTTGTCGGAGAGCCGGGCGATCGCGGCGAGAATGCTGGAGAATGCGTCCGTATCATAAACGCTCTCCACGCCCTGCAGCGTGGCAATCGTGCGGTCAAGCCCCATGCCGGTGTCCACGTTTTTTTGAGCGAGCGGTTCGTACACGCCATCCGCTACTTTATTATATTCCATGAACACGTTGTTCCAGATCTCGAGGTACTTGCCGCAGTCACAGCCGGCCTTACAATCCGGGCCGCAGGGCGCTCTGCCGGTGTCGTAGAAGATCTCGGTGTCGGGGCCGCAGGGACCGGTCTGTCCCGCGGGTCCCCACCAGTTGTTCTTCTTGGGCAGGTAAACGATATGGGAGGGATCTACACCCATCTCCACCCAGCGGTCGTGTGCAACCGTATCCTGCGGGGCATCGCTGTCACCGGCAAAGCAGGTAAAGTACAGCTTGTCCGGGTCGATTCCGAGCCATTCTTCGCTGGTGAGAAACTCCCACGAGAACGCGATGGATTCCTTCTTGAAATAATCGCCGAGCGACCAGTTGCCGAGCATTTCAAAAAACGTACAGTGCGAGGTGTCGCCGACCTCGTCAATATCTCCGGTGCGCAGGCATTTCTGTACGTCTGCGAGGCGCACGCCCTCCGGATGCTTTTCACCCATTAGATAAGGGACGAGCGGATGCATGCCGGCTGTGGTGAACAGAACGGTCGGATCATTTTCTGGAATCAGGGAAGCGCTCTCAATAATGGCGTGGCCCTTGGAACGGAAAAAGTCCAAATAAAGCTGCCGAAGCTCTTTGGAGGTCAATGCTTTCATATCTTGTGTACTCCTTACAAACCAAACTTTCCATTTTGCATTATATAATAGGATACCGTAACGAAAAGCGCTTGTCAACGAGAGCTTAAAAACCGATTCCAAAAGTTTTTTTGAAAAAAACGAAAAAAAGGTGTTGACATTCATGAATCCGTTTGCTATACTACAGAAGCTGTCGCGAGGGACGGAAGAAAGCGAAGGACTGAGGG
>DXWI01000014.1 GCA_019416935.1 Clostridiales bacterium | reverse complement strand
CCTTATGTTTGAAGCCACTTCGCTGTGCTGCGAAGTGGCTTATTTGACAAACTGAGCTCCCTCATCAGAGGGAGCCTTGGGCTGTCAAAAAAGGTAACCGACGAACCGCTCCGTCGGTTCGCGCACGGGGATTTTGCAGAAAGAACCGTAAAATCCGTCAAAAGCAGCGACCGGTGCGGTGCTCTGCGCAGCAGAAACCCCATCAAAAAACAGAGTTTTTGGCGGTCTGTAGCTCCCACACCGGCGCAAGAAAAGAAACCCTCTCTGTGATCGCAACCGCAGAGAGGGTTTCACTGTTTTACGACGCCCTAGCTAAGCACAGCGGAGGCGCGCTCGTTATTCCGAATCCCGATGCACGGCCATGCCGCGCGGGAAATCGCTGTTGAAATGGTTCAGTTAGTTCTTCGCGTCCACCTTGGCCATGTGCTCGATGAGCATCAGAACCTTGTTGGAATAACCCCACTCGTTGTCGTACCAGGCGACGACCTTGACGAACGTATCGGTCAGGGCGATGCCGGCCTTGGCGTCGAAGATGGAGGTGTGGGCGTCGCCGATGAAGTCGGAGGAAACGACCATGTCCTCGGTGTAATCGAGAATGCCGTTGAGCTCGTTCTCGGACGCCTTCTTCATGGCTGCGCAGATTTCGTCATACTTGGCGGGCTTAGCCAGATTGACCGTGAGGTCGACGACGGAGACGTCCAGCGTCGGAACGCGCATGGACATGCCGGTCAGTTTGCCGTTCAGGGACGGAATGACCTTGCCGACCGCCTTGGCTGCGCCGGTGGAGGACGGGATGATGTTGTAGGAAGCGCCGCGGCCGCCGCGCCAATCCTTCATGGAAACGCCGTCAACGGTCTTCTGCGTTGCGGTGATGGAGTGAACGGTCGTCATCAGGCCATCGGTGATGCCGAAGTTATCGTTCAGAACCTTCGCGATCGGCGCAAGGCAGTTGGTCGTGCAGGAAGCGTTGGACACAAACTGCATGTCGGAGGTATACGTCTCATGGTTGACGCCCATGACGAACATCGGGGTGTCATCCTTGGACGGAGCGGACATGACGACGTGCTTTGCACCCGCCTTGATGTGGCCGGCTGCCTTTTCCTTCGTGAGGAACAGACCGGTGGACTCCACAACGTACTCTGCGCCGACCTCGTCCCACTTCAGGTTCGCGGGATCCTTCTCGGCGGTGACGCGGATGGCCTTGCCATTGACGATCAGGGAGTTCTCGGTGTAATCGACCGTGCCGTCGAAGCGGCCGTGAACGGTGTCATACTTGAGCATATACGCCATGTAATCCGGCGTGATCAGATCGTTGATGCCAACGATTTCGATGTTGGGGTTCTTGACCGCTGCGCGGAAGACGAGACGACCGATACGGCCAAAGCCATTGATACCAACTTTTACTGACATTTTTGCATGCCTCCTTATGTTCATTATATTTGTTTACCCTAAAAAACCAATGATATATTAGCGCATTTCATCAAAAAACGCAACCAGAAAAATTTTTTATTCCGGCGAAAATCAGTCAATGTTGATCCGCTCCGACACGATGTACAGCGGACGGCCCTTGAGTTCATCGTACATGCGTCCGAAATACATGCCCTGCAAGCCCATGCAGCAAAGCGTCAACCCTTGCAGCAGTACGATACCATCCGCCGCCCAAAGCCATGGCGCAACGCCGACGCCGCACGCCGCACAGACGATGAGCGCCAAAAGCCCGAGTCCCGAAAGGACACACACGCCGATCCCCAATCCGCCGGCGAGCGTAAGCGGCTTGTCCGAAAAGCCGGTGATGCCGTCCATGGCGAGGCGAAGCATCTTCTTGAGCGTATACTTGGTGCTGCCCGCGGCGCGCTCCTGCCGCTCGTATTCGATCGGCTCCGCGTGGAAGCCCATCCATGCGGACATGCCGCGCAAAAAGCGGTTGTGCTCGCGCATTTGCAGGAATACATCCGCCACGCGCCGGTCGATGAGGCGGAAGTCGCCGGTATCGAGCGGAATCGGGTAGGCGCTCATCCAGTCGAGCAAGCGGTAATACATGCTGGCGGTGAGCTTTTTGAACAGCGTTTCGCCCTCACGCTTCAGGCGCTTTCCATAGACGATATCCGCGCCCCGCTTCCACTGCTCCACCATCTGCGGAATCAGCTCCGGCGGATCCTGCAGGTCGACGTCGATGATGATGAGCGCGCTGCCGCGGGCAGCGTCCATGCCGCAGGTTACGGCGAGCTGATGGCCAAAATTGCGGGAGAAGGAGAGCACGCGCACCTGCGGCGCCCCGGCGGCAATCTTTCGCAGAATTTCCAGCGTGTTATCCCGGCTGCCGTCGTTGACATAGATGATCTCATACGGATGGCCGGTTGTCTGCATGGCGGCATCCATGCGCTGAAAGGACGTCTCGAGCACTTCCTGCTCGTTAAAAACGGGAATGACGAGCGACAATAGTTGTTCCGGCATCATTCTTCCTCCTGTCTGTTTTTCCAGAATTAGTATACCCCAATCCGGAGAACATTGCAATTTATCTTGCAATTTGGGCAAAATGCGGTATAATGAGCACGGGTTATTATATCCAAAAAGGAGTAACAATATATGCCAATCGTAACCAGCAAAAAGATGTTTGAGGATGCGTACAAAGGCGGCTATGCCATCGGCGCATTCAATGTGAACAACATGGAGATCATTCAGGGCATCACCGCTGCCGCCGTGCAGGAGCATGCGCCGCTGATCCTTCAGGTTTCCAAGGGCGCGCGAGCCTATGCAAACCACATCTATCTGATGAAGCTGATCGAGGCGGCCGTGGAGGACGCGCAGCAGAACGCAGGCTTCGCCCTTCCGATCTGCGTCCACCTCGACCACGGCGATTCCTTCGAGCTGTGCAAAAGCTGCATCGACGGCGGCTTCACCTCCGTCATGATCGACGGCTCCAGCAAGCCCTACGAAGAGAACATCAAGCTCACCCGACAGGTCGTGGAATACGCCCATGATCACGGCGTGGTCGTCGAGGGCGAACTCGGCACGCTGGCCGGCATCGAGGACGAGGTGCAGGTTTCCGCCGAGGATTCCTCCTACACCCGCCCCGAAGAGGTTGAGGATTTCGTGACCCGCACCGGCGTGGACTCCCTCGCCATCGCCATCGGCACCAGCCACGGCGCGTACAAGTTCAAGCCCGGCACCAAGCCGCAGCTACGCTTTGATATTCTCGAAGAGGTCAGCCGCCGCCTGCCCGGTTTCCCGATCGTACTGCACGGTTCCTCCTCCGTACCGCAGGAATTTGTAAAGATCATCAACGAGAACGGCGGCAATATGCCCGGCGCAATCGGCGTGCCGGAGGATCAGCTCCGCGAGGCCGCGAAAATGGCCGTCTGCAAGATCAATATCGACAGCGACCTTCGCCTTGCCATGACCGCCTGCATCCGGCAGTATTTCAACCAGCATCCGGATCATTTTGACCCGCGCCAGTACCTCAAGCCTGCGCGCAACGCCATCAAGGACATGGTTGCGCACAAGATCGTCAACGTGCTCGGCTGCAACGGCAGAGCATAACCGTTTTCCCAGGCGGCGGAGCCGGTCCGCCGCCCTTCTTCCATATCGCAGTTTCATCGGCTTTCCGACCCGTTTTTTCTTACAATCATGCTGAGGCGAATCAAAAAACAGAATACAGGAGGTATGCATGGACCAGCTTGATCTTTCGTTCTCGTCCGGCACGGATGCTTTTTCTTTGCGTGTGCGCGCCATCATCATCGATAACGGCCGCCTGCTCATGGTGCGGCATCCAACCGGTTACTATTACCCGATTGGAGGGCGCGTGCATATGCAGGAATGCTCCGTGGATGCGGTATTGCGCGAGGTGCTCGAAGAAACGGGCGTGGCCATGGAGATCGAGCGAATCGGGTATTTGCACGAGAATTTCTTTTGGGACGATAAGCGCAGCATCCGGCATCACGAGGTTGCGATCTATTACTATATGAAACCCATGCCCGAACTGGCCGGGCGCTATCTGTCGAGCAGCGAGGGGGACGAGCTCTGTTGGCTGCCGCTGGAGGATCTGGCCGGCGAGCGCCTGTTCCCAACCTTTTTCAAAACCCGTTTGCAGCAGCCCTCCGATCACCTCGAACACATCTTTACATGGGAAAAGTAACGTCCCCAAAACCGAAGATGCCGCCGCGCACGGGCATGGGGCAGCCAAAGTAAAAATGCAGCGATCGAAACTGGTATCCTAAGCAGAGCAATACGGCCGGATGAGCGCTTTCTCATCCGGCCGTTGTTTTGTTCTCTATGTTGGGTTTCTTATCCAAGCAGCAAATATGCAATCAGCGGCTTATGATCGGAATATTCGTTCTCGATCATGCGGGAATTGAGCACGGTGATATTTTCGGAAACAACGATATTATCAATTTCGTTCTTTGCAATCGGGTTTCCCGCGTAGTTAAAGAACTTCGCATCCGTGGTGTTGATCACGGTATAGCCCTTGAACTGAGAAAACTCCGAGGCCTTCGCGTTAAAATCTCCGAACAGAATCTTGTATGCATTATCATCCGCGTTCATCGCCCGAATCACCGCCGCAAACTGCTTTTTGCGCAGGGCCGCCGAGTTGAACGACAGATGCGTATTGTAGAGCGAAACCCTCTTTCCATCCACCGTAATCTCCACGCGCTGGAGCACGCGCTGCTCATAGGACCCGCTCTCAAGCTTGATGATCTCCGGCTCGGACATGTCGTATCGCGAGAGCAGTCCGACGCCGTATGCGCCGCCGCCGTTGTAGGTCAAGGCTGTGGCAAAGCTCATGTTCTGCATATTTTTGGTGCGAAGGCTGGCAAGATTATCCACGCGCGTGCTGCCGGAAGCGTTTCGATAGACCTCCTGCAGCGCCATCACATCCGGCTGCTGGTTCTCGATCAGGCGGCCCTGCATGGGAAGCTGGCCGTTGCCGCGCTTGATGTTCCATGTGCCGACAACCAGCGCGCCGCGAACGATATACAGCGTGTAGCGTGTCTTACCCCCGACAGCGATGCGAACGGTCTTGCTGCCATGCCTTGGCATGCTGACGGTATCGGAACTCCTGCCCGTACCGTTGACATCGATCTTCACGCCGCTGTTGCCCGCGGCCGTAATGGTAAGCTC
Source organism: Clostridiales bacterium (assembly GCA_019416935.1). Lineage (GTDB taxonomy): Bacteria > Bacillota > Clostridia > Christensenellales > CAG-138 > Aphodomorpha. Next base: position 60,030 of record DXWI01000014.1, on the reverse strand, counting down.
GTCGGCGTCGGCGCGAACCACATAGCCGTATTCATCCGGTGAAAAGGCGGGGGTCGTCGTGCCGCCCGTCACCATCAGCGAGGTGAGCTGCGAATCGGATGCCTTTGCGGTCAAGCGCAGATAGTCGGAAGAAATATAGGCGGTTTTGCCGTCATAAGCGATCTGGTGCCATCCGTCCGCGCAGTTGGCCGCCGTCACCTCAAAGGTGCTTCCCTTGTCCGCCGTGCCGAGCAGCGCCGACGATGCATCGGCCGCTTCGCGAACATTCACAAATGCGTTGCAGTTCACAACCTCGCCGGTATAGGCGCGCTGATAGGCGTCCAGCGAGGGGTGCAAGCTGACGTACATGCGGTTCACATACCCCTCTGTACCGCGATAACGCACCCGATGCCATTCCGCGTTGACATTGGCCGCAAGGATTTCGACGATCGTTCCGCGCGACAGGCGGCGAATCAAGCCGGACGATTTGTCGGCACCCTCGCGAAACGCGACGCTATCGCCCGTAATGGTTCCCTTGTCAAAGGTTTCTGCGTGTGCGGGCGTGAGCGGTGCAAAAACACCGGCCATCACGACCAGCGCCAGCAGAAAGCCGATGATTCTCCGTTTCATGAATCGACCATACCTCTTCTGTGCTGATGATTCGTATTTTTATAACAATACAGCATAGAGTTTAGGGCTTCCCTCGCTGAAACGCAAGCAAAGCCCTGGGCAATTTACGAATTTGTTACAAGTACCCGCTGTTTCCCGATGCGGGTTTTATCGCGAAGAAGCGCTCACCGTTTCCTGTTTCGCCCGTTTCGGATCGCGCGCAGCACGAGCGGTACGGCAAACAGGAGTACCGGTCCTTCGGGCCGGCTCCTGCTGCTTCCGCCAGCGATCTGTTCCCAAACATGCGGCACAAATTCGCCGGATAACGCTTGAAAGGCATCTGACATCGTTATACAGCGGGGAGCAGGCAGCCCTTCTCCCCGTTTTCTCCAACCTGCCGGCATGTCCGGCCTCTGCTTTAGATGCGTTTGAACAGCCTTGCGTTCCAGAATTGCATTTCCAGCTCATCGATATAAAAATGCAGCACCGCTCTGTAATTCTTCGTCGCGGTACTCAACAGGATATACTCCACGCCCTCGCCCTTCATCGTCTCTTCCAGCAGCATGAACAGTTGGCGGCCGATGCCCCTGGAACGGTGGGCGGGCTTTACATACAGCTCCTCCACCTCGAAATACATCGTTTGCGCCGGCATAACGCTGGTGTCCTTGATCGCCGTTTCCCGTTTCCCAAACAGGTAGCCGATCAGCGTTTCTTCGCAGTATGCGGCAAACACGCGATTCCCTTCGATATCCGCTGGTTCATTTTTTCGATAGCCGTAGCAGCTCTGCTCCGCTTCCCAGTCCGACGAAAGGGAGATGAGCTGTTTCAGCATCCCATCGCTCAGTTTTTCCTCCCGAAATACCATCCAAATCCCCCACGGTTTCAATACAGCCGGATCATTTGCCCGAACCGGACAGAGAACGGCTTGTGTCAAACAACAAACCGGAGCGTCCTTGATATAAAGGCGCTCCGGTTCCACATCACATCGGGTATATTTGGGTTACTCGCCCACGGCCTCGGCGTAAACGCTGACCTGCTTCTTGCCGGCATGCTTTGTTTCGAAACGAACGACGCCGTCGATCTTCGCAAACAGCGTGTCGTCCTTCCCGATGCCCACGTTGTTGCCCGGATGGAAGTGCGTGCCGCGCTGGCGAACGAGGATGTTGCCCGCGAGAACGAACTGACCGTCCGCACGCTTGGGCCCAAGCCGCTTGCTCTCGCTGTCGCGACCGTTGCGCGAGGAGCCGACGCCCTTTTTATGTGCAAACAACTGCAGATTCATCTTGAACATGTGTTACACCTTCTTGCTAACAAATTTGAGGTATCCCGGATACGATTCGTCTACGGCGTGCAGGCCTGCCGAAAGGGTTTTCAGCAGGAGCTCTGCCTCTTTGCACTGTTCCTCGGTCGCATCCCTGCCGAGGATACAATGCAGGCCGCCATCCTCTTCGATGGCATAGCCGGCCGGAATGTGTGCTACCTGAACGAGTCCGAGCACCGCTGTTTGCGCCAGCACGGAAACCGCGCTGCAAACGATGTCCTGGCCCTGTTCGGCATAATCCGCATGGCCTTTGCAGTCGAACCCGACAAGCCGGCCCTGTTCACGGAGAAACGTCACTCGGATCATAGCGTCTTAGCCGATCGAGAGGATCTCGACCTTCGTGTACGGCTGACGATGACCGCGCTTGGTACGGATGTTCTTTTTCGGCTTATACTTGAAGACGATAACCTTCTTGCCCCTGCCGTGCTCGACAACCTTGCCCTTGACCTTTACGCCATCCAAAACGGGCTTGCCGACCTTCACGCCCGCATCATCAGAAACGAGCAGAACATCGAATTCGACCTCGGCGTCCACAGCGGCTTCGAGCTTTTCGACGAGGATTTCGTCGCCAGCTTCTACCTTATATTGCTTCCCACCGGTTTGAATGATTGCATACACAGTACTGCACCTCCTCTTACCAGAACTCGCTCAGCCGCGGTGGCGCAAAGCGCGCACTTAGAGACCGCCCCGAAGCGGCTTACCGACCAATTTTATCACAGCTATCCGGCTGTGTCAATGCAGGATTTTACAATCCTTTTTAGCTTCCGCGACCTTTCGCTCCGCCAGAGGGCGGACGGAAAACTTCTCGATCTGCAGCGACTCGTTTGCACGGATATAATAGGTGCCGCCGGCCTCCGGCGGAAATACGCAGCCGTGCTTCTTCTCCGCAAATTCCATGGCCCTGAGCACGTCCGGGTGCGTTTCAATGAGCATGCGCTTGTTCTCGCTGCCCTTGAGCACCTGCAGCGTCTGCTTGCGGATCTTCGACATGACGCTCTCCGGTGAGAGAACGTGCGCGTCGCCGCCGCAGTACGGGCAGAGCGTCTGGAGCGTGTCCCCGAGGCTGCGGCCGGTCTTTTTCCTCGTCATTTCGACCAGACCGAGGTGGGTAAAGCCAAACACATGCGAGCGGGTATGATCGTCCTTGAGCGCGGTCTTCAGCGTGTTGAGCACCATGTTGCGGTTGCTCTCCCGCTCCATGTCGATAAAGTCGATGATGATGATGCCGCCGATATCGCGCAGCCGCAGTTGGCGCGCAATCTCCCGCGCCGCTTCGCAGTTGGTCGCAGTGATCGTTTTTTCCAGGTTGTCCTTGCCGACGAACTTGCCGGTATTGACGTCGATGCAGGTGAGCGCCTCGGTGCGGTCAATGATGATATAGCTCCCGTTCTTGATCCATACCTTGCGCGCAAGCGCCTTGTCGATCTTGCTCTCGGTCTCATACCGGTCGAAGAGGTTTTCGCTCGGCTTGGAGAGAATGCGCGGCTTCAGCTTCGGCGCCATAACATCCGCGATTTCGCGAAGGCTGTCATAGGTGGCCGGGTCGTTGACGAACACGCGATCCACATCCTTCATCAAGAGGTCGCGCACCGTGCGGAACAGCAGGCTCTGCTCCGCGTGCAGAAGCGCGGGCGCCTTTTGCTTTTTTGCCTTCTTCTGAATCTCGGCATACAGCAGCATGAGGCTCTCGAGATCCTCAGAGAACGCCTCGCGGCTTTTGCCGGCCGACGCCGTGCGCACGATCACGCCCATATTGTCCGGCTTGATGTCGCACAAAATCTTGCGGAGCCGCACGCGCTCCTCGTCCTTTTCGATGCGGCGCGATACGCCCACATAGTCCATGGTCGGCATCAGCACGAGCGAACGGCCGGCCAGTGTGATATGCGTGGTCACGCGCGCGCCCTTGGTTCCAACCGGATCCTTGGCCACCTGAACCATGATCGTCTGTCCGGGTTTGAGCATGTCCCGGATGTTGCGCATGGACTGAATCTTTTCCTTCTCAAAATCCCCGTCCGCGCCGTCCGGCATCACGATGTCGCCCGCATACAAAAACGCGTTGCGCTCGAGGCCGATGTCGATAAACGCCGCCTGCATGCCGGGAAGAACGTTCTGCACCCGTCCGTTGTAGATGTTGCCGACGAGCCGCTGCGTCCCCTCCTGCTCCACGTACAGCTCGACGGGCGATCCATCCTCCACCACTGCAACCCGGGTTGAAAACCCGTTTGCATCCACCAAAATTTCTTTGTTCATTCTCCTTCTCTTTCTATCATGGAGACAGACGCGGCAGAGAACCATCCGAGTCAAAATACATGGCCGTGCGGCAAATGCGCGCCGCACCACCCTGTGTACCCAAACGATCGAACAACGCGTCGATCAACAGCTCAACGCGCAGCCCGCCATCGGCCTGCAATTTGCCCAGAACGCGGAGGATGATCTCGTTGCCCTCAATTCCTTCCACGGCTGCCTGCATGATCTGCGGACGGATATCGACGGGCTTGACCCCGCCCTTTGTCCGCTTATTTACAACAATTTCACCGGCAAGGAGCGCGTCGAGCGCCGCCTGTACCGCCTCGGCCGAAAGCGCCGTTTCAGCCGTCAGGCATGCGCGGTATTCTGCCGCACGCACCATGACCGTTAGTTTTCCCGCTTGCTCGGGAGCTTCAAACGCGCAGAGCAGTTTCAGCCCGTCCGACATCGCCGCGTTGGTGCGCGCCAAAAACGCTTCCGGTGCAACCGGCTCCGAAAGGCGAACCTCAAACCACTCGCACGCGCTGGCTGCGCCGGTCGGTACGGCGGCAGCGAATGAGAGCTGCGGATGCGGATTGAACCCGTCCGAATAGGCCAGCGGAATGCGGGCGCGGCGGAACGCGCGCTGCAACGTGCGCTGGATATCCAGATGGGAAATGAAGCGCAGCGCCTCATGCTTTTGATAGACGGCAAACATCCGCATAGCGACCTCCAAAACAACCGTTGCAGCCCTGCCGGCAATCCCGCGTCGTGACGCCCTCCATGGCCTTCTCATACTCCCGGCTAAGATAGCGCTCCGTTACCAGCATATCGATGTGCGACCACGGCAGCGGCGCGCCCGGCGCGGGCGCCCACTGTGCATACGCTTCCATCGACGTGCCATGCTCGGCAAACGCCTCTCTCCAGGCCTGCTCGTCAAAATGCTCCGACCAGGAATCGAACCGACACCCCTTCCGATAAGCCGTCTCCAAAATGTCCGCGAGCTTTCGATCGCCGCGGGAAAAGGCGGCTTCCAGCACGGACAGTTGGGAGAGGTGGCAATGGAACTCCACGCCGCGAATGCCCTTCATCGCATTCCGGAGCAGCTGCTGCCGTCTGCGGATTTCCTCGAGCGGCACCTGTGCAAACCACTGAAACGGGGTGAACGGTTTGGGCACAAATGTGGACGCGCTCGCGGACAAGCGCAGGCCTTTGCCGCGCTTCTCCTTCGGCATTTCATAAAAGATGCGGCTCACCTTGCGGCACAGTTCCGCAATGCCGAGGATGTCCTCGTCCGTCTCCGTGGGCAGGCCGATCATGAAATATAGCTTGACGCTTGTCCACCCGGACTCAAACGCGTCGCGGCAAGCCCGGAACAGATCCTCTTCGGTAACATTTTTGTTGATCACATCGCGCAGTCGCTGCGTGCCCGCCTCCGGGGCGAACGTCAGGCCGGCCTTGCGGATGGACTGCATCTTTTCCAAATCGTCCTTAAGGAACGAATCGATGCGCAGCGACGGCAGCGATACCGAGACATGCTGCTCCTCCATGCCGTCTATGATCTCCGGCACGAGGCGATGGATATCCGAATAGTCGCCGGTGCTCAGACTGAGCAGCGAAATTTCATCATAACCGGTACAGTCGACCAGTTCATGCGCCTGACGCATGAGCGTCTCGCGCGTACGCTCGCGCACGGGACGATAGATATAGCCCGCCTGACAGAATCGGCAGCCGCGCGTACAGCCGCGCATGACCTCCACCGATACGCGGTCATGCACCACGTTCAGATAGGGCACGATCGGTTTGCCGACGTATTGCGCCCGGTCCAGGTCGCGCACAACACGGCGGGCAATGGTTGCGGGCGCGCCCGGTTCAACCGGCACGGCTCCCGCAGGGGTCCCTTCATAGAGGGACGGAACATAGATCCCCTCAACCTTGGAAAGCCGGAGGAGCAGCTCGCGCTTCGTCTCTCCCGCAGCGCGCGACGATTGATAGGCGTCCACAAGCTCCGAGATCAGCTCCTCGCCGTCGCCGAGCATGATCGCATCCATGAACGGCGCCAGCGGCTCGGGGTTGCATGCGCACGGGCCGCCGCACACGATCAGCGGCGCATCCACGCCGCGATCGGCCGTGCGGAACGGAATTCCGGCGAGATCCAGCATGGTAAAGATGTTGGTATAGCACATCTCGTACAGCAGCGAGAACCCAACGATATCGAATGCGGCCAGCGGGCGCTTCGTTTCCAGCGAGAACATGGGCACGCCGCTTTCCCGCATGGCTTTCTCCATGTCGGGCCACGGCGCATAGGCGCGCTCACAGGCCGTATCCGTCCGGCTGTTGAGCACGTGGTAGAGAATTCTCGACCCCAAGTGGGACATGCCGATCTCGTATACATCCGGAAAGCACAGTGCAAACCGCACCGCAGCTTCCGGTTTTACAATGCTGTTCCATTCCCCGCCGATATACCTTGCGGGTTTTTCCACCCGCTGCAAAAGGCGCTCGATTGCCGCCTGCTCCAAGCTCACACCTCCACTGGCTACAAATGAACCTATGGTAGTTTACCACATTCAGGCGTGCCGGTCAAATGAGAGTAATGCGCCGATTTCGTCGTTCCCGCGTCCCTCCGCAATGGCGCGCAGCAGCACGCCCTCATCGATCTCGCCGACGGTACGCATCTGCCCGTCCACGACGCGCAGCACATTATAGCGGTTGAGCCGCAGCACGGACAGCGCCTCCCGCGTACGCATGGAGGCATGAGCGGCCACATGATGCACATCGTACGCCCGACCCGCATGCATGCCGTCATAGCGGTTCAGATAGGCGCCCATCCGTTCCTCCGGCAGCGCGCGCAGTTCCATGGCCGCAGCCAGCAGCAAAAAAACGCCCATCGTCGGGAGCGTCAGATTGTAAGCGCCGCGCACGGCGCACCAGATCGCGAACGCCAGCATGCCGCAGCCGCCCGCCACGCCGAACCATGCGGCAAGGCGCGTCGCGGGGCCATAGGACATCCGGGTTTGCAGCATCGCGCGCAGCATGCGGCCGCCGTCCAGCGGCAGCGCCGGCAGCAGATTCGTCAGCGCCAGCGTCAGGTTGAATGCGAGAAACGGATGCAGCCGCCCCGCCGTACCGGGGAACAGATCGCCGCACATAGCGGTCAGGCCGGCCGCAAAAAAGCTTGCAGCCGGCCCGGCGGCTGCAACACACAGCTCCGTATGCGGCGGCAGCGCCCCCCTCTCCAGTCTTGCCACCCCGCCGAACGGCATGATCTCGATGGAGAGAACGGGGCAACCGAACACATAGGCGACGATTGCATGGCTGAATTCATGCAGCGTGAGCGCCAGCGCTGCCTGCATCAGATCGCCCAACCGGCCGAGGACGCACGCCGCCGCCACCACCACCACGATCAGCGGGTGGATTCTCAGCTCCGTCCGGCCGAACGCTCCAACACGCATATCAGGAAAAATCCGGCACTTCGACGTAGGTCCCGACCTCCTGCGGCGCGCCGGTCTGATATATCCGCAGATACAGCGTTCCATCTTTGCCCACCTTGCCGAGCGTGTCGCCCAGCAGCAGCGGTTGCCCCGGTTCCACACAAATATCCGCGAGATGATAGTACACGCTCTCCAGATCCTCGCCATGATGGATGCGCACATAGTCGCCGAGTTCCGAATCCTCCCCAATGGCGCGCACCTCGCCGCCTGCGCTCAGCGATACTGCGGAACCGGCCTCCGCCTGCAGTTGCAGCAGCCGTGCATCGTCCAGCAGCGCGGCGTTGGTCGCGTCCACCGGCACATGCCAGCGATTGCTCGACGCAAAAACGCCCACCAATCCGCCGCCGTCTACAAACCGCAGCCGTCCCAGCGTTTCATCCATGCCGCCATCGGTGGCCGCCGGTGCGTTTGCCTCCGCTGCCGGCGCGTTCGTCCCCTGTTCGCGCGGGAACACGAACATCTCCATGACGAGCACCAAAATCAGAGCGGCGGCACACACGCCGATCTTGACCAGCATACTTGCGCCCAACAGCCGTTCCTTGTGCTCCATCCCCCTGTTCCGGCGAAGGTTGACGTGCATCGCGCTCCTGCGCCGCCGCGCCTGTGCCGTCTGAAACGGCGTGGTTTCCAGTCTTTTCAAATCCATAGCAAAACGCCCTCCTGCTGCAATCTATGCAGCGGGAGGACGCCGGTATGCGCGCGGGTCTTTGCGATTGTTCAGGAAAGACGGAATTGCATCAGCACCGGGTTGTGATCGGAGCAGGCGAAGCCCGCGTCCACCGTCGCAACGCGCTCCACCGACACGTTTGGAGAGCAGAGAAACCCATCGATCACATAATACTGCGTGTCCGGGTCCTCCGCGTCGTACGGTTTGTTGAGCAGGCGGCAGGTCGGGTTGGCGTCGTCAAACGCATAGATCCATCCCTGCGGAAGGATGTCCCGGGAGAGCGTACCGGGCTGCCAAAGCGTTGGATCGATGACCGGATAGTTGTTGCCGAACCCCTCCATGCGCTGGTTAAAATCGCCGCCGGCCACGACGTAATTGCCCGCCTCATATTCCTGCTGCAGCAGCTTGACGAGCTGCTCCGTCTGTTCTCGCTTGCCCTCGCCATCGTCATAGGCCTCGAGGTGCAGATTGATCAAAACGAGTTCTGCGTCCGTTCCGACAAGCGGAATGCGCGTGAGCAGCAGGCACCGTTTCAAATTGGCGACTCGAATTGGCCATTGAAACGGTACGGGCAGGGCAATGCGCGTCTGCTCCACGGAAGAAAACCGGCTGAGCGTCAAGAGTCCCGATTCCACACGGCCGATGGTATCCGGCAGGGGAAAGGGCACATAGTCGCATACATAGTTTGGCGCAAATGCCGCTTCCCCGGCAAACGCATTGGAAAGGCGCGCGCGCTCGTCGATATCATAGGTGCGCTTGCTCGACACATCGGTCTCCTGCAAAAGCGCCGCATCCGGTGCATACGACTTGAGGATTTCCAAGATGCCGTCCAGATTCTTTTCCACGGTCTTTACGGAATCCGGTCGTGTTGTCCGGCCGCCGTCCATAAAAAAGTCCGATTCCTGTCCGAGCCCGGCATATCCGATATTGAAAGAGAGCACGGTGATCAGCTCGCCCTTTTCCGGCTGCGCATTGGCGCTGCCGCTCGTCCAGGCCGTCTCGAGCTCCGCCGGACGATACTCGCGCGCCGTCAGCACTGCGAGAAACACAGCCGCTGCCGCCACAATGCCAAGCAGCGCAAAACCAACGATCTTTGCCGCAATGGAGAGACGGGAACGGGTATGCTGCATGAAACCATCCTTTCTGTTCAGGGTATACGGAAAGGATGCGGGTAGTTGCCCACATCCTCTATGTCGTTATGCGCCTTCGCCGCCGGACGTATCGCCGCCGGACGGCTCGGTTTCGGGCGTGCTGTCCTCCGTCGGCGCCGGTGCGGCGGTGGGCTCGCTGGGCGCCGGTTCCAGCGGCGGCGGCGTAATCAGCTCGCCGGGGTCCGATCCGCCGGGCGCCGGTGTGACCAGCTCGCCCGGATCGGCGTCGTCGTCGCCATCATCATCATCCTCGGCGGGACGCGGCGGCGCCTCATACTTGTATTCGATCTCATGCGGAACGCTCTCGATGGTCCAGTTGTCCGTCCATGGCGCTTCGCCCGCCTTGAGCCGCAGGCCCTTTTGCGCCGGCGGCAAAATCAGCTGGCTGCGGATGCTCTGGGTGTTCGCGTCCGACTTGCTGCCATCGCGGATCTCGCAGATCGTTCCATAGGCAATATTGTAAAAAATCCAGCGCGCATCGGGCACCGTCAAGCGGATGCAGGCGTGCGACGCCTTGCTGCCGAGCTTGTTGTACACATCGATATCATAGGATGAAACATCCTTATCCTTCGTGTACAGAATGGAATGGAAATAGGTGCGGCTGCGGATCAGCGACCAGTACTGACCGGTTTCACCGCTCAAAAACTGACCGAACCGCACGCGCGGTTTCTTCATCTCAAAGATGCCGCGGGCCGTTTCGCTGCCGACCTTCGGATCGCCGGTAGAACAGAGCATATAGCGCACCGGCTGGTTATAGTCCGGCTTGCCGTCCGCTCCCTTTCTGTACACCATCACGACCTGCCAATAGACGTCCACGATGATATAATAGGTGTCCGGATCCGGATATCCGGCGGCAAGCAGTTCCTTAGCCTCCTTGTTGACATCGTTCAAGCTGCCCACCAGTTCTTCAAAGGACATGTTCACCGTAGGCGCATAATAAGAAAACGGAATCGGCGTTTCCACCGGAACCGGCGTCGGTGTAATCGTGGGCGCGGGCGGCAGGGTTGTTTCCGGCACATCAAGGGAAACGACCTGTACCGGCCGCGGTGTGGCCGAGGGTTCCGGGCTCGGCGTCGGTCCGTTGGCGGTCACGGCGTTGCCGCAGCCCGCAAGCGTCGCCGCCGCCAGCAGCAAAGACAAAAGCTTTGCCCCGGTTCTGCAAGCATGTTTATGATCCATACGATCCTCTCTGTTCATCAGATATTCTGGATTATTATATCATATTTTCGCCCGGTTACACCAGCATATGTACAAAATTCACATTTGCCCCATCGTTTCGTGAGGGTCTTACAGGCGCGCGACACCGCTCTCCCGCGCTGCCGCGGCGACCGCTGCGGCCACCGCTTTCCCCACGCGCGGATCAAACGCAGCCGGAATGATGTTCTCCGCGTTCAACGCCTCGTCTGTTATCAATTCTGACAGCGCATAGGCCGCCGCCAGCTTCATCGGCTCGTTGATGTCGCTCGCGCGAACGTCGAGCGCGCCGCGGAACACGCCGGGGAATACCAGCACGTTGTTGATCTGATTTGGATAATCGCTCCTGCCCGTTGCAACCACCGCCGCGCCGCCGCGCTTCGCCTCCTCCGGCAGAATCTCCGGCGAGGGGTTGGCGCATGCGAATACGATCGGAGCATCCGCCATCGTTCGAACCATATCCGCCGTCACAAGGTTGGGCGCGGAAACGCCGACAAACGCGTCCGCCCCGCGCAGCGCGTCGGCCAGCGTTCCGGTGAGGCGTTCGCGGTTCGTTATCGCCGCCATATCGATCTGCGCCTGCGTCAGGCCCTCCGGCTGCCCTTGGCAAAGGATGCCCATGCGGTCGCACATCGTGAGACTCCCCACGCCGGCTTGCAGCAGCATCTTGCCGATGGAGATGCCGGCGGCGCCCGCGCCGTTGATGACGATGCGCACCTGCTCAATCCGCTTCCCTACCACGCGCAGCGCATTGAGCATGCCGGCAAGAACCGTAATCGCGGTTCCGTGCTGGTCGTCATGGAACACGGGGATATCGCACTGCTGTTTGAGCTTTCGCTCAATCTCAAAGCAACGGGGCGCGGCAATATCCTCCAGATTGATCCCGCCGAAGCTGCCCGCGAGCAGACTCACGGTATGCACGAATTCATCCACATCCTGCGTCCGCACGCACAGCGGGAACGCATCCACGCCGCCGAACGCCTTGAACAGCACGCACTTTCCCTCCATGACCGGCATGCTGGCCTCCGGTCCGATGTTGCCGAGGCCCAGCACCGCACTGCCATCCGTCACGACAAGACAGAGGTTATGGCGGCGCGTGAGCGCATAGCTGTTGTCCACATCCTTCTCGATCGCAAGGCAGGGCGCCGCCACGCCCGGCGTATAGGCAAGCGCCAGTTCCTCGCGCGTCCCCGTCTGCACGCGCGGCACGATTTCGATCTTTCCCTTCCACTGCTCGTGCAGCCTTAACGATTCTTTCGCATAATCCATTGGTGTTGTTGTCCTTCCTTTATACAAGCAAATAATACTGCACGATATCGCGATAGGCGCCGTGCTTGAAGCCGACCTGCGGCAGCGTGCCGCCGCAGCGAAAGCCGAACCGTTCGTGCAGGCGAACGCTCGCCTCGTTCCCGCCGGCAATCACGGAAACGATCACATGCAGCTCGCCGCAGGCGCGGGCCTGCCGCAAAATGGCTTCCAGCAGCCGTGACGCAATGCCCCTTCCCCGGCAGCGCGCATCCACATAGACCGAAAGCTCGGCTGTGGAGGCATACGCGTCGTGCGGCCGATAGGGCGAGAGCGAGGCGTAGCCAGCGACCCACCCATCCATCTCCGCGACGAGAAGCGGATAGCGCGCAGCGCCGTATGCAGCGCCGTGTGCGCGAAACCATTGCATGCGCTCCGTTTCCGTTCGTTCCACGGTATCGAATGTGGCGATGCTGCCAAGCACCTCCGCGTTGTAGATCTCCGTCAGGCGGGGAACGTCCGATTCCGCCCCCGTCCGTATGTTCACCGGCAATATTTCATCCTCCGTTTTGTAGCATCATACCATAATTCCTCTTTTGCTTCCACGATTTTTTCATATTGCGCGCTGCTTCGACCGGTTTTGCCTTTGGCTACTACCCTTTTCCCTTCCGCTGTGATATACTTAAAAATAACAGCATTTCACTCTGGGTATCATCCAATCGGAGGGCAAGGATCATGAAATTTGCAATCATTGGCGGCACCAACATCGAAACGCTGCCCATTCCCTATCGGGAAGAGGCTGTCTCCACCCCGTACGGTGATGTGGTTGTATTCCGCGCAGCAGTAGATGGACACGAGTTTTTCTTCCTGTCCCGGCATGGCGTGGTGTACCGCCGCGACCCCGGCGAAATCAATTACCGCGCCAACATCTATGCGCTGCATTGCTTCGGAACGACGCATGTGGTGGGCATCACCTCGGTGGGAACCTGTGATTACACGCACAAGCTCGGCAGTCTCTGTCTGCTGTCCGACTTCATCGACTTTACAAAATCCCGTCCTTCCTCCTTTGACCGGGAGCACCGGCTGGCGCTGCACACGGGAATGGAGGAGGTTTTTTCCACACAGCTCAACGACCTGCTCGAACGCATGATCCTCCAGCGCGGCATTCCCTATGCGGGACGCGTCACCTATGCCTGCACCGAGGGGCCGCGCTTTGAAACCGCAGCAGAGGTGCGCATGCTGCGCATGCTTGGCGCACAGACGATCGGCATGACCATTATTCCCGAAGCGCCGCTGGCGCGCGACCTCGATATGCGCTACGCCGCCATCGGCGTCATCGCCAACTATGGCACCGGTATGACCGGCGAGGTCACGGATCTCGGCATCGGCGAAGTCATGTCGGCGCACCGGGATGCGATCTTTGAATTCTGCTTTGATCTCGTGCGCCTCGGCAACTGATCGCTTCAAACAGGTATTGCGGGCTCAAATCGCGCGGGCGCTTTGCTGCATTGCAAAATCTGTATTCACCGAGCGGTGTTCGGCAAACAGCCGGATGCGCTGCCCGCGCTATCCCGGGGATACCGGCAAAGGAAGCGGCGTTTGCAACGGATGAGCGCAGCCCACCGGATCGGCGCAGCGCTGCCGGGATCGGCCGGTTCTGGAGCCTGCTCCCGACGGGAAAGCTCAAATACTCACAAAACACAGGGCGGCGGAGTAATCCGCCGCCCTGTCTCCCCCGTCTATCAAAATGCGCAGTATCGCGACTGCCTTCTTATACCCGTCGTGCTCAGAATCCATACCAAGTGAAAGCAATAGTCGTTCCGTTTTACCCATGACCGTTTCCTCCCTGTGGTTTTTTATTTGGGCTGGTTTCGAGTTGTTAACAGAATTGTAATATTTTGATAATCGAATAGCAAGGCGTTTGCACACAATCGACCAAATCCGACAAAAGTTTACTCTCGCGATGCGCTTTTGTGCGCCCATCCTCATGTGTTTGATACGCAGCATCTTTCAGATCGACCTTTTTGAACAATTCGGCAGAACGCCCCCTCATCCGCATTACCCCAAAAAGCAAAGAAAGTGGCTTGGTTAGCCACTTTTCTTATTATGGCAAATTTAGTGCTTGACTGAAACGACGACAATGTTTATAATGCAAGCAATCATTCGTTGTTTTCAATGGAGGATAACGCTTGCATTCTGCAGTTCTGAAAACGCAATCTATCACAAAAAGTTTTGGACATATTGTCGCACTGAGAGGCATTTCACTTGCGGTACAGCGCGGCAGCATTACTGCTGTCGTTGGTGATAACGGCTCAGGGAAATCAACATTGATCAAGATTATCTCAGGCATGCTCGTGCCGGATAGCGGCAGCATTGTCATCGATGGGAGGACTGTTTCCTCTCTCACCGCACACAAAGCGATACAACTTGGTGTTCGCACCGTATATCAGGATCTGGCATTGGATAACTGTAAAAACAGCATCGAGAACATTTTCCTGGGTGCCGAAATCATGAAAGGCCCTTTTTTATATCGAAGGGCAATGGAGAAGCAATCAGCCTTGCTGCTCAAAAGGCTGCATGTGGAGATCCCTGACCTGAACGAACCCGTTAGCAACCTCTCCGGCGGCCAGCGGCAGGGCGTTGCGATTGCACGCGCGCTGCTGAATCCCGGTAAGCTCTTGCTACTGGACGAACCGACCGCTGCCATGGGCATTGAGGAAAGCCACAGGGCGCTGGATCTGTTCCGAAAATTCCGTGACGAAGGAATGACGCAGCTTCTCATCAGCCATAACCTGCACCAGGTCTACAGCCTTGCGGACTACATTTATGTGTTCCGTGCCGGCAGGTGCATAGCGCAGACGCAAACGGCCGATATGCCGTTGGAAGCGATTCAATCGCTTCTGTTGAAACGTGAGGAAGGAGGCCTCTCATGACGCGGCTTCGGAATTGGCGTCGCGCAAATGCCACCGGCCTGTTGCTGATCGGCGTTTGCCTGCTCGTCATGGGATTTCTATCCTTCAAAACAAATTCGTTTTTTTCCATCAAAAATGTGGTTAATATCCTTGAGGCAACCTCTTACCGCCTGATCCTTGCCGTAGGCATGATGTGCGTCATTTCTACCGGTGCCATCGATCTCTCGGTTGGCTCCGTTCTGTCCCTGTCCGCCATTCTCATGGCCAGAGCGTTAAAAGCAGGACTGCCCGTTTGGGCTTGTCTGTTCATCTCCCTGTCTGCAGGCGTGATTATGGGCGTCATTTCCGGATGGCTTGTGCATGTGACCCGTATCAATGCACTGATCATTACGCTGTCAACCTCATTTATGTACCGCGGCCTTTCCCTTATCATTACGTCAGGTATCCCGATCACAAAGCTGCCGCAGGACTTTCGCAGTTTTGGCTGCGGCGACGTGCTTCAAATGGAATCGGGCGTGTTGATTGCATTTGTCGTGATCCTCGTTCTGATTCCGCTGTTCTGCTATATGCGCTGGGGACATTACATCAAAGCGCTCGGCGGCAACGCCAGCGCGCTCCATCGCGCAGGAATATCTACGGGCAAATACCGCATCAGTGCCTTTGCATTCTCCGGGCTGATGGCGGCTCTTGCCGGCATCATCATCACGGCCCGTCTCAATTCCGCCGAAGCGAATGCCGGGCTTAATATGGAAATGGACGCGATATGCGCCGTTATCATGGGCGGTACTGCCCTGCATGGCGGCAGAGCTAGTCTGTTCGGCACAATTGTTGCCGTGTTTTTGCTGGGATTGATCAGAAACGGCCTGACCATCATGAGCGTATCATCATACTATCAGCAGTTTATCACCGGCGCATTGCTGCTCATCGCAGTAGGAATTGCCGAAATCAGGGAACGCCGTACCTGCATCATATGAGGAACGGAAATGTGCTGCCCGGGCCTGATCGCCCTGAGGCTATGTCCCCCTTGTTCGCTAAGGGTATACATAGATAACCTATTCATTGGAGGGAAAAAATGAAAAAACTCGTAACCATTCTCCTGTCTCTTCTCCTTGCGCTCACTGCTTTTGGCTGTGCCGCCCCTACGGAACCATCAACCCCGACAGAGGTGCCGGCTGCAACTGCAGAACCAGAAGACACCGCTGCTCCCGAAACTTCAGCACTGGAAACCGACGACAGTATTTCGAAAACCGTAAAGCAGCTCTACGCCGAGTTTGACGCCGCAATGGAGGCGCAGATCGGCATTATGCCCGAGAGCTTCGGCGACATCAAGGTTGGTGCGGTCGTAATTTCGCTGACCAACGCCTTCTGGGTAAACATGAAGGAGTGTTATGAAGCTGCCGGCGCGGATATGGGCATTTCAATCGATGTGCAGACCGGTACTACCGAAGGCGATACCTCTTCACAGCTTGATGTTTTGATGACCATGGCGGATATGGATTACGACGTGATCATCGTCTCCCCGATCGATGGAACCAATCTGATCCCCGGCATTGTAAAGTGCAACGAGAACGGCGTCAAAGTTATCAACCTTGGCCCCGGTGTCGATGTGGCGGCGCTCGAGGAAGCAGGCGGCCATCTGGATGCAAAAATCACGGTTGATTTTGCTGAGCAGGGCCAGACCGTTGCCAAAGATATGATCGCACGCCTGCCTGAAGGCGGTCAGGTCGCCATCATCTCCGGTCTTGCCGGCGCCGGTCAGAGCGAAGGGCGTACAAAGGGTGCTAAGGAGATTCTTGAGGCTGCCGAGGGAATCGAACTTGTCGCAGTGCAGAACTGTGATTGGGACGCGACCCTGGCATATGATGCCGCCAAGGCTCTTGTTACGGAGTATCCGGGCCTGAAAGGGATCTTCTGCTGCAACGATACCATGGCGCTTGCTGTTTCCGAGGCGCTTGCAGCCGAAGGAAAAGAGGGCGTGCTGGTATACGGCGTTGACTTTACCAACGATGCGCGCGAAGCCATCAAAAACGGCGCTATGACCGGCTCCATGAGCTACTCCAGCGAGCGCTACACGCGGGCGGCGCTGCAAATGGCCGTCATGCTGAACGAAGGTCAGGCATTTGAAAGCTACATCTATCTGCCGCTCACGCTCGTCAACGTGGATAATGTAAACAATCTCGAAGGTTGGAAATAATGCCCTCTTTTCTGACAGAATCCGCCTTGCTTGCCCATGGACTTATTTCGATCAGCGAGGACGCCCTTATGGCAAGCTGGCCATCCGATTTTGAGAACATCGTCTGGGTGGATGGCGGAAAAATATGTATCGGAGGTATGGAGCGCTTTCTGCCCTTCAGGCGAAGGGCAGAAGGACTCCTGCGTATTGACTGGGAGCGTCTTCCCGCCGTGCTGGCGGAAGGGGCCTGCGGCGCACTTACGGCATCGGGCACAATGGCGGTCTGCCACATGATGGGACTGCCGCTTGCAGTCAGCTGCGGTATCGGCGGTATCGGCGACATCCGCGCCGAATCGCTCTGCCCGGATCTGCCCGCGCTGCAGGCTCTACCAGTTACGCTGCTTGCGACCGCGTTTAAGGATGTGCTGGATATTCCGGCAAGCATTGCCTGGCTGGCGGAGCACGGAGTAACGATCTATGGTGTAGGAGAGCGGCGCTGTACCGGGTATCTCTTTCAAAGCGCCGATGTTCCCGTCGACGCCCTATTTGTCGGCAAACTGCCGCAGCCGCCGGGCGGACTGATTCTCAACCCCATTCCTAAGCAAGAGCGCATCGACAATATCGGTCTGCTTACAGACGGGATTGCCGCCGGAAAACAGGCCGAAGCGGACGGGCATTACTATCACCCTGCCGCTAACGCGGCTTTCGACTATGCCACAGGAGGGCGTTCCTCAAAGCTACAGCTCGAATCCCTTGTGAAAAATGTATTGCTCGCAGATGCGCTGTGCTAAAGCGTTTTTGGGGGTGTGACAGGCGCATCAGAAGATGACTGCAAGGGTGGAGCAAAGGCATGCGACGCACGCGCCGGATCATTCGCTTTCCAAATCCACTCTTGTAATATAAACGGGGCTGTCCTTGAGTATTTGCAAATTTTGGAAGCCGATGTGCTTAGCAGCGCACAACATCGCTTCTTTGGAAACACCAAATTCTTTTGAAGTCGGACATTTATAACAAAAAAATCCGAACGCTTCTCCATCGTTGGAAAAGGTTCGGATTTTTGGTTTGGTGGAGATAAGGGGACTCGAACCCCTGACTTCTGCATTGCGAACGCAGCGCTCTACCAACTGAGCTATATCCCCATATGTGCTTTGGCTGTTCCTGACAGCTTTCATATCATACTACAATTTGTTTGAAATTGCAATAGTGAATTTGCAAAAAAATGCAGCCGTCCAGCGCACGCGAACCTGCCGCTTTCCCTGCATGGAACGCATTTTGATGACAGGTTTTATTTCATTTCATCCTTACCCGTACCGGATGCCGCACCGGTGACGGGCTGCCCGACACGCTCTGCAAGAATTTGCACGGTGTCCCGGTCAACGGACGCAAGTCCGGACTCCACTGCGATGGAGAGCACGGTGTCTCCATGCAGCCGGGCGAGTACGACGCCCGCCGCAAGGGCGATCATAGCCCGCGCATGTCCCCTGCGAATACCCATGCTGCCGCCGCCCTCGCCGGATATCCCGTCCGCCACGGGCAGCGTTACCGCATCGCACGCCGCTTCGGCAGCAACGCCGTTTGGCGTTATAATGCGAAGCGACAGCGGCGCTTTAAGGTCCGTCATTCGTTCCGCCATACTGTGCCTCCGTATTTAACCCCGTTTTGCATAGACGTCGTCGATCGTGCCCGCCATCAGGAACGCCTGCTCCGGAAGGTTGTCGCAATCGCCGCCGAGTATCGCTTCAAAGCCGCGAATGGTTTCCTCGATCGGCACAAACTTTCCCTTCAGGCCCGTAAAGCTCTCCGCGACATGGAATGGCTGGCTCATGAACCGCTGCACCTTGCGCGCGCGCCTGACCGTCAGGCGATCCTCCGGCGAAAGTTCATCCATGCCGAGAATGGCGATGATATCCTGCAGCTCGTTATACCGCTGCAAAACGCGCTGCACCTCCTTCGCCGCCGTATAATGGCGCGCGCCCACCACATCGGGCGCGAGCATTCTCGAGTTGGACTCCAGCGGGGCGACCGCCGGATAGATGCCCAGCTCCACAATGCTGCGGGAGAGCACGGTGGTCGCGTCCAAATGGGAAAACGTCGTGGCCGGCGCCGGATCCGTCAAATCATCCGCCGGCACATAGATGGCCTGCACCGAAGTAATGGAACCGTTGTGCGTGGAAACGATGCGCTCCTGCAGCTTGCCCATCTCGGAGGCCAGCGTCGGCTGATAGCCAACCGCGGACGGCATGCGGCCAAGCAATGCGGAGACCTCTGCGCCTGCCTGCGTAAAGCGAAACACGTTGTCGATAAACAGCAGCACATCCCTGTGCGCGATCTCACGGAAACACTCCGCGATCGTCAACCCGGCCAGCGGCACGCGCAGTCTTGCGCCGGCCGGCTCGTTCATCTGGCCGAACACGAGCGCCGTCTTGTCGATCACGCCGGACTGGTTCATCTCCTGCCAGAGATCGTTGCCCTCGCGCGAGCGCTCGCCCACGCCGGCAAATACGGAGTATCCGTTATGCTCGAACGCGATGTTGCGGATCAGCTCCATAATCAGCACGGTCTTGCCGACGCCTGCGCCGCCGAACAGACCGATCTTTCCGCCCTTGGCATAGGGCGTCATCAGATCGATCACCTTGATGCCCGTCTCCAGAATCTCCGTTGCCGGAACGATGTCGGTAAACTTTGGCGCCTGATGGTGGATCGGCCAGTATTCCTGCGACTGCACTGCGCCGCTGCGGTCGATGGGGCGTCCGGTCACGTCGATCATTCTTCCGAGCAGCGCTTCACCGACCGGAATCGAGATGGGCGCGCCGGTATCGACAGCGGTCATGCCGCGGGACATGCCGTCGGTCGGGCGCATGGATATGCAGCGCACCTCGCCGTCGCCCAGTTGCTGCAGCGTTTCCAGCGTATAGGTTTCCTCACCGATGCGAACCTGAACCGCATGAAAGATATCCGGAATATGCTCGTTCGACGGGAATCGAATATCCACAACGGGGCCGGTGATTCTTGTAATAATACCAGTTGCAGGCATTGCTTTGACCTTTCTTTATGGAAATCGGGGAAAACCGGCTGCGGCACGCTGCCGGCAGAACGGGCGGCTTTGCCTTTGCCGCCGGTCCATGCCGCGGCGCTACGGTTGCTGAACGTTGTCCGCCGCCGTCTCGATCACGCTCGCGGTAACCTCCGCCTGGCGCCTGCGGTTGATCGTCGTCTCCAGTTCCAGAGCAGACTGCGCGGCATTGTCGTATGCGGAGCGCATTGCCATCAGCGTCGCCGCCTGTGCGCCGGATGCATGCTCGAGCGATATGGCGTATATCGTTGTGTCAAACCCGTGTTCCGCAAGGCGTTCGCATACCGTCTCGTGATCCGGCAGGAATAGCAGATCCGCCGTCGCCGCCTGGGCGCCATCGTCCGCATCCGGCAGCACCTGCCGGATGACGGGCGTTTGCCGCAGCATGTTTTCAAAGCGCTGGTACAGGATATCCACGCCGGAAACCGCTCCCGATGCGTATAGTTCCTTCAAACGGGCGGCCAATTGCTGCGCCTGTTCAAACAGTGGCACATCATCCAACAGGATCTCCTGTTCCAGCGCAATCTCTTTCTCTCTGCAAAACGCCACCGCCATTTTCCCGCAGGCAATGACCAGCGGCGTCGGCTTCGCTTCCCGATATCGGCTGTAAAACAGGTTCAAAAGCTCCGCGTTGAAACCGCCGCAGAGTCCGCGGTTGCTTGAAAAGAGCGCGAAGCAGCGCGGCTTCTCATCCGTTCCCTCCATTGGCCGGCGCCTGGTACGGCCGGCGGCTTGCTGCATTTCCCGGCAGACCGCCGCATAGGCCCCATAGGAAAGACGGGCGGCATTGACACGTGAATACTTCGCCGCTGCGACGGTGCGCATCGCCCCGGCAAGCTGACCGGTCGTGCGAACGCTCTTCAACCGTTTGCGGAGTTCCCGGAGGCCGGCCATGGTCAGGCCACCTCCAGAAATGCGCGCAGTGCGTTTTCAAGTCGCTCTACCGCCTGCGCATCGAGCTTCTTCCCTGTGGAAAGGAGGCGCACCAGATCGCTCTGCGCTGTTTCAAAATAATGGAACAGCCGTTCCTCGTATGCTTCCATGTCCTCCGGTGGAACCTCGGCCGCACAGCCGCCGGAAACAGCGAAGATCAGCAGCGCCTGCTTCCAGTCCGCCAGCGGCGCATATCGTCCCTGCCGAAGCGCCGCCATCATGCGCGCGCCGGAGGCGAGAATCGTTCTTGTAGCGTCATCCAGATCGGAACCGAATTGTGCGAAGGTCGCCAGTTCCCGATACTGCGCAAGATGCATGCGAAGTTGGGAGGATACCTGTTTCATCAGCTTTGTCTGCGCCGCGCCGCCGACGCGCGACACGGATAACCCCACGTTGACCGCGGGGCGCTGCCCCTCATTGAACAGATCCGTTTCCAGAAAAATCTGTCCGTCGGTGATCGAAATGACGTTGGTCGGGATATAAGCGGAGATATCACCGGCCTGCGTTTCGATGATCGGCAGCGCGGTAACGGAACCGCCGCCCGCCGCATCAGACAGCTGTGCCGCGCGCTCAAGAAGGCGCGCATGCAGATAGAAGATATCGCCCGGGTACGCCTCTCGCCCGGAAGGGCGGTGCAGCAGCAGCGACAGTTCGCGGTAGGCCACGGCGTGTTTGGAGAGATCGTCGTATACGATCAGCGCATCGCGGCCGTTATACATGAAATACTCGCTCATGGCGGCGCCCGCAAACGGCGCGATATACTGCATGGAGGCCGCGCTTGACGCGGTGGCCGAAACAACGGTCGTATACTCCATTGCGCCGTACCTTTCCAGCTTGGACACGATCTCCGCAACCGCCGCATCCTTCTGACCGATGGCGACATAGATGCACGCGACGTTCTTGCCCTTCTGATTGAGGATCGTATCGATCGCAATGGCCGTCTTGCCGGTCTGCCGGTCGCCGATGATCAGTTCGCGCTGACCGCGGCCGATGGGCACAAGCGCATCGATGGGCTTGATGCCGGTATGCAGCGGCACAGACACCGGCTTGCGATCCGGAATGGCCGGTGCGTGAAATTCGATGGGACGGCGCTCGCTCGCCCAGATATGGCCCTTTCCATCGATGGGGTTGCCCAGCGGGTCCACAACGCGCCCGAGCAGCGCGTCGCCCACGGGCACGCTCATCATCATGCCCAAACGGCGCACCCTGCTGAGACTTTCGATGTGTTCATAGCGGCCGAAGATGATGCAGCCGACGCGATCCGGTTCTATATCGAGCACCATGCCCTGCTCGCCGCATGCAAAGGCGACCACCTCGCCGAACATGATGTCGGACACGCCGTCCAACCAGCAGATGCCGTCGGAAACGGTGAGAACGCGCCCGACCTGATATTCATCATTCTCCATCGGCGTATGCTTAACGGTATCGGCCATGCCGGGCAGCAGTTGCTCCGCATCGCTCCCGTCGATCTCCCGCTCGCTCAGGATTTCTCCAAGCCGCGCGATGCTGTTGACGACCGTGCGGTCGTACACCGTATCCCCGATGCGAAGTTGGAATCCGCCGATCAGCGTTTCGTCCACCTTGACCCAGAACGAGGGCTTCCCGTTCACCTCGAGAAGCATCTGCTCGACCCGTTCACGAATACGCTCGACAAGCGGCTCCGCCATCGGGTAAGCGGAGGTCAGCGTAACATACAAAACATCGTGCTTGGCCAGATACACCATATCGCCCGGCGAGAGGGTGATGCGCGCAAGGATGTCGTCCACCATCTCCGCCTCGTGGTTCAACAAAGCAGACCGATACGGTTCCTCCGCCATGCGCTCGGCTGCCAAGTCCTGCGCGCGCCGCACCGTCTCGTCGCGGACGTCGAGCAGCATCGCGCGGCGCATGTCCTCACAGGCGTGTCCAAACTGTGTTTCCAGACGATATTCCTGTTCCCGCGCCTCGGTTTGGATCTGTTCCACCGCCTCGGCCACATCCGGCCTTTTCTCTTCGGGCGGCGGCGACTGCTGCTCCGGCGCGATCTCCAATTCCGGCAGCGCGTGCTCCACCTCATCGAGCGCAGCGTTGATCCGCTCGCGGCGGGATCGGAAAATAGAGACGATTTGTTTTCGTCCAAAAATCCATATGATCCCCGCCAGCAGCAGGACATTGATCAGCGCATACAAAAAGTGCATAGCATTTCCCTGTCAGGACACCAGTTTCTGTACGAATGCCGCGACCAGATCGTCCATGCCGGCATCCAAATTCCGCTGGAGCTCCCGTTTTTCCGTTTCCAGTTCCGACCGCCGTTGATCCAACAGCAGGGCATATCTTTTTTCCGCTTCGGCCGCCTCCTGTGCGGCTTGCCGTTTTGCATCCGAAAGCGCGGCCTCCGCGGCATCGTGCGCCCGCTTTTGTGCAGCGAGCCGGTTTTCTTCCGCCTCGCGGCTGGCCGTCTGCCGCGCGAAAGCCGCTTCCTCCTGCCGGCTGCGCGCGCGCGCAATCTTCTGTTCCCGCGCATCCATAAATGCAAGCAGCGGCTTGAACAGGAATTTGTTCAATAAGAACATCAGGATACAAAATGTAATCACCGTCCACAGCAGAACGGATAACTGAATGGTCATTCCCATCACTCCGCTTCGCGATGCGAAGCACCCTTTCCGCCCGAACGCCGGGCCGCTGGCGCACTGCGCCGGATGCACCGCAGCATCCGGCGCGCGCGCTCAGATCTTAGAGGTCAAAATGAATGCGATCAACAGGCCGTAGATCGTAAGCGCTTCCATCAGCGCCATGGAAATGATGAGCGCGGAACGGATGTCCTTGGCGGCATCGGGCTGGCGGGCGATGCTCTCCATGGCCGCCTTTGCGGTTTTACCCTGACCAAGCGCCGGAAAAATGGTGCTGACGGCGATCGCGATCGCGGCTGCGAGTGCAATAATTGCGGAATCTGTCATGATCTTTTTCTCCTATCGTAATGATTATTCTTCCACTTCAATGGCTTCTTCCAGATAGATGGAAACAAGCATGGTAAATACAACGGCCTGAATCGCACAGAACAGCAGCGACAACGCCATCATAATGACCGGCGCGCCGATCGGCAGCAGGCCGTACAGCTCCTCGGTAACGGTCTCCTCGCCGAACACATTGCCGAACAGGCGCAGCGCCAGCGAAGCGGGCTTGATGAATTCATCCAGCACGAGCAGCGGCAGCATGACCGCAATGGGCGTGACAAAACGCTTGAAGTAGTGTTTGCAGCCGCCCGCACGGATGCTGGCAATCTGCAAAAACGCAAACGTCACAACGCCCAGTCCCAGCGTCACCGAAAGCGAAGCCGTAGGCGCCTTGAAATACTTCGTCATCCCAACGCCCGGAATGAGGCCGGAGTAGTTGGCGACGATGATAAAGATAAACAGCGAACCGAGAAAACAGAAATACTTTCGCGCCTTCTTTTTCCCGACGATACCGGTAAAAAAGCGATCCAGACTTTCGACTGCCGTTTCCACCATGTTCTGGAACCGGCCGGGCCTTTCCTTCAGATGCCGCGTGACAAAAATCGACGTCAGCACGAGCAGCAGCGCGATCACCCACATCAGGATCACCTCGCCGGTCACATCGAGCACGCCGAACAGCGGAATCACGACCTCAGATGCTTCGCCCATTCCCATTCACCCCCTTGCGGTTTCATCGCTGTCTTTCAGCTGCTTTCGCTCCTTGTCCCGCTCCTCCCGGTTCAGCGCATCGTTCCGCTTTACCAGCCGGCGGGTAAAGAAGATGGACGGCACGGTGATGCCCAGCGCGCCGCCGATCAGCAGCGCCGCCATATCCCATGGGAGAAGGCCGGACAGCAGGAACAGGGCCGCCAAGTACGAAACGTTCAAAATCTGCCGAACAACGAAGAGCGCGGACAGCTGCGCGGCTCCTTTTCGGAGGGCCGCCCGTGCCAGCCTGTCATTGAGCGCCGCAATGGCAGCGCCGCCGGCAAGCGCCAGGCCGAAGCCGACCAGCGCGCTTTCCATACCGTCTCCTCCCCCCTCTTATCACGAAGAATCCATATATTATAGTAACGCTATGCCCATTTTGTCAACGCGTCGTTCCGCGTCTTAACGCCGCCTTTGCATTCCGGAGCAGCCGGACAGGCGCATGCAGCGGCCGGCGCATAAAAAATCCCGCCGCTATCCGGCGGGAACCGCTGCTGCTGTGGAAGGCTCAATAGTTTTTGCAAAGGATCTCAAAAAACGCCTCCGGGTGGTCGCAGACCGGACAAATCTGCGGCGCGCGCGCGCCAACCACAATGTGTCCGCAGTTGCGGCAGATCCAAACGGTATCCTGCTCATCCCGCTGGAACACCGTGCCGTTCTCCACGTTCTGCAGAAGCGCGCGGAACCGTTCCTCATGATGCTTTTCGATAGCCGCAACCATGCGAAACCGATTGGAAAGCTCCAAAAACCCCTCGCGCTCGGCCGTCTGCGCAAACCGCTCGTACATATCCGTCCACTCATAGTGTTCGCCGGCAGCCGCCGCCAACAGGTTTTGCGCCGTGCTGCCGATGCCCTCGAGCTCCTTGAACCAAATCTTTGCATGTTCCCGCTCGTTTTCGGCGGTTTGCAAAAACAGCGCTGCAATCTGTTCAAATCCCTCCCGCTTGGCAGCGGATGAAAAATAGGTGTATTTATTCCTCGCCTGCGACTCGCCGGCAAAGGCCGCCTCCAAATTGCGCTCGGTTTCCGTACCGGCATACCGATTGCTGTGCTGTTCCTCGATCACCTCCATCTGATCCTCTCTTGCGCCGCAGCGCGGGCAAACGAGTTCTACCCCCTCCGGCGCATCCACGATCTCTCCACACAGTTTGCATTGATATCTTTTCATGTTCCGTCCTCCTTTTTTGCCGCGGGCTTGAAGCGCGCGCTTTTCCTTCCGCTATTCTTCCCAAAGGAGGCGATTTTTAACAGTTCCCTCCCCCCGCCGCGTCTTGCCGCAAAGCGCCCGAGCCTGCCGGGGCGCGGCGCCCCGCGCGCTGTGCATTTACGGCTCCGCTTTTCTTTCTGCGCACCTCCGGCCGATCTTTTCTATGGATTTGCCCATTCCGCGCAATCCTTACCGGAATCTTAGCGGGAGATGGATATATAATATAATGCTGTATGAAAGCGGGCGTCTGTCCGGCTGCGGCCGGAGAGCGCATACGTCCGCCCCGAAAACCAGTCCGCACGGCGGCGAAAGGAGTATCCCACTATGCACAGTAAAACGTATATCGAGGCAAGAAAAGAATTTATCAACTGCCTTTGCATGTCCATCATCGGCCTGGGCGTTCCGATCGTTCTGGCGTTTACAGAATGGTGGCCGATCATGAAGGCGGAAAAGCAGTTGGAGGCAGCGCAAGGGGCGATGGAGGCATAGGGCGCTTTTTCGCCATCGTTCTCCCATCGGCATAGAAAGTGCCTCTCGCAAACAGCTTGTGGGCACAGGCAGGCGGCAGGCAGACCGTCCGGAGCGAACGCTTCGGGCGATCTGCTGTCTTTATATGTTCCATGTCTTTGTTTTGCGCCGGTTCTTCCCGCGCCGGCACCGCCAGCCGCAGCCGGAACCTCTCGATTTCCACGGCCACAGTTTGGTTTTTTACCCTTTACCCAGCCGTATCCCCCCATCCGCGCCCCGTTCAAGCACGGTTTTCCTGCGAAGGCGGCGCCGGACAGGTAGCGTCTTGCCATTCTGTCCAAAAACGCTCCATGAAAGCGCTGCATCTTTCTGGAAACATGCGCGCCATTCCCGGCGCAGGGCATCGCTGACAAAATCCAGAGCTCCTTCATAGTATGGAAGTATCGAACGATATTGGGAGGACGCCATCCATGCACCAGGAGGAAAACCGCATCGTGCAGTCGTTGGAACTGCACCTGTTCTTTGCCCGGATTATGAAGGAACACTCGCTGTTTCTCAGAGCCGGATTTGCACCCGTCGACGCTTCCTTTGCAAGGGAAGCGGAGTTCTATAAACAAGAATTCGAAAAGTTGCTTTGTCAGGCCGTCGTTTTGGGGGACGGCCTGATCGGTCAGCCGGTCAGCCGGTCCGGAGAATTGTTCACCGAATTCACCGCGAGGGCGGAACAGCAAACGGAACGCTTTACCGGAATCAAGATCAATCAGGATATCACGGCAAGGGAAGCGAGGCTGCGCTGCAGCGAATCCCCCGTCATTCGTCCGGAGTTGTTCCGGCAGGTCAGTATGCTCAATCGCACGGCGCTCAGGCTGCTGGATGGATTGATTGCGCTCAAAGAGACTATTCTCAAGCGGGTTTTGGACTGCCGGATGTTCACCATGAACTATCCGCTATTGATCGAGCACATCACCCGCGAGGCAAAATTGTACCGGAATTTTGTATTTCGGCTGGAAAATGAAGGGATTGTCGAGCCGCAGTCCATGCGCCAAACCGAACAATTCTGGAACCAGATCATGATGGAGCACGCGCTGTTTATCCGCGGATTGCTGGACCCCTGCGAAAATGAGCTGCTGAAAACGGCCGATTCGTTTGCCAAGGACTATGCGCGGCTATTATCCACCAGCTGTCGGGCGCAGGATCGAGCCAATACGGGCGGCGGCTTCAACGCATTGACGGAAACCATCCGGTTCCGCGATTTCAAAGCCGCCGGAACGAAGGGAATCGAGGAGTGCAAAATCCGTTCCCTGATCCTGCCGCTGCTTGCAGACCATGTGCTGCGGGAGGCGAACCACTACATTCGGCTGTTGCAGGCTTAATGCTCGTTCAAATCCGCCGACGCCCCGTGTGTATCGCCGCGGTCATCCGAATGCGGACGGCTGCGGCGATTCTTCAAAAGATGTTTTGAAATACCCGCTTCGTTGGAAAGCAAAAATCAATTTGGCGTAAAAACTTCCCTTTTCGTTCGTGCTTCTGTATAATAGCAATAGAAATAATTAGAAACCATATGGAAGAACGGGCACTTCGCTTTCGCGTTCCGCTCCAAATGCAGATTTTTGCGCAAACGACAAAGATTGGGAGGACTGGGATGAACCACAGAAAAGACGGCGCTACCATCTACGATATCGCACATTTGGCAAAGGTATCGCCGGCAACCGTATCGCGCGTGTTGAGCAACGCCGCATACCCGGTCTCCGACGGGGCGCGCAAGCGCGTGCTTGCAGCAGCTGACCGGCTGCACTATGCATCCAAGGGAAAACCGCGCCCCTCCGAGCAGGATGTAGTGGTCATGCTGCCAAACCTCTCCAACCCCTTTTATGTGGCGCTGCTCTCCGGGCTGGAAACCTCGCTGCGCATGTTCGGGTTCAACACGCTGCTCATGAACACGAAGGGGGACGTGCAGCTGGAGCGGCAGTTGGTAAACGAGCTCTCCCGCAGGAGTTCCCTGAAAACGATTATCTCCCCGGTATGCGATGATCTAAGGCATTTGCAGCCGTTGCTGCGATCCGATGCGCCGCTTGTCGTCATGGAGCTGCCCTCTGCGGGCAATCGCTCCACCATCTGCGTAAACTATGCACACTGCGGCGAGATCATGACGCAATACTTCATCGAGCGGGGCATGCGCCGGATCGCTTATCTGGGCGCGCCGCTGAACCGCTACAGCCGCGTGCAAACGCACCTTGGCTACCGCAAGGCGTTGGAAAAGCACGGCATTGCCTATGACAAGGGTCTTGTGTTTCTCTCGGAGGACGAGCCCTCCGCAAAGGATTTTATTTCCCCGTACCATATGGGCATGCGCCTGTTTGACCGGATGGCCGAGGCTTGCCGAACGCTGCCCGAAGCGGTGTTCTGCGGCAACGACATGACGGCCATTGGCGTGCTGCACCGGCTGCAGGAGCTTAGCATCCGCGTGCCGGAAGAAATCTCGGTAGCGGGATTCGATAATATTTTCACCGCAGCCGTTTCATCGCCGCCGCTGACCACGGTGGATCAGTGCATCTATGAGATGGGGAGCATGGCCGCGGAGATCCTCTACGGCAGCATCATGGATCCCACGCGCCGCCATGTCAATACCATACTCGAGCCAAAGCTGGTGATCCGCGAAACCGTCCGATGAGGGCCGGCGGCCCGTTTGCCCGTGCGAGAGCATCGACCGCCGTATCTCCGCGGCCCTTTTCCCGGTACGGCATGCACGCGATCAGACGGCGGGTTCTTTCGCTCTCGTAACAGCCCGGCGTTCTGTCTCGGGTCCCCCGTCCGCTGCGCGCCCCGAATATGCACTGATCCTGTATAGGGACAAGCTGCCACGGCGTTCTGTTTTGAGTTCCCCCGCTGCGCTCCCCTTTCCCCACAACACGAGTCGGACGGCGTAAGGCCGGAGGAATGCGTTGCACAGGCGGGTGCGTCCGCGTCCGAACAGGGAACGGCTTTTACTCTCCGACCGTCTCCCCCCGTATCATGCCGATGCCCCGTTCGAGCGTCTCCAGATTCAACATACCTCTGGCTGCTGCAACGGCGTAGCCGCCGGCATCGATGAAGTACGTTGCGGGAAGGGTGCGCACACTGTAAGCAATCGCCGCATCGCTTCGCTCATCAAAAAGCACCGGGAATGTAAACCCCTGCTCCTCCACAAACCGCATCGCCGTCTCCTTGGTTTCACGCGCACCATCGGTCATGTTGACCAGTACAAAGTGAATCTCATCCCCGTACAGTTCATACGCCGTCTGAAAATCGGGCATTTCACTGCGGCATGGTCCGCACCAGCTTGCCCAGAAGTTGAGCACAATGGGTTCTCCCAGATAGGAAGAGAGCGCTACCTCGTTTCCTTCCGCATCATACGCGGTGAAATCCGGCGCTTTCGGCTGCTCCGTTGCCGCGGGATCGGGCGTACCGGTCGCTGCGGAGCTCTCAGGCAGGGGCGCAGTCTCCATTCCTGCGCTCAAATGCCGGTACAGTGCGCCCGCCCCCACCAGCAGCAGGATCATCAGCGCCGTGGCAAGCCCGAATTTCAGTTTTTTATTCATCTCTTTTCCTCCTTAGCTCAGCAGGCTGAGCAGTCTGCCAAACAGCCCCGTCGCCATCAGCACGCCCACAAGGATGAGCAGAATGCCGCTGACGGTATTGATGATCGCATAATTGCGCTTGATAAAATCGAACGTGGATTTCAGCTTGTCGATGAGCAGCGCGCTCAGCAGAAACGGAATTCCAAGTCCCAGCGAATAGCAGAGCAGCATGAGCATCCCGACGGCAGTCTGCCCCTGCTGAGAGGCCAACATGAGCGCCGAACCGAGAAACGCGCCGACGCACGGCGTCCAGCCGACGGAAAACACCATGCCAAAGACCATGGTCGAGAAAAAACCGGCCTCTCCGTTCTGCATGCCGCCGCGGCTTCCCTTGAACACGTTCAGTCGGACAACGCCCAAAAAACTCAGGCCGAAGAACACCACGATCAGGCCTGAAACGATGTTCACCGCCGTCTGGTGCGCCTTCAAAAACCCGCCCAGCGTACCGGCCAAAGCGCCAAGCGCAACGAACACCACCGTAAAACCCGCGACAAAGCCAAGCGCGCTGACCGCCGTTTTGCGGGTGCTGCGCTCTCCACCGCCCGCAAAATAGGACAGGTACACGGGCAGCATGGGCAGCAGGCAGGGGGATACGAACGTGATGATGCCCTCCAGAAACGACACGAAATATTGCATGGGTTACGCTCCTTTCTCCGCGCCGGACGGCAGCAGCAGCAAGCCGATGAGCGCGCCCGTCAGCATCGTGAGCAGCGGGCTGGAGGTGATGGCGCAGCCGCCTGCACATCCAAAGAATCGATAGAAGAGGTATCCGCCGCCGGCGCCCAGCGCTGCAAACAACAGGGGTTTCCCCATTCTCCTGATCGTCCGTTTCATTTGCGTTCCGTCCTTTCCAAAATCTCATTTCCTGCAAACCGCCGGTTTCGCACGGGTATCTGCGCGGCGGTCCGGTTTATCCCGCAGCATCCCGGCCGGTTATCGCTGCGGCAGTGCGTTCCGTTGTTCCGGCGGTCCGCCCGTAGCGTATTCCGCTTTGATCCTAATGGTAGTATACCAAAAATCCTACGCTATTCCGTGATAACATCACGCAAAGGAAACCAAGTGATGCTCTTTCCCTCCATATCGACAGATAGACCATCGCGGCTACGCACTGACCCGTATCGGAACAGTCGGCCGTTTGCGCCACCCGCTGCAGCAACGCCGTTTTTTGCCGGCCTCCGGCAATGAAATTGACAGGGGCCAACCCCTTACCGTATACTGATGGCAGCAAGGGAGGATCGCATCATGGACTTTGCCGAAGCATTTCCCCTGTGGAATGCGCTGAACGAAGCGCAGCAGGACAGACTTCAAGCTGCCGTCGCGCTGAAACGCGTTGCCAAGGGAACGATCATTCATAACGGATCTGCGGATTGCACGGGACTGCTGCTCATCAACGCCGGACAGCTGCGCGCGTTCATCCTGTCGGAAGACGGGCGGGAGATCACGATCTATCGCTTGTTTGACATGGATATCTGCCTGTTCTCCGCCGCCTGTATGATGCGGAACATCCAGTTTGATATCACGATCGAAGCGGAAAAGGATTCGGATATCTGGATCGTCCCGGCAGAAGTCTATATGCAGATCATGAAGGAGTCCGCCCCCGTCGCGAACTATACCAATGAGATTATGGCCGGCCGGTTCTCCGAGGTCATGTGGCTGATCGAGCAGATCATGTGGAAGCGGCAGGACGCGCGTCTGGCCGCATTTCTAGTGGAGGAAAGCCGGTTGGAGCAAAATTCCGTTCTGAAAATAACGCACGAACGGATCGCCGCCCATCTGGGCACCGCGCGCGAGGTAATCACCCGTATGCTGCGCTATTTCCAGTCGCAGGGCATGCTCCGGCTCTCGCGCGGCTCGATCGAATTGACCGACGTCAAGCGGCTTGAGGCCCTTTGCCGATAATACGCGGCGGCGTCCGGCTATCAAGCCGGATGCCGCCTGTTCCTTTGCCCGGTTTCAGGAAAGCATCGCAAGGATACTGCGCTTTGGCTGTACGCCCATCGTTTTTTTGACGACCTTCCCATCCACAAACAACAGCAGCGTCGGAATGCTCATGATCTGAAATCTGGATGCAAGTCCCGGTTGTTCGTCCACATTGATCTTTGCAACCTTGATATCGGTTCTCTCCTCCGCAATCTGATCGACGACCGGCGAGAGCATCCGGCACGGTCCGCACCATGCAGCCCAGAAATCGACGAGGACGGGCTTTGGGCTGTTCAAGACCTCCTGCTGAAAATTGGTTTCCGTAATATTCGCAACTTGCATTGTTTTTTCCTCCTTTGTTTCTTTTGATAATGTCAGTATAGCATAGGCCGCGCCCTGTTTACCGTGATTTCGTCACCAAATATCAGCCGGCGCTGCCGCGCTCCATGCGGCGCGGCAATCGATCCCATCGGAGCGTCACATGTCCGCCGGCGCCGCGCTGCGATCTGCCGATTGCTTTTTGTTCTTCGCTTTACAGATCATCTGCGTCATCGTTCCCATCGGGCAGTATACGCACCAGCTTCTGGGTTTGAACAGAAGCATGGTCAGCAGGCCCAGCACCGTGGAGGTCAGCATAACGCCATAGAATCCAAACGCAAATTGTGCCACGCCCGGATGCAGCAGCGTACCGTGATACGCCCAATGCCATGGCAATTTGAACGTCCACAGCAGCGTCACCGTTTGCCCCAGATCCCGAACGCCGGCAAAGACCAGGCCGGTGTTCCACAGCATCAAAAGGAACATGGCCAAAAAGAAGCTCAAAAAGCCGTAACGAAACGCCTTGCTCTTCATCCACTTGGGCATATCCTTTTGTCGGGACAGGCCGAGCGTTCCGCCAAGGATCGCGAACAGCTGGCCCCTGCCGCAGTAGCGGTTGCAATAGGCCTTGCTGCCCTTGGCCACCGCAATTCCCAGCGGAATGAAAAAACAGAATAGTCCCAGCCACGCAAACAGGATATTGAAAAAACCCAGCGCCAGATAGATGACCGACGCAATCCAAAGATACGAATACCATTTTGTGTTCCGTTTCATGCGAGCACCTCTTGAATGGTTATCACACTGGCGGGGCATTCCCTGCTGCACCTGCCGCAGCCGACGCAGCGCAATGTGTCCACCCTTGCGAACATGCCCCTCCACACCTCGATCGCGGACAACGGGCAAACCTTGACGCAGCAGCCGCAGGCCACGCATGCATCCTCCTCTACGCAGGCCCTCCGGTTTTTTTGTTTCTCTTCACTCACCGGCCAATCCCCCCTCGAACTTGTTTTGAACAATATATCGCAAAGTCCATCCGCCTTCCGTGATAAAATCACGATGCAGAACAGCGTGCGCCGCAGGCAGGAAACAGCGGGCGGTTTTTGGCGTATCAACGGCATCCGTGCCGCGTTTTGCCCGCTGTCATACAAGCGCAGTGCTTTTGTATAGGCGCAAATTTTGATTGTATGTTGAATCTCCTTGTAAAACGATGATTTTTGTGCTACCTTGTGTATGCCAAAGGCAAATTTTTAGGGTAATAGTAGTATGAAGAAAAGCCAATCTCCCCGAGAATATGTTTTGATCGCAGTCGGCACGCTGATCATTGCCGCCGCAGTATTCTTTTTCCTCATTCCAAGCAATCTTGCGGTTGGCTCTATATCCGGCCTCGCGGTGGTGCTGAGCCACTATATTCCAATAGAGGTATCGGGCATTACTCTTATTCTAAACATACTTTGCCTGATTCTTGGCTTTGCTCTGATCGGAAATGAATTTGGGTTCAAAACCATATTCGCTTCGCTCCTGATGCCGCTGTTCCTTTGGGGCTTTGAGCGGCTGTTCCCAAATTTCCAATCCCTGACAAGCGATGCGTTTTTGGACATGCTTTGTTACTGCTTTGTGGTGAGTATCGGCCTGTCCATGCTGTTTGTTCGGAACGCTTCCTCCGGCGGGCTGGATATCATTGCAAAGATTCTGAACAAGTATCTCCGGATGGAGCTTGGAACCGCCATGTCGGCAAGCGGAATCGCAATCGCTTTGTTATCCTTGTTGTGTTATGACTACAAGACGGTGATCGTCTCCCTGATTGGCACGTATCTTAACGGGATCATTCTCGATCAGTTTATCTTCGGCCTGAACGAAAAGAAAAAAGTATGCATCATCTCCAACCATTTTGACGAGATCCGGCAGTATATCGTTTATGAAATGCACTCCGGCGCTACGGTCTATGAAGCCTATGGTGCCTATGGAGAAATGGTCCGCCGAATGGAAATCCAGGTCGTTGTTGACCGGAGCGAATACCTGCGATTGATGAAATACTTGGAGAAAACGGACCCTACGGCCTTTGTGACGGTCTATACGCTAAAAACGATCAACTATATTTCTCCCAAAATATAGCTCGCCGCGCAGCCGTGCAGCGCGCCGGCACAGCACGGAACAGCCGGCAGATGCGTGCGCCTGCTAACGGTTCCCTGCAATTTCTATGTAAGGACGGCCAGGCCGCAGCCTATATTCCTGTGGCTTTGCTTTTGCACAAAACGCATGCGCATCGGCAGGTGCGTTACAATTTGCGCTTCTCCTGTGGAATGATGCGCACAATGGAAAACGTGGCCAACAAAAGGTTGGTAGTCAGCCAACGACTCTGTGAACACGTTTACAGGCGAACCGGCGGTGCGAACGTGGCCTTTGGTTGAAAGACGGAGCATCGGAATGCGCGCGAGGCGACTTCTCTGTAAAACACAAAAGAGTCGTCGCAGGCAATATGCGGCTTGCGATGACGTGGCGTTTGACCCTTATGGCGTTTGAGCGCATTAGGGGGTTCACTTTTATAGCCGGGGGTTGAGTTGTTTTATGCTTGCTTATATTGCTTTCGCCCAAAAACAATCATGATAACTGACAGAGCAACCACAAAGCCAAAGATATAGTGATACAGAACTCTCGGACTACCGTCTTTGTTCACCACCTTACTCTTGCCGAACCAACGCTTGAATTGTGAAGAATTTTCAACACTTCCTATGCTGATGCTTGCCTTTTCTCCCAAAGGGTGTATAATACTATCAGAAGTCAAGTAATTCTTGAACCGCCCGGAATATTGGATTCCGGCCCGTTTCACAAGAGCTTGGCTTTTTGTTTTGTCCATATAATAGACACCGACTTCTCCAATGTTTTCTTTCGCAACAGCCTCGCGTATCAGTTCGCCCATATTCTTCTTTTCGTAATATGTCACAACCCGATTAGCGTCTATTCTGTCCGAGTTGATGTTCGCCTTATCTTCAATTGCTATCGGTGCGATAGGCGGTTCGCAAAATATCTAAACATTGTTGTAAGGGAGGGCACGCCGTTTCAAGAATTCCCTCGGATTAAATGTAATATTGGGAAAGATGAGAATGGAGTTGAAACGAAAATTCTGACAGCGTTACAGAGTTCACCGATCAGCCGCTCGAGCTGGATGCCGGTCCTTGGCGAGCCGATGATCTTGGCGTCACGCTCCGGGACGGATATGCCGATGTAGTCGCATGTGTGCATCCCATTCTTCCTGTCAGTCGTCTGGTCAACGTGGATACTGGAGGAGAAAAGCTGGAGCTTGCGTTTCGTAAGGGGAAGCAATGGCGTAGGCTTATCGTTGAAAAGCGAGTAATTGCAAGTGCAAACAGCATTGTACAGCTTGCCGACAGCGGCATAGCCGTCACCAGCGAAAATGCCAAATATTTGGTGAAGTATCTCCATGACATCGAGAACTATAACTATGATGTGATTCCAGAACAGCCGTCTGTAGGCCGACTTGGTTACATTGACGGAGAAGGCTTTTCACCGTATGTGGACGGCTTGGTGTTCGATGGTGATGCTGCATTCCGCCATATGTTTCAATCTGTGCATGCTGCCGGCAGCCTGGATAAATGGCGGGAAACGATCCGATCTATACGAATGCAAAGCACAGCCGCAAAGATTGTCATTGCAGCATCATTTGCGTCCGCGCTCGTTCATCCCCTCGGAGGCCTTCCGTTTTTCGTACACCTGTGGGGTTCGGAATCCGGAACCGGGAAAACGGTCGCTCTGATGGCCGCTGCCAGCGTGTGGGCGGATCCGCAGATCGGTCGGTACATCCAGACGTTCAACAGTACAACGGTCGGCCATGAACGTTTGGCGGCGTTTCTCAACAGCTTGCCGGTTATCATCGACGAGCTGCAGCTTGCGAAAGATGCCCGCGGAAAACTATCGTTCGACGTATACAAGCTCGCAGAAGGGGTCGGCAAAACGCGCGGCAATCGAAGTGGCGGCATCGATATCACACCAACATGGCAATGCTGCATTCTCACAAGCGGAGAGAGCCCCATCACGGGCAATAACGCGGGCGCCGGTGCAAAGAATCGCGTTCTGGAACTCGAATGTACGAGTGAACAAAAGATCGTCTCAGATGGCCATTCTGTGTCGCTGTCGCTCAAACAAAACTTTGGGCATGCCGGTCGTCTGTTTGTCGATATGCTGGCGGATCCAAACGTAATCGATACTGCGAGAACACTGTATAAAACAGCGTTCGACGCGCTCTCTCAGAGCGATACGACAGAAAAGCAGGCGATGGCGGCAGCCATAGTCATAGCGGCGGACTTCCTCGCCGCCCCGACGATCATTGGTGACGAACCGCTGACAATTGATGAGATTTCAGCGTTTTTACAAACGAACCGCGAGGTTGACGTTAATGAACGCGCATATGCGTGGTTGTGCGACTGGGTAGCGAGCAATGCCGGAATGTTTAACGACAGTGATTTTTCGGAAACTCGATCCATTTACGGAAAGATCTATCCGCAGAGGAATGAGGTCGCGATTATTCGCAGCGTATTCAACCAGGTAATCGAGGACGCTGGGTTTTCCGCCTCCTCCCTGCTGTCTTGGTTAAGGCACCGTGGCCTGATTCGTCTCAGAAGCAGTAATAATAGGGCGTTCACGATGCCGATACGCATGAATCAAATGGTTGCAGAATGCGTCGTTCTGCAATTACAGGACGGAAGTGGAACATGTTGATCTGTTGTGGAGTCTGTGTTCCACATCAAAAATGCCCAAACTTAGGGCGTTTATTGGATGATGTGGAACAGTGGAACAGAAACACGCATATATACACCGCTTATAAGTGTTTATGGGTATATACGCGCTAAATACGTATATAGTCTCGCGCGTATAGAACATCGGTGCAAAATGTTCCACAGTTCCACAACTTCCAAAAATCAGCTAAAACACTTGGTTTTTCATGTGGAACATGGTATCCACAACCGTTCCACAAGTTCCAACAGAAAGGAGGCAGGAACAATGCATATCACTTTGCGACCGTATCAGCAGGAGTGCATCGACGCGATCGAGGAGCACGACAGAGGCGCATACCTCATACAAATGGCAACTGGTCTCGGCAAGACCGTCACGTTTTCTCGCATTCCGCGCCGTGGTCGGATGCTGATCCTGTCGCACAGGGAGGAGCTTGTCAAGCAGCCGATTAAGTATTTCGACTGCTTGACCGGAATTGAGATGGCCGGATCCCGCGCGTCCGAAGCCGCAGAGGTTGTCAGCGCATCCGTTCCGAGCCTTGTTCGCAGACTTCGCCGGTTTTCCCCGGATGCATTTGACACGATCATTTGCGATGAGGCGCACCATGCGGCTGCCAGCACATATCGCAGGATATTTGATCACTTTCGCCCGCGTCTGCTGCTCGGGTTCACGGCTACTCCAAAGAGAGGAGACAACGTTCGGCTGGACGATATTTTTGAGGATATCATCTTTGAGCGCGATCTCAAATGGGGAATTGAGAACGGATATCTGTCAGATATCTTCTGCCGGCGCGTCAACATCGGTTATGACCTATCCGATGTGTCTACGAGGCACGGAGACTATGCACCCGGAGAGCTGGATGCGGCGATGGAAGGCACGGCAGATGCCATAGCTGAAGTATATCAAAAGATGGCGGTAGGAGCAACGCTGATCTTCGCCGTAAGCGTTTCCCATGCGCATGATATTGCGTCCAGGGTCCCCGGCGCCGTTGCGGTCACGGGAGAAACGAAAAACCGTGCGGATATCATCCAAAGGTTCACAAACCGTGAAATCCCCTGTCTGGTCAACTGCATGGTATTCACAGAGGGTACTGATATACCACTGATCGAAACGATCATCATGGCTCGACCGACCAAGTCCGACAGTCTCTATACACAGATGGTCGGCCGTGGATTGCGCAAGCACCCGGACAAGCAGGTGCTGAACTTGATCGACTGCGTGGATGCAAGCGGCTCCGCAAGTCTTTGCACGGCGCCCAGCCTGCTGGGAATCGATTTGGAATCCGTACCGTCGACGAAGCGCGGCGCCGTGGAGGGAATGCTGTTCGATCTCCCCGCCATCGCTGCCGAGCAAGCGGACTGCCCTGAGAGCTGGATCAAAAACGTGCAGATCGTCAACCTGTTTGCAAAGCGCAATCAATATGACCTGCATGGCGTCAACTGGTTTTTACAGCCGGACGGCAGCCTGTCTCTGTCCGTACCGGGACAACGGCTGATGATACCACCATGCGATGAGCTTGGAAGGACGAGAACAAGAACGGGAGAAATCGTGTCCATGCAACAGGCACTGGATATGTCGTATGCGTGGCTGACTGCGCATCGAAGCGACGCAAAACAGATATGGGATCTGTCGGCAGCGAAGCGATGGGGAGCTCAGCCTGCAAGTGAGAAGCAGCTCGATCTCATTCGGCGGCGCATGCGCAACTGGACATGCCCTGAGGAGATTACGAAGGGCGAAGCGAGCATGATATTAAATCGATTGATTGGAAGGTGATACGGCATGACGCAAGAGGACAAGGAACAGATCGCCATCATACAGTGGTCTGTTTTGTCAAGACAGAAATACCCGGAGCTGAAGCTGCTGCACCATATTGCAAACGAGAGAAAGTGTTCTCCACAACAGGGGCAATTTCTGAAACGAAAGGGCGTGAAGCCAGGCGTTCCGGATCTTTGCCTGCCGGTCGCTAGAGGTGGATATCACGGTCTTTATATAGAACTCAAGCGTGCAGTCGGAGGCATTCTCAGTGATGAACAAAAATGGTGGATAGATGAGCTGATATCGCAGGGGTATGCCGCTATCGTCTGCCACGGAGCGGATGAGGCGATCAAGACGATAAAGGAGTACCTGTCAAACGAAAGAAAATATGCTTGAACCGATGTATAGACAGGCAACCATTTTTGAAACGAAAGATGTGTGGAACAGGAGGGCTTCTGCTTGTTTTGAAAGGAGCGCTGACGATGAGCGATAGAGAAAAACTGATTGTGTTGGTGGAAAAAAGCTGTAGCTTCGCCGAAGAAGAATGCTACAGACATAATGGAGAGTGCAATGTTTGCCAGATTTTTGATGAATCTCATGAGTGCAAGTCTGTAGCTATTGCAGACCACCTTCTCGCCAACGGCGTGACGGTTGCCGCCGAAGCAAGACCTATTGAGGAATGGCACGAAGATTTCGGTGATGTTTTGTGGTGGACATTCCCAATAGAGGAACCGCCATATGTTGGCAGTCCGCTGTGTGACGATTGGACGGGATGGTATACGCACTGGACACCGATTGTTTGCCCTGTGCCGCCGAAAGGAGAATGAGCATGAGACTGATAGAACAAACTTTTTCAATATTAGAGAAAGAAGAAACTTTACGGATGCTTAATGGATGTATTTCGAGAATTTGCGTAAGTGATGACGCTTTGGAGATCATTAGAATGGTCGGTTTTGCGAACAGTTACATATCGATGTTAGCACAAAATAATATGTTGAGGATTGCGAACGCAGAGAAAGGAGAGCAGGAATGAGCAAAAAGAAGTACGTTGAAGTTAACGATCTGCTGCAACATCTGCCGGATGAGCCATACAAGGGAGCAATCAGGCGCGTGTTACTGCAAGCTCCTGCCGCCGATGTGGTGGATGTTGTGATGTGCAAGAATTGTAGCTACTCGAAACAAGCGAAAATTAACGATAAGGGATTCAAGATATGTCCTATATCTGGCATGGAGATCACCGACTACGATTTTTGCAGCTATGGAGATAGGGGGAAGGAAGATGAGGCCGATTGATGCGGATGCGCTGATTGATTTTCTGGACATTGGACACCTGAGACACCCAGACTATCTATCGTTCTCGAAGGTCGATGTGGCAAATCTTTTGCTTAACGCACCGACCGCAGATGTCGCTCCGGTGGTGCATGGTAGGTGGGTGCATGACCATTACGAAAACTGTAGCGAAAGATTTGAGATTGTCAAATGCTCTTGTTGCGGGAATACAGCGTATGCGATTGCGGTTTATGTAAAAAGTGGGAACTACTGCCCGAACTGCGGCGCAAAGATGGACGGCGAGCGGAAGGAGGACAAGCAGTGAACTTGATTGACAAGGATAAAATTGTGCAGGACTTTGGGCGGTTTCTGGCCTTTTTGCGAGTAGCAGATAACGAATATCTGAAAGGGTATGCGGGTGGCCTGAAAGCTGCGAAAAGCCTTGTGGAAGAAACGACGAATGAAAGCCCGACTGAAAGCACCGCGCTTGCGGGCTGCGCAGTGACATATTGTAAGGACTGCACGAAGCGCGGACTGTCGCTGTGCCCGATCGGGCTTGTCGGCGACATGGATTATTGCAGCAAGGCACGAGAGAAAGGACAGGGACTATGATACCGAACCGACTGAGCGAGCACCTGTTCCGGGCGAACATGAGCCAGCGCAAACTCGCCGACGCGGTGGGGACATGGCAGTATGCCGTTTCCGATGTGTGCCAAGGCCGGAGAATCTTTGACGTGCCGCTGCTGCTGCGCGTGTGCAAGGTCCTCGGCTGCGCG
Organism: Clostridiales bacterium; assembly: GCA_019416935.1. Taxonomy (GTDB): domain Bacteria; phylum Bacillota; class Clostridia; order Christensenellales; family CAG-138; genus Aphodomorpha. The sequence continues at coordinate 19,297 of DXWI01000014.1, read as the reverse complement.
CCGCGCGATATCTACGACGAGGACACGCTCGGAGTGATCTACCCGGAGGCAAGGCTATGATCGTCTACTTGGCAGGCAGGATCACGGGCGATGGCGGGTACCGGGAAAAGTTTGCGGATGCGGAGATGGTGCTGCGGGAGTTGGGGCATATCGTACTCAATCCCGCAACGCTGCCGGACGGGCTGGAATACGAGTCGTACATGGCGATCGGCAATCAAATGCTGCTGTCATCGGATGCGATATGCCTGTTGCCGGACTGGCAGGACAGCGCCGGTGCGCGCAGAGAGCGCACGGCCGCGCTCCAGCACCGCAAGCGTATCCTGCATTACGACAAGATACATGTGAGGGGGTCTATATGACGGTTGATAAGCTGGAGCAGTACCGGGCATTGCTTGACGAGATCAAGGATTTGGAGCAGCGCAGGCGCAAGGCGTCCCGGCGCGCAAGCATCGTGGTGTCGGATACGGTGCGCGGATCGGCGGATAAATGGCCGTACTGCGCCCGCACGGTCAAGATTACGGGCGTCGCGGCCAAGCATGTCCGGTCTGCCCAGCGGATTGACCTGCTGCGCAGACGCCGGCAGATGGCGGCCCGGGCGCTGCTCTCGGAGATTGAGACATATATTAACACGGTTGACGACGCGCGGATACGGAGGATGATCGACCTGCACTATTTGCAGGGTAAGACATGGCGGCAGGTCGCGAGCCGTGTATACGGATCTCCAAAGCACGAAAGCACGGTGCGAATGGCGGTAAAAAGATTTTTGGATCAAAAGTAAGGTTGTGCGTTTTGTGCGCTTTTGGCATGGTATTATGATATCGGTCAAAGTGATACAAAAAAAGAGCGTCCAGTTCGGGCGCTCTCTTTCTGTACGGTCTGTTATTGGATTCCGAGCCTCGTTTTCAGACCTTCCTGAAGAATTTGCGAAAAGTTGATGCCAGCGGCTTCTGCCTCTGCATTTAACCAGCTCGGCAGCGTTACATTTTTTCGGATGGTGCGGCGTTCGTTTGCTCTGCGGTACGCAGTAAAATCAACATCTACCATGGACACCAGCTCATCGTCGGAGCATGGAATCGTTCCAACCGCAGACGGTTCCGGTAATGGCTTTTTGTCATCCTCCATGTCGATACCGACAATACCAATGGCGTCGCGCGCCATGCTGATGGCTTCCGCAAGGTCGTTTCCCTGCGTGTTGATGTCAAAATCAGGCGAATAAGCCATATAGCCATCGCTCAGCTTTGTAAAAACTACTGGGTAAACTGCTTTCATAATGACCTCCTGTTTTTGATGACGGATATAGGGGACTATTTCAGTCCCCTCCGTTTGATGATAGCTTGTGCAACGCTCTCTTTAATCTCGCGCTGCCTTGAAATCGGTTCAATGTCGGTTCCGTTGGTGTAGATGTCGTGATTGCCGCCAGACCGTTTGAACCACCAACCATTGGTTTCAAAGAGCTTGATTAAATCCTTACGTTTCATATTGCCCTCCCCATATTGATATTATACGCATTTAATGCGCATTTGTCAATGTTTTTTTGTAAAAAAGTGATCCGCATGATCGAGAGGTGGTGAAGTTGCCAGCAAAATTGACGGATCGGCAAAAGAAATTTTGTGACGAATATTTGATTGACCTGAATGCGACACAGGCTGCGATCAGAGCTGGTTATTCAGAAAAGACCGCTTATTCGATCAGCAATGAATTGTTGAAAAAACCTGAGATTGTCGCAAGAATCAAGAAGCGCCGAGACGCGCAAATAAAACGGACAGAAATTACCGCAGACCGCGTGCTTTTGGAGCTTGCGAGGATAGCGTTTGTTGATGGTTCTGCATTCGCTACGATAACTGCGCGCGGCAAGGTCAAATTCACGCCGACAGACGAGTTAACGAACGATCAGAGAGCCGTGATTGCCGGCGTGAAAAATGGGAAATTTGGAACGGAGATCAAGACAAACGACAAGGTTCGCGCTCTTGAACTTCTCGGCAAGCATCTCGGTCTGTTTGATAGTGGCAGCTTACAGTCCGACGAGGGGGTGCAGATCATTGACGACGTGTAAGCTCTCCAAAGTCATCTCCCCTGCCTTTTACGACACGCACCGAGCGGTTAAGGCTGCAACGGAGCTTGAGATTGTGGAGCAGGGCGGGCGCGGCTCCTGCAAGTCCAGTTATATCTCCATCGAGATACCGCTGCTGATGCTTCGGAACCCGGATGTACACGCCGTTGTGTTCCGAAAGGTCGGCAATACATTGCGCAACAGCGTCTACGCGCAATACTGCTGGGCGATCGCCACGCTTGGTCTCTCGAACGAGTTCCACTGCACGGTCAGTCCCATGGAGATCACATATAAGCGCACCGGCCAAAAGATCATGTTCTTTGGCCTTGACGATCCTGGCAAGGTCAAGTCGATCAAGGTGCCGTTCGGCTATATCGGCATTGCGCACTTCGAGGAGCTCGATCAGTACAGCGGCCCGGAGGAGATACGCAACGTGGAGCAATCGATCTTTCGCGGAGGGCCGCTTGCGATCTGCTTCAAGTCCTTCAACCCGCCTGCTATGGCGCGGAATTGGGCGAACCGATATGCGCTGGAAGAAAAGCCCGGAAAGGTCGTGCACAGCACGACATACATGACAACGCCACGGGAATGGCTCGGTGAAAAGTTTTTGGCGGACGCAGAACATCTGCGCAAAACCAATCCAACAGCGTACCGGCACGAATATCTCGGCGAGGTGGTCGGCTGCGGATCAAATGTGTTTGATAACCTGCAGATCAGGGAGATCACGGCAGAGGAGCGAAAACGGTTCGACCGCATCTATCACGGCGGCGACTGGGGATATTACCCCGACCCATGGGCGTACAACCGAGTGCATTACGACGCAGCGCGCCGCACGCTGTATATCATGGACGAGCTGCACATGCTGCGCGCGTCCAACCGGCAGACGGCGGACGCCGTTTTTGCCTCCGGCGTGACGAGTGCTGACATCATCACAATGGACAGCGCAGAGCCAAAGAGCATTGAGGACTATCGCAGCTATGGCCTTAACGCCCGTGGCGCGGAAAAGGGTCCTGGAAGCGTTGCGTATTCGATGAAGTGGCTTCAGGGATTGCATCAGATCGTGATCGATCCGGAGACATGCCAGCACACGGTGCGCGAATTCTCAGAATACGAATACGAGCGCACAAAGGATGGCGAGATCGTAAACGGATATCCGGATGTGAATAACCATCACATCGATGCCGTGCGATACGCAATGAATCCAGTATGGCGGCGCAGGGGGTTGTAAACATGGATATTTTCGGGCGGCTCGGCCGCTGGTTGAGAGGTGTTTTTGGTATGATTGGCGCATCGGATATTAAGCAGCATCTTGGCGTTTCCATCTCCATATCGGAGGAGATGGCGGATGCGCAAAAGCTGTGGCACGATATGTACGTCGGCGAACCGCCATGGAAGGACAAGACAACGCAGACCATGCGGCTGCCGGCCAGCATTGCGCGGGAAATCGCACGTCTGATCACGATCGAGATGCAGGTTGATGTATCCGGCTCCGCCCGCGCCGATTGGCTCGGCGAGCAGCTGCAGCCGCTGCTGCACGCTCTGCGCATGCGCACGGAGGTTGCTGTTGCACACGGCGGCATGGCGTTCAAACCGTACATCAAAGGCAACCGCATCATCGTGGACTGCATCCGCGCGGACGCCTTCTTCCCCGTCTCTTACGACGACGAGGGAAACATCACAGAAGCCGTATTTGTAGACCGCAAGACGATCGGGCAGCAGTATTACACACGGTTGGAGCATCACAAGCTCGACGGCACGAGTTATACGATCCGTAACCGCGCATTCCGGTCATATAACAAGACCGCTTTGGAGACGGAGATCCCGTTATCCTCCGTTGCCGACTGGGCGGACCTGCAGCCGGCAACCATTGTCGAGAATGTGGACAAGCCGCTGTTTGCCTATTTTAGGCCGGCGCTTGCCAATAACATTGATCCCTCTTCCCCGCTCGGCATATCGGTCTATGCGGAGGCGTGGGAGATGATCCGCGACGCCGACCGGCAATACAGCCGATATCTTTGGGAGTATGAGGGCGGCGAGCTAGCAATCGACGCATCCACCGATCTGTTTGACGCAAAGATCAAGCGCGTCTATAAGGCGGACGGAACGTATACCGAAGAAGTCAATCACAGACTGCCAAAGGGACACGAACGGTTGTACCGCCTTGTTGGCGCTTCCGCAACGGATTCCGGGCAGGCCATGGGTATGAAAGCATGGAGCCCGACACTGCGGGATGAATCGTACAAAAACGGTCTGAACGCCATCCTGCAGCGCATCGAATTTGCATGCGGCCTTGCGTTCGGGACGCTCTCCGACCCGCAGTCGGTAGACAAGACGGCTACGGAAATCCGCGCGTCAAAGCAACGATCTTACGCCATGATCGCGGACATGCAGGCGGCGCTGGAAACGGCGCTCAAGCATCTGCTGTATTGCATAGACGTGTTTGCAACGGCCGCAGGGCTTGCGCCGGCTGGAACATACGACGCGGCGTTTGCATGGGACGACAGCATTGTCGTCGATACGGACGTGGAGTTTGCCCGCCGTATGCAGCTCGTGCAGGCCGGTATTTGCAAGCCGGAATCGCTCTACGCCTGGTACTTCGGCTGCACAGAGGAGCAGGCGCTCGAACAGATGCCGAAATCAACGCAGTTGTTTGGGGATGAGACATAATGCTCACTCCGAACGAAATTGCGGCGATCGGCGAATATCTGATGCAGCTGTTTCAGGCGTATGAGGACGAAGTGATCCGGGATATTGCCCGCCGGATTGCAAAAACCGGCGAGCTGACGGAAACGGCGCAGCAGCAGATCGTCCGATTGATGGACTTGGGTGTTGACCAATCCGATATTGCACGGCTGACCGCAAAGCTGCTCGACATGTCGGACGAGGCCATATCGGAGTTGATGGAGTACGCGGCCGAAAAGAGCACCCAGTTTCGGGACGCGGTATTTGAGCGGGCGGGTACGTCGCAGCGGGACATTCTGGGCAGTGCGCAGACGCAGCGAATGCTGGAGGCGGCCGTATCGCAGACGCAGCACGAAATGCGCAACATCACGCGCAGCATGGGCTTCCGCAGCAGGGACGGCGTTTGGCGCAGCTGTGCGCAGGCGTATCAGCGCGCGCTTGACGCGGCCACCCTGCAGGTGACAGCCGGCACAATGAGCCATCAGCAGGCCGTGCGCAGCGCCGTGCAGGAGCTTGCGGACGCCGGCATATCGTTTGTTGACTATGCCAGCGGATGGGTCAATAGAGCGGACGTAGCGGTTCGGAGAGCCGTTTTAACGGGCGTTTCGCAGCTTACTGGCGAATTATCCATGCAGAACGCAGAAACGCTGAATACGGACTATGTGGAGGTCACGGCGCACATGGGCGCGCGGCCGGAGCATGCCGAATGGCAGGGCAAGGTGTACAAGCTCAACGGCAGCGAGCCGGGATACCCAAATCTCGCCGCCGCCACTGGGTACGGAACCGGCTCCGGCCTGAAGGGCTGGAACTGCCGGCACGACTTTTACCCGTTCTTCCCCGGCATTGACGAACGAGCGTATACCGACGAGGACTTACGAAACATCGACCCGCCTCCGTTTACATATGACGGGCGAACATACAGCGCGTATGAGGCATCGCAGTATCAGAGGAAGATGGAAACCGCCATGCGGAAAACGAAGCGGCGCATCATGGCCGCAGACGGCGCAGGGCTTTCCGACGACTTCACGGCTGAGAGCATCAAGCTGCGCAGGCAGCGGGAGATGTACCGGGAGTTCTCGCACAAGGCGCACCTGCCCACGCAGGAGGACCGCATACAGGTGCTCGGCTTTGGCCACAGCATGAGCAGTAAGGCGGTTTGGGCGGAGAGAACGAATAGAACTGCTTGGATGTTAAAACAATCCAACATACCGGGGAAAGAAGTCCCCATTCAGCATTTAAGAGCCTATGTTTTGGAAGATATTGGAAGAAAACAGCCAAGCCATATTATGCAAAGAATGCTGGAAAGAGGGATTACATCCGATGATGTTCAGTCATATGTTGATACAGCTCTCCTTTGCGTTTCGCAGTTTAACGGGCAAAGACTGTTGTATATTTCCGAAAATGGTGCTACAGTATTAACAAAGACAAGCCAATATCCCGGTATCGAGTGGATTGCAAAAACGGTTTGGTCGAAAAACGATTTCTCGGAAAGATTCGAGATGCTTGTCGAAAGGTTGAAAAATCATGTATTGTGAGGAAGATCGTGTTTGTCCGATAACCGGCCAAACAATCAACAGTGAAGTGTGCTATGAAATCGTTATGTGCTTAACGCTCGGATTGAATCCCCAATCCGTTCCAGAAATGGAGTTTCAAGACGATGAGCAGACAAGAAAAACCTGCAGAAGTTGTCCATATAGCGATGTAAATTAAATTGTTATTGTTCAACAAGCGCCCATCCAAAGATGGGTGTTTTTTCGTGACAAGAAAGGAGCGCAGCATGCTTGATAAAATCTTGCTCGGCATCAAAATCGTGGCGGGGCTATTGTCAATCGCGTTATCTGTAACGTTTATGATCACCGCGATTCGATATTTTTTACAACACATTTGACCATCAATCAACCAAGCACCCGAACGGGGTGCTTTTTTGATACCCCAAAATTGGAATCCGCAATCCTACAGGGCGGGACGACGGGTGGCGGCGACCACCTAAAAAAGCCTATCGTTGAGAGGAGGAACACATGAAAACGGAATTTTTGAAGGAACTTGGACTGGAACAGAGCGTGATCGATCAGATCATGGCGGAGAACGGGAAGGATATCGCAGCGCATAAGCAGCGGTATGATGTCGAGAAGGCGCGCGCTGACGGGCTGCAAACGCAGCTTGCAGAAGCAAACAAGCAGATCGAATCGTTCAAGGGCATGGACATCGACGGCATCAAGAAAAATGCCGACGACTACAAGGCAAAGTACGAGGCGGCGGAAAAGAAGGCCAAGGAGGACTTGGACGCGCTCCGCTTTGATCACGCGCTCGATTCCGCGCTGTCCGGCAGCAAGGCGCGCAGCGCCAAAGCCGTGAAAGCGTTCCTCGACCTGAAGGCGCTGAAGCTCACCGATTCCGGCGAGATCACCGGTCTCAAAGAACAGCTCGAAAAGATCAAGGGCGAGAACGAGTATTTGTTTGAGCCCGAAAAGCAACCGCCGCGCTTTGGCGCTCCCACCGGCGGATTCCAGCAGGGTGAGGACGACATGGCGGCAGCGCGCGCGGTGATGGGATTGCCGCCGCTCAAACAGTAAAACAGAAAAGGAGTTATCTGAATGGCAAACAGCATTACGAAATTCAAGAAGTATATCAGCCTCCTCGATGAGGTGTACAAGCTCGCGTCCCTGTCGTCCATCCTCGACAGCGATCCGCAGACCGCGCAGCAGGGCGCGAACGCGAACGAGATCATCATCCCCAAGCTGAGCATGGACGGTCTGGCCGACTATGATCGCAACAGCGGATACGTCAAGGGCTCCGTCACGCTCACCAACGAGACGGTGCAGTTCAACTATGAGCGCGGCCGCAAGTTCGAGGTGGACGCGATGGACAACGAGGAAACCGCCGGCGTGGCCTTTGGCAAACTGGCGTCCGAGTTCATCCGCACCAAGGTTGGTCCGGAGCTCGATGCGTTCCGCTTTGCGCAGTACGCCGGCACGACCGGTATCTCCAAGATCGCCACAGGCGCCACGCTCTCCACCGGCGCATCGGTCATCGAGGCGCTGCGTGCCGCGAACAACAAGATGGATGAAGACGAGGTGCCGTACGAGGGCCGTCTGCTCTTCATCACGCCGACGCTCAAGGGCTTCGTTGAGGATCTCGACACGAACAAGAGCCGCGAGGTGCTCGGTTCGTTCTCCAACGTAATCAAGGTACCGCAGAGCCGTTTCTACACGCAGATCACGCTGCTCGACGGCACCACCGACGGCGAGACCGCCGGCGGCTACTCCAAGACTGCGACGACCGGCGCGGATATCAACTTCATGGTCATCCACAAGTCGGCGCTCATGCAGTATCCCAAGCACACGGTCAACAAGGTCATCCCGCCGGAGGAGAACCAGTCGAGCGACGCGTGGCTGTTCTTCTATCGCGCGTACGGCCTTGCCGATGTGTACGAAAATAAGGCCGCTGGTATCTACCTGCATCACAAGGCTGCCGGTTAAGGCGGGAAATGCGTATGTCGCGTAACGTGGGATTGCCGGTAAAGCCGGCAAAGCAGCCCAAGGGTGAAGATAAGAAGCCCAAGGGTGAAGATAAGCAGCCAGATGGCGAGGACAAGAAGTCCGATAACTAACGCACAAAGGAGGCGATCCGGCGCATGATCTACGCGGATTACGACTACTATACCGGCACATATGGCGGGAGCGCCATATCGGCCGCTGATTGGCCTGCAAGGGTGCGGGATGCGTCCGCGCATCTGGACGCGCTGACAAGCGGCAGAGCCGCCGAAAACAGCACGATGGAAGCAATCAAGATGGCCGTCTGCGCTATGGCGGACGTGCTGCAAGGCGCGCAGTCGGCGGCAGGCGGCGCAGCCGGAATCGCCTCCGAAAAAACAGGCAGCTACTCCGTCTCCTACCAAAGCCCGGAGGCTGTGGCGCGCGCGACTGAAAGCGGACTGCGGTCGGCGGCGCACCGGTATCTTGCAGAAACCGGCCTGCTGTTTCGGGGGGTGTACTGGTACTGATGTATACCAACACGGACGCTACCCTGTATGCGTTCGACGGCACGGGTTACACGCGCGTGCCGCTCGGACGCGTGTTTTGGGACGAGGTTCGGCGCGTCAACGCAGAGCGCACCGGCATGACGACGGGAGACGCGGCAACCATCCTTGTGCCATACGTCTCCCCTTCCCCGCCGCTTTGCCGAGACGGAAAGAGCCGGATCGTCAAAGGCGCAATCGACAAGGAGATCACCGACGCATATACGATCACGCAGCTCGTCAAGGACTACGATGCGCTGTTGATCACCGCGGTCGATACCAAACACGACGGAAGTCCCTGCATGTGGCATTGGGAGGTGGGCGCAAAATGAGCGTGGTTATCAGGACGCCAAGCGATTCCAATGTGCATACCAAATTCTGCAACGCGAGGCTCTCTTGGAATCGCACGTTCGGGCCGCAGCGCACCGACTTGTTTCGGAAAACGCAAGAGTATGTCGATAGCAGCGTATTGCGTTACTGCGATCCGCTCGTTCCCATGCGCACCGGCGTGTTGAAACGCTCCGGCGTCCTCGGCACGGTCATTGGCAGCGGCGAGGTACGGTATATCGCGCCATACGCCAAAAAGCAATACCATGAAAACCGTGGAACCGGCCAACGCGGGAAGATGTGGTTTGAGCGGATGAAAGCACAACACTTGGATGGCATTCTGGCCGGAGCTGCAAGCATTGCCAAAGCAGAGAAAGCGAGACGCAAATCATGAGCATCATCGAAGCTGTGCGGGCGTTCCTGCTGGAGTGCCCGCTTTTGACCGACTTCGGAGGCGGTATCAAAATCGATCTGGCCGACCTCAACCCGACAAGCTATGCCCTCTCATCCAGCGGCACGCAGCTGCGCAAAGCCTATCTCGACGGAACGCGGGAGATACAGCACAGTTTTATACTGTACGCGACCAACTACACCATCGAGGACGCCGCCCGCCTCGAAAACAGCGAGTTCTTTGATCTGTTCGATCAATGGCTTTGGGAGCGCAATATGAGCCGTACTCTACCAACAGCAGATGGAGTTGTGTTTGACAGCATCACCTGCACGAACGGTATGCTCTATGATCTGTCGGAAGAAAACGACATCGGGACATACCAAATACAAATTCAAGCAATCTACACGAAAGGAATCTGATTATGGACAAAGTAAATCGTCACCGTATTGCCGACTATCTGAACACCGGGACGGCATCGGCAGAGGAATACTCGTTGATGGGCACCGGCTTTACGTCCCTGAGCGAATCCCCCTCCGCGAAGGTCGATAAGACCGCATATATCCACAACAAATCCGCATCCGGCTCGATCGTCGGGTATGAGAACGTGTTCCCGTTCAACAGCGATTTGATTTCCGACGATGCGGCGGTCATGGCGCTGTACAACATTGGCAGAGACCAAAAGACCGGCGCGGACGCCGAACTTGACTATGTGCGCGTCGACCTGTATAAAACGGCTACGACCGGCGCGTACCCGGCCCGCAAGTTCCGCGTGGCGGTGGAGATCACGGAGGTTTCCGGCGAGGCCATCGAAACCGTCAAAGTATCCGGGAACCTGCATCAGGTCGGAGATTTCATCGAGGGCACGTTCAACACCACAACGAAGGCATTCACGCCGGCAAGCGCCGAATAAGGAGGCATCCATGCGAGAAATCAGTCTGACATTTGATCGTCCGCAGATCAAGATCAACGGCATTGTGTTCGATGTGCTTAGAAGCGACAAGGCCATCGTTCAGGACATGTGTGATATCGATCTTCAATTCGCTGATAAGGATCTCAATGATCCGCATGTTGTCATCGAGAAGAACGATGTACTCCTGAAATATCTCGATACGCTTTTCGGTAATGGAGCGATGGAGAGGATAGAAGGCAGCATTCCCGGTATCGAGAAATATGGCCTCGGCCTATCCGGTCTCGACGATTTTCTCGCCAGCATTGTGCAGGCTGCCGGAAACGCCTACTCTCACGCTATCAAAATCAAATATGACGACTGAGTTCTCGCTGTGGAAATCCAAAGACAAGGCTCTGCCAGATACCATTACGGTCGACGGCAGGGCCTTTCCCATTCATGCGGATTTTCGCACGATTCTCAAAATACTGGCCATCCTTGCCGACCCGGAGATCATAGACGCGCACCGGAGCGCGGTCGCGGCAAAGTATCTGTTCATCGGCAAAGTACCGTCCGCGCCGTGGTGGAACGCATTTGGGGAATTTCTGCGCTGCGGCGATCAGCCCCGGCCGGCATCCGGCAAGCGGGATTTTGACTACGAGTTTGACGCGCCGGAAATCTACGCATCGTTCCGCATGGTGTACCGGATCAACCTGTACGATGCGGAGCTGCATTGGTGGGAGTTCTCCGCGCTGCTGAACGGCTTGTTTGTATGCGCCTGTCCGCTGTCCGAAAAGGTGCGTCTGCGCAATCTGGACACGCACAACTGCAAGGACAGGGCCCGCGCGGAACAGGCCAAGCAAAGCGTCCAGATCCCTGCGAAAATCAGCAGGGACGACGCGATGACGGATGACCTGATTGCAGAGCGGCTCAAGCGCGGCGAGGACATCTCAGACCTTTTATAGGGGGTGACGACATATGGCGGACGGCAGTCTGTTATTTGATACGCATATAGACGGCTCCGGTTTTAACTCCGGCGTCAGCAAGCTCGGCGGCAGCGCCAAAAAGGGACTGACGGCGGTCAGCGGGATTATTACGGCCGTCATCGGCAGCGCCGTGGCGAAAGCCGCGATGGAGTGCGTCAACCTTGCCAGCGATTTGCAAGAGGTGCAAAACGTTGTGGACGTCACCTTTGGCGAAAGCGCCGGTACGATCAACGATTGGTCGCGGCAGGCGGCCAACGCGTTTGGCCTTTCTGAACTGTCCGCAAAGCAGTATACCGGCACCATGGGAGCAATGCTCAAAAGCTCCGGCGTAGCAGACGAAGCGATTGTGCAGATGTCGACCGACCTTGTCGGCCTGTCCGGAGACTTTGCATCGTTTTTCAACATTGCGAATGAAGAAGCATTTGCGAAAATCCGTTCCGGCATCAGCGGCGAGACGGAACCGCTCAAGCAACTTGGCATCAACATGAGCGTGGCAAACCTTGAAGCCTACGCGCTTTCGCAGGGAATCGAAAAGTCCTATTCGGCCATGACGCAGGCAGAGCAGGTCACACTGCGGTATAACTACCTTCTGAGTGTTTCCGCCGACGCGCAGGGCGACTTTGCCCGCACATCCGATGGCCTTGCCAACCAGCAGCGCGTGACAAAGCTCGCGATCCAAAACCTGGGCACGGCAATCGGCAGCCGGCTGATTCCGGCAATGACCAAGGGGACAACAGCGGTCGGTAAGTTTACAAACGGTCTTGCCGAAGCAATCGACGAGCGTGGTATCCGCGGCGCGATCACCTATATCCGCACGGAAATGCCGCTTGCTACGGCGGCCGTAACGGGGCTTGCAACGGCGTACGGGTCGCTGCTGGTGATCAAAACGGTGCAAAAAGCGGTCCAGTCTTATACTGCTGCGCAGAGTTTGGCGACAACAGCCGCCGAGCTAGCCACTTCCTCCACCAAGAAAAAAACCATTGCCGAGATTCTGGAGGCTGGCGCTATTTCGGCAAAGGAGGCGGCGACTATAGCGCTTACTGGGAAAATGTCGCTTGCAACACGTGCGCAACTTCTATGGAACGCAGCAATAAAAGCATCCCCATTGATGGTGGCCGCAGCCGCGATCGGTGCATTTGTCGGCAGCGTTGTCCTGCTAGACAGTTCCCTGAGAAAAACGAATCCAGAATTATACGAAGCATCCGATGCAATGTTTGCCTGCCGAGAGGAATCGAAGCGACTAAAGGATTCCATACAGGAAACAGCCGAATCGGTTGCCAACATGGGCGAAGAACTTTCCGTTCAGGAGGAAAGTGCATTAAGTCTGGCTGATGAACTCATGCGCATGTCGGCCGCATACGAAGGAACCACAAGCGACCAAATCAAAATGCAAACGATCTGCGACAAGCTCAACGGCAGCATGGAAGGGCTGAACGTTTCCTTTGACGAGCAGACCGGTGCAGTCAATATGAGCGCCGATGCTATCAAAGTGTGGATCGAAAACTATTCCAAAATGCAAAAGATGCAGTCGCTTGCAGATTCGTATGCGGGTGCTATCGAAACACAGGCCACCGCCGAAAAGAATCTGAAAAATGCGCAAGAGGCGCGGCTTTTGGCATATGATCGACTTTCACCAAAAGAAAAGGAGGTCATGCAACAGTACCAAAGCAGTACAAACATCACTCGTGAGCTTGCGACTTCGTATGCCGCTGTTTTGGAAAAGATGCGTCCGTACGAAACGGAAGTAGAACGCGCAACCGCAGTTATGCAGCAGGCGGATGAACAGGTCGCGCAGCTTAATGCCGATATTGAATCTCTGGGCGGTTCTACACAGGGGACTACGCAAGTGGTCGGAGAGTCGTTTCAGGAGCTCAAAACCGTCATCGAAGAAAATCAGGCTGCGATGGATGAGATTTGGCAGGGCTACTATAACTCCGCCAAAGAAAACCTATCCGGCGTGACCGGCCTGTTCAACACGCTCGGCGAGGAATCCATCACCTCGTTCGATGAAATGAACAAAGCCATCGATAGCCAATTGGCATGGCAGCAGAGATATTCCGATAACCTTGCGAATTTGCAGGGGCGCAACATTGCCGGCATTGGCGAATTTGCGTCACGGTTTGCCGATGGTACGCAGGAAAGCGCCAATTATGTGGCGTCGTTTGCGCAGCTCTCCGACGACGAGCTTCAGATCGTCATGGACAAGATGAGCGAGGTCGGCGCAAATACCGACACCATTGCCAGCGCGATCGCCGACATGAATGCCGAATGCGATCCGGAATGGCAGAAGTTCAAGAAATCCGTCGATGAAGCTATCGAATCGCTGAATCAGTCCGAAGCGGCGAGGACGAGCGCATATGAAACCGGCATGGCAGCGGCCAGGGGATTGAATAGCGCATACCCGATCTACAAGAGCGCAGTGGACAGATATAACCGGCTCGTTGTTGGCGGCTTGACGAGGGCTGGAGGCGGCATATCCGGCTCCTTTGCAAAAGGTCTCTCATACGTCCCGTATGACGGCTTTATTGCGGAGCTGCACAAGGGTGAGCGCGTGCTGACGGCAAAGGAAGCCGCCGCATACAACGATCTGGCAAAGACCATCGACCATCCGACGGAGCAGTATTCCATCCTGCAGCAAAGTTCGTCCGCGGCCGCGACGGCCGATTATTCCGGCATCGTAACATTGCTGCAAAAGTATCTCCCGAAGATCGGCACCGGCGGCGTATACCTGGACAAACACACGCTCATCGGCGAAATGGCGCCGGAAATGAACGACGAATTTGGGCGCATTGCCGCGCTGCAGGAAAGGAGTACCGCCAATGCCTGAATCATTGACCATCGGCAGCTACAACACATGGAACGATTTCGGCCTGCGGCTGCTGCCCTTTTCCGTTCCACAATCGGAAATCAAGTCCCAAAAGGTGACCATCTGGGGGCATGATGGAGATATCGACCTGACCGCCATTGACGGTATCGTAACTTACAACAACCGCATCTTTTCCGTCACCGGCAAAAAGACGCTCACAGATGGGGAAACGGAACTGTCCCTTTCCCGCTCTTTGGCATCCGCGCTGCATGGCTATAAAGGACAGATCCGCATCTCGCATGACCCGGGGCGGCATTTGGTCGGCAGAGTGGCCGTTGGGCCTGTGGATGTGTGGGGCGTGCTTGCTACTGTCAGTTTCGCATTGGACTGCGAACCGTACTTTTACAAGGACGCATTGACGACAGTTGAACAGGCTGTAACCGGCAGCGCGGAAATCAGCCTGCTCAACGAGGATATGCCTGTCGTGCCGTCCTTGACGGTATCGGCGGAAATGACTTTGGCATGGTCCATCGGCAGCGCGGCGTACGAAAAAACACTCTCCGCAGGCACATGGACGATTGCCGATCTGGTTCTGCGCAAAGGCCAAACGATCGTTACGGTGAGCGGAACCGGGACCATCTTGTTCCAGTACAGGGAGGGATCGTTGTAATGTATCGGGTACTGTGCGGCGATACCATCCTGTTCGACCGGAACATATTGAGCGCGCGTATGGTCTCCCCCATCCTTACGCGCGCCGATAATGATTTTGGCACGCTGGAAGGAACCATTTACCCGGATCATCCGGCCTATGCGCACATGTCCGTGTTAAACACCGCTGCGACGGTGTATGACGGCGTTTCGATTATATGGCAGGGCAGATTACTCACGAAGAAGCAAGGGCTGCGCAAATCGCTGTATTTGTACTTTGAGGGCGATCTCGGGTATTTGGTCGACAGCGTTATCGAGCCGTTCGACTTCTCCGGCAGCGTGCAGGACTTTTTTGAGTTTGCGGTTTCCAAGCACAACGAGAGCGTCACGGAATCGCAGCGGTTCCGGATCGGTAACTGTACCGTGACAGACCCGAACGACTACATTGTGCGATCCAGCGTGGACAGGCTCAGCGCATGGGACGTTGTAAAAACCCGCCTGCTGGATCCGCTCGGCGGTCATCTGATCATTCGGTACGAAAGCGGAGAAAGGTATCTCGATTACCTATCAGAGCTGCCGTTTACGGCCGTGCAGCATATCCGGTACGGCGAGAACATCGTCGATCTATTTTGTGAATACTCCGCCGCTGACACCTATACCGCAGTCTATCCGCTCGGCGCCAAGGATGAAAACGGCGTGCGGCTCACCATCGGCAGCGTAAACAATGGCCTGAATTTTATCGAGGATACCGCCAAGGTCGCGCAGTACGGGCGCATCTTCGCACCGAGGAAAGAAACGACCTGGGACGACGTGACGGTTCCGTCGAACCTGCTTACCAAAGCGCAGGACTACTTGACCAAAAAGGCATCGGTTTTCCGGGAGACGGTAGAAACCACGGCCATCGATCTGCACAATGCGGATCCGACCATCCAGGCGTTCCGGTTTTTAGAGCGCATCATCGTCGAGAGCGCGCCGAACGGCATCGATGCGGTGTACGACTGCACAAAGCTCAAGGAGTATATCGATAACCCGGCAAACAACTCTTTTGTCCTTGGCGCCGAGCGATCATCCTACACGCAGCAGGTGCAGCAGGGCGCAGCTGCGCAACAGGCAAGCATACTCCATGCGGTTGCATCCGACTATGCCACCACCAGCGCGGCCCATATCATTGCCCAGGAGGAAATCCAGCAGGATACGACGATCATCCAGCGCGCGGAGAGCATCATCGCAGCAGTGCTCGAACAATATGCCAAAACCAGTGATTTTGAGACGCTGCAATCGACCGTGCTGACCGAATTGTCCGTGCTTGCCGGTCAGGTGGAAATCAATTTTACGGAAACGACGGACAGCATCAGCAACCTGTCCGGACAGATGCAGCGCCAATTTACGGAGATCCAATCGTTTATCCGCTACATCGCGCAGACCTCTACGGTCAATGGCGGCGTGGTCATCGGCGAGAGCACGAGCGCCGTCAAGCTCAAGCTGGAAAACGACATCCTGTATTTTTTCACCGGAGACGAAACCACCGTATCCACGCAAAATGCCATTGCGTATTTTGCGGCTGGCAAGCTGTACGTCAACACGGCGCAGATCCAGCAGCTGACCATCGGCGTATCCGGACAGCTCATGGACTTTTACGTTGCTGGCAGCGGCGATAATCGCTGCATCATGTTCAGCGGGAGGCTGGTATAATGGCGAGTATTACCTTAACCCCGTCCAAGATCGGGGACGTCAGAAGCTATTATAAGCGCGTAAGAACGGTCGAGCAGGGCGGCGGCGTGACCTCTGACCATACGACCAATTCCAACCGCAGCAATAACTATGCCGGCGAAACCTACGCCATTGCTGGCACGCGCGGAATGAACAGTCGTAGCAGTACGAGCGTTGTTTCCGGCGTTACCTATGTTACGACGACCACGGCCGGATGGCAGCAGCGCATGCTCGTTGCATTTCGCCTATCCGGCATCGAGGGGACGATCACGGCCGCAAAGCTGCGGCTCTACCCCGCTACCGGGGACTATAGCGGCAACCTGAAAAACTTTGCAATCCGGCGGAATACAGCAGCTTGGAACCCTGCCACGGTGACATGGAATAACCAACCGGCGAACACAAGCGCCGGAGAAAAATCCGCGCAATTCCCGTCCCAAAAGTGGACGGAGGTTGACGTCACCGCCATGGTGTTGGCCGACAGCGGAAATTACGGCTTTGTCGTTTACAACGATGATCTGGACAACCATGCCAGATTTTTTGCAAAGACCGGGAGCCTCGTTCCGCAGCTCATCGTAACGTACACGCCGTATAACAGCAAGATCAAGACCAAGCCGACAACGCTACCCATTGACGGCGAAACGGCCGGTACGGTCACGATTGAGCGCTATAACAGCGCTTATACGCACAAGCTACAGGTCAAGCTCAGCAGCGAAACGCAGACCTTTACGGATATTGGCACGACACAGACGTTCACCTTGCCATCCTCGTGGCTTTCGCAAATTCCAAACGCCACGAGCGGCAGCGCCACATTGACCCTGTGGACGTATGACGCAGCCGGCAATCAGGTCGGCACCACAGATGTAACCACATTCTCCGCGACCGTCCCGGCATCGATCGTACCGTCCGTGACTGCATCTGTGGAGATCGTCAACAGCAATCCGACGGTGAGCGGATGGGGAATCCTGTTGCAGTCCTTTTCGCAGATTCACATGACCGCTACGGGGACGGCAGGCACAGGCGCAACGATCGCGTCCTATGCGTTCAGCGGCGCCGGCATGGCGCAAACTGGAGCGTCCAACGTATGCACCGGCGGCGTGATCCAGAATAGCGGCACATTAACTGCTACTGTCAAGCTGACAGATAGCCGCGGAAGACAGGCCACATCAAACATCAATGTCACTGTGTATCCATATGCAACGCCAACGATCATCGGCGTGGAGATCTACCGATGCACGAGTGATGGTTCTCGGGACGATATAGGCGGCACATACATCTCCGTCAATGGTCAATATGGGCATGCAGAGGCTGATGGTAAAAACAGCCGAACGGTGCAGATACTGTACCGGCAGAATGGCGCAAGCGATTGGACTACAGCTGTAGCAGATGCATTAAGCGAAACCGCTTATGTGATCGGTAATGGAGAGATCGATATAACAAAAGCATACGATGTCCAAATCATAAACACGGATGCTCTTGGAAACGTAACGATCCTGTCACTCGTCATTAACCAGGTAGTTGCTGCGCTTTCGCTTGGACTTAAAAACGATCGTGCGCGCTTTGGCGGGCCGGTTCGCAAGACGGGGCTTGAAATCGACTGGGATGTGGATATCCACGGCATATTGACCGTGCCGAATTTGCCCCGCCGAAATCTGCTGCACAACTGGTATTTTCCGAACCCGGTCAATCAGCGCGGCGTGAGTGGTACTATCACGACCGCGGGATATTTTATCGACCGATGGAAGCTGAAGAGCGGAAGCGTAACCATCGGAAGCGCAGGCTTGACGTTAAACGGAACTATTATACAAATATCGGAATATCCATGGGGAACGAAAGTAACGGCATCGGTGCGCATGGTGAGCGGAACAGCAACGATCACCTATGACAATACGACCAAGACAACCACGGTTACATCCTCCGGCGGCGTGATTGAAGCGGTCAAGCTGGAATACGGCAGCGTATCCACGCTTGCGAACGACCCGCCTGCTGACTACGGTGAGCAGCTTGCGCTGTGCCAGCGGTTTTTCACCCATATTGGCGGTACATCAGTATTCACTGGTATCTTTGGTTCTACCACGCAGGCGCGGTTGTACATTCCGTTGCCGGTTTCTATGCGTATAGCGGCTCCGACGATTACTATGCCGTCCAGCGCAAATCTGACTTGCTATACATCGTCAGCTAACGCCCAATATACGATCACAGGGTTCTCAACCAGCAGAGCAGATCGTGCGTATATGGTTGCAAATGCCGCCATTTCTCCTGCAACGAGTTTTACGACTTGGACATCCGTTTCCTTCCGCAACGAGGGTTATTGGAATGTGTCCGCAGACCTGTAAGGAGGAACAACGATGGACGACTATATCGTGTATATCAAAACGGATGTTCAGGGGCGCGTGATCGCGGTCAACAGCAGCGCGTTCCTTGATGACACTATTGATGACACTACAGACTGGATAGAGATCGACAGCGGCGCAGGCGACAGGTACCATCATGCGCAAGGCAACTATCTGGACAAGCCGATATGTACCGACGATGGAATTTATCAGTACAAACTGGCAGACGGTGCGGTGGTCAATCGCACGGCGGATGAGATCGCGGCCGACCTTGCCGCACAGCCCGCACCGAGCCCGACGCCGGAGGAGCGCATTGTCGAGCTAGAGGACGAGCTTGCGGCCACAAAGATTTTGCTGGGGGTGGACTGAATGACGCTTGTGGAATTGGCAACGAAACTTCGCCCGTACATCGAGCAGGCGTCACAATCGCTGGACGATCAGACGGCGAGCGACGCGGCGGCGC
>DXWI01000013.1 GCA_019416935.1 Clostridiales bacterium | reverse complement strand
TCACGCTGACACCTTTGTCATACGCTTCCAAAATCAATTTTCGTGCTTCGTTATGCAGCATAACACTCACCTTCCCTGGCTCTGTTATACCAATTTTGGCGAAAAGTTAAAGTGCTGTGCGATATTATTGAAAATTGCTATAAGTTTAGCCAAAAGACGGAATAACTCAAATATGAAGTCTCGATTGTCGAGGAAAATAAGAATTTCAAACGGAGAATTTGTTATGAAAAAAATTTTGTTTGGTAACAGACGCACCAAAGGTTTCCTTGCGTAAAGGGGCGGGATTCAGCCGCTTGAGAGCGGGATTCAGCCGCTTGAGAGCAAGATTCTACCGCGGTGCCAAATTTGTCACCGATATCTTGTTGGGGTGCGCCTGCCCCAAACCTTGCATATAAAAAGGTCGAGTATCATTTTTCAGATACTCGACCTTCAACTGTTTTATGAGCACCCGTGAAATCGTACAGGGTGTTTGCTTTGCATTTGGTTCACTGATTTTTGATTTATCTACGACTGTTTGCCTTGACAGCCGGAGAAGGCCAGACGGTTAATCTTATTTGCTTTTTCCCGGCAACTGTGGTATAATATAATTGCTTGAAACAAAGAACCGTCTGTTCAGAAGGGCTTTTAGTATGACGCCGCAAGGTGTTGTATGGGAAAGCCCTTCTTTTGTTCTATTGCTTCACCGTATACTATTTCTAGATTGACGGTGGATGCAAACGGAATAGATGACAAAAAGGAGAGAAGAACAATGATGCAATTACTGGGACAATCGGTGAATCATACCATCTTTGGCGGAGGACGCATAACAGATATTTCCGGAGAAATTATGACCATACATTTTGCGCAGGGTGAAAAGAAATTTGTGTACCCAGAAGCTTTTTCTGCGTTTCTTACGCTGAACGATGCGCAGAAGCAGGAGGAACTTTATGAAAAAAGCAGCCGCCTTTTACAAGCCGAAGAAGCGCAGCGAAAAATAGAGCGTTTGGAGCGGGAATCCATGAGACAGATTCGTGCGATGAGCATCGCCCCGAACACACAGGCGGCATTCCATATCACACCGCCGGATGCTCGCAGCGTGCTTGAATGCGGCGCGGTTTCGACCGGCGCTTATTTACGGGGCGCCTGTAAAGGGCAGCCGCGTATTCCCGATCGGCTCAAGCCGAATTCCGCCTGCCTGCTGACGGGACTGCCGGAGAGCGGCGCGGAGCGGGAGCGGCGCATTTTAGGCGCCTTTATGGTGAAGGAGAGTTGCTGGGGAGAGCAGTGTAAAAACGGAACGGTCGAAGCCCACGATCGCTATCGGATCTGTCTGCCAACGGATTGTACCCTGTCCTACTGGGATTATTTCGACCATGGCGAAGTGTTCCCGCGCTGGGGCAATATCGCCTTCAAATACTTTTCCAACGAAACCATGCAGCGGATTTTGCTCGACTTGACCGGCTTGCTTGCCGGTACCGCGCAGGGCCCGGTGATCAACCGGTTCTACCAGTATTTTTGCCGGATCAACCGTTTGCCGGTCGTGCCGGCAAGGGCGGGTGATACACTGTGAACCAAATTGCGAACTTCTTGATGGGTTCATCAATCTACGTCTACCTGTTCATTTTCTTCGGAAAGCTGGTGGAGGTAGCGCTTGCCTCCCTGCGCTCGCAGTTGATTCTGAAGGGACAGCGGCTGCCCGGTGCCATTGTAGCGCTGTTTGAATATACCTTTTGGCTGTGTATTACGGGCACCGTGCTGACCGGATTTGCCTCGGACCCACTAAAAGTCGTCGTCCTCGTATGCGCTTTTGCGCTCGGAAATGTGTTGGGCTCCGTCATGGAAGAAAAGCTGGCGCTTGGATTTTGCTCCATCACCGGCGTGTTTATGGACAAGGCGGCGGCACTAAAAGCTGCGACGCTGCTGCGTGAAAAGGGGCAGGCTCTGACGATCATTCCCGCAGAGGGCATGCAGGGTGCCGAACGCACAGCCATCCTGATTACCGCAAGGCGCAGGGACATCCCGTTGATCCGAAAGTTGTTGCTCACCGCAGATCCCAAGACGGTTATGACCATCCAGGCCATGCAGCAGGTCACGGGCGCCATGTTTTGCAGCAAGCGGAAATAGAGGCCGATGGCATGCGCATATCTGGCCGACATGAATACGTTCAGCAAAGATCCGACGCACCGCCGCATGCGGTGCGTCGGATCAAATGATTCATCTATGCTTTGATCGTATCCAACCGGTCCTTGATGCGAGCCAGCCCCAATCGTGGTATTGAGCGCGAACAGCGCACCGCCGCCGGACGGGAAACGTCAAGGCGTCATCCCTGCAAGGATGTGCCGGACAGGATTCAATCGCACAGACCGCGCGAAATCAAAAAACGCTGCAGCCGTTCCTGCGCCGCCGCCTTTTGCAGATCTGTCGGCTTTGGCAGATGGCGTGTAAAGTAGACCAGCAGGCCGCGCATGGCGGTCAACCGGTTGCCGGCCTCCTCCCAACAGAGAGAAACGGCGGAATCGGCCACCTCGTCGGTGACATCCTCGCCGCGCGTGGCCGGAAGACAGTGCAGGAATTTGCAGCCGAGATTGCCAAGCTGCATGAGTTCGCGGTTAACCTGAAAGTCGTGAAACACGCGCACGCGCTCCTCCTTGGGCATTTCGTTCTCATAGAGACCATACCACACGTCTGTATAGATAAAGTCGGCGCCGCGCACCGCGTCGCGCGAATCCGTGACCAGCCACGAGCCGCCGGAGAGCTTGCAGTTCTCCTCCATAATGCGTTTGTGCTGCTCGCCCAATTGATGCGTGGGTGGACCGTAGTGGACAAAATGCAGTCCGAGCTTTGTGCAGATAAAGCCGAGCGAGGCGCACACCTGCGTAGCGTCCCCTACGAATACGACCTTGCACTCCTCGAGCTTCTTGCCCTGCGGTAGGTTTTCGACGATTGTAATCAGGTCGCCGATCTCCTGCGTCGGATGGTTGTAGTCGCTCATGCCGTTGAGCACCGGTACGGTGCAGCTCTTTGCAAGCGCCACGATGGTGTCGTGCGAAATGACCCGCGCCATCACCACGTCGACAAGGCGGCTGAGCACCCGGCCGGTATCCTCGATCGTTTCATGGCCGCCGAGCTGGATCATGCCCGGCCCGAGGTACTGCGCGTGACCGCCGAGCTGCTGCATGGCCGTTTCAAAGGAAACGCGCGTGCGGGTGGACGACTGCTGGAAGATCATGGCCAGCGTCATATCCTTGAGCAGCGGCGGGTAATAGCCATTTTTGATGCAGTTTTTCAGCTCGATGGACAGCTCAATGATGTCCATGAGCTCCGTCTTGGTCAGCGCATTGGTGTCGATAAAATCCTTGTGGTTCATGTTCTGTTTTCCTTTCCTTTTGGTTGTAGAGTAGGGGCGGCAGGCTTCTTTCCCAGCAACAACAGCGCGCCCGCCAAAAGTACGCTGCCCGATAGCAGGCAAACCCATGCGGGCACGCCCAGACCGGAGAGCAGCATGGCGCCGGCGGCGATGAGCGCAGCGGTCAGCGCATAGGGAAGCTGCGTGTGCACATGGTCGATGTTGCCGCAGCCCGCACCGATGGACGAGAGAATCGTCGTGTCCGTGATGGGGGAGCAGTGGTCTCCGAAGATTGCTCCGGAAAGCACGCCCGCAATGCAGGCGGATAAAAAGCCTTCCGGATGGGGCAGGGCGGCAACGGCCAGACCGGCCGACGCATAGGCTACCGGCACAGCCATCGGCATGACGATCAGCATACAGCCATAGCTGCCGGTTGCGAACGAAATGGCGCAGCAGGTGATGAAGATCAGCGCCGGAATGCACCAATACGGTAGGTGCAGCGTCACTAGTTCGACCAGATAGTAAGCCGTTCCAAGCTGTGACACAACGCCGGAGAGCGACCACGCAAGGCAGAGGATGATGCCGGTCACAAGCAGCCCGGAAGCGCCGGATACCCAGATTTCCACACCCTTCACGAAGCGGAACGCCCTTGTAAGGATGCCGAAGCACAGCGCAACGGCGCTTGCGATCAGCGTGGCGCGCACGAGAATGGTGATGGTATCCGCCGCGCTGAAGGCGATGGCGATAGTCTGCATACTCAGCGGCGCATCGGGAGCGAGCAATCCGTTGTCAACCGCGGCCGCACGGCCGTCCAAATAGAAGCCGATCACTGCGGCCAGACACAGCAGCACCACCGGTACGATGGCGGACAGTACGCTGCCCGGCTTTGCCCCGTCGGAATCCGCGCCGAAAATGGCGCCGGTGGCTCCGGTATCCCGGCCGGCCGGTTTGACCGGCTGCCCCGCCCGTGCCCGTTGCTCCGCGCGCAGCATCGGCCCATATTCCCGTTGCAGCAGAATGCTGAAAAACAGCAGAATCAGCGCAAAGAGATTATAAAAGCAGAACGGGATACTGCCGAGAAACATGCTGTATGCCGAGGCCTGCACCCCCGCGATAGCCAGGCCGCTTTCGATGGCGGCCAGCTCTGCGGAGATCCAGCTCGAAATGACGGCGATGCCGGCCACCGGCGCGGCGGTCGAATCGACGATGTGCGCGAGCTTTTCTCGGCTCACGCCCTGCCGGTCGGTGATGGGACTCATCACCGGGCCGACGATCAGCGCATTGGCATAGTCGTCGAAAAAGAGCATCAGCCCGAGAAGCTGGGCGGTGAGCTGCGCGCCGCGGGCGGAGCGGATGCGCCTTGAAAGCCGTTCCGCCAGCGCAAGAAAGCCGCCGGCACTCCGAATCAGCGCCACAAGCCCGCCGATCATCAGGCAGAGCAGGATCACCGAACTGTTGAACCGGTCGGAGACAACCGTGATGATGCCGTCCACCGTGCTGTTGAAAACGCTGCTCAGCCCGTTCAGCAAACCGCCCTTGCCCAGAAGCAGAAAGCGCATCACCTCGCCGGTGATTACACCGGCCAGCAGGGCGGTCAGCACCTCATGGGTCAGGATTGCAAGCGCAATAGCCACGACCGGCGGCAGCAGCGAGAGCGGGCCGAGCCGTATGCCGGTGTTTTTTAGCGCGGCGGCTGCGTTCAGCCCCGCGTTTTCGGCGGCAAGCCGCCCGACCAATCCACCGGAAAAACCGATCCACAGGGCGATTGCTGCCAGCAACAGCAGCAGCAATGCCCGCAGGGCGGTGCCGATGCGCTTCATGCCCGGCGTGTCAGCGCGCCCTGTGCCCGGCGCGATACAGCCACCATCCGGCGACCGTTGTCAAAATCGTGCCGATGATGAGCATCCAGCGCGGGAAGCCCGGCGCCGCATCCTTGAACAGGAACACAATCGCCGTCAGCACGCACAGCTCGCACAGGAGCATGCAGACCCAGATGCCTGCGTTGCCACGGCCGCCAACGCGATAGGGCCGCTCGGTATGCGGGTCCTTGTACCGAAGCCGTACGGCGGCCGGGAACATGAACAGATACGGCAGCAGAAAGATCAGCGTGCTGAAGGCCAGAATCGTCCAGAAGATGTCGTTTGCATCGCCGGAGAGCGCGAAGTTGAGCACGATGAGCACGGTCGCAAGAACGCCCATGACCAGGTACAAATTGTCCGCCGTACCGTATTTGCGGCTGCGGTGCCCAAGGAATTTGGAGCGCCGATCGAGGTTGGCGGCGATGAGCGCTTCGTTTGCACCAAGCGTCCAGGAGACCATGTTGGATACGAGCGTGAGCATTGCGATGACGATGACCACATAGAATACTGCCTTCCCGGCAGGGCCGAACACCGTACACAGCTCCTCCAGTGCGAAGTAGAACCCGTCCACCGTATCGACGTTTGCCGCCGGTACTGCGGCCAGAATGCCAAATGTGCCGAACACATACATGGCGGTGATGATCGCGCCGGAGACAACGGTCATGCGCGGGATGGTCTTGCCCGGATTGTGTATCTGGGAACCGATCGAACCGATCAGCTCAAAACCAAGCAAATTGTAGACGATGACCGCGATATACTGCGTGGTGTTGCCGAGACTGGGCATGAAGCTGCTCAGGGAAAAATCGTTTGCAAGCCCGAATTTGATGGCGTATGCAATGCCCAGAAACCCGAACAGCAGCAGCACTGCGACCTTGCATATGGCTGCAATGCTCGAAACCGTGACGGACAGCTCCACGCCGCGAATGCCAACCCATACGATCAGCCAGCACATGAGCGTCGCGATGGCGGCGAGCACCAGATTGGAGGCGCCCGGCGCAAACGCATAGGAAAACCAGTAGGCGAAGGCGACGAACACCGCCGGCATCCAGAATGCGACGTTGACCCAGTAATACCAGCCGGTCATGACCGCGGCCCGTTCGCCGAATGCCCGGTCGACCCAACTGCAAATACCGCCGTCATCCGGATAGGTGCTCCCAAGTTCGCTGGAGAGCAGGCCGTAGGGAATGAAGAAAACCACGGCCGTAATGATCCAGATTGTGATGGACGAAACGCCGATGATCGCCGGCGCGACAAAGGTATCGAGCACCAGTATGCTGCATATGGTGAAGAGTATGCTCTTCATCAGGCTTACGCTTTTCGTTTGTTCCATTGTTTACCTCCCGAAAATGGTGGTCATTCGGTCCGGCCGGAGGCCGGACCGGAGGGCGGCTACTCCGCCTGCTGCTGCGTGATACAATGGATATTGCCGCCGCCGTAGACGATCTCGCGCGAATATACGCCGACCGCTTTGCGATCGGGGAACATGGCCTGAATCTGCTTGAGCGCCAGAGCGTCGTTTTCGTCGCCGTATTGGGGTACGATCACGCCGCCGTTGACGATGAGAAAATTCATATAGGAAGCGATGCAGATATCGCCGTCCTCGCGCGGAAGCGTGCCCTCCACGCTGTCGATCGCAAAATCGCCCTGAATCGTGACGCGCTGCTTCGGCATGCAGAGCTTATGCAGCTTGAGCTTGCGGCCGCGTGCATCGGTGGCCTCCGAGAGGGTGTTGTAGGCATCCTGACACGCCTGATAGAACGGGTCGGCCTCATCCTCCGTCCAGATGCAGGCAACCTCGCCGGGGCGGATAAAGCAGGCCACGTCGTCGATGTGGCCGTTGGTTTCGTCCGGATCGATGCCGTCACGGATCCAGATGACCTTGTCCACCATGAGGTAATCGGAGAGCATTTTTTCAATTTCTGCGCGGTTCATGTGTGGGTTGCGGCCCTCAGAGAGAAGACACATCTCGGTTGTAAGCATCGTGCCGTCGCCGTCCACATGGATGGAGCCACCCTCGAGCACAAAGCCGGGGGTATGGTAGGTGTCCACGTTTTCGATCTCGCAGACCTTCTGCGCCACTGCATTATCCGCATCCCAAGGGAAGTACAGCCCATCCACAAGGCCGCCCCATGCGTTGAACTCCCAGTCAACGGCGCGCACCGTGCCGCGGCTGTCCGTCAAAAAAGTGGGGCCGCAATCGCGGATCCAGGCGTCGTTGCTGGACATTTCCACCACGCGAACCTCCGGCGGCAGAACGTTTCTGGCGTGCGCATACTGTCCGTACGAGACGCACATGGTGACCGGTTCAAACTGCGCGATGGCCTTCGCCACCTCGGCGTATGCCTTTTGCACCGGCTTGGCGCCGTCCCGCCAGTTGTCGGGCCGTTCGGGCCAGAGCATCCAGATCTGCTTTTGCCGCTCGAATTCCGCGGGCATTCGGAAGCCGTCCGCACGCGGCGTGGAGTTGATTCGTTTTGCCATGTTCCATTCCTCGCTCTTTCCATCAGTATTCCTCAATAGGATATCCAAAACGCGCCGGGAAATTTCGGGCGCGCCAGAAAAACGAAACATTTCGCGAGATCGAACCTCCGCGCAGCGGCAGCACAAACGCGTTTTTCTGCGGCAATGCATTCGTTTGAAACATAAGAGCAGCATCGTCCTGCGGACCGGATGAACGTCCGGGGCATATTCCGAAAGGGCGGCCGGCTTTTGCCGCGCTTCTCTGCCGGCGGTGCGGCTGCTGCTTGGAAAAAGAGGAAAACCATATTCGCTCTCTTGACAAACCGCAGCATTTGATGCACAATGAAAAATATATTTTTTTGAGGAGATGACAGGCATGCAGTACAGTCAAATGAATCATGGTCAACTGGAAGAGGAGTATGCGCGCACCAAATCCGCGTATGAGGCGTACTGCACGCTTGGCCTTTCGCTCAATCTTGCGCGGGGAAAGCCGTCAGCAGAGCAGCTCGACCTGAGCAATGCAATGCTGCGCACGCTCGACGATGGAAATTTTATCTGCGACGGCATAGACGTAAGAAACTATGGCGGGCTGGACGGGCTGCCGTCCTGTAAAGCGCTGTTTGCCGAAATTCTGGGCGTGCGTCCGGAAAACGTGGTGATCGGCGGCAACGCGAGCCTGAATCTGATGTATGACTTGATCGCCAAGGCATTTACGCACGGCCTCAAGAACAGCCCGCGCCCGTGGTCAAAGGAGCCCGTCGTGAAGTTCCTTTGTCCATGTCCCGGCTACGACCGCCATTTCAATCTGACGCAATCCTTCGGCGTGGAACTGATCTCCGTACCCATCGGCCCGGATGGCCCCGATATGGAGCAGGTGGAGCGATTGGTACGGGACCCCGCTGTGAAGGGGATGTGGTGCGTGCCGAAATATTCCAACCCGGACGGCTATGTGTACAGCGAGGAAACCTGCCGCCGCATCGCCGCCATGCCGACGGCGGCGCCAGACTTTGCGCTGATGTGGGATAATGCGTATTGCATCCACGAGTTTGAGGGCGAGTTCGTGCCGTTTACCGAGATGCTCGGCCTGTGCGCTGAAAACGGGAATCCGGATCGGGTCTATGAGTTTGCTTCCACGTCGAAGATCACGTTTGCGGGCGCCGGCGTTTCCTGCATTGCGGCAAGCGAGGACAATATCCGCTATCTGCTCGGCATGCTCACGTTCCAGACCATCGGCTTTAACAAGGTCAATCAGTTGATGCATGTGCGTTTTTTGAAAAACAAGGCCCAAACGCTCGAACATATGAAGCGGCAGGCGGCGATGCTCAAGCCTCGGTTTGACGCGGTGCTCGAACAGCTTGATCGGACCGTGGCGCCGACCGGCATCGCGAGCTGGAACCGGCCGCGCGGCGGCTATTTCATCAGCCTGAACGCCATGCCCGGTACGGCCAAACGAACGCTGGCGCTGTGCAAACAGGCGGGCGTCACGATGACCGGCGCCGGCGCGACCTTCCCGTACGGCGTGGATCCGCGCGACAGCAACATCCGCATCGCACCCTCCTATCCGACGCTGCCGGAGTTGACGAAGGCGATGGAGCTGTTCTGCACCTGCCTGCGTCTTGCGGCGCTCGAAAAGCTGTTGGAACGGTAATCGGGAGTTTCGGCACGGCTCAAGCGGGTTTCTATGGAAATTATCCGCCGGCCGTGCGTGTAAATTGCGGTGATACAGCCATAGAATCGATACAAACCGGCGGCACTGCCGCCGGTTTTTCCAACTCGTTGCCTTCGTTTGCAGCGGCGAGCCGTGAGGGGGGGAATGATGCAGCGAAGCGCGCATACAAACAGCGCCGCTTGACCGCCCGCCGATCGGTACGGCGAATACCGGCAGCGGGGCAGCGGCCCGCCGCCCCGCAGCGCCCGCGCCATGCGGCAAAGCCCTTGTATGCGCCTGCCGGTCGATGGTATAATATCGCTATGTTGGAAGAAATGCGCCGAATCTCGCTGCATCCAAGGCTGCTTGCCGCCGCGGAACTGCTCGGCAGGCAGCGGGTCATTGCGGATATTGGCTGTGATCACGGACGCTTGAGCTGCGCGCTGCTGCAGCGGGACGCCTGTGACCGGTGTATTGCAGCGGATGTGAGCGCCCCATCGTTGGAAAAGGCGAAAAAACTATCCGGCTTTGTCGGCGTTGCAAACCGTATCGATCTGCGCTGCGGCGACGGGCTGTCCGTGCTGCAAAGCGGCGAGGCCGATGCGGTGGCCATGCTGGGCATGGGCGGTACGCTGATGGCACGGCTACTGGACGCCTGCGAGCAGCCGCTCATGGGCGCGCGGCTGTTGGTGCTACAGCCGATGCGCGCCGAGGAGGACATCCGCCGCTATCTGTATGAGCACGGCTATCGCGTGAAGGAGGATCGGGTCGTGCGGGACGCGGGACGGCTCTATCAGGTGTTCTCCGTCCTGCCGCCTTGCGACGGGATGCGGGATGACTGGCCGGAGGGTTTCCCCACCGACTGCTTTCAGGTTGGCTATCGCGCGTTTTTCAAAAGGGAGCCGCTTTTGCCGCTGCTGGCGAAGCGGAAGCTGGAGCAATGCCTGCTCCGGCTGCAAACGGCGAGGGGAACGGAAGGGGGAGTGCGCCTCGTTGAAAGGGCGGCGCAGATGCAGGCCATTTTGGATCATTGGGAGGATTGACCATGCTGTTGAACGACTTTGTTGCGGCGATGGAGCGGATAGCGCCGCCGGAGCTGGCGATGGATTTTGACAACGTGGGGCTGCTTGTCAGTCCCGCGACGGAGGAAATTCGGCGCGTGCTGGTCGCGCTGGATTGCAGCGTGGCCGTTGCGCAGGAGGCGGCGCGGCTCAAGGTGGATCTGGTGCTGACGCATCATCCGGTCATGCTGTTCGGCGTGAAGCGGATGCTCAGAGATCACCCGGACACTGCGGCGATCTACCGCCTGATACAAAGCGGCGTCGGCCTGTATGCCGCGCACACCAATCTCGACGCGGCGGAGCACGGCGTGAACGACGCGTTGGCCGAGCGGCTTGAGCTGATCGACGTGCGGCCGCTTCCGCCGGAGAACCTTGGCCGGATCGGCCGGCTTCGAGAACCGATGACGCTCAAAGAATTTGCCGCAAAAACCGAGCGGGCGCTCTCCTGTACGGCGATGGCAACCGGCGAACCGGCGGCGACGGTGCGCACGGTCGCGCTCGTGGGCGGCAGCGGCGGCTCGGATGTGGCGGTCGCCGCCACCGCGGGAGCGGATGTTTTTGTGACGGGGGAGTGCAAACACCACGAGGCGCTCGCGGCTGCGGTATTGGGGATGAATGTGCTCACCTGCGGCCATTATGAAACGGAGCGTGTTGTACTGCCGGCGCTGATTGCCCGTTTACAGACGCTCCAAAATGATGTACAATATTATGTAACGCTTGCGGAGGCCTCTCCGCAAAGACGTCTATAGGAGGTGCGATATGTCAAAACTTGACGCCTTGTTTGCGTATCAGGAGACGGAGCTGCAAAAGGAGCAGTTGGAAAATGCCATCCGCTCGACGCCGTCGCGCATGCAGCTGAACCGTCTGCATAAAGCGCTTAAAACGCAACAGACAACCCTCAATCAACTGATGGAAGGACTGGAAACCCGCGCAGCACAGGCAAAGCGGCTGACGGACAGAGCGGAGCAGCTGGAGAATCAGCTCGAATTGGAGCATGGCGAGCTGGAAACCATGCGGCAGGATGAGGAGAGCACCGCTGAGGAGATGACCGAGCTGCGCGGCGATATTGAGCGGCTCAACCGTGAGATCGCGGCAGCAAGCCGCGAAGCAAAGGCACTGCTCACGGAGCTGGAAACAGCAGTGGATGAGTACCGCAAAACGGGACAGCAATATAATAAGAACAAAAAGGAATATGATCAGCTCCGTGCGGTCTGCGAAAAGGAACGCGACGACAGCATGGCCGACATCGCGGCTTTCGATAAGAAACTGGAGGAGATTGGAAAGACGCTCGATCCGCAGTTGATGGCCCGCTACCGCCGCGCCAAGCAGCACCATACGGTTCCCATCGTCAAGGTGGATGCCGGCAAGTGCTCCGGGTGCAACATGTCGCTGCCGATGGTCGTGCTCAAGCGCCTGACGGCGCCGGAAGCGGTCATCGAGTGCGAGAACTGCGGCAGAATTCTGTACGCGGAGATCGGTTGAATATGGTTTGCGAGTAAGACAGACGGCTGCCCCTCCCGTTTGGGCGGGGAGGAAAGTCCGAGCACCGCAGGGCAGAGTGCCTGATAACGTCAGGTGGAGGCGACTCCAAGGAAAGTGCAACAGAGAGATACCGCCGCATCAATTCGGTGCGGTAAGGGTGGAAAGGCGAGGTAAGAGCTCACCGACGGCATGGCGACTTGACCGTCCTGTAAACCCCACTCGGTGCAAGATTGGAATGGGAGCATTCAATAGCGGCCCGCTACGCTCCCGGTAATCGCATGAGCCCGCCGGTGACGGCGGGACAGAGATAGATGGCCGTCCTTAGACAGAACTCGGCTTACGGCTTGCTCGCAATTGGTTTTGCTTTGCCGGCGCAAAAACGCCGGCAAAGCGCATTTCAAAGCAGGGAACAGGGGAGGAAACCCAGATGGAAGAGAAGAAAAAGATCGTGTTTTCCGGCATACAGCCGTCGGGCGTGCTCACGCTCGGCAACTATGTTGGCGCGCTGCGCAACTTTGTCGCCATGCAGGATCAGGGCGATGTGGATGCGTTCTACTGCGTTGTCGATCAGCATGCGATCACGGTGCGCCAGGAGGCGTCCGTGCTGCGCAGACGTTCGATTGAGACGGCCGCGCTGTTCATCGCCTGCGGCATCGACCCGCAAAAATCGACGCTGTTCGTGCAGTCGCATGTGCCGGAGCACGCCATGTTGTCATGGGTCCTTTCCTGCCACACCTATATGGGCGAGCTCAACCGCATGACTCAGTTCAAGGACAAGAGCGCAAAGCACGCCGACAATATCAACGCGGGCTTGTTCACCTATCCCGTGCTGATGGCGGCGGATATCCTGCTTTATCAGACCGATCTTGTGCCCATCGGCGCGGATCAAAAGCAGCATCTCGAGCTGTCGCGCGACATTGCAATCCGGTTCAACAAGGCCTATGGCGATACGTTTGTGGTGCCGGAGCCGTATATTCCCAAGGTTGGCGCGCGCATCATGAGCTTGCAGGAGCCGACCGCTAAGATGAGTAAGTCCGATCCCAATCCGAACGCGTTCATCTCCATGATGGACGATCCGGCCGCCATCGTGCGCAAGATCAAGCGGGCCGTCACGGACAGCCTGGGCGAGATCACCGCCGATCCGGAGCGCGCGGGCGTCTACAATCTGCTCTCCATCTACTGCGCTACCGCGGGCAAAACAATGGATGAGGCGGTTGCCTCGTTCGCCGGGCAGGGCTATGGCGCGCTCAAATCCTCCGTTGCCGATGCGGTTGTTGCCACGCTGGAGCCGATTCAAAGCGAATACCGCCGTATCCTGCAGGATGATCGCCAGTATTTGACCGATATGCTTGCGCTTGGCGCGGAGAAGGCGCGTAAGGCGGCGACAAAGACGATCCGCAAGGTCTATCACAAAATGGGGTTCGATTCCTACAAGGCGTAGGGCCTGCGCTCTCTGCCGGTCAACAACCGTTGCTTGATGGTGCTCCATCCCTAGCTTGCGGTCAAGCGGGCGGGGGCATATTTGGTTATTTTATTTCGCCAGAAAGAGAGGAGCGTCCCCTTCAAGGGGACGCTCAGACCGTCAAAAAACTGTGTTTTTTGACGGGATACCTGCTACAGCAGGGATACACGGGTAGGTTTGACGCTGCAAACCTACCCGCAAGGTGTCAAAACCGGCGTGCATGCCGCCGTTTTTGACAGATCCCGTGGTTCTTCCTGCATCATATGCGTGCGCGAACCGGCGGAGCGGTTCACATCGTCACTTTTTTGACAACCTGAAAGGAGCGTCCCCTTCAAGGGGACGCTCCTTTCAGGTGACGGCAGCGCAGCCTATCGGGGCGCTGATCGACCCGGCGGTTATTCAAACGGATTCCAGTTGGCGGGCGCTTTTGCATCCATGGGATATACCGTCAGCGTACCCTCCGTATCGCAGGTTGCCAGCAGGATCTGCCGGTAGCTGCTGTAGCCGCGCAGCTTGAGCTGGGCGCGCAGCCACAGCTCGTCAAAGCCGGTTGCCTGGAGATTGCCGCGCATCAGCACGCCGTCCAGGACGACATTTTCAAACAGCAGCTCCTGCTTTGGATACAGCTCAAAATCGGCCGGCTGTGCGGCGCGCAGCGTAGAAACGGGCAAAAAACTCAACGTTCCGTTGCACTCCATGACGGCAGTCTTGATGGCGGCGAGGTCGAAATAGCCGGAAACGCGGCAAAGCGTCAAAAAATCCGTCAGATCCAATCGTGCACGCTTGAGGTTATCCCGGTAGATCCTTCCCTGATCCATGAGCAGGATGGGTTTGCCGGTCACGAACCGGCGCAGTTTCAGCGATTTGCTGGTTGCGACGGAGATCAAAAAGGCCATCAGTCCGTAGACGACCATGGCCAGAAGCGAGTGCAGCGGGGCTTCCAGCTCGGTGGCCATCTCTGCCGCGATCGAACCGATCGAGATGCCCACTATGTAGTCAAACATGGACAACTGGGAGATTTGCTTGTTGCCCATCAGGTGCGCAAGCAAAAACAATACGATGATTGACCCGATGGAGGTCCCCAAAACTTTTAACAAATCAATCCACATGGCGTTAGAATCTCTCAAACGAAGAACACTTATACAGGGAGAAACAAGAAATCTGTTGAATTATCATACCGAAATATGTATAATGATGCACATGAGCACACAGGAACGATTGAAATGGCGGGGC
Organism: Clostridiales bacterium; assembly: GCA_019416935.1. Lineage (GTDB taxonomy): Bacteria > Bacillota > Clostridia > Christensenellales > CAG-138 > Aphodomorpha. Next base: position 52,933 of record DXWI01000013.1, on the reverse strand, counting down.
ATTGCGATGCTCCTTTTTACGGCACTCATCTGGGGCACCGCGTTTGCGGCGCAGCGGATTGCGGGACAGTACATCGGCGCTTTTACGTTTAACGCGGTGCGCTTTCTGATCGGCGCGGCAACGCTGCTGCCGGTGCTTGCGGTTTCCGTTTGCCGCAGCCGGCGCATGGGCAGGCCCATGGATCTCGGCGGCCGAAAACTCGTCGTCGGCGGTGTGCTGTGCGGCGCAGCACTGTTCCTTGCCGGCAATCTGCAGCAGTTCGGGATTGAGGAGACAACGGCGGGCAAAGCCGGTTTCATTACGGCGCTGTACATCGTGCTCGTCCCGATCTTTTCCATTCCGCTGAAAAAGCGCCCCGGCCTTGCCACATGGATCGGCACGGCGGTTGCGCTGGCGGGCATGTATCTGCTCTGCATGAAGGAGGGGTTCACCGTCTCGACGGGGGATCTGTATGTGCTGTGCTGTGCGGTGTGCTTTGCGGTGCAGATCCTGCTCATCGACCACTATTCGCCGGTTGTGAACGGCGTTGCGCTGTCTTGCATCCAGTTCGTTGTGGCCGGCGCGCTGGGGCTGATTCCGGCGCTGCTGCTGGAGAACCCGACCGTATCCGCTGTGCTCGCGGCATGGCAGCCGATTCTGTTTGTCGGCATTCTGTCCTGCGGCGTAGCCTATACGCTGCAGATCCTTGCCCAACGCCATGTGCCGGCGCCGGTTGCCTCGCTGATTATGAGCCTCGAGTCCGTGTTCGCGGCGCTTGCCGGCGTGCTGCTGCTGCATGAAACGATGAGCGGGCGCGAGGTGATCGGTTGTGCGCTCATGCTGGCGGCTGTGCTTCTGGTGCAGTTGTGGCGTCCAGGCCAGCGGAAGCATCCCAGGAAAGCGGTGCGCGCGTAGCCAGCAGCGACAGCCCGAATTGCAGCGCATCCTCATTGATTGCCGTTTCGGACGCTGCGGCGACGAATCCTTCCGCATCAATAAAATAGGTAGCAGGAGCCTGCGCTGCGCCGCAGGCTTCTCTTGCGCTCCCGTCCGCATCAAAGTAGAGCGGGAGCGTAAACGCCTGTCGGAGAAACAGCGCTTTTGCCGCGTCCTCGTCCTGCGCGCCGCGCGTATGGATCACCAGAAACTGAATGTTCTCGCCAAAGTCTTGATATGCCCGCTCCAGCGCCTGCAGTTCTTCCAGCGCAACATCGCTGTCGCCGTTCCAGAAATGCACGAGCACCGGCTTTCCGAGCAGATCGAACAGGCTGGTCTGTCCGGCGTCGCCCGTCACAACGAAATCGCTCATCGGGAGCGTTTCAAAGGCTGCGCCCGCTGAAAACGGCGGGGGTGTGGAGGGGACGGGCGTGCTCTGCGGAACCAGGTTTCCGACCGGTGTAAGGCGAAAGAGAAGCAGCGCCGCGCCAATCAGGATCAATGCCGCTGCGGCAAGAATCACTACCGGGTTTTTCTTCGTAAGCATGAATCGTTCCTCCGAAAAAATCGCTTGTTCAGGAAGCCGAAGCGGGAACCGGGCGCGCGGCGTAGCCGTCGGCGGCGGAGAAGGGCGCGTTTTCCGAATACAGAAGTTCTCCGTCCGTTGTGATGAGAACGAAGGCGAAGCCGCCGTACTGCCGCCAAAAGGCGATGGCATTCTCCGCGCCCATCACGAACAGCGCGGTGGAGAGCGCGTCGGCTTCCACACCGCTTTTTGCAATGACCGTCACCGAGCAGAGCCCGCTGTCTGCCGGGTAGCCGGTTGCGGGGTTCAGAATGTGATGGTATCGGACGCCGTTCTCCTCAAAATAGCGCTGGTAGCTGCCGGAGGTGATCACGGCGCAATCGCGCGCATCGATCACGCCGGCAACGGCGTTTGCATCCCGAGGGTCCTGTATGCCGACGCGCCATGCGTCGCCATTGGGCTTGCTGCCGAGCGCATGCACGTTGCCGCCCAGCGTCAGCATCGCGCTCTCGATGCCGCGTGATTGCAGCAGCGCCGCCAGCCGGTCGGAGACATAGCCCTTTGCAATGCCGCCAAGGTCGATGCCGGCGCCGGCGGGCAGTGCAATCTCAACGCCGTCGACAGAGAGCCGCCCGGCATCCACGAGCGGCAGAAGCGCCGCAATGGCGGCCGGTTCCGGCACCGCCGGGGAATTGCCGAACCCCCAGAGCCGCATGAGCGGATAGACCGTCAGGTCAAACGCGCCGTCCGTCAGCGCGGCGAGACGGCGTGCTTCCCACAGCAGCGCAGCGGTTTCCGGCTCGACCGAAACAGCCGCGCCGTTTGCTTGGTTGATCCGAAAGACATCGCCGCCAACCCTTGTGACGGAAAGCAGGCTTTCCAGCCGTTGTATTTCCGCATCGCAGTCCGCGAGTGCAGCGGAAGCGCCGCGTCCGTAGGCGGTCAGTTGTATATAGGTGTCCAGAGCGAACAGATTGCGCTCGGCCTTGCCCTCGCATCCGGTCAGGGTAAGCAACGCCGCAGACGACAGCAATCCGGCAAGGACGCGCAGGAAATGCAAAAATGCACGTTTCATACAGAATATTATACGCGATTTGCACGCGCACCGCAACCGTGGCGTCGCAGACCCGCAGCGGGCGAATCTGGCGGAATGCGGCAAAATGGTGTTGGTTTTCGAGACGGGCTGTGATAAAATATAAACGTTATAAATTACTGTTAACATAGGAGGGGAATGGCACTATGAATCAATTAAAGGGCGCATGCATCATCGGGCAATCCGGCGGGCCGACCGCCGTCATCAACGCAAGCGCATATGGCGTGATCCGTACCGCGCTGGATAATCCCAATATCACCAAGGTATATGGCGCTGCGCATGGAATCCGCGGCGTGCTGGATGATGTGCTGTACGATATGGGTCAGGAGGATCCGGCCGAGCTGGAACTCATGATGCATACCCCGTCCTCGATCCTTGGCTCCTGCCGCTATAAGCTGAAGGATTACGAGGAGGATGAGACGGATTATCAGCGCATTCTCGAGATTTTCAAAAAGTATGACGTCCGTTATTTCTTCTATAACGGCGGCAATGACTCCATGGATACCTGCAACAAGATCTCCAAGTTTATGCAGAAGGTCGGCTACGAGTGCCGGATCATGGGCGTCCCGAAGACGATCGACAACGACCTCTGGGGAACCGACCACTGCCCGGGCTTCGCCTCCGCTGCCAAGTATGTGGCGACGAGCTGCATGGAGTTGTATCACGATGCGTTTGTATATGACACGTCCATGATCTGCATCATCGAGATCATGGGCCGCCATGCCGGCTGGCTTGCGGGCAGCGCGGCGGTGGCCAGTTCGCTGGGGCAGGGGCCGGATCTGGTCTACCTGCCGGAGGTGGATTTTGATCTGGATGCGTTTCTTGCCGATGTTTCGCGCATCTACAACAAGCGCGGCAAGTGCATTATCGCCGTTTCCGAGGGTATTCATGATAGGGAGGGCAAGCTGATCGCCGAGTATGGCGCACAGGCAGCCGCAGTCGATTCCTTTGGCCACAAGCAGCTTGGCGGTCTGGCTGCAACGCTCGTTGCCATCGTTCGCGAAAGGCTCGGCGTTTCCAAGATCCGCGGCATTGAGCTGTCGCTGCTGCAGCGCTGCGCCGCGCACAGCGCCTCCGAGACGGATGTGCAGGAATCCTTCCTCTCCGGCCAGAAGGCGGTGGAATACGCGGCGGTCGCCGGCGTGACGGATAAGATGGTCGGTCTCGAACGGAGCTTTGATAAGAACGGCGACTATGTTTGCAACATCAAGCTGGTCGAGCTGACCGAGGCGGCCAACACCGAGAAGAAGGTGCCGCTCGAATGGATCAACGCTCGCGGCAACGGCGTAACGAGCGAGTTTATCGACTATGTGAAGCCGCTCATTCAGGGCTCGCCGAAATTGGTCTATGAAAACGGTCTGCCGCGCTTTGCAAAGCTCAAAAAGGTTCCGGCCAAATAAGCGATGGAAAACGGAAGTCCGGCGAAAGTTCGCCGGGCTCAGTCTGTTGAAAAAGCAGCGGGCAAACCGCGCCGTCGGTTCGCGCACGAGAATTGCGCAGGAAGAACCATATAATCCGTCAAAAGCAGCGACCTGTGTGCTGCTTTTGACACCTTGCTTGCAGGTTTGCAACGTCAAACCTGCAAGTATATCCCTGCCACAGCAGAAATCCCGTCAAAAAACTTAGTTTTTTGACGGCCTGAGCCCGACGAAAGTTCGCCGGGCTCTTTGCATACCCCAAACATTCTGATGCAAACCGCTCCACTGGGAAACGGTGGAACAGCGATGGACAACCTGTCTTGCAGGCTCTGTATGGCCCAAACGGCATTGCCGCGGCAGGGGCGATCCAATGTGCGCTGCTTTTTTCGCAGCATAGAGCGCGCCCGGAGGATGGTTTCTTCCGGGCGCTTTCATCTCTTCAGGTTGCTTCCGTTGGCTTGACCTTCCGGCCGTACCGGTCCATGCCCCATGCGGCGAAGAAGCCGAGGACGGCGCAGCCGATGGAGAGCAGCAGTTCCCCGGCGTCGCGGAACTGGAGCGGAACGATGAGCGCCGTCGAAGCGATGACCACGCCGAGAATGGCATGGTAAGCGATGGTGTGGTGCTTTTCAAACAGGTTGTTGACAAACCGGGCGCTGAGCAGCGCGGTGCACAGCACGCCGGCGATCAGCGGCACCAGCACGCCAAGGTCGAACCGGGAGATGCCGGCGGTCATCTCCTGATACAGACCGAGAAAGATCAGGATGGACGAGGAACTCAGGCCGGGAACCACCAGACTCAGGCCCCAGACCACGCCGCAGAAGAAGAACCAGCCGATGTTGCCAGGGATATCCACCTGCACGCCCTGCTGCAAATAGAACAGAAAGCAGAACAGCAGTACAAAGCTGATGCCCAGCGACAGAAAGCCCTTTCGCCCATGCCCGAATTTGCCGGCGTCCCGGTAGAGGGAGGGAAGTGTGCCGATGATCAGACCGACGAACAGGCTGATCGCCACGGCGGACGAGGCCTCCAACAGCATGTTCACCAACCCCGCCAGCGCGAGAAAGCCGAGCGCCCAGCCGATCAGGACGGGAATAAAGAGCTTGTAGTAGAGCTTAAAGCTCTTGGCCGGATGCGCGAGCAGCGCCATCATCGGTCGGTAGATGCCGAAAAGAACGCACAGAACACCGCCGCTGATGCCCGGAAGAATTGCGCCGACGCCGATCAGCGCGCCCTGAACCAGACGGAGCAGCCAAAGGCCGATGCCCATGCGCGCATTTGGATCGGATGGCAGCGAAGCGCCCTTCTGCGCTGCAGACGATGACGGTTGTCGATTTTGTTCCATAGATACTCCTGTTCCATCATTTGTCTTATTTTTACACACACACTTTATCATGTTTTATACCGTATTTCAAACCAAATGTGAAAAGTTTACGGAGTATCCACAGGAAGAACGCATGATCGATAAAAACGGTTACGAAACGACAGACTCTGCAAGCCGGAAAAACGAAAAGCGGCGCCGTCCGAAGGGTGGACGGCGCCGCGGGACGCTATGGGGGGTTAGATGTAATACTGGGTGTCGACCGTGGTCTTGGCCAGGATCTTGCCCTCGCGGATGACGTACAGGCGCTCCGGCTCCAGACGGATGGCGTCGCGCGCATCCTTGGCGTTGATCACGACGAGGTTTGCACGGCAGCCTTCCTTCAGGCCGTAGTCCTTGAGACGGAGAATCTTCGCCGCATCCACGGTGATCATGTCGTACAGCTTCTCAATCTCCGGCGGCAGGCTCATCTGCGCGGCGTGAGCGGTGACGTTTGCCACCTGCAGCATATCGCCGCTGCCGTATGGATAGAACGTATCCTTCACGCAGTCCTGACCGAAGCTGACATTGACGCCGGCCTCGAGCAGCTCCTTGACGCGCGTGATGCCGCGGCGAATCGGCTGCTTGTCGAGACGGCCCTGCAGCATCAGGTTCGTGACCGGATTGGTGATGATGTTCATCTTGGCCCGGGCAACCTTCTCGATGACATAGGCGGCATAATGGTCGTCATAGGCGGCCAGCGCGCAGGTATGGCCGGCGGTAACGCGGCCTTCCCAACCACGCTTGATCGTCTCATCCGCGACCATTTCCAGCGTGCGGTAGAACGGATCGTCCGTCTCGTCGACGTGCATATCCACATCGGCGTCATACTTCTCGGCCAGATCGAAGCAGTATTTGACATGCGCAAGGCTGTCGGCCGGGCAGTTTTCGTTCGCAGGCATACCGCCGACGATCGTACAGCCGTTTTCCATGGCCTCGGCCATAAGCTTGTCGCAGCCGGGATCTTTGACGATGCCCTCCTGCGGGAACGCGATCAGATCGATATCCACGATGCCCTTGAATTTCTGCTGCAGCTTCACGACGCCGGAGAGAGGCTTGAGCCCGCCGATGGTGTCCACATCGATGTGCGTGCGCATGTTGAGCGTGCCGTTCTTAAGCGCTTTAAGCACCACATCCTCGGAGCGAACCAGAATATCGTCATCCGTATAGTTGCGCTTGGCGTCCCACAGAATCTCGATGGCTTCCCGAAGCGTGCCGGACTCGTTTTTGCGAACGGAATCGAAAACGTTGACCTTGTCGAGGTGGATATGGGGATCGATCAGCGAGGGCGTGACGAGCGCACCCTTGACGTCGACAACGGTTTCGGCTGTCTCAGCAACATTTTTGCCAATGGCCTTGATATAACCGCCGTCGATGGCGATATCCACGAGGTCGTTCCGGTCGCGCAATTTGGCGTTTTGAATGAGCATTTGCATGGTTTGAATCCTCCTTGTGAATGATGTAAACGGTTACGGCAACAAGAAAAAAGAAATGCAGATGACCTGCGACTGTTATTATTCTAACACACGTCCCATGGGAAATCAAGCGAATTCCAACCGTATTTCCCAATCCGAACAATCGTCTGCATTCAATATACTCAATAAAGAATAACGATATTTTCCCGAAATCCACTGGACATGGGCGCAGAAGTTCGTTAAAATAAAATGATAAAACACATCTATGTGATATCACCGTTAAGGAGGGATATTTCTTTGGAGCAGCACATCGTTGGCAAAACGCTCGAGCGTATCGACGCATGGGCGAAGGTGACCGGACGTGCCGAATTCGGCGCGGATGTACATCTGCCGGAAACCGTTTATTGTAAAGGCGTGTATTCTCAGTATCCACATGCAAATCTGCTCGCCGTACATACGGAGGAAGCGGAGCGCGCGCCCGGCGTTGTGTGTGTCGTAACCGGCAAGGACATCCCCGGCGAAAAGATGTTCGGCGAGATATTTATCGATCAGTACGCCATCGCGGTCGATCGGGTACGCTTCCTTGGCGACGTCATCGCGGTCGTCGCGGCGGAAACGCAGGAACAGGCAAACGAAGCGGCAAAGCTCGTGACCGCCGATTATGAGGTGCTTCCGGCGATCACCGACCCGCGTGAAGCAATTGGCAACGAACAGGTCATCAACCCCGATTACCCGGACAACGTCTGCGGCATCATTCATCCGCAGAAGGGTGATGCGGAGCAGGGACTGAAGGAGTCCGATATTGTAATTGAACGCAACTACAAGACCGACTTTGTGGAGCAGGCCTATATCGAGCCGGAATCCGTGACGGCGATTCCGAGCCGCATGCGCAGGGAAGTGACGGTCATCGGCTCGCTGCAAGTGCCGTACAACGCGCGCATTTCCATCAGCCGCATGCTCAACATTCCGATCGCACAGGTCATACTTCGTCCGAGCGTGGTCGGCGGCTCCTTTGGCGGCAAGATCGAGGGCGCGGAGGCCATGGCTGTTCGCGCGAGCCTGGTGGCGCTCAAAACCGGCCGTCCGGCGAAATATACGCTCACCCGTGAGGAGTCCATCCGCGAGACCTACAAGCGCCATCCGATCGATTTCAACGTCAAGATCGGCGCGATGAAGGACGGCACGATCAAGGCGGTCAAGGTGTACGCGCTTGCCGACGGCGGCTGCTACATCAATATGACCCCGCCCGTCATGTACAAGACGGCCTATCTCGGCTGCGGTCCGTACCGCTACGACCACTTTGACTATGAGGCGGTCGGTGTGATCACGAACAACGTGCATTGCGGCTCCATGCGCGGCTTCGGCACGCCGCAGGCCATCTATGCGCTGGAAAACACCATGGATGAGCTGGCCGAGCAGCTCGGCATGACGCCGACGGAGCTGCGCCGCAAGAACCTGCTCAAAAACGGCGACACGAGCCCGACCGGCCATGTGCTGGACTTCAACGAGGTCAGCATCAGCGCCGTGATGGAGAAGGCTGCCGCGGAGCTGGATTTCGACCGCAAATGGGCGCAGTATAACGAAGAGAACCGCGAGAGCGGCCGCAGGGTTCGCCGCGGCGTTGGCATCGCGGTCAGCATGCGCGGCGCGAGCATCGGCGCCGACGGCATGGATGTCAGCCGCGCGATGATCGAGGTCGAGGAGGATGCGAGCGTGCATCTGAACATCGGCCTGATGGAGATCGGTCAGGGCCTGCGTACCTGCCAGAGCCAGATGGCGGCCGATGGAATGGGCGTGTCGTTCGAGCGCATTTCCATCGGCGAGGTCGACACCTCCCGCTGCCCGACGACCGGTGGCTGCATCGCCTCCCGTGGCACGATGATGGGCGGTATGGCCATCAAGCGCGCCTGCGACGCGGTGCACAAAATCATGGCGGAGGCGCTTGCCGAGAAATACGGCAAATCGACCGAGAACATCGTTTTTGAAAACGACCGCGTGCGCTTTGCGGACGAGGATATCTCCTTTGAGGAAGCGGTTCACGCTTGCTACTCGATCGGCAGATCGCCCATGGCGTTTGGCACTTATGTGGTCGATACGACCAAGTGGGATGAGACGCACCGCGAGCCGTACAACACCTACACCTATTCCTGCAACGCGGCGGAGGTCGAGGTGGACCTCGATACTGGCAGCGTGAACGTCGTCAAGATGGTCGGCTGTCACGATGCGGGCAAGGTCATCAACCCGGCCATGATCAAGGGACAGATCTACGGCGGCATGACCATGGCGGCCGGTATGGCGCTGACCGAGGATCTCGGCTTCAACCGGAAGACCTCCGCGCTGAAGAACCTGAACTTCGAGAACTACTTGATCCCGACGGCTATGGACGTCAATGAAAACGTGGCTTTGTACGAGGAGAATTATGACCCGCGCACCGCATTCGGCGGCCGTTCTGTTGGCGAGCCGACGACCGAGGACGGCGCGGCGGCGATCATTGCAGCGGTCAACCACGCGCTAGGGCACCCCGGCCTGATCCATGAGCTGCCGGCCGATCTGGACCGCGTGTTCTTCGCGGCCAAGAGCCTTGATGAGAAGAAAGGGGAGTGAGCGGGATGAAGCTGAAGAACTATGTGAAGCCTGCATCCCTGCAGGAGACGATTGCAATCCTGAAAGAGACGGAAGGACCGGTCACGCTGCTGGCCGGCGGCACGGACGTCATGGTGTATGCCCGTGAGGACGACCGCTATGCGGATCATACGGTCGTGGATATCTATGGCCTGCCGGAGCTTTGCGGCATTGAGGAGACGGCGGATGCGCTGCTCATCGGTGCGGGCACGACGCATACGGAGATCGAGCGCTCGCCGCTGGTGCATCAGTATGCCGACATTCTGGCGCAGGCTTGCCGCACGGTCGGCTCGCTGCAGATCCGCAACCATGCGACCATCGGCGGCAACATCGGGAACGCTTCGCCCGCGGCGGATTCGTTCGCAGCGCTGACGCTGCTCGACGCCGAGGTGGAGATCAACCGGCTCGGCGAAGTTCGCCGGGAAAAGATCGGCGAGGTCATCGCCCGCCCGTACCGCACGACGCTGTCGGATCGCGACGTGATCACGCGCGTCATCGTCAAGAAGCTGCCCGCCGGCACGGTCAGCGATTTCTACAAGCTGGGCCGTCGCCGTGCGCTGGCCATTTCCCGCATGACGATCGGCACCGTGCTGCGCACGGACGCAGACGGCGTTGTACAGGATTTCCGCATGACCATGGGCGCGACCTTCCCGCGGCCGATGATGTTCCCGGAGATCAACGCCATGCTGATCGGCAAAAAGCCGGATGATGCCGACATCAAGGCCGTCGCAAAGGCGCTCTCGGATAAGATTCCGGAGATCGCGGGCATCCGCGCCTCCACGACTTACAAGCAGCCCGTTTGTCTGAACATGTGTGAGCGCATTTTGCATCAACTGCTTGGAGGTAACAACTGATGGCAAACATTCAACTTTCTTTCCGCCTCAACGGCAAGGACTATTCCATAGAGACGCAGGATAACCGCCGCATGGTCGATGTGCTCCGCGAGGATCTGCGCCTGACCGGCACCAAAGAGGGCTGCGGCGTGGGCGAATGCGGTGCATGCACGGTCGTCATCAACGGCAATGCCGTGACGAGCTGCTTGGTCTATGCGGGCCAGATGCAGGGCGCGGACATTCTGACCGTGGAGGGCCTGTCCGAAACCGAAATCGGCAGTATTTTGCAGCGCTGCTTCGTCGAGGGCGACGCGGTGCAGTGCGGTTTCTGCACGCCGGGCTTCCTGATGAGCGCCTATGCGCTGCTCATGAAGAACCCGCATCCCACGCGCGAGGAGATTCGTGAAGCGGTTGCGGGCAATCTTTGCCGCTGCACGGGCTATATTCCGATCATCAATGCGATCGAAAAGGCCGGCCTCACCATCGTTGGCGAGGCATAACGAATCGTCCCGATTACAATCAGAACGGAGGAGCCTTCGGACTCTTCCGTTTTTTTATTCATATGCACAGCATAAATTGCACTTGCCATTCCGCAATGCCCATGTTATATTAATAGATACAATCACGTTACAAACAGGATCTCAAAGAAACAAACCCATTGAAACGACAAAACGGAACGGGAAAGCGCCGCAGGGCGGCTTTCAGAAAAAGCACTCGGTTTTATCTGGGATAGAAACGGACACATGCGCGGCTTCCGGTGGCGGCTCTTTACAAATCCTACCGTCTGAGGACGTTGGATAGCAAACGGATCAATCTGTTTGTTTGCAGAAAAGCAAAAGGAGGAAGTAAACACATGAAGAAGGTTTTTGCTCTGTTGCTGGCAGCGGTTCTGGTTTTTGCCATGACCGGCTGCGCCTCAGCCCCGGACGACCAGACGGGCGGGGAGAAGGACATGAAGGTTGTCGCTTTGCTCTCCGGCGTCATCACGGATAACGGCTGGAACCAAATCTGCTACGAATCCGTCAAGGCCATCTCGGAAAAATACGGTACGGAACTCGAGTACATTGAGAATATCGCCGTCTCCGACATGAGTGGCTATATCCGCATGTATGGTGACGATGAGTATGACATGGTCATCGTTCACGGCTCGCAGTTTGAATCCAATGTGACCGAGCTGGCGGAACAGTATCCGAACACGATGTTCTGCCTCTCCTACGGCTTCAAGGTCGAGGACGCTGCGAACATCAACATCCCGGATATCCCGAACCTCGCCTATGTCGGTCCGGTCAATATGGGCATCGTCATCGGCGGCATCATGGGAATCCTGACGGAAACGGACAAGGTCGTGTTCCTCGGCGGTCAGGATATTCCAGCGATTACGGACATCGTTTCCGGCATTGAGGAGGGCGTACACCTGACCAATCCCGACGCGCTGGCCACCACAGACTATCTCGGCACGCTGACCGATCAGGACAAGGGCAAGGAGATCGCGCTCTCCTACATCAGTCAGGGATACGATGTGATCTCCGCATCCGCCAACAGCGCGCAGATCGGCTGCCTGCTCGCAGCGGAGGAGAAGGGCGTGTATGCGCTTGGCTTCAACGGCGACCAGTATTCGCTCGCGCCGGGCGCCATTGTGCTGTCCGTCATGCGCAACTATCCGTCCATCTATGTGGATGTATTTGAATCCATTCTCAACGGCACTTGGAAGAACGGCATGGTCATCTACGACCTCGGAGACAACGGCACGCTGGTGTCCGATTGGCATGGCTGGGACGAGAAGCTTCCCAAAGAGAAAGTGGAAGCCATCGAAACGTTCATTGACGATCTGTATGCAGGAAAGCTCGGCGATTATTGATTCCCCTGCGTTCCGCATTTGAACTGGATGTGGGGCGCCGTGTGAGAAAACCGGCGCCCCGTTGTTTGGGATGGACACAGGAATGGAAAGCAGGTAATAGTAGGCATGAAGAAAATCGATTCCGTAAAGACGAAGGCGATGCTGGAGCGCTTTCTTCAGCAGCTGATCGTTTCCGGTTCCGCGATTGTCATCGCATTGGTCCTTGGCATGGTGCTGATTGCGCTCATGGACATCAATCCGCTCAAGGCGTTTGCGGCGCTGCTTGAGGGCGCGTTCGGCAGCACAAACGATTTTGCCGAGACACTCGTCAAAATGACGCCGCTGCTGTTCACCGGCATGAGCTATGCGCTGGCAAACCGCTGCGGTCTGACGAACCTTGGCATGGAGGGACAGATGTATATGGGCGCGCTGTTTGCGGCAGCCGTCGGCATTTACTTGGAAAATCTACCCACCGTGCTGCATATACCGCTGTGCATTGCGGCGGGTTTTATCGGCGGCGGTCTGTGGTGCCTGCTCGCCGGATGGCTGAAGGTACGCTTCGGTGCGTCGGAGATCATCACCACCGTGATGCTCAATACCATTGCCATCAATTTCATTGAGTTTATGGTCAACGGCCCGATGATCGAGCCGCCCGGAATCAACTGCCAAACCAGCCCGCTGCTTGCCACGGCGACGTTCGGCCCCATCATGCCGGGCACCAGAGCACACTGGGGGTTCGTGGTCGGGCTGTTGTTTGTTTTCCTGTTCTGGGCGTTTTTGTGGCGCAGCAAGAAGGGCTATGAGGTGCGCGTTTCCGGCCTGAACAGTCAGGCGGCGCTCTATTCGGGCATCAATACCGACCGCAACATCCTGCTCGTTACGTTCCTCGCCGGCGGTTTGGCGGGCCTTGCGGGCGCCAGCGAGATCATGGGCGTACAGGGACGCTTGTTCCCGCTGTTCTCGCCCGGCTACGGGTTTGACGGTATCGCCGTCGCGCTGATCGGCATGAACTCGCCGCTCGGTATCGTGTTCGGCGCGCTGCTGTTCGGCGCATTCCGGGCCGGCGGCACGCGCATGCAGATGCGGGCGAAGGTGCCGAACTCCATCGTCGCGGTCATGCAGGCGCTGGTGATCATTGCCGTGGTCGCCAGCCAGATGCTGCTGGAGATTTGGAACGAGCACCGGCTCAAGAAAGCAGCGATGGAACAGAAGAACGTAACGGCAGAGGGAAAGGAGTGCTGAAGATGGACTTGGTACAAATGATCGGCAGCTATCTGGCTTCCGATATCCGCATGGCAACTCCGATTTTACTGGCGGGACTTGGCCTGCTGCTCATCAACCGCGCGGGCCTGCTCAACATCGGCGCAGAGGGCACGATGCTGATTGCGACGCTCGTAGCGGTCGTTGGCTCCTTTTATCTGGGCAACGTGTGGCTCGGCCTGTTGTGCGCAATCGTTTCTGGCGCATTGATCGGTGCGCTGTTTGCGCTGTTGACCGTTACGCTGCGCGCGAACCAGACGGTTGTCGGCGCGGCGATCAACGTGCTCGGCTCCGGACTTTCGGCAACGCTGTACCGCATCATATTCGGCGTTGCGACGAACAACGCGTCCATCGATACGTTCGACGTGCTCGCCATTCCGTTGCTCAAGGACATTCCGATCATCGGCGAGGCGTTCTTCCAGCAGAAGCCCATCGTATACATTGCGTTTCTGCTCGTGCCCATCATCTCGTACTACCTGTTCCGAACGCAGTCCGGCCTCAACCTGCGCTCCGTTGGCGAAAACCCGAAGGTGTCCGACACGCTCGGCATCAATGTTGCAAGGACGCAGTATCTTGCTGCAATCGTCGGTAGCGCCATCATCGCCATGGGCGGCGCATTTTTATCGACCGGCCTGCTGAACTCGTTCTCCGAGGAGATGGTGTCCGGCCGCGGATATATCGCTCTGGCAGCCGTGATCTTCGGCCGTTACAAGCCGACCGGCATTATGGCCGCCGCCATGATCTTCATGGGCGGCAACGTGTTGGCCAATATCCTGATGGTGACCGGGTCCAACATCCCGTATAATTTCCTAACGATGATTCCGTACGTGCTTACCGTGATCGCGCTGGCCATGTTCGCGCGCAGCGCTGTGGCGCCGGCCGCGCTTGGAAAGCCGTACAAGAGAGGGTGAGGTGCGGCATATGGCAACGATTTTGGAAATGCGGCATATCTACAAGCAGTTCCCGGGCGTTCTGGCCAATGCGGATGTTTGCCTGACCGTGGAGCAGGGCGAGGTGCATACGCTCCTCGGTGAAAACGGCGCGGGCAAGAGTACGCTCATGAACGTGCTTTGCGGTCTGTACAAACCGACCGCCGGAGAGATCTTGATCGAGGGCAAGCCGGTATCGTTTGCTTCCGCTAAAGACGCCATGGCAATGGGTATCGGCATGGTGCACCAGCATTTCATGCTGGTACCGACGATGAGCGTGGTGGAAAATTGTCTCATCGGCGCGCATGATGCGGGCGGCCTGCGGCTCGATTTGAAAACGGCCGCGGAACGGATCAAGCAAATCGCTACGAAGTACAATCTGAATCTCGATCCGTTTGCCAAGGTGGGTGATTTGTCGGTTGGCCAGCGGCAGCGCGTGGAGATCGTCAAGGCGCTCTCCCGCGGCGCGCGCATTCTGATCCTCGATGAACCGACGGCCGTGCTCACGCCGCAGGAGACGGAAGAACTGTTCAACATGGTACACAGCCTGACCGACAGCGGTTTCACGGTACTGTTCATCAGCCATAAGCTCAACGAGGTCAAGGAGATCAGCAACCGCGTGACGGTGCTGCGCATGGGGCGCACCTGCGGCACCTATAACATCGAGGATTGCTCCGTCAACGATCTTGCGCGCTTGATGGTTGGTCGCGAGGTCAACTTCAGCGTGGATCGGAAGCAGCAACAGGCGGGCGAGCCGATCCTTGCGGTCGAGGGTCTGACGCTTCGGCGCAAGGATTCGGAGGTAAACGTGCTTGACGACGTGAACCTGACCGTACATGCGGGCGAAATCCTTGGCATTGCTGGCGTCGATGGCAACGGACAATCCGAGCTGGTGGAGTGTCTGACGGGCATGCGGCACGCCAATAGCGGAAAGGCCGTTTACGGGCAGATGGATTTGCTGCATTGCAGCACCAGAGACATCATGAAGCACGGCGTATCGCATATCCCGCAGGATCGGCAAAAGACCGGCCTGATTATGCCGATGCCGCTGCGCGAAAACTTCATTTTGCAGGATTATTACAAGCGCGAGTTCGGAACGTTCGGTATGGTGGACTGGAAGCGCGTTGATTCGTACAGCGAAAAGCTGATCGATGATTTTGGCGTCAAGACGCCTGGCCGTTTTGAACTGGCGCAGAACCTCTCCGGAGGAAACCAGCAAAAGGTCATCGTTGCGCGTGAAATCAGCCGGCAGCCGGAACTGCTCATCGCGATGCATCCGACGCGCGGGCTGGACGTCGGCGCGATCGAGTATATCCATAAAAAGATCATAGAGCAGCGGGACAACGGCATCGGCGTTCTGCTGGTTTCGACCGAGCTGGAGGAGGTGCTCAAGCTCTCCGATCGGATTGCGGTCATGTATGAAGGGCAGATCATGGGCATTGTCACGCCGTCCGAGACAACCATTGAGGAAATGGGACTCATGATGGGCGGCACGCCGCTTGCGGCGATCCGGCAGGCCGGCGTGAGCGCATAGACGGGCGGCACGCGGCGACCGTAAAACGAACAAAGCAGCGGGAATGTAAGTGCTCCCGCTGCTTTTCTGCTCTCTGCAAAAACAGCTCATGGCATGCGCTATGGGTGCGGCAACCGTTCAAACCCACCGTGCGCTTTGCCCGGCGGAGCGGCCGCCGCTATGCCTCCATTTGCCGCGCCAGAAACGCGGCGATGGTCTGGCAGGTCTTGCTCTCCGGCTCGCCGATGACGGCCTGCGGTTCGAACGAGAACAGAATGATCGCGCCGATCGCATCGCTCTGGGCAATGATGGGTACGAGCAGCAGCGCGGCAGGCGTCTGGTCGCACTTCTCCGTGAGACGCCGGATCGTTCCGTTTTCCGTGTCCTGCAGCACCAGCATGCGCGCAAGGATTGCCTGCTCCACGTCAACGGAAATGGGCTGGTCGGACAGCTCCTTTTTGCAGCTTCCGGCACAGGCTACGACCATGTCCTTGTCACAGATCAATGCGCTGTGTCCAAACATCTGATGCAGCGTACTGACAAACTCTGCGGCGAAGGCAGCCAGCTCCCCGACCGGCGAATATTTTTTGAGAATGATGCCGCCCTCATGGTCTGTAAAGATTTCCAATGGGCTTCCCTCATGGATGCGCAGTGTGCGGCGTATCTCCTTGGGGATCACGACCCGCCCGAGTTCATCAATGCGCCTTACAATTCCGGTTGCTTTCAATGCCATTCCTCCCGTGCCAACGTTTGCATTTTCCAATTGGATTTGGTTTCCCCAGTAGTTTTTGCCAACACGATGTATTTATGCGCCGTTTCAGGCGAAAAGGAAAGCCTGCGCTTTTTTGAAAACGCAGGCAAACGGGAATGCGGTGCCATTTGCAGGAAAAGATTTTTTAGAGGACGGGATGCAGGGCGCATGAACGATGCGCAGAAACCGTATTCGGAGCCGTTTGTCAATGCCGTTCCGGTTTTTTCCACTCCATAAAGAAAGCCGGTTCGTCGATGCTCGTATGCTCAAGCAAAAAGCCGGCCTGCCGGACGGCAGCGGCGAGCTGCTCTATGCTCTGCCGGTCGTCCCGTACAACGCCATAGGTGGTGCGGACGGTCTGCCCTGCCGCATGAATGGCAAGGTCGATCAGGAACGGGTTTGCCTCGTGAAAGGCAGCGTCCCAAATCAGGAAGCGGCCGCCCGGCCGCAAAACGCGAAACACCTCGCGCGCGACCGCGCCGTGGTCGTCTCCGGACATAAATAGAAAGGAAAAGAACGCGGTGGCATGGTCAAAGCAGCCGTCGCAAAAAGCGAGGGAGCGCGCATCCATCACGAGCTTGATCGGGCCGTCCGGCGCTTCGGCCAGCTCTTCGGCAAGACGGTCGATCGCGGTAACCTGGCGGCCATAGACCCGGCCGATGATCCCCTCGCCGCCGCCGCCAATGTCCAATATGGCGCCGGAAAGCGTTCGTTCGATATAGATCTGGTGCATAAGCGCACCTCCTTTTCCCTATTTTGTACTATCGCGGCCGTTCTCCTCATACGTTTTAGCAAAGGTTCGATGGGGGGACAATGCATTGCACGATTATATCGAGGAGCGCATCTTTCAATCGGCAGCATATATTATTGAAAACGGCGCGACCGTCCGCGACACAGCGCGCGTATTCAAGATCAGCAAGTCAACCGTCCACAAGGACGTCTCCGAGCGGCTGCTTCTGCTCAACCCCGGCATGGCAGCGCAGGTGCGCCGCGTGCTGGACGTCAACAAAGCGGAGCGGCATATCCGCGGCGGACAGGCGACCTATCGAAAATACAAGTGCCACGATGAGGAGTGTTGACCAAGGAAAGCAACGCACGATGCGCCATGGCGGGACGTTTTTGCAAGTGCATGCGGTATGGCCGCCGCTGGGAATCGCTGCGTTCTGGCGTCAACGCCCCTTTAGGTGCGCGGCTCACCGGCAGCACAGGCACAGGCTGCGTAGACCCGGACGGCGCCCGCTTTCTTGAGCTGTGCTGCGCAGGCGGTCAGCGTGGCGTGCGTAGTCACCACATCGTCGATAAGCAGAACGGACAGGCCCTTGACCGACGGATCGGCAGCAAAAGCGCCGCGCACATTTTTCCTGCGTGCCGCAGCGTCCAGATTCGTCTGCGATGGCGTAGCGCGGATGCGCCGCAGCAGGTCGGCACGAACGGGCAGCCCTATATAGCGCTCCGAAAGCGCCTGTGCGATCATTTCGCTCTGGTTATAGCCGCGCCGGAAAGCGCGGAACCAATGGAGCGGTACGGGAATCATGCAGTCGATCTTCCAGTGATCGGGGATGGAGATATGCGCGGCAAAGAAGTCCGCAAGATAGGTGGCCTTGCCGTACTTGAGCCGCAGAACCGCCGACCGCATGGGATCGGCGTATAGGAAGGCGGCCGTCAGCCCGTCGAGCGGCTCCGCATAGACCGGAGCGGCACAGTAACGAAGCGCCGCGCGGCAACTGCCGCAAAGCCCGTCGCTGCCGAGACGCGTCTCCGCCATACATAATGGGCAAACGCAGCCGTTCGGATACAGCGCATCCAGAAGCGCCCGCTTCACACGGCCGCTCATGACAAAAGCGCCTGCCATTCGCGGAGGCGTACGCTCAGCGCAGTGTAGCGGCGCTGGGCACGGTTGTTCTCCACCATTGCGGCAATCGTATCGCGCCGCCCGATACAGACCACCTGCCTGCGCGCGCGCGTCACCGCCGTATACAGCAGGTTGCGCGTCAGCAGCACCGGCGGCCCGCCGCACAGCGGCAGAATGACAATGGGAAACTCACTGCCCTGGCTCTTGTGGATCGAGATGCAGTAGGCCAGGTCAAGCTCGTCCGACTGCGTAAAATCGTAGTGTGCAAGCCGGTCGTCGTCAAACAGGATGGATAGCCGGCGGGAGGTGTTGTCGATGCGATAGACCGTACCAAGATCGCCGTTGAACGCACCCTGTCCCTCTACCGTGGTGCCGGCAACACCGCGGCGCGTCCATTCGACCTTATAGTTGTTCTGCACCTGCATGACCTTGTCCCCGACCCGCAGCGTCATCTCTCCAAAGGTGTGCTCGGCCTTGTCCGGCGCGGGCGGGTTGAGCGCGGCCTGCAGCTGTACGTTCAGGTTGTGTACGCCAAGCGGCCCCTTCTTCATCGGGACAAGCACCTGCATGTCGAGCAGCGGTTCACCGGTCTGTAAGCTCGCATCCGGACGAACGCACAGCTCGAGCACGCGTTGCAGCGCCTGCTCCTGCGAAGGCATCTCCTCAAATCGGAAGTCACAGTCCGGAACGCTTTCGAGCAGCGGCATGCTGCCCGCGTTGATCCGGTGCGCATTGGTGACGATGCGGCTCTGCTGTGCCTGCCGGAAAATTTCCGTCAGGCGCACGACGCGCACGGCGTCGCTCGCGGTGATGTCGCGTAGCACATCCCCCGGACCGACGGAGGGAAGCTGGTCGCTGTCACCAACCATGATCAGCCGCGTGCCCTCCGGGATCGCGCATAGCAGCGCGTGGAACAGCGGAACGTCGACCATCGACACCTCGTCGACAATAATCATATCGAAAAAGAGCGGGTTGTCGGCATGGCGCTGGAACCCCTCGCCCGGCACATACTCGAGCAGCCGGTGCAGCGTCTTGGCCTCGCAGCCGGTGGCCTCGGTCATGCGCTTGGCGGCGCGCCCGGTTGGCGCACAGAGCGCGAACTCCATCTGCATGTCCATCAGAATTTCCGTAATGCAGCGGATGATGGTAGTCTTACCCGTGCCGGGGCCGCCAGTGATGACGAGTACGCCCTGCGTCATGGCCAACCGAACGGCCTCCGCTTGCTGCGGAGCAAGCTGTAAACCGCCCCAGGGAGAGGCGGCAGCCGCTTCTAAAAACGGGTTTTCAATCGGGGGCAGCGCGAGCTTGAGCAGTTTTTGCGCAATTTCATTCTCCATGCGGTGCAATCGCGGGAGAAACACGCCGTCCACATCGTCCACCATCTGGTAGACGACCTCGCGCGCGCCGATCAGATCGTCCAGTGCGTCCGCAAGCGGCTCCTCCGGCACGCCGAGGAGCTTTTGCGTATAGCTGATGAGCGATTGCCGCGGCAGATAGGTGTGGCCGAATTCGCTGCGCGCCTGCGTCAGCGCATAGAACAATCCCGCGCGCAGGCGGGCGGGGGAATCGAACGAAAAACCGTTGACCTTCTGCGCAATGCGGTCGGCCGTAATAAAACCAATGCCGTCAACGTCCGCGATGATCTGGTACGGGTTTTCTTCAATGCGGGCAAGGCAGGACGCGCCGTAGATGCGGTACAGCTTCCATGCCTGATTGACCGTGACGCCATAGGGTTCCAGCGCGAGCAGTATATCCCGCATCGTGCGGTTTTCCTGATAGGAGAGCGTGATCATCGCGCAGCGTTTTTTGCCGATGCCGGCGATCTCCGTCAGCCGTTCCGGCGTATGATCCATGACGTCGAGCGTATCCATCCCAAAATGAGTGACGATGGCCCGTGCGGTCGATGCACCGATGCCCTTGATGATGCCGCTGCCGAGGTAGCTTTCGATCGCCTGCAGCGTTGCGGGCGCAAGCGTGGTGCAGGACTGCGCTTTGAACTGCCGACCATAGCGCGGATGCGTTGTAAAATTTCCGGTTAGCTCCACCCGCTCGCCCACGCTGCACAGGGGAAGAACGCCGACAACGGAAACCCGTTCGGATTCGTCGCCCGCGATCTCCAGCACCGTCCAGCCGGTGTCGGCGCTGCGGTAGATGATGGATTGAATCGTACCCGTAATCTGCATGGTTTACAATAATTGCAGCAGGAGCCCTGCCAGAACGGCCGCGGCATAGATGCTCCCCAGCAGAATTGCGTAGGTCTTGAGCCGATGCTTGCCGCGAAGCAGCACCAACAGGCCTACGCCGGACGCCGTGCAAAGCCCGGCCACCGCGGAACCGAAGGAGATCATGCCGTCGAGATACAGCTGCGTCAGCAGCACCGAGGCGGCGCAGTTCGGGATGAAGCCGAACAATCCCGCAAGCAGCGGCTGGAACGGGCCGGGCAGCAGGCAGGCGGCAAGCTGTTCCTCCCCGATCCACTCGATCAGCAGGCCGAGCGCCAATGAGAACAGAAACAGAAACAGCAGGATGGACAGCGTGCGCTTGATGGCTTCGATCAGGATGCGGCCGACCGACGCGCCGCGCTCACACTCGCACTCATGCTCGCCGGCAACGGCCGCATACGCCGCGTGCTGGCGGGCATGGCTCCACACCGCGTCCACGGTAAATCCCGCGATCAATGCGACGCAGACCTTTGCGAGCAGCAGTAGGCCGACCGTACCAAGCTGATCCGTATGGCCGAGCAGAATCGGCACCGCTTCATCCGATGTGGACAGAAAAACCGCAACCAGCGTACCGGCGGAAACCAGCCCGCCGTTGAACAACTGTGCGCATGCGGCGGAAAAGCCGCACTGCGGCAGACAGCCGAGTCCCGCGCCGAGCAGGGGACCAAACCGGCCGGCGCTCTGTACTGCGTGCAGGAATCGGTCTGCCGCGCGATGCTCCAAATACTCCATTAAAAAGAGCGTGGCCAGCAGAAACGGCACCAGCTTTGCACAGTCGATCAGCGCGTCCAAAAGGATATCTATGAACCAATCCATTTCGTTTCCTCAAATATAAGTGCTCCCGCCGTGTGTCGGCGGGAGCAGATGGCGGGTCGTCAAAAATCGATCTTCTGCTCAATGTGCGCGCCGATTTCTGCAATGGGAACGCGCACCTGTTCCATGGTGTCACGGTCGCGGATGGTCACGCAGCCATCGGTTTCGGTGTCGAAATCCACCGTGATGCAAAGCGGCGTGCCGATCTCATCCTCGCGGCGATAGCGCTTGCCGATCGAGCCGGTTTCATCATAATCGATCATGTACTTCTTGGAGAGCTGCGCATAAACCTCGGAGGCTTTTTCGCTCAGCTTCTTGGACAGCGGCAGCACTGCGGCCTTGTAGGGCGCGAGCGCGCCGTGCAGGCGCAGCACCGTGCGCGTGTCACCGCCCTCGAGCGTCTCCTCGTCATAGGCTTCGCACAGGAAGGCGAGCGCTACGCGATCCGCGCCGAGCGAAGGCTCCACGCAGTAGGGAACGTACTTCTTGCCATTGAACGGATCCTGATACTCGAAGTTCTCGCCGCTGTGATTGGCATGGGATTTCAGGTCAAAGTCCGTGCGGTCTGCAATGCCCCAGAGCTCGCCCCAGCCGAACGGGAACAGGAACTCGATGTCCGTCGTGCCCTTGCTGTAGTGCGAGAGCTCGGCCTGCTCATGCTCGCGCAGCTTGATGTGCGCCTCCTGCATGCCGAGCGACAGCAGGAAGTTCTTACAGTAGTCCTTCCAGTAGGCATACCACTCGAGGTCAGTGCCGGGCTCGCAGAAGAACTCCAGCTCCATCTGCTCAAATTCGCGGGTGCGGAACGTGAAGTTGCCGGGCGTAATCTCGTTGCGGAAGGATTTGCCGATCTGCGCAATGCCGAACGGGATCTTCCTGCGCGTGGTGCGCTGCACATTGCGGAAGTTGACAAAGATGCCCTGCGCGGTCTCCGGACGCAGATACAGCTCGGAGGCGGTATCTTCGGTCACGCCCTGAAACGTTTTGAACATCAGGTTGAACTGGCGAATGCCGGTGAACTCAGCCTTGCCGCACTCGGGACAGACGATGCCGTTGTCCACGATAAACTGCTCCATCTGTTTGTTGGACCAGCCGTCCGGGCGCACGTCCATGCCGTGCTCGCTGGCATACGCTTCGATGAGCTGGTCGGCGCGGAAGCGGGCTTTGCAGGCCTTGCAGTCCATCAGCGGGTCGGAAAAGCCGCCCACATGGCCGCTGGCCACCCAAGTCTCGGGGTTCATCAGAATGGCGGCGTCCATGCCCACATTATACGGGCTTTCCTGTACAAACTTGCGCCACCAGGCCTTTTTGACGTTGTTCTTAAACTCTACGCCGAGCGGGCCATAGTCCCAGGTGTTCGCGAGGCCGCCGTAAATTTCGCTGCCTGCAAAGATAAAGCCGCGTCCCTTGCACAACGAAACGATCTTGTCCATCGTCTTTTCCACTGCCATAACTGTTTTTCCCTCCTCAAATTTCCAACAAAACCGGACATAGCCAATTTGAAAATTATCACCCATATATTATTGGGTAGAAATGCCGTTTTGTCAAGGTCGGAGGCGGACAAGCACAAGGTTTTTGCCAATCGCGTAGTATACAGTATCCGGCGGCGCGCAGCCGTTGGCGACAAAAACACTTTGAGGAGGTTTCTTTATGGGTTGTATGAACAATTTCTGCGGCGGAAATAGCATGTGGTGGATCATTATCCTGCTGCTCCTGCTGGACAATGATGGAAACACCTGCGACAGCTTGATCTGGATTCTGCTGCTTTCCCGTTTCTGCAACTGTGGCGGCCATGACTCCGACTGCGGCTGCGGCTGCGGTTCGACGGTACGCACCTGCGGTTGTTAACGATATTTTCCAACAAATGATGAGTTTGTAAAACTAAATTCGCCTTCTTTGTGCTATACTATCCATGGTATAGAGCAAAGGAGGCGTTTTCTGTGAAGACCTATCATATCGAGATCGAGGGCATGGGCTGTGCGCACTGCGTCAGAGGCGTTGAGGAGGCGCTGAATGCCATCGGCGCCCAAGTGAACAACTGCGCCATTGGCTGCGCGGACGTCCGGTTCGACGGCGCTGTGGATGCGCTTCGCGAAGCGGTCGAGAGCCGCGGGTTTGAAGTCAACACGATCACCGAGGCTTGAACCGATGCGGGGAGGACACATCGTTGTCGGCATGTCCGGCGGCGTAGACAGCGCGGTGGCCGCCTACCTGCTCAAGCGGGACGGGCATGATGTGGTCGGCGTATTCATGAAAAACTGGGACGAGGATGGGGAGGACGGCGTTTGTACGGCGGCGGCGGATTATGCCGACGTCAAAAGCGTATCCGAAACCATTGGCATCCCGTACTATACGGTCAATTTTGCCAGAGAATACCGCGAGCGCGTTTTCTCCTATTTTCTTTCCGAATACCGGGCGGGGCGCACGCCAAATCCGGATGTGCTCTGCAACTGCGAGATCAAATTCCGCGCTTTTCTCGATTTTGCGATGACGACCGGCGCGTCCCGACTGGCCACGGGCCACTATGCCCGGCTCGGCCGCAGGGACGGTATGGCGCAGCTGCTGCGCGCGGCGGATCGCGGCAAGGATCAGACCTATTTCCTTGCCGGTCTGACGCAGGAGCAGCTCCAAAACGCGGTGTTCCCGATCGGAGAGCTGCAAAAGCAGGATGTGCGCCGTATCGCGCGGGAGCAGG
The DNA here is from genome assembly GCA_019416935.1 of Clostridiales bacterium. Lineage (GTDB taxonomy): Bacteria > Bacillota > Clostridia > Christensenellales > CAG-138 > Aphodomorpha. The sequence goes on along the minus strand of DXWI01000013.1, from coordinate 28,879 downwards.
GCTTTTCCAACGCCGCAAAGAAGGACTCCACCGGCGTATGCTTTATCGGGGAACGCAACTTCAAAAAGTTTTTGATGCAGTATCTGCCCGCCCGGCCGGGAGACACGGTCGATGAAACGGGAAGAATCGTCGGCCGTCACGACGGGCTGATGTATTATACGCTCGGCCAGCGGCGCGGGTTGGGCATCGGCGGGCGTGCCGACGGCACGGGCGAGAGCTGGTTCGTGATCGGCAAGGATCTGGCGCGCAATCTGCTGATCGTGCAGCAGGGCGAGCACGAGGAGCTGTTCTCTCTGTCGCTCGAAGCGCCTCAAATGCACTGGATTGCGGGAGAACCGCCGAAGAAGACGTTTGATTGTACGGCAAAATTCCGTTACCGCCAGCCGGATCGGCCCATCACGGTTTGCTGCGACGGAGACGGCGCGCACATCCGCTTCTCGCAGCCGGAGCGTGCGGTGACGCCGGGGCAGTGGGTGGTGCTCTACGATGGGGAAACCTGTCTGGGCGGAGGCCCGATCGCATCGACCGAGCCGCAAAAGCCCATCATCATCTGAGCCGTATCGCGCGGACGGCCGCCGGGGCGGTTGATCCCGGGCCGAAGCCGCCGGCTGCGGGGAAAGAGGGGACGCATGGATCAAGAAAAGGTATACCGCATGCCGTTTTTAAAGGTATATGCGCTGCTGGTAAATAAAGCCGTGAAAAAGGGGAGAACGCGGGAGGAAGTGAACACCGTGATTTGTTGGCTGACGGGGTATGGCCGGGAACAGCTCGAAACTCTGGCGAATTCGGCCATCACATACCGGGAGTTTTTCGACGGCGCTCCGCATCTCAATGAAAACCGGCTTCAGATTCGAGGTACGGTATGCGGCGTGCGGGTGGAGGACGTGCAGCAACCGCTCATGCGGGAGATTCGGTATCTGGATAAACTGATCGACGAACTCGCAAAAGGGAAGCCGCTCGATAAAGTTTTACGATAGACGGCCCCGCAAAGGGGGCCTCTCCGCTTCCGCTGTATTTCACGATGGGAACAATGCAGAAGCGCGCTGTCGGCTCCGTTCGTGCGCAGCGGGTTTCAAGCCATGAGAACCATCACTTTCCTGCGCCCTGCGGACCCCAATACGCCTCGACACCGCCGCCCTCTCCGGTCAATACGATGTTCCCGTTTTCAACGGAGACGGCGAACGCCTTTGTACTGCCCGACTGCTCCTGCGTCAACAGGAAAACGCTGCCATCCGCCGCCTGCTCGAAGCGTATCGTCCTGTAAGCGTCACTGTTGTATAGGTTGTAGTATTTCGGCTCTCCGTTTACACACGCGCGTATGCCGTAGGTGAACAGCCCGGATGTCGGGCCATAGCCTATCGTGTAATCCTCGATTACGCCGTCGCCGTCGATATCCATGCTGCCGCTGTCGAAGCAGCCACGCAGTTCGGGCATGTCCGGCAAGCCCTTCTCTACGCGCAGAATAAACGCACACACCCATCCGCTGTGCTCATAGGCGTCGGCCTCGGCGATATGGATTCCCCGCACATCGATTGCAATGCCGGCATAATAGAACCCCGCATCCAGCGTGGATAAGTCATTCACATCATACAGGGTATCCAGCTGCGTCGTTTCATCGCTGAACAGCAGAATTTGTGAAAAGCGCACGTTCTCCGCATATGTCACGGAGAAGTCTTCCGCATAAGTCAGTGCGGGGAGTGCTTCCGCCCCGGCCAATTCGGAAAGCTCCCACTGAAGCGGCGTACCGTCAGCCGCTAAAAACCCGTCGCCCATCCATGTGCTTGAGTAGGAAAAGTGCATATACGGCTCGATGCTGTCCCCCCCGGAATGCACCGTGATCAGAGAATCCCTTGCAGCGGGAGACGGTTCCGCATTCGCGGGCGTCGGCGTCGCTTCAATCGGAGGCAAATCGGCACATCCCAACAGGGGCAGACTCAAAATCAGGCAGAGCAGGGAGGCAAAACATTTTTTCATATCCAAACTCCTTTTGCTGCGGGTATGCACTGCACATCCATACGGCGCTGCTGTCCGGCAATCATTTGAAAAGACGACCGTGCATCTTGATTGTGGATACTGCCGTTTGCAAGGAAAACCCGATTTTTCGCCGGGGGCAGCGGGCGTCCGCCGCTGCCGCACTCAGCGATCGATCGCGGCGGTGATCCGGCCGCCCTGTATGGTAAGGACCAGATCGCCGTCCATGGTGCGCATCGTTTGAATACCGCGTGCGTCGAGCAGCGCGATCAGGTCGGTTTCAGCCGGGTTTTTCGTGGAGTCGGTGATGAGCGCATAGGCGGGAGCGGCCGCGTCGAGCAGCGCGCCGCTGGTCGCATGGTACCGGCCGTGATGCGGTATTTTGAGAATGTCGCAGGCAAGGTCATAGCCGCCGCCGAGCAGTTCTTCGGTGCGCGCATCCTCTGCGTCGCCAAGGAGCAGCAGGCGGGTATCGCCGAAGGCCAGCCGCACGACGAGCGACTGATCGTTGTCCGTGTCCGCCTGTTCCGCAGCGTCGCTTGCCGCATAGGCCGCTTTGGGTGTCCAGATATCGAGCGCCATGCCGCCGACCGACAGCGACGTATCCGCGGCCAGCTGCTGCGCGGTGAGTCCGGCCTGATCCAGCGCTTCGAGAAGCTTTTTATAGCGCTTGCTGTCCGGCGTATAGGCGGGCGTCAGCACGCGATCGACCGCCACGCGCGAGAGCAGCTCCGGCGCGCCGCCGATATGATCCTTATCGAAGTGGGTCAATATCAGCAGGTCGATCCGGTCGATACCGAGCGCGGACAGCGAATCCGCAATCTGTCCGCCATCATCCTTTTCTCCGGTGTCGATGAGCACCGACGCGCCGCCGTCTGTCAGCAGGATGCTGTCCGCCTGTCCGATGGAAAACACGTGCACGTTCAATGTGCCGCCGCCGTGGCGGCAGCCGCACAACAGGCAGGCGACGCACAGAAACAACAAAACAAATCTCTTCATGGGTCAAACATAGCATACCGTATGGGAAAAAGCAATTCCTCATGCAACGCCTTTTCAAAACTGTAAAAAATTACCCATTGACTTTCTTGGTGAATGGGCTATAATAAAGGCATACGAACAAATGTTCGTATGAGAACAAAGGAGCATGGGGATGGAACGAAGGATTCTGCACGCGGATTTCAATGGGTTTTATGCCTCCGTCGCATGTCTGCTCGACCCGGCGCTGCGCGGCAGACCGGTGGCGGTCGCGGGCGATCCGGCAGCGCGCCACGGGATCATTCTTGCCAAGAACGAGACGGCCAAGCGCTTCGGCGTCAAAACGGGGGAGGCCATCTGGCAGGCACGCCAAAAGTGCCCGGCGCTCGTCACCGTCCAGCCGGATTTTCCGGCCTACCAGCGCTTTTCCCGCCTCGGCAGAGAGATTTACGCCGAATATTCCGACCGGGTCGAGGCGTTCGGCCTCGATGAGAACTGGATTGATGTGACGGCGATCACGAACAATTTTGCCGATGCCCGCCGCATTGCCGATGAAATTCGTCTGCGCGTTAAAACCGAATTGGGCATTACCGCTTCGATCGGCGTTGCGCCCAACAAGGTGTTTGCAAAGCTGGGATCAGACATGAAAAAGCCCGACGCTGTTACGCTGATCACGCCGCAGAATTATCGCGAAAAGGTCTGGCCGCTGCCGGTCTCCGATTTGCTGTATATCGGCAGAGCCACAACCGAAAAGCTTCGCCGCATGGGCGTGGATACGATTGGGGAACTGGCCGGAATGCCCGCGGCGGTGCTCAAGTCGCACTTTGGCAAGGTCGGGCTGATGCTGCATGACTTTGCAAACGGTCGGGACAGCGTGCCGGTGGAGCGAATGGATGCGGAGCGGGAGGCAAAGTCGATCGGAAACGGCGTCACAACGCCGCGCGATTTGACCTGTGAGCAGGATGTATATCTGACGATCACCATGCTGTGCGAATCGGTCGCGGCGCGGCTGCGCGCCAATGGGCAGCGGGCGCGCACGGTGCATCTGTCCGTGCGCGACGCCGGACTGTTCTCCTTTACGCGGCAGGCAAAGCTCGAAAAACCGAGCAATTTGACGATGGAGCTTGCCGCGCTTGCTATGGCGCTGTTTCGGGCAAACTATCATTGGCAGACGCCGGTGAGGAGCCTGTCTGTCGGCACATCGGAGCTGCTTGGCCCGCATGCGCCGTCACAGCTCTCCCTGTTTGAGGATGAGGCGGCGCGCGACCGCGCGGCCCGCGCCGAGGCGGCGGTGGACGACATCCGGCGGCGCTTTGGGTATCACAGCATCGGTCGGGCGATCTTCCTGACCGATACGGATATCGGCGGGCTGAATCCGCGCGAGGAGAACACGATCCACCCGGCTGGCTGGCGGCGAACGATTGCGGAGGAGGAAACATGAAACAGTATGTTGCGGTGGAAGCCCGGTTCGATGAGGGCGGCGGGCTCAGACCGCTGTGTATCATCTGGGAGGACGGCCGGCGCTTTCCGGTCGACCGCGTGACGGATGTGCGCCGTGCGGCGAGTCTCAAAGCAGGCGGAACCGGTCTGCGCTATCGCTGCCTGATCGGCGGCAGGGAACGGTATCTCTACTATGAAGATCCAAAATGGTTTGTCGAAATGCAGGCAAATACCCGCATCACGGGGTGACACGGCGAAAGAAACGTGCTATCATTAAAAAAAATAAACCAAAATTTTCAAGGAGGAAAACCATGTCAAAAACCCGTCAGGAAATGGATCCGCAGCTCCAGTGGCGGTTGACGGATATCTTTGAGAGCGACGCCGCTTGGGAGCAGGCGCTCCTTGAGGCACAGAGGAACATTGAGAGAATTGAGAGCTATCGCGGGCGGCTCGGCGAGAGCGCGGACACGCTGCTCGAACTGCTGAAGCTGCAGAGCAACGCCGACCGGCAGCTGCTGCTCATCTATACCTATGCGCACCTGCACAAGGACACCGACAACGGCAATTCCACATATCAGGGCATGACCGACCGGGCCATGCAGACCATCATCGCCGCGCAGGCGGCCTCATCGTTCGTCCAGCCGGAAATCCTGTCGATTGACCCGGAAACGCTGCTTGGCTGGGCAGAGGAGCCGCGCTTCAAGTCCTTCCGATTCTTCCTGCAGGATCTCGACCGGCAGCGCGCACACACGCTCAGCGCCGCGGAGGAGCGCATTCTGGCCATGGCGGAGGACCCGCTCGGCGGCGCGGACAATGCGTTCACCATGCTGTCCGATGTGGACCTGGATTTTGGAACGGTAGTGGATGAAAACGGCAAGGAGATCAAGCTGACACACAGCACCTACGGCCTGCTGCTGGAAAGCGCCGACCGCCGCGTGCGCTGCGATGCTTTCCGCGGATTGTACAAGGCGTATCGCAGCGTCCGTAACACCATCGCGGCAACGTATGCCGCGTCCGTCAAGGCGGATGTGTTCCGTGCCCGTGCGCGTGGATATGCCGGCTCGCTCGAGGCTGCACTGGACGGTAACAACGTGCCGGTCGCGGTGTACGAGCAGCTCATCGAGGCAGTGCATGAAAAGCTGCCCGCACTGCAAAAATATCTGGAGCTGCGTAAGCGCATGCTCGGGCTCGATCAGCTTGAAATGTACGATCTGTATACGCCCATCGTGCCGGACTGCGCCATGCCGATGGACTACGAGGAGGCCAAGACGCTCGTGAAGACGGCGCTCAAGCCGCTGGGAGAGCGCTATGGGGAGCTGCTCGATGAGGCGTACAACAACCATTGGATCGATGTGTACGAGAATGCCGGCAAGACCTCCGGCGCATTCTCATGGGGCGTTTATGGCGTACATCCGTTCGTGCTGCTCAACCATCAGGACAATGTAGACCATGCGTTCACGCTGGCACACGAGCTCGGCCATGCCATGCACTCGTACCATTCCAACGAGAAGCAGCCGTACGAGACCGCCGATTACAAGATCATGGTCGCGGAGGTCGCTTCCACCGTCAATGAAACGCTCATGATGCAGTACCTGCTCGGCAAGGAGACCGACCGGGTCAAGCGTGCCTACCTGCTCAATCAACAGCTCGAGAGCTATCGCACGACCTGCTTCCGCCAGACGATGTTTGCCGAGTTTGAACTCAAGGCACACCGCATGGCGGAGAACGGAGAGCCGCTGACGGTCGAGAGCCTGAACGACGTCTACCGCAAGCTCAACGAGCTGTACTACGACGGCGTGGTTGTGGACGAGGATATTGCCAGCGAGTGGATGCGCATTCCGCATTTTTATAATGCGTTCTATGTGTACCAGTATGCCACCGGCATCTGCACGGCCACGGCTCTTGCGAGGGACATTCTGGAGAACAACGGAACGCCGCGGTATCTCGAGTTTCTCTCGAGCGGCGGCAGCGATTATCCGATCCGCCTGTTGCAGAACGCGGGCGTGGATCTGACCGATAAGAACAGCATTGTCTCGGCGCTCGAGGTGTTTGAGCGCGGCGTGGATGAACTGTGCGAACTTTTGAAATAAGGAGATAACGATGGAACAGAACGAAGCGGTATTCGATGCGGCGGCGGCGCGCGCCTATATCCTGGCCAAATTCCGCGAGCAGGGCGATTTTCTGGTGCTCGACGGCGTGGATCTCGACGCAATGGTTGCGAGAGCACAGCAGGCGGAGCAGGACTATATGGAGAAGAGCGGCGTGCTCGACGGCGGCGTATACGATGACGACGAGGCGTTTGAACGGGTGCAGGCCGCATTGATGGAAGCGTTTCCGGAGCATAAGATGTACGCCATGCGTTTTGCCGAGGATTTCCTCGATTACAGCGAGGAATATCTCGAGGAGTCCGGTCTGATCGACTGGGACTGAGGCCGGACCATATAACTAAAACGAACGGTATGCTGCGGCAAGCGGGTTGCGGCATACCGTATATTATTGTAAAATAATAGGTGCTTTGGCGTATTGGTGTGCGAGGCGCTTGCGGCCGCGCCATATGAGAGAAAAACGAAAGCGCTCGCTTTCAAACGGATTGTCCGGCCGGCTCACCTGCAAAGACAAAGGCGCTGCTGCCGGAACAGCTGAGAAACAAACATGGAACCGGAATGATAGGCAAAACAGGCATTCGATTCGGAGAACGATATGCGCATCGGGCGCTCTGCGGCTGGGAGGCCGAGCGCATGGGCATGATAGAAGAACCGGAAAGCGGGGGGAGATTGATATGCAGTATCGGATTGGTATCGATTTGGGCGGAACCACCATCAAGGCGGGCGTCGTGGATGAAAACCATCGCATCGTTTGCCAACACTCCAGACCGACGGAGGACGGGTTTTTACGCGTGGTGGCAGACATTGCAGCAGCGGCAGAGACGGTTGCGGAACAGGCCGGCCTCAGCGTGCGGGATTTTCCCTGCGTCGGGATCGGCACGCCGGGCCGCATCAGCCCGAGCACGGGGCGGCTGGTGTTTTCCGGCAACACCAACTGGCGTGACGTGCCGCTGCGCGAAGAACTGGAGAAGCGTCTGCCGGCACCCGTTTATATCGGCAATGACGCCAATTGCGCCATTGCGGGCGAGGCGATTGCCGGCGCGGCGAAGGGCTGCCGCAATGTCATCATGCTGACGCTTGGCACGGGCGTGGGCGGCGGCGTCATCCTTGACGGAAAGCTGTTCTGCGGCGCCGATGGCATGGGCGCGGAGCTTGGCCATACGCCGTTGACTGCGGGGGGCTATCCCTGTACCTGCGGCATCAACGGCTGCCTCGAATCCTACGCTTCCGTGACTGCGCTGATCCGTCAGGCCAGGGATGCAATGGCCGCGCACCCGGAATCCGCGCTGCATGCGGCAGCGGCCGAAGAGGGCGCGGTTACGGGCAAGCTTGTGATCGACTGCGCAAAAACGGGCGATGAAACGGCGCTTCGCGTTGTCGACCGGTATACCGACTATGTTGCCAACGGCATTGGGGGATTTGTGAGCATCTTTCGTCCGCAAATGGTGCTCATTGGCGGCGGATTGTCCGGCGCCGGCGATTTTTTGCTCGACCCCATCCGGGAAAAAGCGCCGCGATATGTGTTTGCCAGTAGCGTCATCGGCGTACCGCCCATTGAAAGGGCGGCGCTCGGCAACACGGCGGGTACCATCGGCGCGGCGTATCTGGATCAAATGTAAGGAGCGGGGAGGGGCACCGCTTCCCGATATCACCCCTGACGACCGGCATAAAAGCCGGAGTGCATCTGCCGCAGCGCCTCCAAATAGGCCGTTTTATAAAACCAATACAGAAACAAACAAAAACACGCCCCTCTTGCTTGGAAAAACGGGCGTGTTTATTTTGATTGCAGTATACGGACGGGCATGCCGTCCAAAACGGCCGGAACAAAACCCGACGCGCGGACCGCCGCTGCACCTTCAGGGATACAGCCGCGCCTAGGCTGGGGTCCGCGCATCCTCCGACGGCATGCGGGACGTCGCTAACGTGCGCTTTTGATCGAGCACCAACCGCGCCGCGCCGAGCGCGCCGGAATAGCGGCCGAGCGACCAGGGGCGTATTTCAACGGCGTCGAGCGTGTCGGCGCTGCCGTGCGCGCGCACGCTGTCGATGATCAGATCGGTCAGCAGCTTTCCGCCGTGATCGATCAGCGAACCGCCGACGATGACGCACTGCGGGTTGAACATGCTGGTCAAATTACTGATCGATAGACCCAGATACAGCGCTGCGGTTTGCAGCTCGGAGAGCGCCACCGGATGCCCCGCTGCCGCGGCGCGGCAGATGGAATGTATATCTGGCTGGTCGCCCGTCTGAACGGTCGCCCACAGCGGATCCGGCACGGCGGCCGGGCCGGGGTGGGCGATATAGTATTCGCTGACATGCTTGCGCAGCGCCAGCTCGGAAGCGATGGCGTGCAGGCACCCGCGCCGGCCGCAGCTGCATCGCGGGCCGTTTCGGTTCACAACCGTATGGCCGATTTCGCCCGCGTTGTGGTATGCGCCGGTGAACAGCTTGCCGTCAAGGATGATGGAGGCCGCAATACCGGTGCTGATACCCACATAGATGAGGCTTTGGATGCCCTTGCCGACGCCAAAGTGGTATTCACTCAGGCAGCTTGCCCAGTGGCGGTTGACCACGGTGGAGGGAAGCCCCAGCGCGCCCATGAGATGATCGGAGATGGGAATGTTTTCCCAACCCATATCCGACGCCCAGAAGATCCGGCCGTGGTTGATCATACCGGGCGAGCCGACGCCGAGCATGGGCAGCAGCTTGCCGGGACAGCGGGCAACGATCGTCTCAAATCCATCCGAAAGCGCGCGAAGGAACGAGTCCGACGTTCCGTCCGTTACGGGAACGGCCAACCGGTCTACAATGCGGCCGCGCAAATCGGTCAGGACAAACAGCATCTCATTGTCGATCAACGCCGCGCCGGCGGCGTACCAGATGTCCGTGGTCAGCGACAGCGGGATACCGGGCCGGCCGCGGCTCTGAGAAGGATCCGCCTGATCGGCTTCACATACCAGCCCGGCCTCCAGCAGCCGTGCAACAGCGCTTGATACCGTGGTGCGGCTGAGTCCCAACTGCTTGGCAACGCCCGCGCGGGAGATTTCCCCGGCCTGCTCGATGCATTGTAAAACATTGTTCTGGTTTCGCTGTTCGATTTGTTTTGACAACATTTCCATACCTGTCATTATATCGAAGTTTTTGCAGCCACACAACCGAAAAAAGACGGTTTGGCCGCAAACTTTCAGTTCATTGCCATATTATTTGTTGTATCAGGAATATTTTGTCCACGTGGTTGACAAATTAAACGCATCGTGTTACCATAACCATACACAGTAAACGAAAATGGTGTAGACGACCGATCGGATGGAATCCATACCGACTGAAATTTCTCAACACCCCACCAGAGAATTATAGAACCGGAGTAAGCCCATGAATGGAATGAATGCTGCTATTGTGGATGTAACGACCGCGTTTTTTCGGTACGACAACCGTGTGCCGCTCAAATTCGGACATGAAGTGTCAACCGGCGGGGAAACCGTGCTTGTGCGCGTGACCCTGCAGGGCGAGGATGGGCGCACCGCCTGCGGACACGGCGAAACGCCGCTGGCCGCCGCATGGAGCTGGCCGAGCGAGCTGTCCCAGAAAACGCGCGTGCAGCGGATGCGCGCCTTTTGCACGACGCTGGGCGCGGCATGGCGGCAGGAAACCACCGTCGGCCATCCGATGGAGATCGGCGCGCATTTTCTCGAGGCGCGGCTTGGCGAATGCCTGACCAAAGAGAACGCAAATCGACCCGAGGCGGAGCAGATGCCGTATCTGGCGGCGCTGGTGTGCTGCTCGGCGTTCGATCTGGCGCTCTATGACGCGTATGGAAAGCTCCACCAAATTCCCGTGTTCGACTGCTTCAACGCCAGGTACATGAATCGGGATTTGTCTGCTTATTATACGGAGGAATACCGTTCCGCGTTTCAGGGCCGGTATCCGGAGGCGTATCTCGTGCCGCGTGGCAAGGCGCCGACCTCGATCGCCGCGTGCCATCTCGTCGGCGGCAAGGATCCGTTGACCGTGGACGACCTGACCGGCAAGGAACCGAGGGATGCGTACCCCGTCCTTTTGGAGGACTGGATCGATCGCGATGGGTTGAAAAACCTCAAGATCAAGCTGACCGGAAACGATGCAGCCTGGGATTACGAGCGGATTGTCCGCGTTGGTCGTATCGCATTGAAAAAGAATATCGAAAACCTGACCACGGATTTCAACTGCACCGTGGAAGAACCGGAGTATGTATGCGATATGCTTGACCGTCTCAAGGCGGAGGAGCCAGCGATCTTCGACCGCATCCTGTATGTCGAGCAGCCCTTTCCCTATGATCTCGAGAAGCATCGCATCGATGTGCACGCGGTCAGCGGGCGCAAGCTCCTGCTCATGGACGAGAGCGCGCACGACTGGCGCTTCGTGGCGCAGGGCTATGCGCTGGGCTGGAACGGCGTCGCGCTCAAGACCTGCAAAACGCTGACCGGCGCGATGCTCTCGCTCTGTTGGGCGCGGCAGCACGGCATGGCCATCATGGTGCAGGATTTGACGAATCCGCGTCTGGCGATCATACCGCACGTTCTGCTCGCTGCCAACGCCGGCACGATCATGGGCGTGGAGGTCAATTCCATGCAGTTCTGTCCGGACGCCTCGCGCGACGAGGCACGCATTCATCCCGGTCTGTACAAGCGCAATCACGGCTGCGTTTCGCTGGAATCGCTCGGCTGCACCGGGTTTGGGTACCGGCTTGAAGAGATCCGACAGGCTGCGGAAGCGGAGGGGGAGAAAGCATGAAAAAGTCCAAGACGTTCCGGCGCGCAAAGTCCGTTCTCTGGAAGATTGTCGGCGTACTGGCTGTGCTCGGCATCTGGCAGGGAGCCATTGAAATCTTTCACATCAAGAAATATGTGCTGCCCTCGCCGCTGCTGGTGTTCAAAAGTTTGTTCGATCCGGCTATGGCCGCGAAGAACAACTGGTGGCTCAACATCGGCACGACCGCGAGCGAAATTCTGCTCAGCTTTCTGGTCACGCTGGTGGCCGGCGTGCTGCTGGCGCTCCTGATCGCATGGTCCAAGCCGCTCAACAAGCTCATCATGCCGGTGATCGTACTGCTTAACTCCATCCCGAAGATCGCGCTTGCGCCGCTGTTCCTGCTCTGGTTCGGCTATGGCCTTAAAACGAATATCTTCGTTGCGGTGTTGGTTGCGTTCTTCCCTGTCGTCATCAATACGGTGACGGGGCTCATCGAGATCGACGACAACCTGTTGGATCTGGTGGGGTATCTCGGCGCGACCAAGGCGCAGATTTTCGTAAAGATCCGTATCCCCAATGCGCTGCCGCATCTGTTCGCGGGCATCAAAACGAGCGCGACCATGTGCGTCACCGGCTCGATTGTCGGCGAGTTCATTGCATCCAAGAGCGGACTGGGCCGTCTGCTGCGTTCCGCACAGGCCAACATCGACATGGCGACCATGTTTGCCTGCCTGCTTTTGCTGGCGGCCATCGGCTTGCTGTTCTTCCGCATGATCTCGGTTGCAGAGCATCTGTGCATGCCGTGGGCGAACAGAACGGAACTGGAGGAATAGTCCATGAAGAGTAAGGTTCAGAAGGGCAGCATGCTGCCCAAGCATGGCGCAAAGCCCATGAAGGGATTGCAGAACATCATTTCCATCGTGCTGTTCCTCGTCATCTGGGAGGTGCTTGTGCGCGTGTTCCAAGTGCAGGAGGCGTTCCTCTGCACGCCGTCGAGCGCATTCTACCACCTGTTCGTACCGCAGCCGGACGCCAACTATCATTGGGCGCTCAACATTCTGGTCACGCTCAAGGAGTATGCCATCAGCTTTGCGGTCGTCGCCGCCGGCGGCATTGCGCTGGCCATCCTGATCGTCTGGTCGAAGGCGGTGCAGAACATCCTGATGCCAGCATTCATTTTCATCAGTTCCCTGCCGATGATTGCCATCGCGCCGATTCTTTTGATCTGGATCGGTTACGGACTCAAGACCAACGTGCTCATTGCGTTCCTGATCAGCTTTTTCCCGATGGTCATCAACACCGTGACCGGCCTCAACGCGCAGGACCGGCAGCTGATCGATCTGGTGCGTTATCTGGGCGCAAACCGCTGGCAGATCCTGTTCAAAATCCAACTGCCCGGCGCGCTGCCCTATATCTTCTCCGGTCTTAAGATCAGCAGCTCGCTGTGTATCATGGGCGTGATCGTGGGCGAATTGATCGCCTCGGATAAGGGCCTTGGCTATGTGATCGTCAATGCGCAGCTCACCATGGACACGCCGCCGATGTTCGCATCGCTGATCATGATGAGCATGCTCGGCTGGGGCATGTATCTGTTGGTTTCGCTGTCTGAGCGCCTGCTGATGCCGTGGAACTTTGTGAAGGAGCGCGTGGACGCATAATCAACGATGCGTTCACGATTTCCAAATATCTTCGCCGGTGCTGCGGCGGATGCTGCGGCAAGCATCGGCAGGAGAGAACAAAACAAAACCAAAGAACTATGAAGGAGGAACGATCATGAAGAAACTGTTGTCACTGCTGCTGGTTCTGGCGATGGCCGTCAGTCTGGTGGCCTGCGCACAGACAAATGCGCCCGCAGACCCGACCGATGCACCCGAGGCCACCAACGCGCCTGCAACCGAGCCCGCCGATCCCACGGATGCACCCGAAGAACTCAAGAAGGTGGACTTCCTGCTGAACTGGACCATCGCCGCCGACCACAGCCCGTACTACGTGGCGCTGGATAAGGGCTGGTACAAGGAAGCCGGTCTTGACGTCAACATCATCATCGGTCAGGGCTCCGGCTATTCCGTGACGGCCATCGACGCCGGTACGGCCGACATCGCCATTGCGGATGCGCCCGTCGTGTTCCAGTATCGTGCGCAGGACGCCAAGGCGAAGATCATCGGCATCATCTTTGATAACCATCCCAACTCCATGTACTTCTGGGATGACAGCGGCATGACTTCCCCGGCGGACATCGTCGGCAAGACGGTCGCCGTTCCCGAGACCGATGGCCATAAGGTCATGTGGCCGGCATTCGCCGCCATGATCGGCGTCGATCCGAACAGTGTTGAATTTGTCAACATCGAGTCCACGGCCAAGGTTTCCGCGCTGGCTTCGCACAATGCGGACGTCGTGTTCGAACTGCTCACCGGATATCCGAACTTTGAGAGCGCCATTCCGGATGGCGGCTTCAGCAACTTCCTGTGGGCGGACTATGGCTTCCAGTGCTATGCGCATTCCTATATCGCCAGCGATGAAACCATCGCCAACGATCCCGAAATGCTCAAGACGTTCCTCGATGTAACGTACCGCGCATGGGAGTATACGCTGAACAACTCCGAAGAAGCCATTGAGATTCTGTCCAAGTATCACTCCATCAACAAGGACGACCTGCTCAAATCCTTGCAGATTGAGTACAAGTTCCTCAAGACGCAGAACTACAAGGACAACGGCATTGGCTACATTGATCCGGCCAAGATGCAGCAGACCTACGATCTGGTCAACAACTACCAGACCGAGCTGAGCTTCGGTGTGGAAGAAATCTACGATGCGAGCTTCCTGCCGGAAACCCCGTACACCAACTTTGAGATGGAATAACATTCCCTAAATCCAACCGGAAGCGCTGCGCCGCCGTACTGCGGCGGCGCAGCATCCACGAAACAGAAGCTGATAGAAAGAGCGGTCATCATGGAAGAGAAAAAGACGCTGTTGTCGATCCGTAACCTGAAAAAGGTCTATACCACCCGCGAGGGCGAGCTCGAGGCGCTTGGCAGCGTGTCCTTCGACGTAGGAGTTCAGGAATTTGTAAGCATTGTCGGCCCGTCCGGCTGCGGCAAGACCACGCTGATGCGCATCATCGCGGGTCTCATGCCACAGACCTCCGGCGAGTTGATCGTTGATAAAGAAGAATTCGATCCGCAGAAGGAGGTCGGCTTCGTCTTCCAGAAGGCGTTGCTGCTCGATTGGCGCAGGGTGATCGATAATGTCCTGCTGCCCATTGAAATTTTGAAGCTAGACCGGAAGAAGTATGTCTCCCGCGCCATGGAATTGTTGGAGCTCGTCGGCCTGAAGGGTTTCGAGCGCTGCTATCCCAATGAGCTGTCGGGCGGCATGCAGCAGCGCGTTTCGATTGCGCGCGCATTGATCCACGATCCGAAGCTCATCCTGATGGACGAACCCTTCGGCGCTTTGGATGCGATCACGCGCGAGAAGATGAATTTTGAGCTGCTGCGCATCTGGGCCGAGGCGAAGAAAACGGTTCTGTTTGTCACGCATGAGATCAACGAGGCCGTGTTCCTGTCCGACCGCGTTGTGGTGCTCTCTGCGCGCCCGTCCCGCATGGTCGGCGCGGTTGAGATCGATCTGCCGCGCCCAAGAACGCTGGAACAGAAGCTGCTGCCGGAGTTCAGCAGATATTCCCTCGATATCTACAACATGCTTGAGGTGAAATAATATGGCACAGTTTCGAGAGGGGTTGCTAGGTGTTGGCATCCGCGGGACCGGTCAGGTCGCCGTGCAGCACGCGGAGGCAATCCGGGATAATCCGTATGTCTATGTGGCGGCGGTCTGCGGTCGCTCTGTCGAGAAGGCGCAGGCGCTGATCGAGCGGGTCGCGCCCGGCGCGAAGGCATACGACCGTTATGAAGACATGTTGGATAACGAGGCGGTCGAGATCGTGGTCGAGTGCATGCCCAACTATCTGCACGCGAAAGAGAGCCTTCTCGCGCTGAATGCCGGCAAACACCTTGTTTTGGAAAAGCCGGTCGGCATTACGCCCGAGGAAACGGACGCGCTGTATCATGCTGCGGTGAAAACCGATAAAAAAACGGTGGTCAGTTTCCTGATTCGCTGGGTGCCGCTCGTGGCAAACCTCAAACAACTGGTGAAATCCGGCGCGATCGGGGACGTGTATTACGCCGGTACGGATTACTGGCACGGCATCAAGCCCACTTTCTCAAGCTATCCCTGGATTCGTAAGCGCGAATTTGCGGGCGGCGCGATGATCACCGGCGGCTGCCACGCGGCGGACGCTGCGCGCTATCTCAACGGCGAGGTGGCGGAGGTGTGTGCGTTTGCAAGTCCGGGCCGGCCCGATTTTGACTTTGATACGACGATCTCCGCATCGGTGCGCTTCTGCAACGGCAGCGTGGGCCGCATGTCGGCCTCGCTGGATGGACTGGCGTTCCCCTACCAGTTCAATATCGATCTGCTTGGTACCGGCGGCGCGATCCGCAACGGCAAGCTTTATTCCAAATCGTTGTTCCCGCAGCAGAACGATTGGGTCGAATTGCCCATGATCGAGCCCAACTCCGGTTCGGTCGATCACCATCCGTTCCATGAGGAGTGGAACGAATTCATCGACGCCATCCGGTTGGGTACGCCGGTTCGCAGCGATATTCCGGACGCCTGCCGTTCGATGGATGTTGCGCTGGCCGTGACACAATCGGCGATGACGGGCAAGCCGGTCGCGATCAAGCCGCGCGATTGAAGGGAGCGGACGAATGGAACAGGAATGCATGCTGCAAAAACTGACCGCTGCGGATATCAGAGCGCGAGCGGCCAAAGCGCCCGCAATCATCCTGCCGTTGGCGTCGATCGAGATTCTGGGCGCGCACGGGCCGGTGGGGCTGGATTTGACGGTGGCGCAGGCTGTTGCCCCCTTGATTGCGCGGCGCACGGGCTGTCTCGTTGCGCCGGCGATCCCCTATGGGGATACCGCTGAGTTTTGCGGCATGGACGGTACGGTGCACGTGCCGGTCGATGCACTGGAGGCCTATATATATGCCGTGGCATCCTCGCTGCTGCAAACCTGCGGTGCGCGCGCGGTGCTGTTCCTGAACGTCCATTCGCTCAATGGCTTTGCTGCTTCAGCCGTGTGCCGCCGGTTGACGGCGCAGGGATATGCCGCTGCAACGGCGGACTGGTGGGCGGCCGTGGGCATGCGCGGCGGCGAGCTGCTCGCAGACCAGCAGAACGGACGCGGCCATGGCGCCGAGCTGATTACGAGCGTTGCGTTGGCGCTGTGCGGCGAACAGATGCGCATGGAACGGGCGGCATGCGAAAAGCCCCTGCCGGGGCTGGAGGCGGTCAGTCGCTGGAACGGAACGCCGTTTCGGACGTACAGCAATTTCCGCGCCTATTGCCAAGGCGGCGCGTGGGGCGACACCACAGCGGCCTCCGCCGAAAAGGGCAGGGAGCTCATCGAGTGTGGCGTAACCGCGGTTGCGGCGTTTCTTTCGGAAGTATTTCATGAAGGGACGGCCGCTCACTGAGCAATAGAACGGGATACAGAATTCGGAGCGCTCTTAAGGGCGCTTCTTTTTAACTTTCGGTCAAAGACAACAAATTCAAGCGATAGCGCATAACAAAATGCTCGTACCGCCATGGAAATAGAACGCGGCGGGCCGAATGCAGCATAGTATGCAGCATGAAATAACCGCTGCTGAAAGGAAGAATGGTATGCGCAAAAATCTATCAGGGAAGCGTAGCTTTCCCCATCGCAGTCTGACATTTGACCGTGGACCGGTACCGTTCGCCGTCCCGATTTGCAGAACCGCAAGGCAGAACGCAGCGTTTCGTACAGCGCTGTGGACCGGCTGCCATTTGCAGATGACACTCATGTGTATTCCGCCGTGCGGTGAAATCGGTCTTGAGGTGCATCCGGAGACCGATCAATACATTCGCGTGGAGGAGGGGCAGTGCATGGTCGAGCTGGGTTGCTGCCGCGCCCGGCTGGAGACGCACTGGTGCCTGTTCGCCGGCGATGCCCTGTTCGTCCCCTGCAACACTTGGCACAACATTGTCAACACCGGCGACGGCCCGCTGAAGCTATCCTCCGTGTATGCGCCGCCGCATCATCCGCACGGCACCGTGCACCAGACCAGCGAGGACGCAAAGCGTGCCGAGCATTGATGGCAGCGCAGACCGGAAGCAAAGGGGAGGGCTCGAAGCGATTGCGCCGAGCGCGTCGATGCGCAGTCCGGAAGTTGTGAACCATGCCGACACGCACGGTACCTTTCAATCTTTTCGCGGTGGAGTGCAGGCTGCGATTCGCAAAATGACAGCGCAGCATTCCGCGACAGGAGATCGTGCGGCAGATTGCGTCAAAGCAAAACGCATGCTTCCGTTCGGCAGATGAGAAAGTGAATATAGAAGCAAATATCAAAATACCGGCAGTCGATTGACTGCCGGTATGCTGTGATCAGGATGGGTTTCTCCATGAATTGCCCGCCGAAACGACCGGCCAAGACAAGAGACAGGTGTTAGCGCTTGTGGTTCTGGAAGCAGTTGCTGCAGTAGATCGGTCTGTCGTTGCGCGGAACGAACGGGATTTTGGTGGGAGCACCGCACTCTGCGCAGATCGCATCGTACATTTCGCGCTCTCCGCCTGTGCGCTGGGTCTTGCGGTTGGAACGGCAAGCCTTGCAGCGAACGGGTTCATTCTGGAAACCCTTCTCTGCGTAGAACTCCTGCTCACCTGCGGTGAACGTAAACTGCGCGCCACAATCCTTGCAAACCAGAATCTTGTCCTCGAACATGTTGTTTTCTTTCCCCTTCAAAAATTGGTTTTTTGGCACCCGTTTTTCGGCTGACCTGGTCTTTGACCCCACACCCGCCAACTGGAGGGTTCGCTCCTAAGCATGTCGCTCCCCACTACTGACTCTCTCGGCATGTGAAACACACCGGTTGGACTAACGTCTAAGCCGCACCATGCTCACGGACTATTTCGTTCGCTTACGTGGATCGTTTTGCCTGCGACTGGCATCGATTTACAACCACAGACCCGAATCGCGGATACCATGTATATTATAGATCATGTTGCCAGAAGATTGCAAACATAATTATGAATAAATGCCCAAAATAGTGTGTATTCGGCAAAAAATTCATAATTTTGCAATCAGTTTTCGGGCATTTGCGCCTCAGCGGGGCGCGGCCTGCGACGGATAGTGTGCGCGAGGACCGCCAACGTAACGCGGACGTGACTTTGCGAGGATCAAAACCGCGCTCCCAATCTGTCGAAGGGCGGCATGAACCGGCACGACGACCGGACGCATATGCATTCCGATGAGCGTGCCGCCGATGTCGATGCCGAGTGTGGCCTGCCCGCGCAGATCTTCGACCATCACATGGTCGGTAAAACGCTCCGCCGCTTCGGTGCAGAACGCACCGCCGGCATGCAGCCACGGCTCCACCCATACCTCAGCGAGGTGATACCGCTCCATGCAGTCGCGCTCCACGCAGAGCGAGCGGTTGATGTGCTCGCAGCCCTGCACGGCGGCATATACCTCGGCCTCGCGCAGCACGGGAAGCAGGCCGTCCATAATGGCCTTGGCAACGTCTGCGTTGGAGGCGGAACCAATGCGTTCTCCCACGACTTCGCTGGTTGAGCAGCCGATTACGCAGAGTTCGCCGCCCTTGGGCGCGGCCGCCTGTATCAGTAGACGGGCGGCCTCGGCCGCCTGTCTACGAATGCTTGTCAGATCCATGGTTTTCGTCATCTTCTTCCCTGCAAATTGCATCCATTATACCATGGATTTGCGGTTTGTGGTATACTGTTTCCATGGAAACTTGGATGGAACGGCTGCTGGCGTGGTATCGCGACAACGCGCGTGCGCTGCCGTGGCGGCAAACGAAGGACGCCTATCGCATATGGGTCAGCGAAATCATGCTGCAGCAGACGCGCGTGGAGGCCGTGCGCGGCTATTACACGCGCTTTTTGGACGCTCTGCCGGATGTGCATGCGCTTGCGGATGTCGATGAACAGCGCTTGCTGAAACTGTGGGAGGGGCTCGGATATTACAGCCGTGCGCGAAATCTGCATCTCGCCGCCCAACGGGTCGTCGCTGTGTTTGACGGCCGATTGCCGGAGGATTACGATGCACTGCTGTCGCTGCCCGGCGTCGGCGAGTACACCGCCGGAGCGATTGCCTCGATTGCCTACGGCATTGCCGTGCCCGCGGTGGATGGGAATGTACTGCGCGTGATGGCGCGCCTCAGGAACGACCCTTCCGATATTCTGGACGCCGCTGTCAAACGGCGGGTGCGCGAAACGCTGCTTTCTTCCATGCCAAAGGACGAGCCGGGCGCATTCAATCAGGCGTTGATGGAGCTTGGCGCAACGGTCTGTGCGCCAAACGGACTTCCGCATTGCGCGGCCTGCCCCATCCGGGAGCATTGCCTTGCGCACGCGTCGGGAACCGCCGCCGCACTGCCGGTCAAGCGCGGGAAAAAGGCGCGGCGCATTGAGGAGAAAACGGTGTTTGTGCTGCGATCCGGCCATGCGATCGCCGGGTACCAACGGCCGGCTACGGGCCTGTTGGCCTCGCTCTGGCAGCTCCCGGATGCGGCGGGCGTACTGGACACCGATGCGATGGCGCGGCAGTTGGATGCGTGGGGTGCGCGGCCGCTCGGCGAGTGGCGGCTGTATGAGCAGCGGCATATCTTTACCCATGTCGAATGGCGGATGCACGTCTGTGCGGTGGAGGTGGATTTGCCGGTTCTGCCGGCGGGATGGACATGGATGGACGAGGCGGTACACGCGTTGCCGACGGCCTATCGGGTATGCCTGTCATGAGAAAGCAAAAGCTGCGCCCCTTGTGCGCGCTGCTCGCGGTTTTGCTGCCGGCTGCGTGCGGCTGTGCCGTTCCTGCGCAGAGTCGGCCCCCGACGCCGACGACAGCCGCCCCACAGCGCGTGGTGGAGTTGGAAACCGTCATGACGCCGGAACCCGCGCCCGATGTTCAAACCGACGTTACGGCGGGACCCGTGTTGCGCGAGCGGCCGGTCTATGATCCGCTTCGCCTGCCGGAGCATGCGAAGGCGTTCCTTGGCGATGCGCTTTGCGATTATTATGCGGTGATTGCGGCCATCGAGACGGGGGAAACGAGCGTGCAGTTGTCTGGCAGGACAGATTTTGCGCGCGTAGAGCGCACGATTCACGCGCTGTATGCGCCAAAAATGCTGTTGTATGATGCGAAGTTCTTTGAGGGGGAGGGCCCGTTTGAATATGTAGACGATACGGGCTGCCTCACGATTCGCTATGTGTATGGGCGGGAGACGCATCTTGCCTTGATCGGCGCGTTTTCGGAACGCATCAATGAAGCCTTGTCACAATGCCGTGCGGGCGCGTCTCCGGAGGAATGGGCCGAAGCGCTGTTTTTGTGGGTGGTCGAAAATTTACGGTATGTGCTCGACATGCGTCTGACGGTTTACGACGCGGTGACAACGGGAAGCGCATATTGTCAAACATATGCGGAGCTGTATCAACTGTTGCTCACACAGGCGGGCATTCCCTGCTATCTGGTCGGCGGCAGCGTGGACCTGGATTCGGACGGCATTGCCGACGGCGAACACGAGTGGAACCGGCTGTGGCTGAACGGCGCATGGGCATACGCCGACCCGACGTGGGACAGGGGGGACTTGGCATTTTATGCGATGACGCATGACGAATGTATCCGTTCCGGCCATCTGGAACCCTATTTGGACCCCTGCGACGCATTGCTCGATTGATGGCCGCTCGGTTCGTGGCTGAACAAAGCCCTGTGATGGACAGACTGCCATCCGCATAACGGATGGCAGTCTGTCCAAAGCAATGCGCGCGGGGATTCCCGCGCATCCGTTTATTCTGCTTGCGAGAGGGCGGCGATGCGCTGCACCGCTTCCTTCAGGTATTCCGACAGCGGCTGTTCCCGAACGCCGATCACGATGTTGTTGCAGCGGTTCACGGGCAAAAGCAGCTTGACCGCCGGACACTCGGCAACGGCGCAGGCCATGGCGGGGGAGATCTCGCCATACAGCGCGTTGGCCGCGAGAATACCGATGGGCCCCGCGACCACGTCCGCGTCACGAACGTTCACAATGACCGGGTTTTCGCCGGTGGCGCCCGCGTCCGCGCCCGCGCGCAGCATGGCGGCGGTGGCGATGCTGTTGGTACCCACGGCGATGCAGGTGTGTTCCGGCAGCGCGGATTTGATGCGTTCGATGAGCGCGCTGCCCATCTTGCCGCCCTGTCCGTCGATGACAACGATCTTCATGGTGAGCTCCTTACAGCATGCTGCGGCGGCCTTCCAGCGCCTTGGCAAGCGTTACCTCGTCGGTATATTCCAGGTTCCCGCCGATGGGAATGCCGTGAGCAATGCGCGTGCAGGTGATCCCCATGGGCTTGAGCAGGCGTGCGATATAGGAGGCGGTTGCCTCACCCTCCACGTCCGGATTGGTCGCGAGGATCACCTCGCGCACGCTGCCGTCCTTGACGCGCGTAAGCAGCTCGTTGATGCGGATATCGTTCGGGCCGACGCCGTCCATCGGCGAGAGCACGCCGTGGAGCACATGGTATTTGCCGTGGTATTCGCGGGTTTTTTCCATTGCCGTCACATCGCGCGCCTCGCAGACTACGCAGAGCGTGCTGCCGTCGCGTTGCGCATCGCTGCAAATGGCGCATGGCTCCACATCCGTATAGGTGCCGCAGATCGGACAGTTGTGTACGCTGCGGCGCGCATCCAAAATGGCCTCCGCCAGTTCCGTGGCCTGAGACTCGGGAATGCCGAGAATATGATACGCAAGGCGCTGCGCCGTCTTTTGGCCGATGCCGGGCAGACGGGAGAGCTGGGTTGTGAGCTTGTTGATGGGTTCAATGGTGATCATAGACCGAGGTTCATTCCTCCGGTCAGCTTGCCCATCTCGCGCTCGGTCGTTTCAAGCGCTTCGTGCAGCGCACCGTTGACCGCAGCCAGCACCAGATCCTGCAGCATTTCCACATCGTCGGGATCCACGCAGTCGGGGGAAATCGTGAGATTCGTGAGCTCCTTCGCGCCCGTTACGGTTGCGGTGACCATGCCGCCGCCCGATGTGGACGTAAACTCACGCGATTGCAGCTCCTCCTGCTTACGCAGCATATCCTGCTGCATCTTCTGTGCCTGCCGCATCAACTGCTGCATGTTTGCGCCGCCCATTCCGGGGAATCCGCCTTTTGCCATCGTTCAAACCTCCAAATCGAATCTGTTATTTGCCCTTCATCGTTTACTCAATGATGAGCTTGTCGCCAAAAATTTCTCTCGCCCGCGCCTCCGTTTCCGGTGAGACGGGCGCAACCTGTCCCTTGATAAACGTGATGCCGGTGCCGGCGCGCAAAGCCGAAACGATCGCCTGCAATTTGTTGTGATTGACCGGGGCGCACATGCTGTTGTACTGCGTGACGCGCGTTTCGGGGAAGATCACGGTCAGCATATCGTCCGTCAGGTTTTGGGCAACGCCCGGGGTTGCCATAGCGTGTATGAGGATGTTCTGTTTTTTGAGCTCATCAAGCGCTGCGCTCCACAGCGATTCTGCACTCCATCGCATATCGCTCCGGCCCGTTGGCGCGGGCGACGGCTCGGCAGCCTGCGCTGGGCTCGCCGGCTCCTGTACAGCGCTGGATGCCGGCGCCGAAGGCGTCGGAACGGTCGGCACGGCGGGCGCCGCAGCGGAAGCGGCGGTCTGTACGGACGGCTCGCTGGGCCTTGGCGCGGCGCTTGCCGGAAGGCCATGCTGTTCCAACCGGTCGAGACGGGCCTCCAGAGCGAGGAGCGAACTGTTGTCCTCCGGCCTGCAAATGCTCACGAGAGCGCTTTCGAGCGCCATGCGCGGCGAGGGCAGATAGCGCATCTCTCCCTGTACGCCGAGCAGCGTTTGCAGCGACAGCAGCAACCGCGCGTGCGAACATCCCTCCGCCTGGTCGAGATAGCGGTCCATGGCGTCGCTCGTGCAGTCCAGCAGATCCTCGCAGCGGCCGCAGGTCTTTGCGAGCAGCAGCGCGCGCATGTGTGCGGACAGATCCTGACAGAACACCGTGAGGTCGCGCCCGCCGCGGACGATGCCGTCGAGCATGTGCAGCGACTTGGCCGCATCGGAGGCGAGGAGCGCTCCGGCCATGTCGAACAGGAAGCTCTGTTCCATGCTGCCGAGTACGTCATATGCGTCCTTTGCCGAAACATGATCCCCGCAGAAGGCGAGGCACTGGTCCGCGAGGGACAGCGCGTCGCGCATACCACCGTCGGCGGAGCGCGCAATCAGAAGCAGACCCTCCTCATCGATGGATGCGCCGGCGCGCTGGAGCACGCTTTTGAGATTGCGCACGATGTCCTGGATGGAAAGCCGGTGAAAGTCGTACCGCTGGCAGCGGGAAATGATGGTCGCTGGGAGCTTTTGTGGCTCCGTCGTAGCCAGAATGAACAGGATGTGCGCGGGCGGTTCTTCGAGCGTCTTGAGCAGCGCGTTAAACGCCGAGGTGGACAGCATATGCACCTCGTCGATGATGAACACGCGCGTTTGCAGCTGCAGAGGCGCATAGTGCGCTTTTTCGATGAGCGCACGGATATCATCGACGCCGTTGTTGCTTGCGGCATCGATTTCGGTAATATCGGGGTTGCCGGCGTCCAGCGCGACCTCGCAGGCATGGCAATGACCGCAGGGCTCGCCGCCCTCGGGGGAGAGGCAGTTGACGGCGCGGGCAAAGATCTTCGCGGTACTGGTTTTGCCGGTGCCGCGCGTGCCGCAGAACAGATAGGCGTGGGCAACATGCCCCGTTGCAATCTGGTTTTGCAGCGTGGTGGTAATATGGTCCTGACCGACAACCTCAGAGAATTTTGTGGGCCGGTATTTTCGATAGAGTGCACGGTATGCCATTGCTTGGCCTCCCAAAACTTTTCAATCTATCATACCATATCGTCGCCCGCTCATGCAACGGCACGATGCCTTATGGACCGCAATTTCGAAAACATTCCGTGCAGCCGATCTTGAAGCGCTTGTGTTTCGGCAGCATTTTCCTTATAATAAAGCGGAAACGCTTTGGAAAGGCATCAATCGCATTCATGAAGGGGGGTGTGCGGGAGAACCTGCTGCTGTCGCTTTGCGGCCTCAACTGCGGGCTGTGCCAAATGCAGCTCGGCGGGTATTGCCCCGGCTGCGGCGGCGGGCCGGGGAACCAGTCGTGCCGAATCGCGCGCTGCGCCATGGAGCACGGTCACGTTGCGTATTGCTGGCAGTGTGCACAGTACCCATGTGCAGAATATGCGGCATGGGATACCGGCGATTCCTTCGTCATTCGCCGCAATCGGGCTAAGGATGCGGAGCGGGCGAGCAGCGACCTCGATGCGTATATGCTCGAACTCAATGAGCGGATGGTGGTTTTGAAAGCGCTGCTGGATGGATACAACGACGGTAGACGCAAGCGTTTTTTTGTCGCAGGTGTGTCTCTGCTCCCCATTTCGGAGCTGCGGGAGGCCGTTTCGCTCTTGAACGGGGACGAGTCGCTTATGCAAAAGCCGGTTGCCGATCGTGCGGCACATGCCGCGCTGATCTTTCGGCAAATGGCGGCGAAGAGCGGCGTGGAGCTTCGTTTCCGCCAAAAGTGAGAACCGTTGGCCGGCTGCGCGCGCACGCTTGCGCGCCGCACAAGCGCGGACGCGATGGGTGGAAACGGTATGTATGCAAGCACCCCAAAACTGGGAAGCTGGTGATTCGCTGCCGGGCGGCGGCGGGAGAAAGGAATGGAAAATGGGTAGAAATGGATTCTCTGCGGTGGTAAAGCGGCTGTTCAAGCGGTATTTTATCGACGCCATGGGCGGCATGGCGCTCGGCCTGTTCGCATCGCTCATTATCGGTACGATCATCGGCCAGCTGTTCAAACTGCCGTTCCTTGCAGGGGCGGAGACGATCATCAGCGCGCTGCCGAACATCAGCGCCGCGACCGGTGCAGCCATCGGCGTAGGCGTTGCCTGGGGCATGAAGGTGAAGCCCCTGGTGCTGTTCTCCTCTGCCGCAACCGGCACGATCGGCTATGCGCTCGGCGGGCCGATCGGCGCGTATATCAGCGCGGTGGTCGGTGCGGAGATCGGGGAATTGGTTTCCGGAAAAACGCCGGTCGATATCGTTTTGACGCCGTTTGCCGCGATCGCTGCGGGCGGGCTGATCGGTATTTTTGTCGGCCCCGGTGTGAACCGCTTTATGACGGCGCTCGGCGCATTCGTCAACACCGCGACCGAGCTGCAGCCCATACCGATGGGCGTCGTGGTGTCCGTGGTCGTGGGGCTCGCCCTGACAGCGCCGATTTCCTCGGCTGCCATCTGCATGTCCATCGGCATCGACGGCATTGCCGCGGGCGCAGCGTGCATCGGCTGCTGCTGCCAGATGGTCGGCTTTGCGGTTGCTTCCTACCGGGACAACGGTCTTGGGGGGCTGCTGTCTCAGGGCGTCGGCACCTCGATGCTGCAATTTCCGAACATCATGCGCCGGCCGCAGATTTGGCTCGCACCGACGCTCGCATCCGCCGTGCTCGGCCCGATTTCAACGGCTGTGCTCGGCATGACCAACACCTCCTATGGCGCGGGCATGGGTACGGCGGGCCTTGTGGGCCAGCTGCAGGCGTTTGACGCTATGGGCGGTACGCATTCCGGTTGGATGATCCTGCTGCTGATCGTCGTGTTCCATTTTGTGCTGCCGGCAGCGATCACGCTGCTGTTTGACGCGCTGTTCCGCCATATCGGCTGGGTACGCCCGGGCGATATGAAGCTCCAGAAGCTATGACGCAGGATCAAAAGGAAAAAAACGATATACTGTCCGGCGCATTGCAGCACGCCGAAGCGGTTTCTCCGCTTCAGCGTGCTGTCCTGTTCTGCCACGGGTTTATGGGCAGCCCCAGACAGTTTGCGTGGCTGCTGCCGGTTGCGGCGCGCTGCGGCTATGAAGCGTTCACCGTGACGCTGCCCGGCCACGAGGCCGATGCTGCCACGTTTTTCGCATCGGACGATCGACAATGGCTGCGGGAACTCGAGACGCGGATCGATGCGCTGCGGGCGGATTATGATCGCATTGTGCTCGTGGGACACTCGATGGGCGGCCTGCTCGGGGCTTTGAGCGCAGCGAGCAATCCGGATCGGATACAGGCCGTTCTTGCGCTGGCTTTTCCACTCAAAATCCGGATGACATGGCGCGCCGTGCGCCAAAATGTGCGGACGCTTTCTCCCCGGCGGGATGGAGAGGATTTGGCGGTGACCTGTGCCAGGGAATGGAGCGGCGTGCGGGGACTTACCGTATGGAATGCGGTACGCGTGCTCCCAAACAGCCTCCGGCTGCTGCGGGTCGTGCGAAAAGCAAGGGCCGCGCTGCCGCACCTTGGTGTGCCGCTGACCGTTGTGCAAAGCGGAAGGGACGAGCTTGTGCCGCCGTCCGCGCTTCGGCTTGTTCAGCACCTTCTGCCAAAAGCGCAGGCGGTGCTGCTGCCGGAATCGGGGCATGTGCGCTATAGCGAGGCGGATCAGCGGCTCGCTGCCGATGCGCTCATGCATGTGCTGTCGGAAGGAGCGCCGGATACATGAACAGGATTGCAAGAACGGAAGCGTTTCTCAAAGCAAAGCTGAAGGAGAATCCGGACGATCGAATTCATCCGGACAGGATGGCGTACCGGCTGGAACACTCCATCCGCGTTGCGAACATCGGCCGACAGATCGCCCACGCCGAGGGAATCGCAGAGGAAGCGCTTGTGATCGCCTGCCTGCTGCACGATGTATCCTACGCGGAACCGTTGGACACGGAACAGGCCTGGCGTGAGCATGGCCGCCGTTCGGCCGCCATCGCGCGGCCGTTTTTGGAAACGCTGGCGCTGCCCGAACCGCTGATAGAGGAAATGTGCTACGGCATCGCCATCCATGTGGACGATATGGCCGACTTTGCGGGCGAGCGCACACCGCTGGCCGTTTCGGTCGGCGATGCGGACAATCTCGATCGGTTCGATGTGTACCGCATCTATGAGACGCTCGAAAACATGCGCTTTTCGGAGCGTCCGCTGGAGGAGAAGCTCTCGCATGTGGAGCGGATGGAAGAAAAGCTGAAGCGGCTTTCCGCATTGTCGATGGAAACGCCGACGGCAACGCGGCTGTGGGCGGAGCGCATTTCGTTTCAAATGGCATTTTACCGGCGGCTTGGCGAGCAGTTGCGCATCGGCGTATGCTGCGGCATAGGGGAACGGGAGGGGGAGGAGAGCGAATGACGCCGTGCAATGGACTGCTCGAACAGCTTCGGCTCGCGCAGGAAGAGGAAACCGTCATTTCCGGCAGCTTTTCCGGGGAAGCGCTGCATGGCGGCGATTTGACCAAGCTGGATTTCCGAAACGTTGTGATTTCGGGCTGCCATTTTACAGACTGCGATTTCTCACAGGCGTCCTTTGTGGATGTGCGGTTTGAACAGTGCTCGTTTGCCGGCTGTCGCTTTTTCCACACGTTTTGGCGGCGGTGCGCGCTGTCCCGCTGCAAGGGCGACGGCGCGAACTTTTGCGGCAGCAGCCTGCGGGAAACGCAGATTCTGGAGTGCGCGCTGCGCTATGCCAATTTTTCCGACGGGAGCTGGGAGCGCTGTACGGTACGGGACAGCGTCCTGCGGGAAGCGGCGCTTTCTGCGATCAGACTGTTGCGGGTTGCTTTTTCCGGAACCGATCTGTCCGGCGTCGATTTTTTCAAAACGATCCTCAAGGGCGTCGATCTGTCCGGCTGCGATATCAGCGGCATACTGGTATCGGAAAGCTGCGCCGAGCTTCGCGGCGCCGTCATTTCGGCTGCGCAGTCGATTGAGCTTGCAAGGATACTCGGCGTCCGCATCGTCGGTTGACAGAGAAATTTTTTGTAAAAAGGCAGGCGGGCAAAGCGCAGTATTCAAAAAAACAGTTAACAGGACCAGCGTTTTCACCCCCGTCCCTGCGCTTGCCGTATTCCTCTTGGTGCGATGCTATGAAATAAAAGAGAACGATAAACATGAACTTGAAACCACGATTTTATGAGCGGTTATTGAAGCCCATAGTGTTTTAATAACCACAGGACAAAAAAGACGATTGCATCTTGCCCTTGCACTTATCGGTAATCTAGATATTATTTTTCTTGATGAGCCGACAGCCGGTCTTGATGTTGAGGGGAGGGTTTCGCTGCACGAGCAAATTCGCAAACTCAAATCACAAGGGAAAACAATCGTTTTGGCAAGTCACGATATGGCAGAAGTAGAAACTTTATGTGACCGAATTGCTATTTTGAATAACGGAAATATAATCTTTTGCGGTACGGCTTCGGAGCTGACTGATAAGGTAGGGAGAAAGTATTTTATTCATATCAGGACGGAGCAAGGTGACAACACTTTTGAAACCGATAATATTGAAAATACTTTGATTTCCCTGCTCAGTGATTTGAAACAAAAAGGGATTCAGGTCTTAGATATTAAAGTTGACTGTGGCACGCTGGAAGAGCATTTTATCAAAATAGCAAGAAGGGAATCAAAATGAGCAGTTTCTTATATGGTATAGTGTTACAGTGGAAATTAGAAACTGTTCACACTAATTAGCAAACAAGGGATCATGTGATATGATAGGCGCATGAAAATAA
>DXWI01000012.1 GCA_019416935.1 Clostridiales bacterium | reverse complement strand
CGGGGTGAAGGGATTTGAACCCCCGGCCCCATGCTCCCAAAGCACGTGCGCTACCGGACTGCGCTACACCCCGAAGTAGGCGGCACTCGCTTTTCGCGACTTTAATAATATACAACAGCTGCGAAAAAATGTCAACATGTTTTTCAAATTTTTCGTTTGTCGTTTTGGGTAAAATGGTCTATAATGTTGATAAGAAAAAATGGGGATTTATAAGTATGTATAAAAACAGGGATATAGCGGCAAGATTGCACAGCTATCATATAGAAACATACGGTTGTCAGATGAACGTTCGGGACAGCGAAACGATTGCCGGTCTGCTGCAATCGCTTGGTATGACGCGCGCAGCCTCCATGCAGGAGGCGGATCTCATTCTGTTCAACACCTGCTGCGTGCGCGATCATGCGGAACGCCGTGTTTTTGGCAACGTCGGGTTCACTCGCATGATCAAGGAAGAACGGCCAAACGTTGTTATTGCCGTTTGCGGGTGCATGATGCAGCAGCGCGATGTGGCTGACAAGCTGTTTAAGCGCTTTCCGTTTGTCGATCTTGTATTTGGAACGCATGTGCTGCACAAACTGCCGCAAATGCTAGATGCTGTATGCGCCGGCGACAGGCTATGCATTACGTCCGAAGAAGATTCGGGAATTGTGGAAGGACTGCCATCGCTGCGGCCGGACGGCCAGTCGGCTTTCGTGAATATTATGTTTGGCTGCAACAATTTTTGCACCTATTGCATTGTTCCTTATGTGCGGGGAAGAGAGCGATCCCGCATGCCGGAAGCGATTGAAACAGAGGTGCGCGAACTGGTTGCGAGCGGCTACACGGAGATTACTCTTTTAGGACAGAATGTCAACTCCTATGGCCGCGGCCTGCCGAACGCAGTTGATTTTCCGGATCTGCTGCACCGGCTTGACCGGATTGAGGGGCTCAAGCGCCTCCGGTTTATGACGTCGCACCCAAAGGATCTTTCGGACAAGCTGATCGCGGCCATGGCAACGCTTTCAACCGTTTGCCACCATATTCATTTGCCCATGCAGTCCGGGTCGGACCGCATTTTGAAAGCAATGAACCGGCGGTATACCGGCGCCCAATATACGCTGCTGGTGGATAAGCTGCGTGCAGCCGTTCCCGATGTCGAGATTACGACGGACATTATCGTCGGCTTTCCGGGTGAAACGGAGCAGGATTTTGACGATACAATGGCGATGGTGGAACGCATTGGCTTTGCGGCTGCCTATACGTTTCAGTATTCGCCGCGCGCCGGTACGCAGGCGGCAGAGATGGAAGAACAGATTCCGCCAGAGGTCAAAAGCGAACGGCTCCAACAGCTGAACGAGCTTCAGACTCGCATGACGGAACAAAATAATCGGAAATATATAAATGTCATGGGCGAAGTGCTCGTGGAGGGGGCGGGCCAGCGGGATGGCGCGAGCGTTGCATTTGGAAAATTTTCCAATTTCAAAATGATTTATTTCCCGGGCGATAAGCACCTGATCGGACAATATGTGACCGTTTGTGTCCAATCGATCAAAGGCAACTCGCTGTTCGGTGTGTTGAAGGAGGATATGAAATGACGACGATTGAAAAGGCAAGAGAGCTCGGCGTTGCCCTTGCAAATTCGCCCGAGTTTTTGCGCTTAACGGAAGCAAGGGAGCGCATGGACGCAAATGCTGCTGTAACAAGACTTTTGCAGGAATATCATCTGAAGGAGAATCTGATTGTTTCGATGATGGAGCAGGATGATGTCAGTCAGGAAGGCGCTGTGATGTTGACAGCGGATATGGAGCGGATCAAAGCCCAGCTCCTTGCAAACGAAACGTTTTCAGAGCTGATGGCGTCGCAGCAGGCCTTTTCCGGGCTATTGACCGAGGTGAACCGCGAGATCAACGCATGCATCGGAATTGCGGAATCGGAGGTTTCGGCCAAAGCATCCTGCAACGGATCCTGCGAACATTGCAATGGCTGTGCACACTGACGGATTGTAAGAAGGGGAACATGGCACAGAACTTAACGCCCATGATGCGGCAATATGTGGAACTGAAGGAAAAGTACAGCGATTGTCTGCTGTTTTTCCGTTTGGGCGATTTTTATGAAATGTTTTTTGATGACGCCAAAACGGCATCAAGGGAGCTGGAACTGGTGCTCACCGGCCGCGATTGCGGATTGCCTGAGCGGGCGCCGATGTGCGGCGTGCCCTATCATTCTGTCGATGTCTATATCAACAGATTGATTGATAAGGGATATAAGGTCGCGATTTGCGAGCAGTTGGAGGATCCGGCGCTGGCAAAGGGACTCGTTACCCGTGATGTGATTCGCATCATCACACCGGGCACCGTGATAGAAGAGCGCATGCTGGATGAAGGGAAAAACAACTATATCGCCAGCATCCATTTCGAAAAGTCCGCCGTTGGTCTTGCCTATGCGGATGTGTCGACAGGCGGATTTTTTACTTGTGAGCTGCGGGGAAGCGGCGCAATGGTGCAGCTATGCGACGAACTGGCACGGCTGCAGCCCACGCAGATCATTGCCGATGAAAGCCTGTTTGCGCAGCAGGTTTTGACCAAACGGATCTCGAGTCAGTACTATTTGGAACGGTATAAGGATAAGGCATTTCAGCCCGCGTCGGCGAGCGATCGTTTGCAGCGCCACTTTCGGGTTGCGTCGCTCCGGGGGTTCGGCTGCGATGCGCTCCCTGCTGCGGTTTGTGCGGCGGGCGCACTTATGCAATATCTGGAGGAGACACAGAAGAATGCGCTGAGCCATATCCAAAGCTTACGTGTTTTGGATCGTTCATCCTATATGAATTTGGATGTTTCAACGCGCAGGAATCTGGAGCTGACGCAGCCGCTGCAGCACGGAGGAAGCAAGAAGAGCACGCTGCTCTATCTGCTGGATCAGACAAAAACTGCAATGGGAAGCCGCATGCTGCGCGACTGGATCGACCGGCCTTTGCAGCGCTTGGAGGAAATCAACCGGCGCCTTTCGGCGGTTTCAACGGTGTTTCAGGATATGCCGTTTCGGAAGAACCTCCAGCAGAGATTGCGTGGCATCTATGATATCGAGCGCCTTTGCAGCCGCATCGTCTATGGCACAATCAATGCGCGCGATTGCGTAGCGCTGCGCAACTCTTTGCTGCGTATCCCTGCAATTCGCGCGTTGCTGCTCGGCTTGGACGAACATTCGTCCGCGCTTGGTGACATTGCGCAGGATCTGGACGAAATGGAGGATATTGCTGCGCTTTTGCAGAACGCAATCTGCGAGGAGCCGCCGGCGGGCGTCAAGGATGGCGGCATCATTCGAGACGGATACCATCAAGAGGTTGATGAGCTCAGGGCGATCGAGCACGGCAGCAAGCAGTGGCTATCCGAGTTTGAGCGGAATGAACGAGAAAGAACCGGAATTCGCAACCTGAAAGTCGGCTTTAATCGTGTGTTCGGCTACTATATTGAGATTACAAAATCCAACCTGTCACAAGCGCCCTATCACTATGAGCGCAAACAAACGCTGGTAAACGCGGAACGGTTCATCACGCCGGAGCTCAAGGAGATGGAGCAGAAAATTCTCGGCGCCGGCGAACGGTTGGTAGCACTGGAGTATGAACTCTTCCTTGAAATTCGGGAAACCTTGCTGAAGGTGACGGCCCGCTTGCAGCGCAATGCGGCGCTTCTTGCGGAACTGGACGTATATCAGTCGTTTGCAGAGGT
The DNA here is from genome assembly GCA_019416935.1 of Clostridiales bacterium. GTDB lineage: Bacteria > Bacillota > Clostridia > Christensenellales > CAG-138 > Aphodomorpha. The sequence continues at coordinate 64,585 of DXWI01000012.1, read as the reverse complement.
TGCAGCGGTCAATCACTACTGCTGCCCGACCATGCGAACCGATGGCACAATTCGTATCATCAATGGCCGCCATCCGGTGGTAGAGCGAACGCTTCAGGGCGATTTTGTGCCGAATGATGTGCTGTTGGATAATGCCGATAGCCGTCTGCTCATCATAACCGGCCCAAACATGGCGGGTAAGAGCACCTATATGCGGCAGGTGGCGCTCATTACGCTGATGGCGCATCTTGGGTCGTTTGTGCCGGCCAGCGAGGCAGAAATATCCCTTGTGGATCGGATTTTTACGCGGGTTGGTGCGAGCGACGATTTGTCGGCCGGGCAGAGCACGTTTATGGTGGAGATGAGCGAGATGGCGAACATCCTCAATAATGCGACTGAAAACAGCCTTTTGATTTTGGATGAAATCGGTCGTGGAACGAGCACATTTGACGGCCTCAGCATAGCATGGGCAGTTTTGGAGCACATTTGCGACAAAACGCTTTGCGGGGCGAAAGCGCTCTTTGCTACGCACTATCATGAACTGACTGAGCTGGAGGGAAAGCTGCAGGGCGTTAAGAACTTCCGTGTATCGGTAAAAGAAATTGGAGAGGACATTCTCTTTCTCAGAAAAATTGTGCGCGGCGGCGGGGATAAGAGCTTTGGCATTCAGGTTGCGAGACTGGCGGGAGTTCCCCAGGTAGTGTTGAACCGTGCGAAACAGATTTTGTCGGATTTGGAGCATGCGGATATTGCGAAAACGGATCATGTGCTGCCGTCTGAGGGGGAACGGACGCGATCAGAAGCGGCCGCAGACACGACGGAAACGAAGGTAGTCGCGCTGCTTCGGCAACTGGATATCGACCACCTTACGCCGCTGGAAGCGCTCAACCAACTCTACTCGCTGCGGGCGATGCTGCAGTAATTTAGCGGAGGTGTAGTGTAATATGACGCAAATTCGTGTTCTTCCTCCGCAAATAGCAAACCAGATTGCGGCTGGCGAGGTTGTTGAACGGCCGGCCTCCGTTGTAAAGGAACTGGTGGAAAATGCGTTGGACGCCGGAGCCACCGACATTGCCGTTGAAATCGAGAATGGTGGGACGGACCTCATTCGCGTGGTTGACAACGGTACTGGCATTGCGGGGCCTGACTGCAAAACGGCATTTCTGAGGCATGCAACGAGCAAGATCGCTACTGCGGAGGATCTTTCCCGCATTGTGACGCTGGGATTCCGGGGAGAAGCGCTCGCGTCCATCGCCGCGGTTTCTGAGGTTGTGATGCGCTCGCGCACGAAGGATGCTGATCAGGGCACCTTGATACGCGTAGAAAACGGTGAAATTTTGGAAGAAAGCCCCTGCGTATGCGCGCAGGGAACAACGCTGGAAGTGCGAAATCTGTTTGCAAATGTGCCAGCTCGTTTGAAGTTTTTGAAATCTGTCCGAACTGAGGCCGGTTATATCAGCGACTATGTGTCGAGAATGATGATGGCGATGCCATCGGTAGCGTTCCATTTGCGCAATAATGGCAAGACGGTTTATCAGACATTTGGCGATGGCCAATTGAAAAATGCGCTGCTGTGCATTTACGGCGCGGATATCCTGCCGCATTTGAGGGAAGTGCGCTTTGACGATGGATATCTTTCCATTAGCGGTTATATCGGAACCGAATCCATTTCTCGCCCAAACCGGCTGCAGCAATCGCTGTTCTTGAACGGCCGTTATATTCGCTCCTATGCATTATCTGCGGCTATACAGCGGGCATTTGATACGAGAATGATGGCGGGCCATTTTCCGTTTGCTGTCATTGCAATGCGCATTGCGGGCGGAGAAGTGGATGTAAATGTGCATCCGACCAAGATGGAAGTTCGTTTTGTCGATGAGCAGAGGATCATCCGATCCATGACGGCCGCTTGTCATCGCGCTTTGTTGGTACCAAACTTTGCAGTGCAACCGCAACCGTCTGCAGCACCATCGAACAGAATGGAGCAACAGAGGCCCGTCGCGCCGCCGGTACGGGTTCCGGAGCTTCGCACGTCGCTTCGTGGTTCTGCGCATGTGGCGCGGGAGGCAAAGCCGAGTTGGATGCGGACGCCTTCGCTGCCGCATATGATGACTGTACCTGCTGTAGGAAGCGAGCCGGAACGGAAGCAGCCCCCCCTTGCCGAAATTCGGAGTTTTGTGCCGGAGCCGCCGGCGCCGCCCATGCGCACGGAACAACCGGTTTTAACAGATTTGCCGTATACGGTGGTTGGAGCGGCCTTCCAAACGTATTGGATCGTCCAGCAGGGAGACGCAATTTTCTACATTGACCAGCACGCCGCGCATGAGCGCTGTATCTATGAGAGACTCATGCAGCGAGAATTGCAGACGGTCGCGCAGCCTTTGCTTACTCCTCGCTCCGTTTCACTTTCGCCATTGGAGTTGGACATGCTCCAAAGCAATCTGAACGAACTGGAGACGCTTGGATTTTCATTTTCTGTTTTAGAAAACGGGACCGTGCAGATGTGCAGCGTGCCGCAGGTGTTCGGCGAGCCGTTGACGGAGAATTATTTGCACGATGCGTTACAGCAGCTGGCTACGATCGGCAACACCTCCGCAAAAGAGCTGAAACGTGAAACAATCATCCAGTCTGCGTGTAAGCATGCGGTGAAGGCCGGAGAGCCATTGACGAGGGCAGAAATCGAGCGCCTGCTGTTGGACTACGAACAGGAGGGCATTCCAATGACCTGCCCGCACGGGAGACCGGTGATGGTTGTCATGACGAAGCGGGAACTTGAGAAACTGTTTAAACGCATTTTATAAGTACTGCAAATGGAACACAAACGCAGAAAAATTGCCTGTATTGTAGGCCCGACGGCCGCCGGAAAAACAGCGCTGTCCATTCTCCTCGCCAAACGTCTGCGGACTGAAATTGTGTCTGCGGACTCCGTTCAGGTGTATCGGGACTTGGACATTGGTTCGGCTAAACCCACACTGGAAGAACGGCAGGGGATACCGCATCATTTGATTGATTGCGTTGCGGTGGACCAGCCCGGCTTTTCGGTGTCCCAGTACAAGGAGATGGCGGGGGAGGCCATTGAATCCATTTGGGAGAGAGGCAGGGTGCCGCTGGTCGTCGGCGGAAGCGGCCTGTATGTGCACGCGCTGACCTATCCGCTGAACTTTGCGATACCGTTTGACCCGGTGGTTCGCAGAGAATTGGAAGTCGAGTATGCACCGGAACGGCAGCAGGATGCCTGGGAAAAGCTTCGACAGATCGATCCGGAGACAGCAAACCGACTCCACCCGAATGACCGCAAGCGGATTATTCGTGCGCTGGAGGTGTTCGTATGCAGTGGAAAGCCGTTATCCGCATATGGCAATGACTTTGCAAATGCAGAAGGCAGGGAAGCCCCCTACGATTCCATCCTCATCGGCCTCCGGATGGAGCGTGCAGCGCTGTATGAACGCATTGATAAGCGAGTGGACTGCATGCTGGAGCAGGGACTGTTGGATGAGGTTCGGCGCCTTTCATCGCTCGGCCTTTCCCGGCGGTTACCGGCGCTGCAATCCATAGGTTACCGGCAGCTGTTGGAATATCTGGATGGTCAGGTTTCCTATGAGGAAGCAGTAGAGCATATCAAGCAGGAGACGAGACGGTTTGCGAAACGTCAAATCTCTTGGTTCAAACGGGATAAGCGGATTATTTGGTACGATGTGCCGGATAACCCCTTGGATTGGATTGCAGAACAGGCGGCCGATCAAATTGGCTGCTGGCTAAATGGAGAGAAAACAAGTGAAGATCAGTGAACGAGCACGAGAATTTGTATGGGACGCGGAGCGTCAGTTGTCCGAGGTTTTTCAACGCATTGATTCTGTTGAATCGGTGACGCAGATGCGCGTTTTGGATGCGTTTCAGGCACATGGCGTGGCTGCAAGACATTTTGCGCCCACAACCGGTTATGGGTACGACGATATTGGTCGCGATACGCTGGACTTGGTATTTGCTGATGCGATGCAGGCGGATGCTGCGCTGGTTCGCCCGCAGTTCGTGAACGGGACGCATGCGATTTTTACAGTGCTCGCGGGCCTGACCGAGCCGGGGGATGCAATTTTGTCTATTACCGGAAGGCCCTATGATACGCTGGAAGAGGCAGTTGGAATCCGTGGCACCGCGCCGCAGTCGCTCGGCCGGTTTGGCATATCATTTGAGCAGGTACCGCTGTTGGAGGATGGCAGAATTGATCTTTCCGCAGTGCTGGACAGGCTACGGCAGCGTTCTTACAGAATTGTTTATGTACAGCGTTCGCGTGGATATGGTTGGAGACCATCGATTGATCCGAGTGCATTACAGAACGTATTTTCGGAAATAAAAAGGGTTGCGCCGGACGCGGTTACGGTTGTGGACAATTGCTATGGAGAATTTACTACAGCAATGGAGCCGACTGCGGTCGGAGGCGATGTGATCGTGGGCTCGCTGATCAAAAATCCCGGCGGCGGTCTGGCACCAACGGGTGGCTACGTGGCCGGAAAGACGGATTTTGTAGAACGCATTGCACAACGCCTTACCCTGCCGGGCATGGGGCGGGAAGTCGGATCGTATGCCGGCGATTACCGTTTGTTTTATCAGGGCTTGTTTTTAGCACCGCACACCGTTGCACAGTGCTTAAAGAGCGCGGCATTGTTTGCGCGTGTGTTTGAACGTCTTGGATATGAGACGCTGCCCGCCAGTACGGATGTACGATCGGACATCATACAATCCGCAAGATTCCCATCAGCGGAAGCGCTGATTGCGTTTTGCCAGTGTATGCAGGCTGCGGCCCCCATCGACAGCTTCGCTATACCGCAGCCTTGGGACATGCCGGGATATGCGCATCAGGTCATTATGGCGGCAGGCGCGTTTGTACAGGGGGCGACGACAGAGTTGAGCGCCGACGCGCCGATTTGTGAACCGTATACCGCATATTTGCAGGGAGCGTTGACCTATGCGCATGGACGGATTGCCGCCATGCTCGCTTATGACGCGTTGGCGCGTCAATAACGGCGCATAAGCCCAATCACCTTGCCAGCAACTTCGACCTCCGAGACGGACAGATAAATGGGTTGATAAAGATCATTTTCCGGCTGGAGACGAACGGTGTCGCCTTCAAGATAAATGCGCTTTACGGTTGCTGTTTCCTCCGCTGTCCTGGCAACAACGATATCGCCGCTGACGTAGCCCAAATCCTTGTCAACGACGATGTAATCGCCGTCATTGATCCCGGCCTGTATCATGCTGTCGCCTTCTACACGCAGGAGAAAGATGGCTTCGCGATGTGGGCCGTGCGTCAATAATTCTGGAACGGCAAATGTGCCCTCGACATTTTCGGCGGCGCAAATGGGGATGCCGGCGGCAACGCGGCCAACCAGTGGCACACGGTTGACCGGAACTGTGTCGGAAATGCCGGCCGCTTCAATTGGAACAACATAAATGGAGCGCTGTTTGCTGTGATCGCGGCGAATCATGCCGGCCGCTTCCATGTTGCGCAGGTGCGTATGAACGGTCGCAGGCGATTGCAGGCCAACAGCTTGACAGATTTCCCGTACAGACGGCGGAAAGGAGTTTTGCTTGTAATAGCTCAGGATATAGTTATAGATTTCCTGCTGCGGGTTTCTGAGCTTTTTCATGGCATCATCGGCTCCTGTTCGTTTATATGCGAACATTATACCATGTACATGGCTTTATTGCAAACAAATGTTCGCAATATTGGAGGCAAATTATGAAAAAATGTGTTCTTCATCCGGAAAACAACTGCACCGGCTGCAATTTATGCAATCGCTGCGACCTTGATCCTACCAAAATATGCGATAATTGCTTTCGCTGCCTGGAACTCGATGGACAAGACTTTGCCGAAATTCCTATAGCGCATGTCTATACGGAGGTGGATGAAACAGCCTTCGAAGCAAGTGGGGAATATTATGTGCCCGACTTGGAACACGCGCTTCAGATTGCAACACTGCATGGCACCCATGGAAGGAGACGCTTCCGCTAGTCCTTGCGCAGGCGGATTTTTTGCGCAGCAATGCGCGCATGCTCTTCCGACTGCGCCGCATAATGCTTGCGTGTGGTGTTGACATCTTTGTGTCCGAGGACATCAGCAACCAGATAGATATCCTGTGTTTCATGGTACAGCATCGTGCCGTATGTGCTCCGCAGCTTGTGGGGAGTGATGTTTTTCAGCGGCGTTGTGATTGCTGCATACTTTTTTACCAAGTTTTCGACGGCGCGTACCGTAATGCGCCGCTTTTGCATAGAAAGAAAGAAAGCTTCCTCATGGCCGGGCAATGGCGTGATAGAATCGCGTTGCATTCGATAGGCTTGCAGCGCTTCCATAACCTCATCGCCAAACGCCAGGATGGTTTGTTTTCCGCCCTTTCTGGTTACTAAAAATGTATTGCTTTCAAAGCTGATGTCATTTCGATCGATCCCTACCAGTTCACTGATACGGATTCCAGTCCCCAAAAACAGCGTTAGAATTGCAACATCGCGAACGCGCGTTGTCTCATGATACTGCTGCTGCCGCTTTGTTAAGCCTTCTCCATTTTCAGCCTTATCCAAAAGAGTGGCAATTTCGTTTGGGTCCAGCCGAAGAATGGCCTTTTCATGTAACTTTGGCATCACAACCAACGCTGCAACATTGGACGAAATCATCTCTTTTTTGAAGCAAAACTTGAAAAAAGCGCGAAGCGTTGACAGCTTTCGAGCCTTTGTACGCTCTTTGTTGGTGATCTCTCGATGGTTGCGGGTATATAGCGACTGCTGTTCCAAAAAAGTTTCAATGTGATAAGCTCGTACCTGCTCCAAATCCTGTGCGGTGAGAGAGAGGATATCGCGTCCCAAGAGAATATCGGAATATTCTATCAAATAGAGAAAGAAACCACGCAAATCGACAGCATAAGCATACCGTGTTAATACCGATGTATTGTTTTCGATATTGCGAAAAAAAGCACCGCAGAGCATTGGAAGTTGTTTTTGGATGTCGCGGATTTTTTTGGTGTACCGTTTGCTTTTCTCAAGCTGATAAGTGTTGTTCACGAATTTGCCTTTCTGCCGTACATGTCAAATACAAGTGGAGGGAGACTTCACCGACCACGGCTTTATGCTACCATAACTATTCGTTAAAGACAAGTTTAACGAATAGTTATTTGCAAATAATTCATATGTTACTTAATTTACTGCGCGCGGCCGCGGCCGGCCGCAATTGCGGCGCGCGCCAGCTCATCACAACGGTTATTGTTTACATTATTTGCATGGCCTTTAACTTTGTTAAACGAAACTCGGTGTGTCTGCGTCAATTGCAGAAGCTGTTCCCAAAGGTCACGGTTTTCCACGTCCTTTTTTGCCGATGTCTTCCAACCGTTTCGCTGCCAATTGGCCAGCCAGTTTTGTTGAAACGCATTACATACATACGCGCTATCAGTATACACATTGACTGCGCAAGGTTCTTTTAATGCACGAAGCGCAGAAATCACCGCCAGCATTTCCATGCGATTGTTCGTTGTCTGCGGCTCAAAGCCCGACAGCTCCCGTCTTGCGCTTCCGTATATCAGGATTGCGCCCCATCCGCCAAAACCGGGATTTCCGGAACAGGCGCCATCTGTATAAATCACGATTCGTTTCATCATATTATATATTATTATATATTATTTGCTCATGAGGGTGGATTTAACCGCGCAGACACGGACCGCTTCCAAAACTGCGGAACGCAGGCCCTTCTCCTCCAATGCTGCCACCGCTTCGATAGTGGTTCCTCCAGGCGAGCAAACGTTATCCTTCAATACGCCGGGATGTGCGGTTGTTTGAAGCACCATTTCTGCGCTGCCGCAGACGGTTTGCGCCGCAAGCTCGTAGGCAAGCGCTCTTGGCAATCCCTCTCTTACACCGCCATCAGCAAGCGCCTCTATAAACATATATACATACGCCGGACCGCTGCCGCTGACAGCAGTCACCGCATCCATGAGACGGGATTCGACTGCCGCCACACGACCAATGGATGCAAAAAGTTTTTCAGCAAATGTTTTTTCATCTGCGGACAGCGTATCGCCGCATTCAAATACCGACATCCCACACCCTATCAAAGCCGGCGTATTCGGCATGACTCGCAAAACGCGAACGGAGTCCGGCAAAAGGTTTGCCAGCCTCTGCTGCGACCAGCCGGCCGCAATGGAAATGAGCGCCTTCCCGGCCAGGGGTTCGGCAAGCCTTGAAAGAACCGAAGCGCAAACGTTGGGTTTTACGGCCAATAGGATGATATCCGAACCAGTGACCAATTGTTCCGCATCCGCCGCTGCCACAACACCGAGTTCCTGTTGAAGAAGATTCGGTTTTGCCGTGTTCGGATCGTACGCGCTCACTTGTGAAGGCAAAACAAGCCCGCCGCGCAGCGCCCCGCGTAGAATCGCCTCCCCCATGTTGCCAACGCCGATAAACCCAATCTGCATGAAAATAACCTCGCTTCCTTTATACACTTGTAGCTTAACACAATGAATCACTGTTTTCAATCATAAAGAAAACAAATAACATGATGTAAGACCTTAATAATGTACAATAAATTGGAAGAAAAATGGATAAAAAGAGACATGGTTTGCAGATCTCTGTTAGAATGAAGTTGCGATACAAACATTCGAAAGGAGAAGGCAAACTATGTCCGAGAAAATTGTACAGCTAAACGAAGAAGTAATCAAGGGTCAGCTTAAGGAATTAGTCCGGGGCAGCGTGGAAGAAACGCTGAATGAGTTGCTGGAGCAGGAGGCGGAAAAGCTGACCCAGGCTGCCGGCTACGAGCGCAATGCGGCTCGCCAGGTCTACCGCAGCGGCCACTATGACCGGAACCTGACCACCACCTCCGGAGATGTTACGCTGCACGTGCCCCGGCTCAAAGGCGTGTCCTTTGAAACAGCCATTATGGAACGCTACCGTCGCCGTGAGAGCAGCGTGGAAGAAGCGCTCATCGAGATGTATCTGGCCGGTGTTTCCGTACGCCGAGTGGAGGAGATTACCGAGGCTCTATGGGGCAGCAAGGTATCTCCAGCCACCATCAGTGAACTGAACAAGAAAGCCTATGTCCACATTGAGGACTGGCGGAATCGCCCTTTACAAGGCGGCAAATATCCGTATGTCTATGTGGACGGTATCTACCTGCGGCGCAACTGGGGCGGAGAGTATGAAAACGTTGCTATTCTTGTGGCAATTGCGGTGAATGAAGACGGATACCGCGAAGTTGTGGGTGCGGCAGAGGGTATGAAAGAGGACAAGGCGAGCTGGGTGGATTTCTTCCAGTGGCTTAAAAGCCGTGGACTGGACGACGTAAAACTTGTGGTTGGCGACAAGTGTCTGGGAATGCTGGAAGCCGTGGGGGAAGTCTTTCCTGATGCCAAATACCAGCGCTGTACGGTCCATTTTTACCGCAATGTATTTTCCGTCGTTCCTCGTTCCAAGGTGAAGCTGGTGGCTAAGATGCTCAAGGCGATCCACGCCCAGGAAAGCAAGAAAGCGGCCAGAGAAAAAGCCAAAGCTGTGGTAATCCAGCTGAGGGAAATGAAACTGAAAGAAACCGCTAAAAAGGTAGAGGAAAGCGTGGAAGAGACGCTGCTGACTTATTGCGACTTTCCGTCTGAGCACTGGACCCGGATCCGCACCAACAACGTCATTGAGCGGCTCAACCGGGAGATCCGCCGCAGGACCCGGGTGGTGGGGACCTTCCCGGACGGCAACTCTGCCCTCAAGGTGGTCTGTGCCCGGCTGCGCCATGTGGCCGGTACCCAGTGGGGCAACAAAAAGTACATGAATATGAAGCATTTGGAGGCGGCTTTTGAGGACATCTCTATTGCCGGCTGACCTCATTTGGCCGGAGTCTGCAAACGAATTTGCGCATAACTATTGACGGTACCAAGACCGTTCAGCGTGCTGCTGCTCCTACGACTGGTATATGCGATGAAAACAAACATATGAACATAAAAACAGAACACCAACTCAGATACATATTGTATCGAAATTGATGTCCAGTGCTTTGGCAGGGGCAGAAGGACTCGAACCCTCAAGAACGGTTTTGGAGACCGCTATGTTACCATTACATCATGCCCCTATAAATTTGCAACGGATATAGTATAGCATTCCATGGTATGGTTTGTCAAATAAATTGTAGGATATACCGATACAAATTCTGATACATTACTTTTTCAACATCGGAAGGCGAAAATCCGGCGGTCAACAGTGCCTGTACCAGTGCGGGAAAATCCGCGCTGGTTTGCAGGTCGATCGGATATTTCGGCATGCCGTCAAAGTCGGAACCGATCGCGCAGCAATCAATACCGCCCACATCCGCCAGATGCGATAGCTGCGCAACAATGTCCGCAATTGCTGCATGCGGATGGTTGGTCAACTGCTTGTGATAAAAATTGATTCCGATCGTACCGCCCTGCGCCGCAATCGCGCGAATCTGATCGTCGGTCAAAGAACGCGGCGAGGCATAGACCTCCCTGCAGTTGGAGTGGGAAGCAAAAATCGGGCGGGTGGATACGCGCAGTACATCATCGATCCCGCGGTCACTCAAATGGGAGACATCGACTGCCATGCCGATCCGCCCCATCTCCTCTACTACCGCAACGCCAAGTGCAGAAAGGCCTTTGTTTCCACGACCAAGTGCGGCGCCGGCCAGTTCGTTGTTACCGTTCCATGTCAAAGCCATCGCTCGAACGCCCAGCCGATGCAGCATCCGCAGCACCGACAGGCTGCCCTCGATCGCTTCACCGCCTTCAATGGTTAGTACCGTATCGATCACAGCTTGCTCTTGCAAATCATTCTGCGCACTTTTCGTCAACGGACGTAGGGATGGACAGGCCTGATGCATGGCATAATATGCGTCCACCATCGCAAGGCATTGCTGCAAAGGCGGCAAACGAAGCGACATGTCCGTCCAAGCCGCAAAAAACTGTAGCTTGACATTTCCTTGCATTAATCGGCCGTGAGCAATATTCTGCTGAGAAAGATGCGGCCGTTCAAAATCATAGCCGTGGTTCACGACCCCATATAGAAAATCGCAGTGCCCATCCGCAACAGGAATCATATTGCCCATACCTCCATAAAAGGATATGCGATTGCATATCCTTTCAGTTCCGTTTTCAGCCCTTTATTTTGCGTAATCCACCGTGCGCGTTTCGCGAATGACATTGACCTTAATTTGACCCGGATATTCCAATTCGGATTCGATCCGTTTCGCAATATCCTTGGCCATCACGACCGTATCGCTATCGGAGATCTTTTCAGGTTTGACAATGATGCGAACCTCGCGGCCGGCCTGAATGGCGAATGAGGTATCAACACCATCAAAAGAGTTGGCGATCTCTTCCAGCTTTTCAAGCCGCTTGATATAGGTTTCCAACGTCTCTCTGCGGGCGCCGGGACGTGCCGCGGAAATGGCGTCAGCCGCCTGTACCAGAATGGCCTCCACCGTAGAGGGGTCCACATCGCCGTGATGCGCCATGATTGCATGTACAATCTGGTTGTTCTCACGGTATTTTTTGGCGAGGTCAGCACCGATTTGCGCATGCGAACCCTCAACCTCATGGTCGATAGATTTGCCGATATCGTGCAGCAGACCTGCGCGCTTTGCCAAGGTGACATTTGCGCCCAATTCCGCAGCCATGATGCCTGCCAAATGCGAAACCTCAATGGAATGGTTCAAAACATTCTGGCCATAGCTGGTGCGATACCGCATTCTGCCGAGATAGCGAACCAATTCATGATGCAGACCGTGTACGCCGGTATTGAGCACCGCTTGTTCGCCGGCCTCGCGAATCTGCGCGTCAACCTCTTTGCGCGCCTTCTCGACAGCTTCCTCAATGCGCGCCGGATGGATGCGGCCGTCGAGAATCAATTTCTCAAGGGCAATCCGCGCAACCTCGCGCCGCACCGGATCAAAGCCGGAGAGGATTACCGCTTCCGGCGTATCATCGATGATCAGATCAACCCCGGTAGCGGTTTCCAACGCCCGTATATTGCGGCCTTCTCTACCAATGATCCTGCCCTTCATTTCATCATTGGGCAGCGGCACGACGGAAACCGTCGTCTCGGCCACATGGTCGGCAGCACAGCGCTGGATGGCGAGCGTGACAATATTGCGCGCCCGCTTGTCTGCCTCTTCCTTTGTCTTCGCCTCAATGTCTCGAATGAGGATCGCCGCATCGTGTCGGGCATCACGCTCGACGTTTTCAAGCAAAATATCCCGTGCCGCCTCCATGGATAGACCGGAAATGCGCTCGAGTTCTGCGATTTGCTGCTCATGCAGCGCAGCAACATCCGCTTCGGCCTTCTCAATGCCTTCCTCACGCTGAGAGAGGTCCTTTTCCCTCTGCTCCAGACCATCCAGCTTTTTATCAAGAGATTCTTCACGCTGGAACAGGCGGCGCTCCGTGCGTTGGAGTTCGGCGCGACGCTCACGGTTTTCTTTTTCCGCTTCGGTACGGACCTTGTAAACCTCTTCTTTTGCCTCGAGAATCATTTCTTTTTTAATGTCGGAGGCTTTTACGGTTGCTTCCTCATATAGCTTTTTAACGGCATCCTCAGCCTTTGCAACCTTGGCCTCGGCTACGTTGCGCCGGTATGCATAACCGATCAGAAGCCCGATTGCCAGGATGGCAACGCCTGCTATTACATAAATCCACCAATCCATTCCATACTCTCCAGTCTATCTATATTAAAAATGGCCGCGCAATTCTGCACGGCAAATGGATTCATACAACAAATATCGCTTCTATAGCAAAACGCTAGCCATCATCTATCTATGAACTCACTCCACGAGTGCAGACTTACTACTTATATATTTTATAGCAGACGCAGTGCCCGCGTCAAGGTCAAAACAACGAAATTTGATTTGACTTTGGAAGTCCTGCAAAACAACCGCAGTTTTCCATTGCGGTTATGACGCCGCTGTTGGCGCCAGTCCGCGCTTGAAAATCCTCTATGGACAAAAACGGAGCAGTGCCTCTGTTCTCCGCCATAGAAATAGCAGCGTTGTCGCCGACGCCCGCAATCGCATTGAACGGAGGTCGAATTCCCTCCGGCTCAATCAAGAATTTTGTTGCATGCGATTTATAGATATCGACCGGCAGCAATCGAATGCCGCGCAGATTCATCTCATACACGACCTCCAAAATCGTGATGAGTTCCTTATCGCGCTTTCGCTCGGCCGCTTCCTTAAACTGCGCGTTTTTATCCAGCTCCTGTATGACGCGCAATAAAGCCGGCGCATCTCCGGAAGCCATGGATACATCGAACGCATCGGCGCGAACGGTATAATACACGGCATAGAACGCTTCGGGATAGTGCACCTTGAAATAAGCGATTCGGAAGGCCATCATGACGTATGCAACCGCATGTCCGCGCGGAAACATGTATTTGATTTTCTTACAGGAATCGATGAACCATGCCGGTATTTTCCCATCCACCATGGCCTGCTCCATCTCCTCGGTCAGTCCCCGCCCCTTTCGGACGCGCTCCATAATGGAGAACGAAAGGCTGGCCTCCATGTCATGGGCAATCAGATAATTCATGATATCGTCGCGCGTACAAAGCACTTCGGAGAGCTTTGCAATGCCGTTCATGACCAGCGGTTCCGCATTGTTCAGCCAGACGTCCGTACCATGGGTCAGGCCGGCAATGCGCACGAGTTCCTCCATTGTCTTTGGCTGCGTGTTTTCCAGAACGGTGCGCACAAAGCCCGTGCCGAACTCCGGTATTCCAAGGGAGCCCACCGTACAGGACAGACCGCTCAGATCAATGCCCAATGGTTCCGGCGAAGTAAAAATGCGCATTGTTTCCGGGTCATCCAGCGGGATGGAGCGCGGGTTGATTCCCGTAATGTCTTCCAGCATGCGCAGCGCTGTCGGGTCATCATGTCCGAGAATATCGAGCTTGACCAGCCGGTCATCCATGGCATGAAAGTCAAAGTGCGTTGTAATCGTGTTCTTGTCCTTTTTATCGGCCGGATACTGGATGGGCGTATAGTCCAGAATATCATCGTCCTTTGGTACAATGACGATGCCGCCGGGATGTTGGCCGGTCGTGACCTTTACATTCAGGCAGCCTTTGCAAAGCCGCTCCATCTCCGCTCTGCGAAGGACGGTTCCGGTCGTCTCCATATAGTGATAGATACACTCATACGCTTTCTTTTCGGCCAAACCGGAAATCGTTCCTGCGCGGAACGCATGGCCTACGCCGAACATTTCTTCGACATATTTGTGGGCAACAGGCTGGTATTCGCCGGAAAAATTCAGATCGATATCCGGGGTTTTATCACCCTTAAACCCAAGGAAAACTTCAAAGGGGATTCCAAACCCCTGCTTTTTGTATCGGGCGCCGCAGATCGGGCAATCTTTATCGGGCATATCCACTCCACAGGCGTAAACGGAACGATCCACATCAAAGTCGCTGTGCTTGCAGTTTGGACATACATAGTGCGGCTGCAGCGCGTTTACCTCGGTAATGCCCGCCATCGTCGCGACAAAGGAGGAACCGACGGAACCACGGGAGCCGACCAGATAGCCATCGCTGTTGGACTTGTGTACCAAACGCTGCGCCATCAGGTAGAGCGAGGCAAAGCCGTTTCCGATGATGGATTTCAGCTCACGGTCCAGCCGCGCCTGCACGACGTCGGGAAGCGGATCGCCATAGATGGAATGCGCTTCTCTCGTGGCCATGTCCCGCAGCTCATTGCTGGCATTCGGGATCTCCGGCGCATGCGTGCCATCGGGGAAAGGCTTGAGCGCTTCACAGCGGTCGGCAATGCTGTTCGGTCCATCGATGACGACCGCATGCGCATCCTCCTCCCCGAGATATGAGAACTCATCCAGCATTTCGTCGGTTGTTTTGAAATACAGCGGCGCTTGCTCGGCGGCATCGGAAAAACCCAGCTTCATCATGAGGAGCTTTCGATATTCCGCATCGGGCGGCTCCAAAAAATGCACGTCGCCAGTGGCAACGACCGGAAGCCCCAGCTTATGACCGAGGCGAACGATCCGACGGTTGATTTCCCGCAGCGCTTCATCGTCCGGTACAATGCCTTCCCGCACCATAAAAGCGTTGTTGCCCAGCGGTTGAATCTCCAAAAAATCATACATCGAGGCAATCCGCTCGATTTCATCGGCCGGCTTATCCTTCAGGATGGCTTGATACAGTTCGCCCTGCTCGCACGCCGAGCCGAGCAACAGTCCACTCCTGTATACGGAGAGCAGGCTGCGCGGAATCGTCGGCCGGCTGCGAAAATAGTCCAGATGTGCATAGCTCACCAGACGATACAGATTTTTCATGCCCGCCTGCGTTGTGGCAAGCAGGATGATATGATTCGTTTTATGCTTGTGCTTCCCCTGCTCCCGCTCTTGTGCTTTTGCAGGGCGCTGGACCGGAATGGTTTGCACGCCAAGCTGCTGCATCAATGCAATAAGATGCAAGAACACCTCGGCTGTGGCAGCGGCATCGTCGATTGCCCTGTGATGGTTTGTCAGATCGACCTGAAAGTGCTCGCATACCGTATCCAGCTTATGGTTTGGAAGATCGTGCAGCAGATACCTTGAGAGCATCAACGTATCCGCATACGGTTCATCAAAGGCAATTTGGTATTTTCCTCCATGATAGCGAATAAATCCAACATCAAAATTTGCATTATGCGCGACCAGACAGCACCCCTTCACAAAAAGAGAAAACTGCTCCAGGACTTCCCGCGCAGGCGGGGCATCCGCAATCATGGCGTTGGTGATGCCTGTCAGCTTCGTGATGTTTGGAGGGATCAGCACACCGCCATTGACGAAGGTTTGGAATCTGTCGATAATCCTGCCGTTTTCGATTTTTACCGCGCCGATTTCGATGATGTCCGCATGCTGCGCCTTCAGACCGGTCGTTTCGATATCGAAGACGACATAGGTTTCCTGCATATCGATCAGCTCCGTGTCCGGCACAAGGTATCCTTCCACGCCAAATATCGCTTTTACGCCCGTTTTTTTCGAGGCTTTCGCAGCTTCGGGAAACGCCTGTACAACGCCATGGTCCGTGATTGCCAGCGCGCGGTGCCCCCAACGCTTGGCGGTCTTAAACGCTTCTGTAACGTCCGTTAAACCATCCATGGTCGACATGCGCGAGTGCAGATGCAGCTCAACCCGCTTTTCCTCGCATTTATCCTCGCGAAATACCGCTGGCGCGGAATTCACGTCATTGACAAACAGGTTCAATTCCTTTGCATACTTGGGCATGCGGCAAACGCCGCGGACAACCAGCTGTTCCTTTGCACCGATAAACGGAGAAATCCAGTCGAAAAAACGCTGCGCCTTTGCTTCTTCGTAAAAGGTGCAGATGCAATAAACCGAATCGGTCAAATCCGTGAGATTCAATTGTACACGAAAGGAGGAACGTCCGTCTCGCCCCTTCCAGCCTTCGCGCATCTCGGCGGAAACGAGCGTTCCTTGAATGACAACCGTCGCATCGCCCTCGCACAGCGCATGGATCTCTGTACGGGAAGCCGTTTTGATAGACGAACCAAACAGGACGCGCGTACCATCCGGCGAAGCTGTCGCCGGTGCAGGGGCGGTAACGGTGACCGGCGCGGCAGCCGAAAGCGGCGGCACTGTCAAAACTGCGGCTGCAGCATCATCCGCACATTCCAAACGAATGGAAACGCCGGGCAATATCGCCGCTAAGGCGTCGGAGAGCGCGTCTCTTTGCGTTTGCGAAAGAGGATTTTCCGCATGCAAAGAAACGGTCAGCTGATGGTTATCTCTGCTGAGACGTACGGACTCGATGCGGACTGCATCAGAAATATGGGCGTTGAGCAACGCCTGTTCAAATGAATTTTGTGCCATTTTATACTGCTTACTCTTTTGCACGCAGCATCGCCGCTGCTTCCTTTACCAGCAAATCCAACATTGCGGAAACGGAACCGCTTGCAAACTTTTCACCATGTTTGAACAGAACACCGTTGGATTTTCCGAACGCAATGCCAATATCCGCATCGCTTGCTTCGCCGGGCCCGTTTACCGCGCAGCCCATGACCGCTACGCGCAAATATCCTTGGTTGCGCGGCAAGGCAGCCTGCACCCGATCGACCGCCTCCATCAGATCCACCCGCGTACGGCCACAGGTTGGGCAACTGATGATCTCGATATCGTCGTTCCGCAGGCGCAGGGCGCGGAGAATTTCCAGTCCTGTCTGCACTTCACGAACCGGAGAATCGGTAAGGGAGACGCGCAACGTATCCCCGATTCCGTCCAGCAAAAGCGAACCGATGCCGATGGCCGATTTGATGATCCCGCGCTCGACCGTTCCCGTTTCAGTAATGCCGATGTGCAGCGGATAATCCACCAAACGTGCCAACTCACGGTATGCAGAAACGGTTGTGGATACCGTGGAAGACTTCAGCGAAACCACGATATCTGTAAAATGCGCCTGCTCCAGCATGCGAATGTGACGAATCGCACTTTCCACCATAGCATGTGGAGAATCGGGGCCATAAGCTCTTTTGAGATCCTGCTCCATGGAACCGGCATTGACGCCAATGCGAATTGGGATATGGTGACTATTCACACAATCCACGAGCTTTTCCACATGCGCTTGTCCGCCGATATTGCCGGGATTGATGCGCAGTTTGTCAACGCCGTTTTCCACAGCCGCGATTGCCAGCCGATGGTCGAAGTGGATATCCGCAACAAGTGGGATGTGGATGGCGGAACGAATGGATGGAATTGCCTGCGCACAGGCGAGGTCATAGACAGAGACGCGAACGATGTCGCAGCCGGCGCGCTCCAGTTCCAGAATCTGCGAAATCGTAACGGCTGCGTTCCTCGTATCCGTATTGGTCATCGATTGAACGGTAACCGGCGCTCCTCCTCCAATGGGAACGGCACCAGCCAACACCCTGTGCGTCAAATGCTGCATGGCTGAAACTAACCCCGAATCAAATTTGCAATATCATTATACGTCAAAAACAGCATCAGCGCAAACAGAGCGAGCAAACCGATGAAATGTACCATGCCCTCCCTGTCCGGATTGATCGGTTTGCCGCGCACCAATTCGATGAGGATGAATAAGAGCCTGCCGCCATCCAGTGCGGGAATGGGCAAAAGGTTAAAAATACCGAGGCTCACGCTGATAATGATTGCAAATCGCAGGATGATTTCGAGGCCATAACGAATGGCTTCGCTGATATAGGCAACCGTACCCACCGGACCGGCTACATCTGTCGATTTTACCGTTCCGTCAAACAGAGTTCCAAAGAACGAAAAGGTCTCACGCACAATGCCCCAGACATAGTGAAAGGATTCGCCTAGGGATGCGCCAAAGGAATAGAGCTTTCTCTCCTGACCGATGGTTACGCCCAGCCGGTTATAGCCCACCGTTGGGTCGTACAGGCCGTCAACCCGCAGATCCTTTTTGATGCCGTCGCGCTCAATCGTGATCACCGTTTGTTCACCATCGGCATCGCGAATCATCGGAACCGCTTCCGAAAAATAGATGATTCGCTTTCCATTGACGGCATACAGAATATCACCTTTCTGAATGCCCGCTTGATACGCCGGCGTGTCCTCCCCCGACAACTCCATCACCGCCGGGACAAAATTGCCGTACGCGGTGAGCGTGATGATCGAGAGCAGAAGCGCGCACAATAAATTCATAACAGGCCCGGCTGCAATCACGAAAAAACGCTTCCATGCCTTTTGTGCATTAAAACAGCGGGGATCCTTTGCATTCTCATCCTCTCCGTAAAAGCGACACATTCCGCCGATGGGGAGCGCGCGCAAGCTGTACTGGATTCCGTTCTTCTCCGTCTTCAGCAAAACGGGACCCATGCCAACCGCAAATTCCAGAATTGTGAAGCCAAGGCGACGGCCGACCCAGTAATGTCCCAGTTCATGAATCGTAACGATCAGGGAAAGAAATACGAGCGCGCCAAGGATGGACAATATCGTACTCAATTCAAGGCCCAACTTTCATTCAAAGTGTGTATGCAGAAAATGCTCAACGCTGAGGCGCGCCTCAGAATCCGCTTCGAGAATATCCTGCATGAGATTTGCCGAATGCAAGGCATGCCGCATCATTGCGTCATCCACAAAATCTGCAATATCTGTAAAGCCGATGCGTTCCTCCATAAACAAGCTGACCGCCGCCTCATTGGCTGCGTTGTAGACGGTTGGCATTGTTCCGCCGGCAAACAGCGCTTCATAGGCCAAGCGCAAGCCTGCGAACCGGTTTCGATCGGCGCGGTGGAAAGTTAACTGACCGATATCGGCGAGTGAAAGGCGCTCGCAGGGCGAGGGCGCCCGGTCAGGGTATGTCATCGCATACTGGATTGGCAGCCGCATGTCCGGGCAGCTCAAATTGGCCATCATGGTACAATCCGTAAACTCGACCATGGAGTGGACGATAGATTGCGGATGAATCAGTACATCGATCCGCTCGGCCGGAACCTGAAACAGATAGCTTGCCTCCATCACCTCAAGTCCCTTATTGAACAGCGTGGCGGAATCAATCGTAATCTTGCTGCCCATGCTCCAAGTTGGATGGCGCAGCGCATCATGTACCGTGACATGCTTCAATTCCTCATCGCTCATTTGCCAGAAGGGCCCGCCGGAAGCGGTTAGCCAAAGTCTGGAAACCTCGCTGTAAGCGCCGCAGTTGAGACATTGGAAAATTGCCGACTGCTCGCTGTCCACGGGCAACAACTCGCCGCCAAAGTCCTGCATCGCATCATCAACGAGGTGATGCCCGCATACGATGCTCTCCTTATTGGCAAGCGCAACGCGTTTGCCGGCCTTGAGCGCGCAGAGCAACGGCTCAAGCGCGGCGAGGCCGCTGATGCCATTCACGACGATATCCGCATCGTCCAGAGAAGCCAGCTCTGCGATAGCACTTTCACCGCAGAGAAGAACCGTACCCTCCGGAAAATCCGCAGCGTGCAACAAGTGCCGGCAGGCAACATATTTGGGCCGCCAGCGCCGGGCCTGCTCAATCAGCAAATCAATATTGCTGTTGGCTGAAATTGCGAACAGCGTAAACCGATCCGAACGGGAACGGATGACATCCAAAGCCTGACGGCCAATGGAACCGGTGCTACCCAGCACCGTTACATGTTGCTTCATAAACAACTCCTGTCCTTAGTATATTCCAAATAACTGTAAAATAGTAAACGTGCAGAGTACGACCGGCGTACAAAGCAAGATGCTGTCAACACGATCCATCATTCCGCCATGCCCCGGGAAAACGCTCGAAAAATCCTTAACACCTGCCCAGCGTTTGATCATGGAGGCAAACAGATCGCCGAATTGACCAAAAAGCCCGCAAAAGGTTCCGAGCAACAGCAGCACTGACCAGTGCACTGTGGACCCCCAGTATTTTTGCAGCGGAACCAGAATAAGGCCAAAAACAATGCCGCCAAGAAGTCCGAAAATCGAGCCTTCCACCGTTTTTTTAGGACTGATGTGCTCGCACAGCTTATGCTTGCCAAAGAAGGTTCCGCCAAAGTAAGCAAACATATCTGCGCAGGACGGAGCGGCAAACGCCATGCAGGCTGCGGTCAACCCGAGCGGGCGATCAAACTGCGTATAAACCAACAGCGCGCAGAGGAGCAACGCCAGCGGATAAACGTACAATAGCAACGTTCCAACCGCTATGGAGGCATCCGTTGAACCCGACAGAACGGAGCAGACCATGGACAGAATGATGCTGAACAGATAGAACATAACGAGGATCACCAATCCGCCAAAGTGGTACACAAAGGGAAACGCAAGCGCGAAAATATAGGCAGGAAAAACCAGCGGCCGGAACCCCTTTTTTGTGATCACATGCGCAACCTCGTATGTCGCTGCAAAAGAAACCAGCGCAATGGTAGTAAGATAGAAATAACCGCCGAGATACAGCGTGGCGATCAGGAGCGCTGCCAGAAACAGGCCTACGATGATTCTCGTTTTCATACCGGAGACTCCAATCCGCCAAACCGCCTAGACCGACCGGAAAAGGCGTTCAGCATTTTTACATAACTGGCATCGGAAAAATCCGGCCAAAATTCATCGGTAAACATTAATTCGGCATAAGCTGCTTGATACAGCAGAAAATTTGATAATCGCTTGTCGCCGCCCGTGCGGATCAAAAGATCGACCGGCGGAAGATCATGCGTATACAGCAGCCGTTCAAAGTTCTGCTCGTCCCAATCGGTTTTGCCGCTTTGTACGGCCAGATTAACGGCGCGCAGAATTTCGGCATGGCTTCCGTAATTGAGCGCAATGTTCAGACGCAGTCCGTCGTTTTTTGCTGTCCGCTTTTCTGCATTCTCGATCAGGGAGTACACGCGCTCCGGAAATGCGCGCACGTCCCCGAGCGCACGAATCACAACGCCGTTGGCATGCAGCTCGTCAAATTCATTCAAAAAGAACTCGACAAACAGGCCGCAAAGCGCGGAAATCTCTTCCTGCGGCCGCTTCCAGTTCTCGGTTGAGAAAGCATAGAGCGTAAGCGCATCGATCCCAAGATCGGAGGAGAGACGGATAATGCCTCGCAAGCGTTCCACGCCGGCCCGATGCCCAAAGGCGCGCGGCTTCAATCGTTTGCCCGCCCAGCGGCCGTTGCCGTCCATAATGATGGCAACGTGTCTGGGTAACCGCTCCTCTGACAGACCCAATCCTGCAATTTGTAGGGGATTTCGCCTTGTATTCATAGAAATAAACCTCTGGGATGCAAAAACAGAAAACCGCTTTTGCACCCCAGTTTTCAATCATTCCTTTTCTGCTGCTTTTGTTTCAAAATGCGCATAGGTTAACAAAACGCAATTGTCATCCAACAATTGTTGTCGAACGATACGCGCATCGCTGCCTGCGGCACCTTTTCTACAGGTGAGTTCCCGAAGATGAATCGTCAGTTTTTCCGCCTCCAGCGCGGCAATGGCGCGCGAAAGCGGATAGCCCAGAACCGTGGTCAAACCGACATAATCTCCTTTTCTTTATCGGCAATGATTCCATCGATCAACTTAATCAGATCGTCGGTCATCTTCTGAATTTTTTCTTCCAACCGCTTTTGGTCGTCCTCGGTCAGCAGGTTTTCCTTTTTCTGTGCCCTGATATGCTCGTTTGCATCGCGGCGGATGGCACGGATTGCAACCTTGCTCTCCTCCCCCTTTTTTCTGACAACTTTTACGAGATCCTTGCGGCGCTCCTCCGTCAGCTCGGGGAAAACCAACCGGATCACCTTGCCGTCGTTCGCCGGATTAATACCAAGATCGGATTTTTGGATTGCTTTTTCAATGGCAGGAATCGCCTTGTTGTCCCATGCAGCAATCACAAGCAACCGCGGTTCCGGCACGCTGATATTGCCGAGCTGGTTGATCGGCGTTGGCGAACCATAGTAGTCTACCATAATACGTTCCAGAACCTGCGGATTTGCACGTCCGGCACGCAGACTGGAAAGCTCCTGTTGGAGTACGGCGATGGTTTTATTCATTCGCTCCTTTGTGTTGTCCAATACTTCAGTAGGCATTTTTGGCTCCTCCTATACTATCAGTTCTCTTATTTTACAATAAATGCAGCTCATGATTCAAGCCCTTAGCCGTTATCAATTATTGTTCCGGTCGATTCTCCATCAAAAACCGATAGAATTTTGGAAAGTGCAAACACATGGATCGGGATATTCTGCTCTTTGCACATCGTAATCGCCGTGATATCCGTCGCCTGCAGGTTCTCGGAGATCACCTGCTGATAGGTCAAATGGTCATAACGGGTTGCAGAGGAATCCTTCTTTGGATCAGCGGAATAGACCGCGTCGATATTCTTTGCCAGAAGCAACACGTCTGCACGGATCTCCGCAGCGCGCAGCGACGCGCCCGTATCGGTGGAGAAAAAGGGCGACCCGGTTCCACAGGCAAATATAACCACAGTGCCGTCCGCAAGCAGGCGGTGCGCATCGCGTGAAGTATATTCCTCGCAGATGCGGTGCATGCCGATGGCAGACAACACCGCACAGGGGACACCCTGATGCTCCAGCGCGTCCTGCAGCGCCAGCGCATTGATCGCAGTCGCCAGCATTCCCATGTGATCCGCGCGGTTTCTTTCCATCCTTCCGGCACTGCGGCCGCGCATAATGTTGCCTCCGCCAACCACGATACCGATTTCCACGCCGCGTTTTTGCAGCGCTGCGATCACACCAGCCGTCTGATCAATGGTTTCCTGACAAAGCGGAGAGGAGTCTGAGGAAAGCGCTTCGCCGCTGATTTTCAGAAGAACTCGTTTATACATAAAACTTCCTTTCTCAAAAAAAGGAACACGTTTCCGTGTTCCTTTTTTAGTAGACAATTACGCTTTGGTCTGGCTCATCACTTCATCAGCGAAGTTGTCTTCACGCTTTTGCAGGCCTTCGCCCATTTCAAAGCGAGTGAAGCTGAGCACGTTGAACTTCCCGTTGATCATCTGCTTGACAGAGATATCCGGCTCTTTGACAAAGGGCTGCTCGATCAGGCAAACCTCTTTGTAGTACTTCTCGATACGGCCATTGACCATTTTCTCAATGATGGCTTCCGGCTTCGGCTTGGGCTCATTGAGCGCCTGCGCGCGGAGGATCTCCTTTTCCTTTTCCACATCCGCCTGATTGACATCGTTTTTGCTGATGCAGGTCGGCTTCGCCGCAGCAATCTGCATGGAGACGTCGTGGAGGACATTGGCATCCGCTTCACCCTCAACATCGACAAGAACGCCGATTTTACCGCCGAGATGGACATAGGTGTCCACAATGCCTTCGGCACGCGCAAAACGGCGGACGCTGATTTTTTCACCGATCTTTGCAACAGCCGCATTGAGAAGCGCATTGATGGTCAGCGTATCATCGTCCACAGAGGTCTGCTCGAGCAGTTCTTCCACGCTTGCGGGATTCTTCAGCGCAACCTGACGCGCGATGGTCGCGACAAAGGCCTTGAAATCATCCGTCTTTGCAACAAAGTCGGTCTCGCAGTTGACTTCAACAATGACGCCAACCTTGCCGTCTTCGCTCACATAGCTTCCAACAAGACCTTCTGCAGCGATACGGCTGGCCTTTTTAGCCGCTGCGGCAAGGCCCTTTTCACGAAGAAAATCAACGGCTTTTTCTGCATCGCCATCACACGCGGTGAGGGCTTTCTTGCAGTCCATCATGCCGGCGCCGGTGCGCTCGCGCAAAGCCATAACATCTTTTGCAGTAAACATCCTTCGTTCCTCCTCCGGCTTATTCAACTGCTTCCGCAGTTTCTTCGTCGTTCATCTGCTCGCCCTGACGTCCTTCGAGCACGGCGTCCGCCATCTTTGCGGTGATCAGTTTGACCGCACGGATAGCATCATCATTGCCGGGAATCGGATAGTCGACCTCATCCGGATCGCAGTTGGTATCAATAATCGCAACGATCGGGATTCGAAGCGTACGCGCCTCAGAAACCGCAATATGCTCTTTGCGCGGGTCGACAACGAACAGCGCGCCGGGGAGCTTCTTCATATCCTTGATACCGCCAAGGTTCTTCTCAAGCTTTTCTTGCTCCAATTTGAGCTGCATGACCTCTTTCTTCGGAAGCAGATCGAACTGGCCGGTCGCCTCCATCTGCTCGATCTTGCGAAGGCGAGCGATACGACCCTGAATGGTCTTGAAGTTCGTCAGCATGCCGCCCAACCAACGCTGATTGACATAGAACATATCGCAGCGTTTGGCTTCCTGTTCGATGGACTCCTGTGCCTGCTTCTTGGTGCCGACAAAAAGAAGGGTCTTGTCATCCATGGCCAGATCGCGAATAAAGTTATACGCTTCTTCAATTTTCTTGACGGTTTTCTGGAGATCGATGATGTAGATGCCGTTGCGCTCCGTGAAGATGTATTCCTTCATCTTCGGGTTCCAACGACGGGTCTGGTGACCAAAATGGACACCAGCTTCCAACAGCTGCTTCATGGAAATCACGGGCATAACTTATAACCTCCTCGTTATTTTTTCCACCTCCGGCTTCTGCTTTGCGGGAAACCGAGTTCATTCGGCACGAGCCCACAAATCCACCAGAGTGCGTGATACCTTGTGCATTATAGCATAGCAAAACGGGCAAAGCAAGCAAATTCTTGCCTGTTTTGCCCGAAAACCGGATCAAATTCGAATGGTTCTACTCCTCGTCGTTTTCCCCAATCTCCTCTTCAAACAGCTCCTGAAATTCTTCAAAGACCTCGTCCAGCAGAATCGGGTTCGCGATGGGTTGATAGAGTTGGCCGTCCTTATCACGAACAACTTCCAACAGAACGACTTCATCCTCATTCACACCTTCGACGGATTCGAGCGGCAGCATGGCGGCATACCGCTTTCCTTCATAGTCAAAAGTCATGAGCAAGTCAAACGAAACCGGGTGTCCCTGCTCATCGAGAAGTTCAATGATGGTATCCCGTTGTATTTCTTCCATACGCGCCTACCTATCTTCCTTAACCGTTATTTCGAGCAGCGGCGCCGCTGTCCAGATACCCCTGAAGAATGATTACAGCCGCAATTTTGTCCACGACCTGCTTGCGACGTTTGCGGCTCATGTCGGCATCGATGAGAACGCGCTGTGCCGACATGGTGGTCAACCGTTCATCATAAAAATCATGGCTCCCATCCCAATCAGCAAGAACCGCATCCGCAAATGCTCGCACTTTCTGTGCCTGCATGCCATAGCTGCCATCCATATTGCGAGGCATACCAAAGAGCAGGCGTACAGGTTTATAGCGCTCCGCAATTTCCAAGATGTGGGCAACGTCCGCCTGCAGATCATCATCGCGACGCGTATATGTCTCCAGACCCTGCGCAGTCCAGCCGAGCGCATCGCTCACGGCAATGCCAATGCGGCGGTCACCGACGTCCAAAGCTAAAACACGTTCCGTCATGTCAAATCCCGATGGGCCACATAAAAGCGAACCAGCTCCTCGATCAGTTCATCGCGCTCCATGCGCGATATGAGATAGCGGGAATTATTGTAGCTCGTAATATAGGTCGGATCGCCGGAAATCAGGTAGCCGACGATCTGATTGACCGGATCGTATCCCTTTTCACGCATTGCGTCATATACGGTCAGCAGCACATGCTGCGCCGTGCGGCTGTCACGGGGAAAAGCAAATTCCATAGTCTGTTGACAATCGGTGGGCATGGCACTCACCTCCTTAGTAGTATTATACAAAAGTTTTGCTTGATTTTCAATCCTTATGCGAACGCACACAAAAAGCACGGTCAACATACCATAGCACTACAACGATAAGGAGGTTTTATATGAAAAAAGCTGTGGCATTTGTTCTGTTGTTTGCGTGCTTATTGTTTAGTATCGGCTGCACGGGAGCACAGGAATTGCAGAAGGTGGAGCTGCATGAGGTGACAAGATCTGTTTTTTATGCGCCGCAATATGTGGCAATTTCCAAGGGCTTTTTTGAAGAAGAAGGTCTGGAAATCAATGTTACAACCTCAGGAGGTTCGGATAAAACAATGAGCGCATTGCTCTCCGGACAGGCGGACATTTGTCTCGCCGGGCCGGAAACCGGCGTATATGTGGTCAATGAAGGAAAGGCGGATCATCCGATTATCGTGGGTCAGCTGACCAAACGCGATGGTTCCTATCTGGTCGGTCGCCAGCCGGAGCCGAATTTTGACTGGAAGTCATTGAAGGGAAAGACCATAATCGGCGGGCGTGCCGGCGGCATGCCGCTGATGACACTGCAGTATGTGCTCAAATCACATGGCCTTGTGCCGGGGGTGGATGTCGAAGTGATCGATTCCATCCAGTTCAATTTGATGGGCGGCGCATTTGATGGCGGAACCGGCGATTATGTGACGCTTTTCGAGCCAACCGCAACCGAGTTTGAGCTGGCCGGCAAGGGGCATATTGTTGCCAATGTAGGGCTGGCCTCCGGTGAAGTCCCCTATACCGTTTATCTTGTCAGTCAAACAATGCTCGAGGAAAACTCCGATTTTGTAAAACGGTTTCTGCGAGCCGTTTATCGTGCTCAGATCTGGATTCAAACGGCCAGCGATGAAGAGGTTGCAATGGCTATGGAACCGTTTTTCCCTGACGCTTCTCTGGACAGTTTGAAGATCGTGGCGAACAGTTACCGCGAGACGGACTCGTGGAAACAGGACCCGGTGATGCAGGAAGCGGACTATAACCGGCTGCTTGATATTATTCAGGAGGCCGGCGAGCTCTCGGCGCGTCCCGACTTTCAGACACTGGTTGATAACCGGATAGCCGAGCAGGTTGTAGCCGAGGCCGACTGAAGCGAAGGAATCGAATTGACCCCGCCCGGTTGGACGGGAAATAAGACGCCGTCCGCTTTGGAACACCAAAACGGACGGCGATTTTTGTACAAGAGGCGGAGGGCCCTATCAGCTTTGCGAGCGCATATTTCGAATCAGCGCATAGATGGTGCCGATGCTGCCGCCGCAGACCAGTCCAAGCAGCAGATCCGAAAAAAAGACGATATCCAAGCGGAACTCACGCTCAAAAAAGAAAAAGATTACATAGGCCATCGTCATGTACAATCCGCCGGACAATGCTCCATACAGCCAGCCCCGCTGCTGGATCGTCCGAACGCACAGAAAACCTGCCAGACAGGAGCATATGGATTTAATGGCAGTATTGAACACGCGAATGCTGTCCGTTTGCAATACATCCCATTTCAGCAGGAAGGCCAGGACTAACACAAATATCACCGTTCCAATGCAGGCGAGTATGGCGCCCCGCATGCATAACATGAAGGGAATGGGAGCATCGCTGCGGCTCTTTTTACGTTTTTTCATGCACACCCTCCTGCCATTTCGCATAATGATGATTGCCGCGCATCCCCGTCAATTTCGGATATCCGCTGCACATGCCTATGTTTCACTATATACAGGAGAGCAAATAAATATGCCTGCAACTTTTGTTGCAGGCATTGGAAAAACCGCGAAGGTTTATTTTGTTTCGGTCACTTCTTCATTCATCGTGTTTTCGACGCCGACATCCTCAACCTGAGAGATCGCGCCGCGCGCAAATACGAGCTTCACCTTGTCGGGACCAACCGCCAAAACAACCACATCATCGCGGATGGAGCTGATCGTACCATAGATACCGCCGATGGTGCGAACACGGTCACCGGGCTTCAGCGCAGCCAACATGGCCTTCACTTTTTTGTCACGACGGCGCTGCGGGATAATCATGATTGCAAACATTGCGATCATCACGATGATCAAAAGACCATAGCTGGAGAAAAAGGAGCCGATACCACCCATTGCTTCACTGCTCATGTGTTAGTAATACCTTTCGCCTTTCAATATTTGTATATTCTTAGTATATAAGATTCTGTGGAAAGCGTCAAGGGCGAAATCGCTTCACGATCCGCGTGAATAAGGAATACGGGGCCGAATAGCCCCGTATCTGAAACCGCTTTACTTGCTCATCAATTCGCTCAAGCTACACACGGTACGGCGCGTTTCGCGCGCCGCGCGTCGCCCATCCCGAATCATTCGTCTCGGAATATCCGGATACATGGAACTGATCGCAGTCAGCGTAATAGCAGCGCCGGCAATCACGCCGAGACCCATAGCAAAAGATCGCATATACTTCACCTCGCCTTTCCTGCTGCGCTACAACAATAGTATCGTGCGGCAGGCGGACAAGTATTCGCTGTTATTCCGCTTTTTTCTTGTGGTAATCGTCAATTGCCGCCTTTACGGCCTCTTCAGCCAGCACAGAGCAATGAATTTTTTGCGGCGGAAGTCCCTCGAGCGCTTCGACGACAGCGGAGTTTGTGAGCTGCAGTGCTTCATCAATCGTCTTTCCCTTGATGAGCTCGGTCGCCATCGAGGATGTGGCAACGGCAGCGCCACAGCCAAACGTTTTGAATTTCACATCTTCGATCACGCCCGTATCATCATCGATCTTCAAAAAAATCTGCATGATGTCGCCGCACTTTGCGTTGCCGACAGTGCCGACTCCGCTTGCATCAGCAATTTCTCCGACATTGCGCGGGTTCTGAAAATGATCCATCACTTTTTCTGTATACATCTTAATTTCCTCCATGATATAGCGGCGACATAGCGCGCAGCCGTTCCACAATTTTTGGCAAAAGTTCGAGCGTATAATCAATTTCCTGCTCCGTTGTATATTCCGACAAAGTCAACCGGAGCGATCCGTGCGCAACCTCGTGGGGCAGGCCCATGGCGAGCAGCACATGCGACGGATCGAGCGAACCGGACGTGCACGCTGACCCGCTCGATGCGGCGATGCCGTTGATATCCAGCATGAGCAGCATGGATTCTCCCTCAATATAGCGAATGCTGAAATTGACATTGTTGGGCAGCCGGTCGACCGGATGGCCATTCAACTTTACGTCGGGAATGGCTGCGGGAATGCCTGCGATCAGCTTATCGCGAAGCTTTTTCATGTGCGCCGCATTTTCTTCCATGTGCAGGACAGCGCTTTCGATGGCGCAGCCAAGGCCGACGATGCCCGGAACATTTTCCGTACCCGCGCGCTTTCTGCGCTCCTGCCCGCCTCCAAGGATCAGGGCCGGTATGCGAATGCCCTTGCGCACATACAGCGCACCAATGCCCTTCGGGCCATGAAACTTATGCGCCGAAAGCGAGAGCATGTCTATGTTCATTGCCTGCACATCGATTGGAAGGTGGCCGACCGCCTGCACGGCATCCGTATGAAACAGAACGTCGTGCGCGTGACAGACCGCACCGATTTCCGGGATTGGCATGATTGTGCCAACCTCGTTGTTAGCGAACATAACGGAGACGAGCACGGTATCCGGACGAATGGCGGCTTCCACATCCTGTACGGAAACCTTTCCATCAGCATCCACGGGAAGATAGGTCACCTCCGCGATTCCTTCACGCTCCATTGCCTCAAGCGTGTGGAGGACGGCATGGTGTTCCACCGCGCTGGTGATGATATGCTTGCCCTTTTTCTGATAAGCGTGCGCTATGCCGCGCAGCACCATGTTATCGCTCTCACTGCCGCCGCCGGTAAAGATGATCTCCTCTGCCGCGGCAGCATGAATGGCGGCGGCAGCCTTTTTGCGGGCCTCACCGATCGCTTTAGCCGCTTCCTGCGCATAGGTATGCAGGCTCGACGGGTTGCCATAGATCTCCGTAAAATACGGGAGCATTGCTTCAACCACTTCCGGGCTTGTGCGCGTCGTTGCAGCATTGTCAAGATAAACTCGTTGCATGTTCCAATCGCCTCTTTTGTTCAATATAGTCATTGGCCAAATCTGCAATCGTGGTTTCGCTCAGCACGGCATTGATACGGGATTGCAGTTTCAAAAACAAAGGGCGCGCCGAGCAAGTGCAGGCGTTTTCGCAGCAGGCGTCGACCGTGCCCACGCAATCAACGACCGCTGTACTGCCCTCCAGCGCCGAGAGCACGCTGCCGACATCCAGCTTTGCGGGCGCTTTGCACAGCACATAGCCCCCGGCAGCGCCGCGCACGGTATCCACGATGCCCGCTTTGCGCAGCGTCCGTAGGAGCTGCTCCAGATATGCTTCTGATATGCCCTGCATACCGGCCAGCGTGGACAGTGTCACCGGGTTCTCGCCATAATACACGGCGAGATCAACGACCGCCCGCAGGCCATATCTGCTTCGCGTTGAAAGCTTCATACATAAACCCGACCAACTTGGTCGCCTTTCTTCTCCGATAAGATACCATGAATTCTACCGGCTGTCAACAAAAAAAGCGGCGGATAGAACCCGCCGCCCCTGCTGCCTCATCAACCTTTTAACTGCTGATCCAACATCTGTTCAAACGCTTTTTTCGGCCTTGCCCCGACTGCCCGATCCACGGGCTCTCCGTCTCTGAACACCAGAACGGTCGGGATGCTGGAAACGCCAAATTTTGCGGCGACGTCCTGACACTCGTCCACATTGACCTTGCAGACAAGCGCCTTGTCCGCATACGCCTCCGCAATCTGCTCGATGAAAGGCCCTACCATCCGGCAGGGGCCGCACCACGGCGCCCAAAAATCAACGAGCACAATAGAATTTTCGCGAATTGCCGCATCAAAAGTCGCGGCTGTCAGTTCTTTTGCCATCTTCTGCTTCCTCCTTTTCGGTTACTATGGCTATCATGTGCGGTTGGAACGATTGCATACGTGCAAAACGACGATCCAACAGGCGGAGAATCAAATAAGCGGCTGCACAACAGCAAAGACCGCAGACTATTGCAGCGATATCGGAGAAAATACTGCCGACAAAAACGCCCAGAAGCAGCGCGGCCAGCGGAATGAGGTAAGCAATCAGGCTCGCACCGGCAATTTTTTTGCCGGACAGCGCAACGGAGACCCGATCACCAATTTGAGCGTCCAAGGCATTGGGAACGCGCGTTTCCATCTCATGCTCACCGGCGGTCATACAGGCACCGCAGTGTGCGCACATGCTGCTCCTTGCAAAACGAATGACCGCTATCGGCCCTTCCACCGCTATTACGGTTCCAACGTGTCCGTTTTCGCTCATTCTTCTTCCTTTGTGCAGCGGATATGCAGCTCGTCCAGTTGCTTATCGTCCACGCGATCCGGCGCGCCGGTCAGCGGGCAGGAAGCGTTCTGCACCTTCGGGAAAGCGATCACGTCGCGGATGCTCGGCGTTCCGCAGATCAGCATGGCAAGCCGATCCAAGCCATAGGCCAGTCCGCCGTGCGGCGGAGGTCCAAAGCGGAATGCATCGAGCAGGAAACCAAACCGATCCTGCGCCTGCTCCGGCGTGAAACCGAGTACGGAGAACATTTTTTGCTGCAGTTCTGCAGAGTGAATGCGGATCGAGCCACCGCCGATTTCGACGCCGTTAAGAACGATGTCGTACGCCTTGGCGCGAACCGCGCCGGGATCGGTGGTGAGTTTTTCCAAGTCCTCATCCTTCGGGCTTGTAAAGGGGTGGTGCATAGCGACGAAGCGGTTTTGCTCTTCGCTCCACTCCAGCAGCGGGAAGTCCGTTACCCACAGAAGGTTATACTGATTTTCGGGAATCAACCGGAGTTTTTCTGCAATCCGGAGTCGGAGCGCGCCAAGTGCGGCGAATACCGTTTCATTGGAATCAGCAACGATAAATGCGATATCACCGACCTCCAGCTGCATTCTTTGCTGGATCGACAGCAACTCCGCTTCACTGAGAAACTTGGCTATGGGCGACTGCAGGCCTTCCGGCTTGTAGTTGATCCACGCCAATCCCTTTGCACGATATGTCTTGACGAATTCGCCAAGCGCATCGATCTCCTTTCGCGAAAACGAGCCGCTTTGTCCCTTAACGTTGATGCAGCGGACGCTGCCGCCGCGTTCAACCGCTTGACGAAACACGGAAAAACCGCAGTCCGACACGAGATCGGTGAGATCGCAAAGCTCGAGTCCAAATCGTGTATCCGGCTTATCGGAGCCGTAGCGAGTCATTGCCTCCGCATAGGGCAAGCGCGGAAGCGGCAGATCGATATCGACATGCAGCGTCTCTTTGAACAACCGTTGGAGAAACCCCTCGTTGACAGCGATGACGTCGTCCTCCTCCACGAAGGACATTTCCAAGTCGATCTGCGTAAAATCCGGCTGCCGGTCGGCGCGGAGATCCTCGTCGCGGAAGCATCTCGCGATCTGCATATACCGGTCATAACCGGAAAGCATCAAAAGCTGCTTAAATAACTGCGGGCTCTGCGGCAGCGCATAGAAGGTGCCGGGATGGACGCGGCTGGGCACCAAGTAGTCGCGCGCTCCTTCAGGCGTGCTCTTGGTGAGGATCGGCGTTTCGATTTCCATAAAGCCATTTTCGCTGAAGTATTGGCGCGCACAAAACGCGATCTGATGGCGCATCATCAGATTGCGCTGCATACATGGCCTGCGAAGATCGAGATACCGATACTTCAGGCGCAGCGCTTCGTTTGACTTGCAGGCGTCCTCGATCTCGATCGGCGGCGTTTCACTTGTGCTGAGAATCTTGAATTCGGATACCAGCACTTCGACTGCTCCGGTCTTCATATTCGGATTGACCATGCTGCCAGTGCGAGCCACGAGTTTGCCGCGAATCGCCAGCACGAATTCGGAACGGATTTTGGATGCGCGCTCAAAATCCTCTGCCGACAATGTGCTGGAGTCGAATACAACCTGCATCAGTCCGGTGCGGTCACGCAGTTGGACAAAGATGAGCGCACCAAGATCGCGCCGTACATTCGTCCACCCCATGAGCGTGACATCCCTGCCAATATCGGCCGTTGTCAGCTCCGTGCAGTAGCAGGTACGCTTCCATCCATTCAATAATTCTCCCATTCTCTTCTCCTTACATCCGCTGCGCAATATCATCGGCCGTTAAAGCAACCGTCTGCTCCGTACCATCGGCCATGTTCTTTAATTTTGCCCGCTTTTCCGACAGCTCCGAATCACCAATGGTCAGAACGCAGCGAGCGCCAACCTTATCGGCAAATTTGAACTGTGCCTTCATGCTGCGGCCCACATGGTCGGTATCCACGCTCAGCCCCTTAGCGCGAAGCTGTTGGGCCAGTACAAACGCAGCAAGATCCGCTTCCTCTCCGATCGAAGCAATATACAGATCATAGCGAGGCGGTTTTTCAAAATCGACGTTTGATTCCTGCATGAGAAGGAGCAGCCGCTCCATACCCATTCCAAAACCAACGCCCGGGCAGGTAGGGCCGCCAAGTTCATGCACGAGGCCGTCATACCGGCCGCCGCCGCAGATCGCCCCCTGCGAACCAATCCGATTGGAGAAAACTTCAAAGACCGTTTTGGTGTAGTAGTCCAACCCGCGTACCAGCGTCGGCGTCAGCTCATAGTCAATTCCCATGCTGTCGAGCCGTGCACACAGCGAATCCATATGTGCTTTGCAGTCATCGCAGATATAATCCATGATATTTGGGGCCTGCGCAACAATTTCGCCGCAGCCGGGAACTTTGCAGTCCAGAATTCGCAGCGGATTTGCTTCAAAACGGGTTTTGCACGTTTCGCACAGATCGTCATAACGCGAACGGAGATATTCTCGCAAAGCCGCATGATAGTTCGGGCGGCAGCTGGGGCAGCCTATGCTGTTGAGACGAACGGAAAGACCGCTCAGGCCGATCTTTTCAAGGATTTCAAGCACGATCGCAATGCATTCGGCGTCGGCGCTGGCGCGCGGCGCGCCGAAAATCTCCACGCCGAACTGGTGATGTTCGCGCAAGCGCCCCGCCTGCGGACGCTCATACCGAAACACGGGATTGTTGAGATAGTAAATCTTTGTCGGCTGCGTTTCGCCGCAGAGGTTATGTTCGACAACGAGCCGGACAATGCCGGCGGTTCCCTCAGGCTTGAGCGTGATCGAGCGATCACCCTTATCCTGAAACGTATACATCTCCTTCTGAACGATATCCGTTGTACCGCCCACGCCGCGCAGGAACAGTTCGGTATGCTCAATAACCGGTGTGCGCGCCTCCAGAAGCCCATACTTGCGCGCTGTTTCGCGCATAAGCGCTTCCAGATACTGCCAACGGTAGCTTTCTTCCGGGAGCACATCCCGCGTTCCCTTGGGTGCTTTGTAAGCCATTTCTTCTTAACCTCCATCACCTATAAAAAAAGCGGCTTCGATCCCTTTGCGGATGGAAAACCGCGATGCCAACCGCCTGAGCACATTGTGGTTGAGACAAAAATCGTTTCTGGCATAGCACTCACGAAAAGAGAGGATCGTTCGTCGCTTGCACTCAAAACGAAACGCGGCTCAAATGCTCAGTTTTTGTTTATTATACTGTCTGGCTAATGCGGTGTCAATCGCACACAGCAGAAAACAGGCGCATTTTCGCATCCAGCAGGACGGGCAGCTTGGCCATATAAACAGCCACTTCTTTTGGATTTGGAATGCGCTCCACCCGGTTTTCCGCACCGAATATGCGCTTGCTGATACCGCAGCCGCCATGTGCCAAAATGCTGGTCGTCTCCTCCATCATATCGATGTTATAGACGCACTCATCCCCCGGCATCGCATACCCCGTGTTTTCAAGGTTGCCGCTCATGTATTTTTGCCGGTACATATAATAAGGCTGCATGCCGATGGCGGCTACGGCCTCTGCGCCGTATTGAATCATTAGTTCGGTCGTTCCGGCGTCCGGCAGAGGATAAGCATCCAACTGCTGCTTCAGGCGTGAGGAGCGTTTGATCGCGAGGGAATGGATGGTGATGTTCTCCGGCTGTAAGGCGCAAACGCGCTCCAGTGTTTTTCTAAAATCAAGCGCATTTTCACCGGGCAAACCCGCGATCAGATCCATATTGATGACAGAAAAGCCAATGTCGCGCGCCAAGGCGTACGACTGCTCGATCGCTGCTGCACTGTGTGCACGGCCGATGCGCACAAGCGTTTCGTCATTCATGGTCTGCGGGTTAATGGAGATGCGGCGCACGCCATGCGCATGGAGAACGCGCAGTTTATCCGCCGTGATGGTATCCGGTCGGCCGGCTTCAACGGTCATCTCCCTGCCATATCCGCCATAAGTGTCCAGCGTAAACGACAATAGCGCATCCAACTGCTCCGCCGAGAGCACGGTCGGCGTTCCGCCGCCGATATACATACTCCGAACGCGAAGGCCGTTGTCGCGAACGAGCGCCGCGCCGGCCGCAATATCGGTTTGCAGCGCCTGCAAATAGGGCGTCAGCTTGTCCTGCTTTCCGATTACTTCGGAAGCGAATGAGCAATACAGACATTTGGTGCGGCAAAACGGAATGCCGATATAGACGTCAACGTCCTTTGCAGAATCCACCGATTGAATGTATGGCTGCTGAACGGAATGGATTTTGGAAGCGAGCTCGGTTTTGGCTGGCGAAACATCAAACAAATGCAGAAATTGCGCTCTCGCAGCCGCAACATTGCCGCCAAGCGTCAGCTCACGGAACAATTTGGTCGGCCGGATACCGGTCAGCGATCCCCACGGAACGGAAACATCGGCATAGATTGCGCGCAGCAGACGGAACACTGCAATTTTTATAGCGCGCTTTTCCTGCCGCTTTTCTTCAAGCCGCCGCTGCTGCGGAAGATCGGCCTGCGTTGTATATCTGCGGCCGTCCGCTGTGCTTGCTTCTGCAAAGAACAGGCCGTCCCGCTCGAAAAGCGCTACGGTTAATTCCAGCTCCACCGAGGCGGGATCATCCGCATTTTCCACAATATCCACCAAACCGAGGAACAGGCGAATTTCCTCGGCAATATCGTTTCGGTATTCGGGGCGATTGGTCTTGAGGACTACCACCTGAGTCTCCTTCCCAGCAGTACAAGCGGATTGTGCTGCCGCTCATGCTCCAAAGTCGTGCCGCCGCCATGCCCGGGGAACACATCGTATGAACCCTCAAGCGCAAATAACCGGTCTGCAATGGAGTGAAAGAGCGTTTCCTGACTGCCGCCGGGAAAATCCGTACGACCGGCACCATCTAAAAAAAGCGTATCACCGCAAAAAACCATGCGCTGTTCATCCAGCACATAGGCAACTCCGCCTTCCGAATGGCCCGGTGTATGCAGCACCCGGAGTGTCAAGCCGGCAGCCTGTACAATATCATCGTCCCGCAGAAGCTGCGTGGTGCATGCAGCCGGCAAGCGCTTTCCAATGAGATACGCCAAGCTCTTCCGATCGCTTTGCAGCTTTTCCGCATCCAGTTCATGGACGGCGACGGGCGCGTTTGTTGCCCCTGCCAGATCGGCAACACCCCAAATGTGATCAAAATGGCCGTGCGTTATCAGAATGAGGGCGCATGTGCGGTCGACGTGGCGCAGCGCAGCAATCACCGGCTCGGCGTCGCCCGGATCGATGACAATGCACTCCGTACCGCTGTCATCACCGATCAGATATGTATTGACACTCAGCGGCCCCGTGGCCAATTTCCCAAAAAACATTAAAATGCTCTCCTGCTGTCCAATAAAATGGTAAATGGCCCGTCATTGACCAAAGAAACCTGCATATCCGCCTGAAAAATGCCCGTCTGTACCGGTACCTGCGCTTGGAGAAGCTGCGCGCAGCGTTCATACATGATGCGCGCCTCCTCCGGCTTTGCCGCCAGACTGTAACCCGGTCGGCGGCCGTGGCGTGCATCGCCGCAAAGCGTGAACTGGGAAACAAGAAGGATGCTGCCGCCGCATTCCCGTACGCTCAGATTCGGCGTTCCGTTTTCATCATCAAAGATACGAAGAAGCGGCAGTTTATTGACCATATATTGCAGATCAATGTCCGCATCTCCCTTCTCAACGCCCAAAAGCACCAACAGCCCCCTGCCGATGTTTGATACGACCTCGCCGTCCACAGAAACGGCGGCGCTGCTCACGCGCTGAACGACTGCCCGCATGATGACAAAAGTTCCTCTCTACCGGTGTACACGGTATACTTCGTTGACGCACTTGAGCTGCTTCAGGCTGCGCATAATCTGATTCAGCTGCTCAGAATTGCTGACCGAGAACGTCATGTCCACTACATACTTGCCATCCCCGGTCGGCTTTCCGCTTAAGCCCTGAATATTGATATTCATGCCGGAAAGCAGCGCGGAGATTTCCAGAAGCGTACCCGCACGATCCTCCGCATGAATCTGGAGTGAGGCGTGGAACGAGGTGTCTGCACCGATCGCCCACTCAACGTCAATGATGCGTTCCGGATCCATGCGCAGATTCTCTGCGTTTGTACAGTCCACCCGATGTACGGAGACACCGCGGCCTCGAGTAATATATCCGATGATCGGATCACCCGGAAGCGGGTTGCAGCAATTTCCGAATCGAACGGCCATACCGGGATCTCCATGAACGATGATGCCGTTCACGGGCAGCTGGCGCGGTTTGAGCACAGGTTTTTGCGCATCGGTTCTGAGCTGTTGTGCAAGGGCCTCGGCTTTTTCGGCCTTGCGCTGCATATCCAGGAGCTTGTGGAGCACTTGGGAAGCGGAGATGCCTCCAAATCCGATTGCAGAATAGAGGTCATCCAAACCGGTCATGTTGAGGCGTTTGAGCAGCTCAGAGGTATACTCCGGCTTGACCAGCTGTGTCAGCGAAAGGGTTTGGCGGCGCGCGGTATCCTCAAGCATTTCCTTTCCGCGCTGAATATTCTCTTCGCGATTTTCCCGTTTGAACCATTGCCGGATTCGGTTGCGGGCGGTTTGTGTCTTAACGATCTTCAGCCAGTCGCGGCTCGGGCCAAGCTGACTGTTCGACGTGATGATTTCGACCATGTCGTTGGTCTGCAGCTTGTAATCCAGGCGCACCAGATTGCCGTTCACGCGGGCGCCTTGGCAATGGTGCCCGATATTGGTATGGATACGGTATGCAAAATCGAGGGGCGTGGAACCCGTGGGCAGGTCAAAGATCTCCCCGCGCGGCGACAAAACGAAGACATATTCCCCAAGAAAGTCCTTGAGAATATTGTCGACAAACTCCATGCTGTCCTCAGTAGTATCCTTCGCCTCGATGATCTGCCGCAGCCAGCTCGTCTTGCGGTCAAGCAGGCTTTGCGTTGCCCGCCCCTCCTTATACATCCAGTGAGCGGCGATACCGTATTCTGCGGTTCGATGCATCTCCTGCGTTCGGATTTGCACCTCGAACGGAATGCCGTTGTCGCTCAGCAGAGTCGTATGCAGCGAGCGATACATGTTCGGCTTCGGCGTGGCAATATAATCCTTAAACCGCCCCGGAAGCGGTTTCCAACTGGCATGCAGCACACCAAGCGTCGCATAACAGTCATTGACCGTATCAACGATGACACGAATTGCGATCAAATCATAGATTTCATTGATGCTGCCATTGATTCGCTGCATCTTGCGGTAGACGCTGTACAGATGCTTCGGGCGGCCGCTGATGGAAGCATGGATGCCTGCGTCCGCCACTTGTTTGATGATGCGCTGCATGGCGTCGTCCAGAACCTCTTCGCGGTCGGAGCGCTGCTTCTCAAACTGGCGTTTGATATCGGCGTATTCGTCCGGCATGAGATATTGGAACGAAAGATCCTCGAGTTCGCCTTTGATGGCGCCCATACCAAAGCGATGCGCAAGCGGTGCATAGACGTCCAGGGTTTCTTTTGCCTTGCGCATCCGTTTATAGGGATTGCAGTAGGCGAGCGTGCGCATATTGTGCAGCCGGTCGGCAAGTTTGATGATTACCACGCGCACATCAGCTGCAATGGCCAAAAACAGCTTGCGAAGATTCTCGGCCTGCTCCTGTTTTTTCGTAATGTAGGTCTGCTTTCCGGAGATCGTCAGCTTTGTGACGCCGTCGACCAACTGTGCGATTTCATTGCCAAAAATACGGGCAACATCATCGACCGTTACATTTTCTCCGTCCTCAATCGCATCGTGCAGCACGGCGGCCGTCACGCTCGCGGCATCCATGCCGAGCCCCATAACGATGCTTGCAACGGCAATCGGATGGATGATATATGGCTCTCCGGATTCGCGCTTTTGACTGCTATGTGCATTCTCCGCATATATAAGCGCCTGTTCAAACAAAGCGGCCTGTTCCGGCGTGTATTTTGTACGAAAGCTTTCCAAGAGCTGCGTCCGATCCATCTCTCACCCTCCCCTCGCTTTGAATAGAAAAATCAACGGAAGCCCGTTGATTTTCAGTGTAACGCGCTATCTTCAATACTGCATTGCAGACCAGACATCGTAACCCGCAAGAACTTTGCGCGCATCAAACTCCGAGCGCAGTTCGATTGCAAAGCGCAGGCCGGAAACAACGCCGCCGGCTTGTTCAACCAGCTTTGCGGCGGCCAAAGCCGTTCCGCCGGTGGCCAGCAGATCATCTACGATCACGACACGCTGACCGGGCTGAATCGCGTCCTTATGGATTTCCAATACATCGGAACCATACTCCAGTCCATACTCGTAGCGCATGGTCTTGCTTGGCAATT
Organism: Clostridiales bacterium; assembly: GCA_019416935.1. GTDB lineage: Bacteria > Bacillota > Clostridia > Christensenellales > CAG-138 > Aphodomorpha. The sequence continues at coordinate 24,741 of DXWI01000012.1, read as the reverse complement.
TGCCGGGCTTGCGCGCAACCACGAATCCGGCGTGCAGTTGATAGGCCAGTGCGGAACCGATCACAAATCCTCTCGCTTCCGGTCCAATGACCAAGTCAACGGGAACGCCTTGAAGCGAGTCCGCCATCATGTCGATCAACGCGTGGTAGCCCTCTCCATCCTTCAACAGCGTCGTGATATCGCGAAACAGTACGCCAGGGATCGGGAAATCAGGGATACTGCGAATCTTCTCTTTCAAGTCCATGTCCGGTTACCTCCTATTTGTTCGCTGCTATACGCGTTCCAATGCCATTCGATACAGCCTGCTCTCCTGCAGACTTCGCTGCTGCGGATGAGCGGCAAGCAGAATGCGCTGGGCGCACACATCAAAAGCAAAGAAGCCCAGCTCAAGAAACAGGCAAAGTCCCCAGAGATCATTCGGGTTATTCATTGCCTGCAAGCGGCTGGCGTCCAAACCGGTTGGGCCGATGGCCGCCCGCAGCTGCACAAACCGCTTTCGAAGGGTGCCCGCTTCCAATTCCAATACCGAAAACAGCGAAAAGCCGTGTGAAACAAAAAATAAATCACACAGTTTATCACAGTCAACAACGGTATTGTACAGCACATTCTCCAAAAATGCACGCAAAAGTTTTGAAACATCGCAGAAAAGCACGGCGGAAAGCTGTATTTCTACCTTTTCGCTGCCATTGAACCGGTTGATCCGTGGAATACCCAGAACCGTCCATTTTCCAGACATGCAGAGCGACTCAGCTTTTGCGCCAAATCCGAAGCCAACGGCACGCATCCGGCAGCCATTCTGCGCAACAGAAACAGAAAGATGGTTCCCCTGCTGGCCGATGCGCCGCACATCGTTCAGCGTCGCTTGCTTGATCCGAAAAACGGGCTCCGGGTTTCCTTCGCCAAATGGCGCCAAAACCTCCAGCGCACGCACCTGTTCCATATTCAGAGCCGACAACTCCGCATCCTCTTCAAACGAATAGACCGGCTCAAACGCATCATCCGCATAGTTGTCCCGTATATAGCGTTCAAACGCATCCGCAAACGCGTCGAATCGTTCCGGCTGCATGGTCACGCCAGCGGCGCGTGCGTGGCCGCCGAATTGATCAAAATACGCGGAGAAGACTTGCAGACAGTCGTACAATTGAATATCCGGCACGCTTCGGCAGGAACCGACGTACTTTCCTCCCCGTTCCCCAAAGAGCAGCACGGGGCAATGATACTGCTCGGTGAGCCGTGCGGCCGCAATGCCAATGACGCCGAGGTGCCAATCGGCTCCATGCAGAACGATGGCCCTGCGCGAACGGAGCGTTTCCGGCGGATAGCGGCTGTCAATCTCCCGAAAAATGCGGTCCTCCTCCAGACGGCGTGCACGGTTTTCCGCTTCCAGTTCTTCGGCATATCGCTGCGCACTGGCCGCGTCCGTTTCCAGAAGGAGCGCGACTGCCCTTGCGGCGTCCCCCATCCTTCCGGCCGCGTTCAAACGGGGCGCCACGGTGAAAGCAATCGTTTCGCTTGTCACCGGCTTGCCGCCATAGCCCGCCGCCTCCAGCAATGCGGAAAGGCCGGTATTTTCCACGACCTTTTTCATGCCTCGCGCTACAATCGTCCGATTCTCGCCGATCAGCGGCACGACATCCGCCACGGTTGCGACCGCGGCGAGCGCCAGCCATTCCTCCCGCAGTGGCTTTCCAACAAGTGCAAGAGCCAACTTGAGTGCAACGCCTGCGCCGCATAAAGCTGCGTTTCCATATTCTGAATCCTTACGGGACGCTGCAACCACGGCAAACGCGGGGGGCAAACATTCCGGCGGCAGATGATGATCCGTCACAATCAAGTCCATATGGAGCGCGGAACAGAGCATTGCCGCAGTGTGTGCCGCGATGCCGTTATCCACCGTAATCAAAAGCGATGTGCCCTGCTTTGCAATGCGTTCCACGGCCTCTTCGTGCATTCCATATCCCTCCTCATGGCGGGAGGGAATATAGTAGTGCACATCGGCCCCAAGGCCGCGAAGGCACTGCACCAATATAGCGGTGGCACAGACGCCGTCGGCATCATAGTCGCCATAGATGCAGATGCGCTCCCCGCTTTGAACCGCAGCATGAATCCGCTTGGCCGCCTGCTCCATATCCGGCAGGTCAAACGGGTCAAGAAGCGGCGCGCTATCCGGATGCAGATAGGCGGTCACCGCTTCCGTTTTTGTGATGGACCGGCGCACGAGCGCTCTTGCAACCATTCTTGAAATGCCATGCTCGTTGCAAAGACGGTCGAGCAAAGCCTCGCAATAGTCGCCGTCATAGGAACAAACGCAGGCTGCTTTCATGATTCCGCGCGATTGCGTTCGGTCAATGCAATTCCAATCGCACATTCCGTCCGTTTGCGCAGCATGTGGCAGCTCATCTCGTAGGGCTTATGGATGTCGCCGTTGTACAAAAAGGCGTTCGCCGCACAGCCGCCGCTGCAATAATACTTTGCCCAGCATTTCTGGCATGCGTCCTTGGTTCGCACGTTGCAGCCCTCAAAAACAGACTGCTTTTCCGTATCAAACGCACCGGTGCAGACGTTGCCGAGCAGCCATTCCGGAATGCCTACAAACTGATGACAGGGATAGATATCGCCATCCGGTGTGATCGCAGCATATTCCGTGCCTGCACCGCAGCCGGAGATGCGCTTGCGCAGGCAGGGACCGCCCTCCATATCGACCATAAAATGGAAGAAATTGAACCAACGCCCATGCTTGCGCTCATACAGATAGTAATCTGCCAGCTTGTCATATTCGGCAAAAATTCGTTCCAGATGTTCTTCCAATATGCTGTATGGGCTCTCGGCAGGCAGGACGACGGGCTCAATCGAAAGCTGACGGAAGCCCTCGTCCAGCAGCGCCTTTACATCCTCCGAAAAATCGAGATTGTTTCTGGTGAAGGTGCCGCGGATATAATGCTCCTTGTCCCCTCGATCCGCTACGAGCTGCTTTGCTTTTTCCAGAATGAGGTCATATGAGCCCTTGCCGTTCACCGTTGGCCGAAGCGCATCATGGATTTCCCTTCGTCCATCCAGGCTGATCACGACGTTGTGCATCTCCCGATTGATAAACGCAATCATTTCATCGTTGAGCGCAACACAGTTTGTAGTCATGGTAAAGTTGATCTTCTTGCCAAACCGTTTTTCCTGTTCGCGGCCGTAGGCGACAATCTGCTTGCAAACATCAAAGTTCATGAGCGGCTCGCCGCCAAAGAGATCCACTTCCAAATGCTTTCTCGAACCGCTGCGCTCCATCAGAAAATCGATGGCGGCCTTGCCGACGGAGAACGGCATCAGCATCCGCGCGCCGTGAAAATCACCGGTGGAAGCAAAACAGTATTTGCAGCGCAGATTGCAGTCGTGCGCAACGTGCAGGCAAAGCGATTTGATGGCGCTTCCCCCGCGCACCGTCGGCGCTTCCAACGCCTCGCGATCGATCAGGCCCTGCTTTTTTAACGCGGCGTATTCCTGCAAAATTTCTTCCACTTCTCCAGCGGGAAGCGCGGTACACTGATGTGGATCTCCCCCATGCTCCAAAGCGGAAAGGACGGAAAATGCTGCGTCATCCAACAGGTGAATGGCGCCGCTCTCCACGTCCAGAACAACATTCATTTCATGAAATCGAAACGTATGAATCACAATAATTCCTCACAAACAGAGAAAGAAAGGCCGACAAAGGCCTTTCTTTCCAGAATTTACAAGCGTTATTTCTCTTCCTTTGCGCACTTCTGGTTGGCCACGGTGCAGGAAGTCTTGCAGGCGGACTGGCAGCTGGCCTGGCACTCGCCGCAAGCGGTCTTCTGATCAGCCTTGATGCAGGGCTGCTGAACGGTTTCAAAATGCTTCATATTCTCTCCTCCAAATTCTTGCTACAATTGCAGTATACAACGTTTTTTCTTACAGTGCAAGCGCAGCCGTATCGCGCGCGATGGTCATCTCCTCGTCCGTGGGGATTACAAATACCTTTACACGGCTGCCGGGCTTGGAAATCTCCACTTCCTCACCGCGCGGACATTCCCGATTCCACTGGAAGTCCACGTCCACGCCCAGATAATCCATATCGGTCAGGATCATTTCACGCATGCGGCGATCATTCTCGCCGACGCCGGCCGTGAATACAATTGCATCCACGCCGTTCAGTGCGGCCGCATAAGAGCCGATATATTGCTTCACCTTGTAAGCGAACATTTGCAGCGCCAGTTCTGCGCGCTCGTTGCCCTCCTTCGACGCCGCATCCAGGTCGCGGAAATCGCTGGAAATGCCGGAAACACCCAGCATACCGCTCTTCTTATTCATGTAGGTATCCATCTCGGAGGCCGAGAGACCGAGTTTGTCCATCAGGAACGGCATGATCGCCGGGTCGATGCTGCCGCAGCGCGTCCCCATCGGAACGCCCTCAAGAGGCGTGAGGCCCATGGAGGTATCGATACACTTGCCGCCCTTGACGGCGCTCAGGCTGGAGCCGTTGCCAAGATGGCAGGTAATGACGCGCGTTTGCTCCTTCGGCATATCGAGCTTGGAGATGGCGCGGCCCGCGACGTAGCGATGCGACGTACCGTGGAAGCCATAGCGGCGCACCTTGAATTTCTCATATGCCTCATAGGGAAGCGCATACATAAACGCTTTCTTCGGCATAGACTGGCCCCATGCGGTGTCGAACACAGCGACCATCGGCACATTCGGCATAACCGCCATGCAGCCGCGAATGCCCATCAGGTTTGCTGGGTTGTGCAGGGGCCCGAGCGGAATGCACTCTTCGATTGCTTCCAGCACCTGATCGTTGATGAGAACCGGCTCGGAATATTTTTCGCCGCCGTGCAGGACGCGATGGCCAACCGCCGCGATGGACGACATATCGGAGATGACGCCGATTTTTGAATCGGAAAGGACGTCCAGAACAAGCTGAATTGCATCCTTGTGATCGCGCATATCCTGCTGTTTCTCAAACTTTTCACCGTTGGTCGGCTTGTAGCTCAAAAGGGAGCCGGGGATGCCGATCCGCTCGCAAATGCCCTTTGCGATGACGGTCTCGGTGTCGATGTCGATCAGCTGATACTTCAGCGAGGAACTGCCTGCATTGATAACCAGAATGTTTGTCATGATGCTTACAACTCTCCTTATTGATTCTGCGCCTGAACAGCGGTAATGGCTACGACCGAAACGATATCCTCAATACTGCAGCCGCGTGACAGATCGTTGATCGGATAACGGAAGCCCTGACAGATCGGTCCGATCGCTTCAGCGCCCGCGAGACGCTGCACAAGCTTATAGCCGATGTTGCCCGCCTGAAGATCCGGGAACACCAAAACATTCGCTTTGCCGGCAACCGGGCTGCCGGGCGACTTCAGCTTGCCGACCTTTTCAACAAGCGCCGCATCCGCCTGCAGCTCGCCATCCGCATTCAACTCCGGCGCCAGCTCGTGCACGAGCTCGGTTGCGCGAACCACCTTGTCCACCAACTCATGCTTTGCGCTGCCCTTGGTCGAGAAGGAGAGCATTGCGACGTGCGGATCAATCCCGCAGAGCGCCTTGCCGGTTGCTGCGGAGGAAACCGCAATTGCGGCCAGCTGTTCGGCGGTGGGACAGGGGTTTACAGCGCAGTCGGCAAACACGAGCAAACCATCGTCACCGTAAGCCTTGTTCGGCACTTCCATGATAAAGCAGCTTGAAACGACGGAGATGCCGGGCGCCATTTTGATGATCTGCAGACCGGGGCGCAGCGTATCGCCGGTTGTGCTGATCGCACCGGCAACCATGCCGTCGGCCTTGCCGTCTTTGATCATCATTGCCGCAAAAAACAGCGGGTTCTTCATGGTGGCAGCAGCCTTTTCCGGAGTGACGCCCTTTGCTTTGCGCAGTTCATAGAACATTTCCGTATAGCGGGCAAGGTCGGAAGATGTTTCGGGATTGAGCAGTGCAACGCCCGCCAGATCCACATGGAACTTATCGGCTACGGCCAAAATAGCAGCCTCGTCACCGAGCAGAGTGACATTGGCTATCCCTTCGCTTACAATTCGAGCAGCCGCCTGCACGGTGCGCTCTTCCGCTCCCTCGGGGAGCAGAATATGTTTTTTGTCCCCGATCGCTTTTCTTTTGATTTGATCCATCAACGACATGACAAGAAGCCTCCCAATATTTTTCACCGCAAATTATACCACATATGGTGAAAAAATGGTATACTGTTTTTGAAATGTGAGGAAACGGCATGCGCGTTGTCGGGATTATTGCGGAATACAATCCGCTGCACAATGGGCATATCTATCATTTGGAGCGTGCAAAAGCAAAAAGCGGTGCAGACTTCTGTATTGTGGTGCTCTCCGGCAACTTTGTCCAGCGCGGAGAAGCTGCCTGCATCGACAAATATACGCGTGCGTCCTGGGCGGTCAAGGCCGGCGCTGATCTCGTTTTGGAATTGCCCAGCGTGTATGCTGTGGCCAGCGCGGAGCGTTTTGCGCTCGGCGGCATCCGCACGCTGCTCGGCACCGGCGTTGTTACCGATTTGGCGTTCGGCTGTGAGCAGCCCAATCTGGAAACACTGTATCAACTTTGCGACGTCTTAGTATCCGAGCCTCCATCCTACCGCAGTGCGCTGCACTGGCATCTCAGCCTTGGCAAATCCTATCCGCGCGCCAGATATGATGCGCTTGCGGAGATCGGCGCGCCGGAAAATATGCTGGAAACGCTGGCGCAGCCCAACAACATCCTCGCCATCGAGTATTTGCGCGCAATCGGCGCGTATGCGCCGGACATCCGCCCCATCCCCATTCCCCGCATTGGAAACGGCTATCACGAGGAGCATTTGAGCGGTGAATATTCCAGCGCAACGGCAATCCGTAAGGCCCTGTTGATGGGCGATGAGGCGGCGCTCTCCACCATGCCCTCCTTTGTGGGCGGCGCCATGCTCTATGATCCACAGTTCCCGATTCCACCGGAAACCATCGGCCCTCTGATCCTTTACGCCATTCGCAGCATGTCGATCAAGAGTCTTGCCGAATTACCGGACGTGGCGGAGGGATTTGAAAACATTTTAGCAAAATCCGCAAAAAAGTGTACTTCCATTGCAGAATTTTACGATTCGATAAAAACAAAACGGTTCACGCTGGCCCGCTGCAAACGCATCGGAGTCTGCGCCATGCTGGGCATTACAAACGAACAGGTTCATGAAACGGTCAGAAGCAGCGAGAGCGAATATCTTAAGGTGCTTGCCATGACGACCAAGGCGCGCGCGCTGCTGTCCGAAATTGCAAAAAGACCGCATGCGCCGCTCATCCTGCGCAATGCGGACATCCCCTCCTGCACAGCGATTGTACAGCGCAATCTGACGACCGATGCGTTCAGCACCGATGTGCTGGCCATCGCAACGGGAAATGAAATGCACAGGGATTTTGAGGGGCCGATCATTTTGTAAGCGGAATTGCGTGCGCCTCCAGCGTCTCCAAGATGCTCGGAAGCGCCTCCTCCGCCACCCGCCGGCCCTCAGCAATGACCGCCTGCGCGCTCTTTGTGTCGAAATGCCCATGCACAAACAACACTTTGGGAGAAAGCATCACATCCGCATCCAGTTTCCTTAGCTTGGTGATCTCCCACTGCATGATATCGATCGAACGGTTGATGAGTTCATAGGCGTTCATGCCTGCCACATCGTAATACCCGCCGCAATAACCGACATCAACGGCCAAAATGACGTCGGCGCCGTTTTCTCTTAGCACCGAACAGGGGATGCGTTCGATCACGCCGCCGTCGACATAGGTATGTCCATCGATCTCAACCGGCGCAAAAATGCCGGGGATGGACATGCTGGCGCGCGCGGCGCGGCTGACGCTCCCCTCATGCAGCATTACCAGTTCCCCCTCCGCAGCGTCGACTGCGGCGCAATAGAGTGGAATTCGGGTATCGGAAAAATCCATCCGGTGCGTAAATAGCCGGATCAGTTGCTCGATCCGATTGCCGCGCAGCAGACCGCCGGAGCTCGGTCTTCCAATGTCCAGATAGTCGCGCATGTTCATTTGCAGAGCAAATTTTTCCAATAGATACATATCGCTCCCTGCTGCAAAAATCGATGCTATGATAGCCCCGATGCTGGAGCCCGAAATCATATCGATGGGAACATGGTGCTCTTGAAGCACTTGAAGCACGCCGATATGCGCGAATCCTTTTGTGCTGCCTGCACCCAGTGCAACGCCAACCTTACCAGCCATAAATACCTCGCATATCCAAAAGAGTCTGAACTATAGATGATAGTATAGCACGCTGTCAATGAATTGAACAGTTCCTTGTGGAGGGCAAGCCGACGAAGAAAGAACATTTGCGTTTGACCACGGTCTGGCCGGGAATCCTCTGCCTCTGTCTTCTGTTCTGTTCCGCCGATTGCGCCAATGCGGCGGCAGCGGCGTTTCAGCTTTGGTGGGAGAGCGTTTTACCCGCGCTGTTTCCGTTTTACATCTGCATGTCTCTGCTGCTGCAGGAGAATGTGCCCGAAATGCTGGGAAGGTTTTTGAAACGGCTTTCCGGTTGGCTGGGTCTCGATTCCCTCGCACTGCCCTGCTGGCTCTTGGGCGCGGCTGCCGGCTATCCGTCGGGCGCGCGCCTCACCGCAGAGCTCGGATTGCCGAACGAAGGGCCATTCTGCAATCTGTGCAGTCCGATGTTTCTCTGCGCCGTCATCGGGATCGGCATGCTGGGTGACATTGCAGCGGCACTGCCGATTGCTGTAGCACATTATGGCAGCGGTCTGCTCCTGCTCCTCTGCTATCCGCGTCCGGCGCAGAGGACGCGGACCGCCGTGGAACAGGAAAGCAATCAAAAAAAGGGATTGATTCCCATTGTCTCCGACGGCATGGCGGTCATGCTGCAGATCGGCGGCTGCATCTGCATTTTCTTCGTTGTATCCGAATTGCTAAAACAAATCGGAGTCTACGCTGTTCTGGAATCCATCTGCCGTGCGACCGGGCTTCCGGCCGGTCTGGTTTCGGCCATGCTGCAGGGGATGCTGGAGCTAACCGGCGGATGTGCCGCCGTTGCCGCTTTGAAACTGCCGTTCCGACTATCGGTTGCCCTGTGTGCGTTCCTGGTGTCTTTCGGGGGACTTTGCGTTTTTTTACAAACGAGGTTGTTTTTGTGCGGAGACGTACGCCGCTATTTTTCCGTAAAATTTGTGCATGGCATCTTGGCTGCAGGTATAGCATTTCTCTGCGCACCCATAGCGCCTCTGCGGGAACAGCCGGTCATCGCGCAGCAAGGCGGCGAATACTTCATCAACGCCTTGGCAGGGGGCAGCGTATTCTTCGCTTCGTGCGTTGCCGTCTTTGGAATATACCTGATGGCCGTGGTTATGTCTGCATGGATTGCCAAGCACCAAAAATGAAAAGGAACCCGAATGGCTCGGGCTCCCAATGGTTCAATATTCGTCATCCTCATCATCATCGAAGTCAAAGAATTTTTTGCGCTGCTTTTTCGGCTTTTCATGCTTCGGCGCTTCCTCTTCCCAAGAATCGTCAAATTCTTCTTCGTCCTCATCGTCGAGCTCAAACATCTTGGCAAAGAAGCCCTTTTTCTTTGGCTTTTCATGACGTTCTTCTTCATAGTACCGATGATCTTCTTCCGCCGGTTCGCGTGTCCTCTGCGGTTGAACGGGGCGTTCAAACTGACGCGTCATACCGTCTTGCTCGGCGTATGACTGCTGCGGCTGATATGCAACCGGCTGCGGCGCGGGTTCCTGATACACAGGCTGCTGCTGATAGACCGGCTGCGCCTGCGGCGCCTGCTGTACCACCGGTTGCGGCTGTGCAGCCGGCACACCCAACTCCTGCCGGTTTTGCGCGATCAAAGCATGATACTCGGTCATATACTGCTGCAGATCAGAGAGAATATCATCTGCGTATTTCCGCGCGCCATTGTAGATCGCGTTTGCATTGGTTTCCGCTTCGGAAGAAATCTGTGCGGCGCGGGTGCACGCTTCTTTATAGACCTCTGCATCGCTGACGCGGGTTTCATACTCGACCTGCGCCTGATGATACAGGTTCTCGGCGCTGGCCTGCGCCTGCGACAGGACGTTGTCTGCCTCCTCATGCGCCTGTGCCAAGATCTCCTCCGCCTGCTCCTTTGCGTCGTTAATTCGGTTTTCCGCTTCCGCCAGCACGCCGGTAGCGCGACGGATATCCTCGGGAATCGTCACCTTGAGATCCCCGAGCAAGTCGTACAGCCGCTCAATTTCAACCACCCGTCGGTTTTGGCCGCTGAACTTTGTACGCGGGCTTTCCTCCAGTTCCTGCTCAATGCTTGAAATAATGCTGTAGATCTTCATCGTCTGTGCAGTACTCATGCTTGTCGTAACCTTTCTGCAATAATATTCATGTTACAATCGGGAACGAGTCCCGCGATGTTTCCGCCATAAGCTCCGATTTCCTTGACCGTACTGGAACTCAGGAAGGAAAGCGACGGCTTTGCCATAAAATAAACCGTCTGCACATTCGGTTCCAGATGGCGGTTAATCGCGTCAATCTGAAACTCGTATTCAAAATCCGTAATGGCGCGCAGACCGCGGATAATGTAATGCGCGCCGATTTGCTTTGCATAATCGACCAGCAATCCACCAAACTGCTCCACGATCACATGCGGCATGTCCGCATCCTCAACAGCGCGCCGTATCATGGAAACGCGTTCGTCCACAGAGAACGTGGCGGATTTCGCGGAATTGCGCAAAACGCCGACATACACGCGGTCAAATAGCGCATAGGCATTCTGAAGAACATCCATATGCCCAACCGTAAACGGATCGAAACTGCCGGGATAAATGCCGATCTTCATATCGTTTCGTCCCTTTCCATTTCTGAAACCGCGCAAACGCCGAACTTTTTAGTCCTGCGGCGGCGCATAATGCCCCGCACATCCTGCGGCGGCGCAGCCGTGGAGGAATGCTCAATCAAAACCAATCCATCCGGCTGCATCAAGCCTTCGGCAAAGAGCATCCTTGCCGCATCCTCTGCAAAACCGCTTGCGTACGGTGCATCCAGGAATGCAAAATCGAAGCGTAAGCCGGAGGCTGCCAACCGGCGGATCGCCTCGCGATAGTCGAGCTGCATGACTGTAACCACATCTGAAAGACGAACCGCGGCAGCATTCTTTCGAATCAACGCTGCGCAAGCCGCAGAATCATCGTTGCACACTACGAGCTTGGCTCCGCGCGATGCCGCCTCAAGCCCGAGGTTGCCGGATCCGGAAAAGAGATCGAGCACATGACTGCCCGGTAAATCAAACTGCAATGCGCCAAACATGGCCTCCTTTACCCGGTCAAGCGTCGGACGCGTTGCCAGTCCGGGAAGCGCCTCAATTTGCCTGCCCCTAGCACTTCCGGCAATAATTCGCAATTTCTCCTCCTGATACCAACTTACGTAGATATTGTATTATAACATTTACAATTAGAACATACAAGTAGAGAAAAGCAATTGTAAAATCCAATTTATCTGATAAAATAAAGGGGAACGTCTTTGGAATATCAGGACGGAAACAAAAGTTTGGAGCGAATAGAATGATTCTTTTGAAAAACGGCCGCATATATCCGGTCGCACAGCCCGCCTTTCAGGGCGATATGCTGATTCGGGATGGCAAAATCGCAGCGCTTGGCGCGAATATCGAAGCGGCGGACGCCACATGCATGGATGCAAGCGGCTGCACCATTACGCCGGGCTTTATTGACGCGCACTGCCACGTCGGCATGTGGGAGGACGGAATGGGCGATGAAGGCGCGGATGGAAATGAAACATCCGACCCCATTACGCCGCAAATGCGCGCCATTGATGGCCTGAATCCGTTTGACCCATGCTTTCGTGAGGCCTGCGCTGCGGGAATCACGACCGTCGTAACCGGCCCCGGTTCCGCAAATGTCATCGGCGGGCAGTTCGCGGCGCTAAAAACGCACGGCGCCTCCGTTGAAAATATGCTCGTGAAAGCGCCGGTTGCCATGAAAGCAGCGATGGGCGAAAACCCAAAACAGGTATACGGGACGCAGAAGGTAACGCCGTATACGCGAATGGCGATTGCCGCACTCTTCCGGAAGGCCATGTTTGACGCGCAGGAATATGCGGCGGAAAAGGAGAAAGCGAAGAACGATCCCGACAAAAAGCCGGACATGGATATGGCCATGGAAGCGCTTCTGCCCGTTTTATCCGGCGACCTCCTTTTGAAGGTACACGCACACCGGGCGGACGATATTTTAACCGCACTGCGCATTGCGAGAGAATTCCATCTGCGCATCTCTTTGGAGCATTGCACGGAAGGGCACCTGATTGTAAACGAACTGAAGAGTCAGATTGATGCGCTGGGCGGCGTGCCGATCATTCTCGGGCCGCTTCTCTCCGAACGGTCAAAAGTGGAACTCCGAAACCTGACTTTCCGTGCGCCCGCTATTTTGAAGGATGCAGGCATTGAATTTGCGTTGATGACCGATCATCCGGTGATTCCCATTCAATACCTGCCCATTTGCGCGGCGCTTGCGGTTCGCGAGGGCCTTGATGAGGAAACGGCGCTCGCTGCCATTACGCTGCACGCCGCAAGAGCCGTCGGTTTGGATGATCGGATTGGGTCGCTGGAGGTCGGCAAGGACGCGGATCTCGCGATGTTTAACGATCATCCGTTCGATTTCCGCGCCCGCTGCACTATGACGATGATTAACGGCCAAATCGTTTACCGCGAGGAACGGGAACCGAAGCAATAAGAGGTGGACCTGATGATACGCGCTACAAGGACAGAGATCGCTCTGCCGAATATCGCACACAATATTTCGGTGATCCGTGCCGGATTGAAACCCGAAACAAAATTTTTGGCGGTTGTGAAAGCAAACGCTTACGGACACGGTTTGGAAGAAGTCGCGCAATACGCTTGCCGGCAAGGCGCCGACTATCTCGGCGTTGCCATTGCAGAGGAGGGCGTCCGGCTGCGGGCGGCCGGCGTTTCTGAGCCGATTCTAATACTCGGGGCTTCCATGGATACGCACATCGATTGTATTCTTGCGTACAATCTGACGCCGACAGTATTCTCCATTCACACGTTAAAGAAACTGCAAGCAGCGGCTGCCGGTGCAGGAAAAACCTGTCGGTTTCATTTCAAGGTGGATACCGGCATGAACCGCATCGGCTTTGTGTGCACGGACGCCTTTGAAGAAGCGCTGCAATACCTTTCCAAATGCCCGAATCTGATTTTTGAAGGGATGTTCACGCATTTTGCCGTGTCGGAACTGAAGGACAAGAGCTTTACCAGGCGACAGGCAGCCATGTTTGACGAGTTTGTTTCGATTGCCGCTCGCTACGGATACCATCCCATTCTGCACGCCGCCAACAGCGGCGGTGCGCTGGAATTGCCGGAATATCAATATGATATGGTGCGCGGCGGCATCGCCATGTATGGCTACCATCCGGCCGGACATACCGATGAGAACATCGATCTGCGTCCCGTATTGAGCTGGAAAACAAACATCGTCAATATCAAAGAGATCGCTGAGGGCGAAACCGTCAGTTATGGAAGAACTTTTACCGCGTCCGGGCGGACGCTCGTAGCAACGCTTCCTGTGGGATATGGCGACGGATATAAGCGCTGCCTGTCCAACCGGGCAAGCGTATTGATTCACGGGAAACGCGCGCCGCAAATCGGTACCGTTTGCATGGATCAGATCATGTGCGATGTAACGGATATCCCCGATGCGGCGATCGGGGATGAAGTGATATTGCTTGGAAGTCAGGGGAACGAAACCATCACTGCCGATGAAATGGCGCGCTGGGCCGATACCATCAGCTATGAGATTTTGCTCTCGATCAGCGAACGCGTTCCGCGCGTATTTCTTGACTGATTGCATCGATAACATCTCCGGCAACCAGCATGCGATTCCCCAAAATTTGATAAGCCAGATCAGCCGATGCGCCCAGCAGAAATGCCGCGGCGCATGCTGCTTGGAAGGGCGGAATTTTCTGCGCCAGAAGCGCCAGAAGCAGCCCAGTCAACACATCTCCGCTGCCTCCCTTTGCCAGCCCGGGATTGCCGGTCGTGTTGAGCACAGTTTTGCTGCCGTTGCTGATGCATGTAGTAGCCCCCTTGAGCAGCACGATGCACCCCATCTTATCGGCTGATTCGCGAGCCGTTTCGATGGGATTCTCAAGCACATCCCCAACGCTGCATCGCAGAAGCCGCGCCATTTCAGCCGGGTGCGGCGTCAAAACCATGTTTGAATGCAGTTGCGTCAGAAGTTCCGGATGCGCCGCCAACTGATTGAGCGCATCGGCATCCACAACGGCGGGACGATGCGAAGCAATCACCGCCCGGAGCAGGCGATTCATGGACATCTCGCCCATGCCGCAGCCAATGCCGACAGCCTGACTGGCATCGATTCGTTCGCAGGCATCCGATTGCGCGGCTTCATCCCAGCTTCCGGTATTCCCGCAGGGAACGCACATTGCTTCGGGTACAACCGAAAAGGCTGGTTTTATGGCGGCGGGGACCGCGACGCTCAAAAGCCCGCAGCCACCGCGCAGCGCAGCTTGGGCGCTCAGCAGCGCCGCGCCGGTATAGTGCTCGCTGCCGACACACAGCAGTGCGCGGCCATTTTTGCCCTTGTGACTATCCAATGGACGCGGCGGCAGAATGTCACGGATATCCGATGTTTCCAGCCAACTTGTATCGCTGCTCACCGGATACTGTTCCGCAATCGGATGGATTTGAATTTTGCCCGCATATTCCCTGCCGGGGCATAACAGTAAGCCGCGCTTGACATATTGAAAGGTCACGGTTTCATCGGCGCGTATGGCAGTGCCGCAGCAGCGGCCGGTAAGGCCGTCAATGCCGGATGGGATATCGACCGAAATTCGGTAGGCCACGGAGGCGTTGACCTTTGAAATGACTTCACAGTAGGCGGGCGACAGCGGGCGCGAGAGCCCTGTGCCAAACAACGCGTCAACAACACAAGCATACTCTGCCGGATTGGGCAGTGTGGGAAGAAAACGGCATCCGGCTTGCAACGCACAGTGATAATGGGTCAGCGCATCTGAGCTGAGTTTCTCAGCGTTCGCGGAAAACCAGCAGTCGGCCCGACGGCCGGCCTCGTGGAGTTGACGCAGTACCGCAAAGCCGTCTCCCCCGTTATTCCCCGGGCCGCACAGAATCAAAATGCGAGCGCTATCCTGAAAACGGGTGTTGATCGCCTGCACCACGCCCTGCGCCGCGCGCTCCATCAAAACCTCGCCGGAGATTCCATATTGCTGAATCAGTGCCTGATCCGCATTCCGTGACTGCGATGGGGTAAGAACGTCTTTCATTCCGTGCGCCCTTCTTCCTGCGGCTGTGCCGCCAGCGCCCTGCGCGCCGTTTCATAATCATAGCCGCGCGCAAGAAGCCGCTGCATAACGCGAGATTGGCGTTCCCTTTGCTCCAAGGAAGAAAACTGCTGCCAGTATTTTTCAGCAATGCGGTTCGCATTGTCCTGTTCCTCCTCATCCGACACCCGCTCCAATGCCGCGGCAATCACATCGGCAGAGAGCTCATGCGCATAGAGCTGTTCCCCGAGATGTCTGCGGCTGACCGGCTTTGTGCGTAGGCGCGTCTCGATGAAATCGGCAGCAAACTTCTCGTCGTCCAACAGGCCAAGCTCCAAAAGACGGTCGATCGTCTGCGCTACCTCGTACTCGCCATACTGCTTCTCATCCAGATGACGCTCTGTTTCCCGCACGGTGCGCGCCCGATAACCGAGGAAATGCAGGGCCGCATCCATCGGCGATTTGTTTGTAGGGAGCGTTTTTTTCTTTTCTCTTATTTTCATGCAACCATCATACCACAAATATGGTCTTGTATATAGTGGCCGACTATAAAAATCATCGAGATCGGTCGAACGTATCGGCTGCCGGATGGCAGTGATGAACAAATTGTAACAAATGCCGGATTGGATAGGATTGGCTATTCAAAATGGTGCATAATATAAAGACTTGACGAGAGAGAATGAGGGGGTAACACCATGGGAAAGAATCTGTTCTTTGAAGAACAGCAGGATTTGGATCTGGAATCAACCGCGCTCGATGATGCGTCTGCGGACGCAGAGCTGAATACGGAACCCCTGTTCGAAACCGGATGGAAAAGAAAAGTGGGAAGCAAACGAACCGCCATGATTATCGTTGGACTCGCCATCGTTTTGACATTGATTTGCGGGGTGGTATTCTATATCATTTCGCAGAATCAAATTGCCGCCGAGATCGCTGCGCAGGCGGCCGCCGCAGAAGAGGAAGAGCGAATTCGCACCGAGCTCGCGCTGCAGCAATCGCAGGAATACGATCGGATTGTGAATTCAAAATACTTTCTCGAGGGCGTTACCGTCGAGGGCGTTGCGATCGGCGGAAAAACGATGTCCGAAGCGGAACAAATGCTGAATGAACTGATCGCCTCCAGAACCCCATCCGGCTCGCTGTCGCTTACTCTTGGCGATGCTACCCACGCATTTGATCTGAGCACGATTGTGAGCACCTCCAACCTTTCCGATGTGCTTGCGCAGGCATTTCAGCTCGCGCGCTCCGGCAGCGTCGAAGAAGTGCTTGCAGAGGCGGAGTCCATCCGAACGAACGGAAAAGCGTACACGCTGGCGGTACAATACGATTTTTCCAATATTGCAACGCAGGTTGCCGCTCTGGCTGCCAAAATTGACCAGCCTGTGCGAAACGCATCCTTTGGACAAATCGATAAGGATCAGCACACCGTTTCCATGGTGGACGCACAGGACGGCGTTGCTGTCGATCAGGACGCACTGATCGCAAGCATTACGAGCGCAATCATGAGCGGCAATCATGACGATCCTATTCAGATTCCGGTTAAATCCGTGCCGGCTACCTTGACAAAGGATCATCTGGAATTGATTACGACTTCTGCGACCACATCCTTCAAGGGAAGCAGCAGCAACCGCAAGTACAATATTAGAAAAGGCGCCGATTTGATCAATGGCACGGTTCTTGAGCCGGGCGAGACGTTCTCTACCAACGGCGTTTTGGGCACGCGAACGACGGCGAATGGTTGGAAGATGGCCAATGCTTATGTGAGCGGAACGACGGAAGAACAAGCGGGCGGCGGCGTGTGTCAGCTCTCCTCCACGCTCTATAACGCAGTTGTCAAAGCGGATCTGGAGATCGTCTCACGCCGAAACCATTCCATGCCTGTTTCCTATGTTCGAAAGGGGCTCGATGCCACGATCAACTCTGTTGGTAATATCATTGATTTCAAGTTCCGCAATGATACGGAAACGAATGTCATCCTCTTTGCATGGACATCCGGCAACGACTTGTATTTCAAGATTTATCGTTGCCAGTTTGCAACGGATGCTTATGATGAAATTCGCCTGACCAGCGAAAAAACCGACACCATATATCCGAATGGAGAGATGGTCGAGGAGCTCGATCCCACGCTTCCTGCCGGAACGGAGCAAATTGTAGTAGAGCGCAAAAACGGCGAACGCTGGCAATCCTACAAAAACTATTATAAGAACGGGTCGCTTGTGAAAACGGAGAAATTGGCTGTCTCCACCTATAATGCATTTGCAGGCAAGAAGCTTGTCGGTCCGGAACTCACCGTCACGCCGACCCCGACGCCGAGTATTCCGGTCATCACGCCGGAACCGGTGGTGCCGTCAACGCCAACGAATACGCCGGAACCGATTGTAACGCCCGAGCCGACAGTAACGACTCCTCCGCCCGTACACACTGAGCCGATAATTATTACGCCAGAGCCGGGCCCCGAGGTGCCATGAACGGCAGACGATCAGCAAAAGCAGAGGAAATCCTCTGCTTTTGTCGTTTTTTAGGCGAATATTGTGCAGGCCTGCACATGCTTCTTGAATCGTCCATAGAAACGTGTTACGATAGCTTGCATAAATGAAAGCGAGGGAAACTATGAGGTATGAAGAGATATGAAATTGAGCAGATGCTCTGGAACCTTGGCGCGCATCCCGATAAGCCGGGGTATGAGCAATCC
Source organism: Clostridiales bacterium (assembly GCA_019416935.1). Taxonomy (GTDB): domain Bacteria; phylum Bacillota; class Clostridia; order Christensenellales; family CAG-138; genus Aphodomorpha. Next base: position 6,732 of record DXWI01000012.1, on the reverse strand, counting down.
ATCCGTCTCCTTGAACTGATGATCGATCGCCCAATTGTACAAAACGTTTCTTCTTTCTATCAGCTATCCAGCCAGGCCCAAGGGATCAATGCTTCAAAAATAGAAAAGAGCGTGCGCGACATGATCCGCAATATTTGGGAAACCAACAGCGTGTTGCCGGAATTTTTCCTCATTAGAGGATACTCCAAGCAAAACCCGCCCAGTACAAAAGCGTTTCTCTATACGTTGGCTACCTATCTGCGCCTGTATTCAACGAACAACAGCAGTAAGTAGACGCTATTGCATCCGAACGATCTCCTTATGCAGTCGCTTAATAATTCTTTTTTCAAGCCTTGATATATAACTCTGGGAAATTCCAAGCAGATCCGCTACCTGCTTTTGCGTACATTCCGGTTGATCGTTGAGCCCAAATCGCATCTCAACAATCTTTTTTTCCCGAGGAGAGAGTCTCTGCAGCGCTTTGCGAAGCAGCTCGCGATCCACCTCGTCCTCCAGATCGCGGCTGATCATATCGCTGTCCGTACCGAGAATATCCGAAAGGAGAAGTTCGTTGCCATCCCAGTCTACATTGAGCGGTTCATCGAACGATACCTCCAGCTTCAAGCGGTTGGCGCGGCGCAGGTGCATCAAAATTTCATTTTCAATGCAACGCGATGCGTATGTAGCCAGCTTGATCTTTTTATCGGGATCAAAGGTATTCACGGCTTTAATTAACCCAATGGTTCCAATGGAGATCAAATCCTCTATGCCCACGCCCGTATTCTCGAATTTGCGGGCGATGTAGACAACAAGCCGGATATTATGTTCAATGAGCGCATTCTTTGCGGCCTGATCCCCCGCTTTCAAGCGAAGGATCCACTGTTGCTCCTCCTCCGGAGGAAACGGCGCCGGGAGCGTTTCCCCGGAGTGAATGTAGAGCACCGGCCTTTTTATCCGAATCAAGAGGCGCAGGTACTGTTGCTTGCACCAGGATCGAAGCTGTTTTATCATGAGTTTTTCCCCTTTCCTTCGGCAGCAGAGCGCTGTCTATAATGGCTTGAACGCCTTCTACGGGCGCGGCAGACGCGGCAACCATTGCATCGATGGAGTGCCAACCGTCCTGAAACACACGAATGCTCTTTGGCTCAATGGCATAGAGCATTCCCTCTCCGTTCACCGTGGTATATGGAACGGGACGGCCGCCGGCATATTCGGGCATAAGCCGCTGATCGACAACAACGACCGGCTTGCCGCTCAATGGCTCAGTTAGCAGATTTCCGCTGTCCGCCAGCGCCGTCAGCGCAAGCGTTCGATCCGCCAGCACAATCCGTATGGCTATCCTCCGATTTCTGCTGCGGTATGCGGAAAGCGCCGCCCGCACCATCCTTGGCAGCAGGCAGCCCGCCGATATGCCCATCAAGGCAATTCGAACGGGTACGGTGCCAATCAATCCTCCGTTTGAGAGAGTGCCGCCAAGCATCAAACAGAGTCCGAGCATCATGCCGCCGGTCAGACATGCGGCTGCCAAAAGTGCAAGCAGCGCGCGGAGAATATCCCGTTTGCCGTGTATCAGCGGAATCGCCGCAGTCACGAAGAGCAGCGCCTTGCATACCCAAAGATGCAGCACCGGCAGGATCGTCAGTGAGAGCAGAGCATATACGGCGCCAAACAGCGAGACGGCAACGCCGAAAAGCGGACGCAGCTTCAAACCGCTGATGGCGGAAGCAAGTCGGAGCATCAAAAGGTTCATAAGCGTGTTGTCGAGCAGGAACAGTTCGAGCGAAAGTTCCATGTTTCTCACGCAATCTGTACGACCATGACGGTCATATCATCCGCCGCCCCAGCCTCGATGGCGCTGTTCAAAAGCCTTTCAGCAGCGGTCTGGCTGTCCGGTTCATCCTGCAATGCCGCCTGTATAGCGTCGCATGTTTGCTCGCCCAGCGCATCCAGCGCGCCGTCGGAAAACATGATAATGGCGTCGTGCCTGCGAATGCGAGCCTGTTGGATCGCGGGCTGCGCCTCATCCACAATGCCGGCGGGCAGCGCTTCCGCACACACCGTATGGATTCGGTCGGATCGATATACAAAGGTTGGCGGAGCGCCGCATTTGATAAACTCCGCATGACCGGAGCGCAGATTGAGATACAGCGCATCCAACGTTGCATACATATCCTGTTCCCGCTTGAGCAGCAGGCGGTTCACGCTCTCCATCGCCACATCCCGCGAAAACCCCGTACTGAACAGGTCGAACAGCAGGCGAATTGCAGACTGGCTTTCATTCTTTGCCGCTTCTCCCGCGCCCATGCCATCGCTCAGGGCGTAGAGCACCTTCCCTTGCGGCAACCGCCTTTCTCCGGTGCTGTCTCCGCTTACGCCGCTCTGACTGATTGCAGCTCCGGCCGTTCCCATCAGTGCTCTGAGCGGCTGCGCCTCTTCAAAAACGAACACCGCTTGGCGGCCATCCTTTTCGGCGGACAGGATAGAAACCGGCCTGCGGAGCGTCGTATGCAGCGCTTCACAGATGGGAAGCGGTTGGTCAAGATACGAAGCGGATACGCGGACGTCCAGCCGCAATTTTCCCTCCGGAAATGCAGCGTCTACGCCAAACACGCGAATACCGTGCCGATCCAGATTTCTTGCTACCGCAAGCTCCAAATCCTCGTCGAGCCACCGCTCTTCCCCCACCCTCGACGCAAGCGCGTCCAGAACGTCACACAGCCCGTTGAGCTGGCGATTCACAAACAAATACTGTCGTGCCGTTTGCTCACGCAGCGCGGTCTGCACACGATATTGATTCTGCGCCTGCCAGGCAGCCGAAGCCATTTGCGTCATATGTTTACACGATGGATCGAATGGCCGCCGGATTCGGATCCGTTCTCCGCGTTCATGCGCTTGCAGCATGGTCATTACCGTCTGCGCTGCCAGCCTTGCGTCGCGCCAGCACATTTTTTTCAGTGTACAATCCATGCAGACGCTTGCAGCCGCCTGTGCAATCCATTGAATCTGCGCATCCTGCGGCTCTGTCTGCTCTCGCTGCACTTCAAAGAGCTGCGCCACCTCTCTGCAAACCTTGACCGTCGTTTTCATCTCTTTTGACGTATGCTCACGCATCCGTTTCATCGCTTTTTCTGAGAACCGCTCCCGATCCTTATCCGCATCGAGATAGGCGCAGAGCGCCAGCAGGCAGTTCCGCGGGATGAGCAGGAAGATGGCGCCGGATACGGCGAGGTTCAGCAGATTGATCGTGTGAGAGGCGGTATATATGTAAGTGCCTACAACGAGGCTCGCCCCCAGAAACCCGCCGAAGATTCCGATGGTATCCATGCGCCGCAAAAGCGAACCGGCCAACGTACAGGCAGCCAGGCTACCGACAAACATCAGCGTAAAGTCACCGCCGACGGTCAAAACCGCGCCAAGCGCAACGGAGACGGCTACGCCGCTGACACCGCGCGCCAGTGCCGCAATCATAGAAAACACCAAGAGGAGCACTACGGGCAGCGAAAACCCAAAGGCCTGTACGTCGGTCACAGACAGCAGCAGAATCCCGAAAAACAGACTGATGCTGACCTGTTCGGCATCGGAAAGTACGTGCCTTTTTCTCAGGGAGGTAATGGTACGGAGCGCGCTCTGCATGATCAGCGCCGAAAATTCACAAAGACCAATATTGATTAAAGCGCGCAGGAGCGTCTGTACATCGCCCGCAAAAAACACGGGCAGGAGGATCGCCTGTGCCAGAAACAGCAGAAACAAGCGATCCAGCCTTGCAAACCGGGGGCTCCAGTGCGACCAGAGCAGTTCGATCACATAGTACAGGATGCAGGCGCATACCGCAGGATACTGCGGCGGCGACTGGAGCAGGATGGCGCCGAACACAGCGCCCAAGAACGTATAATGCGCATTGCAGTCTGCAATGGTTGCAGCTGCCAGAAATGCCAGCCCGAACGGAGCAACATCTCCGAACAGGCAAATACGTCCCAGCAAAAGCGCTGTGAAGAACATCAACAGCTCGCCGATAAACGCGCGCCGCTGGACGTAGAGCAGCAGCCGATTCTGTTTTTGCACTCTTTTGATGCTTTCCATTTGTTTTCCAGCCCCCGTTACCATTATAGGAACAATCCTCTGTCGAAAAACTCGGTTTTGGAGTGGATTGAAAACGCTTTTTTAGGCACATTTTCCTGATAAACCGCCAGGCAAGCTGTTCGGTCGTGCTGTAATCTTGCTTTTTCGGCCGATTTATTGCGGATTGCCTGTCGAAACGGGAACCATGCTTGCGGCAAGAGCACGGGTGTGTTAAACTATTTATATATAATGTTTTGGAGGTTTTGTATGTTCAAAGCCAATGGCAATTACAGCTTGTTGCAGGGAAACTACTTGTTTTCCGAAGTGGGAAAGCGTGCCGCAGCTTTTCAGAAGGCACACCCCGACGCCGACATTATCCGCATGGGTATCGGCGATGTTACCAGACCGCTTGTTGCCGCGGTCATCGAGGCGATGCACGCAGCTGTGGATGAGATGGGCTGTGAAGCAACCTTTCACGGGTATGGGCCCGATTTTGGATATGAATTTCTGCGTCACGCGATTGTGGCACGCGACTATGCGTCTCGGGGCATCGATATCGGAGAGGATGAAATCTTCGTGTCGGACGGCGCAAAGTGCGACGTTGGCAACATTCAGGAATTGTTTTCCGGTGACTGCGTGGTTGCGGTCACAGATCCTGTCTATCCGGTTTATGTGGACACAAACGTGATGTCCGGACGCGGCGGACGCTATGTCGGCGGGGGCTACGACCGCATTGTTTATCTACCCTGCACAGCGGAGAACGATTTTGTGCCGGAGATGCCTGCGAAAGATGTAGATGTCATGTATCTCTGTTACCCCAACAACCCGACCGGCACGACGCTGACAAGGGCGCAGCTTGCAGATATCGTCGCATATGCACGCAAAAACGGAGTGCTCATCCTCTATGATTCCGCTTATGAGGCCTATATTTCGGAAACGGATAAACCGCACAGCATCTATGAGATCGAAGGTGCGAAGGAATGCGCCATTGAGTTTCGCTCGATGAGTAAAACGGCTGGCTTTACCGGAACCAGATGTGCCTATGCGGTTGTGCCCAAGTCTTTACAGTATCAGGATACTTTCGGAAATACTGTTTCCCTCAACCAAATGTGGGGTCGTCGGATCGCGACGAAGTTCAACGGCGTATCCTATATCACCCAGCGCGGCGCGGCTGCTGCGTATTCTGAAGAAGGATATGCGCAGATTCAGAGCGTTATTGCCGACTATATGGAAAACGCCCGCATCATACGGGAAAGTCTTCAAACCGCCGGTTACACCGTTTATGGGGGTGTAAACGCGCCGTACATCTGGCTGAAGGTGCCGCATGGCGATAGTTGGCGGTTTTATGATGAGCTCTTGGCGCAGCATCACATCGTCGGTACGCCCGGCGCCGGATTCGGCAAAGCCGGCGAAGGCTATTTCCGCATGACGGCCTTTGCTTCGCGTGAAAATACGATTCGCGCAATGAAGCGAATTACAGGGAAATAAGGAAGAGATCGTTATGGCCTATATCATCGCGTTTGAGGGCATTGACGGTACCGGAAAGGGTACGCAGATGCAATGCGCAGCCCAGTATCTTGAAAACGCAGGATTGCGGATTGGTCAACTATCCTTCCCCATCTATGAGTCCTTCTTTGGACATGAAATTGGGAATCTTCTGACAGGGCGGGACGGTGTGCGTGCGGACAGCGTCGATGGCAAGAGTATGGCTCTCTGGTTTGCTCTCGACCGTTTTGAAGCCTTTCAAACGTTCGACCTCTCTTCGGTGGATGTGCTTTTGATCAACCGCTATGTTTTGTCGAACGCCGTGTATCAGAGTATCCGCGATTGTGACATCGGCAAGCCGGATTTGTTGGACTTTGTAATGGCGCTCGAGCACGAGCATTTCGGCATTCCGCGTGCCGACGCTTGTTTGTTGTTTGACATGGACTTGGAGCAGGCCGCCGAAAATGTAGGGAAAAAAGGATACCGCGCTTATGTTGGCAGCAAAACCAGCGATATCTATGAGTCCATCCCGGAGCTTCAGCGCCGTGCGCGGGAAAAATACTTATTGTATGCCGCCGGAAGCTCGAACGTCCATGTGATTCCCTGCATGGAACACGGAAAGTTGAAGAGCATTGACGCCATCTCTCTGCTTGTTAGAAACGTGCTGAACGCCCTGCCGATTACAAAACCGGGGGAAAAGCGATGAAAAGCGTAAAGCGAGGCCGCGCGCCTTCCATGCTCGGTGGATTTATGAGCATTGCTGCCGGAGTGTTTGGAATTTTTTGGACTTTGCTTGCGCTTCGCATGGGCGCTGCATTTATGGCTCCATTCGGTCTGATCTTTGTAATCGTTGCGGTTATCCAGGCCGTCTACCAATTCAAAAATGCAACCGCAAAGCAGCGGCATTCCGAATATGATATTACGGAGGATCATGAAGAACCTGATCCATGGAACGAACGGTTTTCTTCTGAGCAGCAAAATGCTGGACCGGCGACCGCCGCAAGCGCTTCCGCAGAGGGCAGTCTGTTCTGTCCATATTGCGGTACACCCGTAGATTACCACTACGCGTTTTGCAACCGATGTGGGAAAAAGCTGCCGGAATGAACCGAATATGCAAATGAAACAATGGAAAAGCGGACGGTACAAACCGTCCGCTTCAGTTTGTCAAATAAGCCACTTCGCAGCACAGCGAAGTGGCTTCAAACATAA
>DXWI01000011.1 GCA_019416935.1 Clostridiales bacterium | reverse complement strand
CGGTCTGCCGACCGGACGTTTATGCGCGGATGATTTGGCGGGAAGCAGGGGCGCGTGGGATGGCAGTCCGGCGCTGGCCGGGTTGGGCCAGCGCGAACCGATGCTTGGGTGGCGATAGCACGGATGAATGAGTTGAAGACGATAGCGCTGGACTGAGGTGGGATTGCGGGCACCGATACTTGGACGGCGATAGTGCGGATGATTTGGTGGAAAGCGTGGGGGGCGGCATGAAATCCTTTTCTGAGTGCGGGTGGCTGTTGAAAGCGGTTTGCGCGGCGGGCGTTCATTGACAAAGCCTCGCTGAGACCGGTATACTGTATTTGTAAAAGTTTGCTCGGGGTGTGGAGATGAAGCACAAGTTTTCCTTTCTCATGACCTTTTGGTGGTGCCTGCTGCTCGGTCTGCTCGGCCTGCTGCCCTTCATTACCGGCAACCGCGCGGGCGGCGTTTCAGAACTGGAGAACCGAATGCTCGCGCTGCTGCCCGTATGCAACACCAATAGCTGGTTCGACGGCAGCTTTGCCGCCTCTCTGGAGGCGTATCTCTCCGACCAGTTGCCCGGCCGCAGCGGCATGCTCGAATGCTCATCCGGCCTGATCGGTGTGTTCAGCGTTCTCTCAGAGGAGGAACGCCTGCTGCAAACGGATATTGCAGAACAGATTGACCGCATGGGCGAGGCCGACACGGCGTCCGAGCCGCGCGTTGACGGTTCCGAAACGCCCGATGACGGTGAGGATATGCCCGAACGAACCGGGGATACGCCCGGTGCGGCCGAGTCCGGCACCCCCGACGGCGAGCCGTCCGCTGACGGTTCTGAAACGCCCGATGATGGCTCCGGAATTTCCGATGGCAACGGCGCAGACACACCCGGCTCGGCCGGCGGCGAAGCCGGTGCGGCAACGCCCGTGCTTGCCTACCGGCTCACGGACGGCGGCACCTCGACCATTTTTCAGTTCGGCGCGGAGGCCATTTCTGCGACTGTGCGCTCGCTCAACGCCTACCGGGCGGCGCTGCCCGCGGACGGCACGGTGACGTTCATCTACGTCCCCTATTCGCAGGCGGCGAATACCTGGCTGTTTCACCCCGCGCGCTATGCCGGCTGGTACAGCACGGTGGAGCCCGTCCTGCAGGCTGCGGCGGCGGACGGCGTGTACATCTGCCCCGCTGTAGGCATTCTCGGCGCGCATATGGAGCAGGGGGAGGCGGTCTATTTCAAGACCGACCACCACTGGTCGCCGCTCGGCGCGAGCTATGTACAGCAGGACGTTATGGCGCAGCGCGGCACGCCGTCGGCGGACTACGCCGATTTTACCTATACCGTTCACGATCGCTTTACCGGCTCGATCGCGCAGTCGGTGCGTGCGTCCGCCGGTTCCTCGGTCGTGGACCGGCTGGAGGTTCCCGCAGGACTTCAGCCCACGCGCGCGTTCGTATACCGCGACCTCGACGTGCTGATGAAGGAGGTACGCTATATGGAACCGGAGCGCAGCAGCTATGGCGCGTTGCTCGGCGGTACGCACTCGCCGTTCTATGTGGCCGAGACGGGCTTTCACACCGGCCGCAATGCGCTGATCATCTGCGACTCGTACGGCAATGCCTTTTTGCCGTACCTGACGCCGTATTACGACCGCGTGTGCCTGGCCGATCTAAGGGATAGCAGCAGCTTCGGCTCAATGGGCGGCGCCTCGGTGCGGGCGTACATCGAGCACTACGCCATCGATGACGTCTATTTCGTGGTTTCGACGGGCTGCGGCGTGAATTCGGGCTATATGCGGCACACGGTTTATGAATATCTGGGGTAAAGCGTTATGAAACAGGAAGTGCAGCCGGCCGCCGCACAGGCGCAGGCGGAAAAGAGATTTGTCAAGCGCACGGTCATCATCTCCACCGGTATCGCGCTGGTGTTGACCGCCATTGGACTGGCGCTGTTCTTTACACGCAACCGATGGGTCACTGCGTGGGCGGAGCGCGCCATGGAGGCGGGCAACTACAAGCGGGCGGTTTCGCTGCTCGAAGCGCTCGACGAAACGGATGAACGGGATGCGCTGCTGCTCGAGAGCCGGTACGGCGTTGCGGCCGCAGTGCTGGACAGCGGCGACTACGAGCGGGCGGAGACTCTCTTTCAGGCGCTCGGCGATTACGGCGACAGCCATACGCGCATCTTGGAATGCCGCTACCGCGCGGCCGAGGATGTGTATCGGGAGGGGCGCTTTGCCGATGCTGCGGCGCTGTTTTACGCGCTCTCCGGCTACGGCGATTCGATGGAGCGGTATGACGACTGCCGCTACGAGGAGGCGCTCAGCCTGCTGGACGCGGGGGAACGGAACGTGGCCTTCCGCCTGTTTGCCGACCTTGGGGACTATCAGGACGCCGTTGCGCATGCCGAAGCGCTCGCCGTCGAACTGACCGGTGTGAACGACCCGGCGCTGGCGTTGTCGCTCGCAAAGGGCTACTCCCCGGAAGCGCTGCAAGCGATGGAGGCGCTCGGCGCGGTGCGCGAGGCACTGCCGGCGCATGTGCTTGGCGTCGGCTTTTATCATACCGTTGCGCTGCGGCCGGATGGCACGGTGCTCGCGGCCGGACGAAATGACGAGGGGCAGTGCGGCGTTGCCGATTGGAGCGGGATCATCGCCATCGACGCGGGCGCGTACCATACCGTCGGCCTGCGGCCGGACGGCACGGTGGTTGCTACCGGGCGCAACAGCGAGGGCCAGTGCGATGTTGCCGATTGGAGCCATGTCGCCGCCATCACCTGTACGGACTACAACACCATTGCGCTGCTCGAGGACGGCACGGTGCGCTCGACCGGCTTTCAGGAGAACGAGACGCTCGGCGGCTGGCGCGACGTGGCCACCATCGGCGGCGGCGCATATCAGACCGTTGCGGTGCGCAGCAATGGGCAGCTTCTGGCCTCGCACCGCTCTGCGCAGGACGATTCCTTCTCCGGCCTGATCGAGGCCGACGCCTCGACGGGGTATGCCGTCGGCCTTTGCAGCGACGGCACCGTAAAGCACACCGCCGTGGATCTTGGGAGCTGGCGCGGCGTTGTGGCCATCTCCGCCGGAGCGAACGGCACCTTCGGGCTGACCGCGGACGGCACGGTGCTCGCGCATTTCTTTGAGCGCCGCAACGAGATCAAGCTGGACGATCTCTCCGGCGCGGTGGCCATCGCCGCCGGGGGCACGCACATCGCCGTGCTGCTGGAGGACGGACGGGTCGTCGTGCGCGGCGACAACGCGTTCGGTCAGTGCGATACTGACGGTTGGAATCTTGCTGCGGATTGATGCGGCCGCGATAAAGCGATACGGTTATTTGAAAGGAAAAGCGCGTGGGAATCGGATGGTTCCCACGCGCTTTCTTGCTTTTCATTTATGCCTTTGGTTTCCGATCGCCCTTTTTCCGCCCCACCCGCAGCAGGAACACCAGCAGCAGCGCCAAATACGCCGCGCACAGGCCGAACACCGTGAACGTCATGGCCGTGGATTCCGGCGCCATGCCGATGAGGACGAGCATCGGTGCGCCGAACAGGATACCGAAGCCGGACCCTACGACGAGGTTGTTGGCCGCCGGCGTTTCAAACGACGGGTCGATCTCGCGCAGCAGCAGCACGCCGGAACTGATCGTGCCGGTCAGCATACCGTACATGGAGACCACGCCCTCGTAGTAATAGTTCGGATAGATGCGCCGGCAAATCCATTGCAGGTACACGAGCGTGACCGCGCCGCCGGCAACGGCCATGAGCAGGAACGGCGCCCACAGTCCGGAGAGATCCTCGATGTTGATCGAGGCGATGCCGGCGACAATCATCATGTCGAACGCCACGCCGGAGATGCGCGAGAGCAGATAGTTGTTCTGGTACTGGCGCGTCATGATGTTGCTGCGGCGCAGCGCCTTCAAAACCGTGCGCACGAGAATGGCGAGTGCGGAGCCGATGATGAAATTGAAGCCCCAAAGCAGCGGCGAAACGGTTTTGGCAAGTCCCGGCGCGACGGCGCCGAGCAGCGCGTCGATGCCATAGGATACGAGATAGGTCAGCAGGTATACGATGACCACGAGCACAACCTGAATGGAAAACCGGTCGATGGATTCCGCAACCGGGATTTCACCGTTCTGCTGAAAATCGTCCACCGTGACCGCGCCCAGCGCGCCGCGCTCATGCGGCAGCGAGCGGGAGGAGCGGCGCCGGAGAATGTTCAGGTATACGACGCCGACGACGCACGCGCACAGATATCCCGCCGCTGCCAGCGACAGGCCGAACGAGCGGCCGCCGGCAAACCCGAGCGCTTCATAGCTCGAGCCGATGTTGTTCGCCTGCCCCGGCCCCTGTCCGTAGCCCATCGGCAGCAGGATGCCCGAGGCCTTGAACAGCCCCGGCATGACGGTGTAGGCCAGCAGGAAGGAGATCGCGAGCCCGAGCAGTGCCTGCACGAGATAGGTGCTCACGATCAGCGCGCCGCTCTTCGGCCCGGTCAGGCTGCCGCCATCCCGTTCGGCGCGGTTCGGAATGCGCAGGGACATGGCGATAAAACCGATGGCGATACCGTGATAGGTGGTCATCTCCAGAATGTCGGTGTTGAGCTGGAGCACGCCCAGATTGCGCGCCAGTAGCAGCAAAAACCCTGCCAACACCGAGGTCGGCAGCAGCGTGCGGCGAATGAACGGCAGTTTTCTGCCGAGCAGCGTGGCGATCAGGATGGCGATTGCAATGATGCCAAACTGCACCACGATGTTCCAAAGAGCGGTATTGGATGCGCTGAATTCCATCGGATTACCTCAGTTCTCTCCATTTTTGCAGGAAGGCGGTATATTTGCGCCCACAGCAGGGCGGCTTGCTGCTGATCTCGTATTGCTCGGCGCCGACGGAGAGCACGAGCTTGCCCCGGCCGCACTCGGCCATGTCCGCGATGTCCTCGAGCAAAAACGCGGTCTGTCCCACGCGGAGCGCCCGCATGCTCACCGAGAGCGTGCCCGCGTCGACGCGGCGGCTGCCGTGCGACTGGTCCAGCGCGAACAGCGTTTGCCCCGGATCGAAAAAGACCGTCCGCTCCGGCGCTTGGGACGCTTCGGTCATGCGGCGCGACAGCTCCTCATCCTGCCAGACATCCCAGTCCCGCACGGTGGAAAAGGGCGCGTCCGCCCCTTCCAGAAAACCGTATTCCGTATAGCGCGCCCGCAATCCGCAGCCGCTGCACACGAGCGTATCCCCGTCTCCGTGCAGCGTGCCGACGCCACCGCAGCGCGGACACAGGTATAGCGCGTATTCCATGCCCTCGGCCAGCCGCTTTCCGGTATAGGGCTGCATGTCTTGCTTTTGGCGTTCAAAGGCGTCCTCGTGCAGATCGGCGGCAATGGCGGCGTTGACCTGTTCGTCCGTCATCGCCCGAAGCTGATCGGGCGAATAGACCCGCACCAGTTCGCCGCGTACCGGGCCGCGGCGGCGCGTGAGCGCCCAGCGCGGCGTAGCCAGATAGCCGCCGCTGATGCGGTAGGTAACGAGCGAAGCGCGCGAGGCCCGCGCGAGCTTGCCGGTGGCTGCAAAAACCGGCCCGGTTACGCCCGAATAGGAACGGTTTCCCTCGGCAAACAGGCAGACGTTGTGCCCGCTTTTGAGGCGGCGAAGGATTTGCAGCGCCGCGCGCGCATCCGTCATGCCCTTGCTGCGCGAAATCGGATCGAACAGCGCGACGATTAGTTTTGACCAGAGACCCCATCGAAAGATATGCTCGCTTGCAACAAAATACATGTGTTCCCGAAACGCCATGCTCAAAAAAACCGGATCGAGATCGGCATTGTGGTTGGCAACGATCAGCATCGGTCCAGCCGTCGGCGCGTAGCACGCGGAAGAAAAGCCGAGAAACCGGCAGACAAGCCCGCCGATGGTGCTTTTGAGAAAGCGATGGATGGCTGGCCGCGGATTTTGGGCGGTCATGATAGACCCTCCTGAAAATGATATATATCTAGTATACTACACACCGCGGCTCGATTCAATGTTTCCGCCCGGAAAGGCTGCCGTTTCGTTAGACCAAACGCAGTCCGGCAGATTAACGCCGCTTGTTCCTCCCGGTTCATCCTCACTCGGCGGCAGATTGTGAAACCGCGCACATTTGCTTTTCGCCAAATCATCCGTGTCAGGGCGAGGCATCGGTTTTCGCTGCCCCAATCCGGTTCAGCCACGGATTCGCGAACCGCGTGCCCTCTGCTTTTTGCCAAATCATCCGCGCATAATCGTCCGGTCGTCATTGCGAAGCAAGCGCGGAATTTTCGCGCCTTTTCAAAAAAGCATGTCTTTTTGTGACGGGAAGCGCCCAGCAATGTGCAGCACCCGCTGCGGTCTGTGCGCGATACACCGCCGCCTAGGTTTGCACCTTTTCAAGCGCAGTTTCGTGAACTCGCGCCGGGCGGGGTGGAACGGGTCGGAGAATCCATTCATTTGCGCGGGTGGGAGCGGACTGTCGGGAAGCGTGCGCAGGCGGTTTTCCGATCTGCCGGATGGCAACCGCGGGACAAACCGCTGCTGCTGCATTGACGAACGGCCGGCGCTGCGCTAAGATGAAGGAAACATCGATAAAAAGGAGCGGGAAAGCCATGATGGATCAGAACGTCACCGAGGCGATTGCAAAGCTGCGCGGGCTGGAGGAGAAGAAGGCGGCGCTGTATCACGCCATGAGCGTGATCAATTACGACGCGTTCACCGTCGCGCCCAAGGATACCGCCGAGGGCCGCGGCCGCACGATGGGCGTACTCAGCGGCATGGTGTACGAGCTGACGACCGGTGCGGAAACGGTTGCGGTTCTCGATGTGCTCGCCGCGCACACCGCCGAGCTCGACGAGCAGACCGCCCGCGAGGTGCAGCTCATGAAGAAGGCGAACGAGCAGATTTCCCGCATTCCGGCGGCGGAGTACACGGCCTACAGCATGCTCATCAACGACGCGCAGAGCGTGTGGGAGCGGGCAAAGAATGAGGACAATTTTGCGGCGTTTGAGCCGTATCTGGAGAAGATCGTCGCGTACAACCGCACCTTTGCCGGGTACTATCATCCGGACATGAAGCCGTACGACGCGCTGCTCAACGAGTATGAGGAGGGCATGACGACGGAGGTGCTGGACGGATTTTTCCGGGATCTGCGCGCGGCCATCGTGCCGCTGCTCGGGCGCGTGATGCAGGCGCCAGCTATTGACAACGGCTTTTTGCACCGCAGCTACCCGATCGAAAAGCAGCGGGCGCTCTCCGACCTCATCATGGAGACGCTCGGCATCGACCGCAGCCACTGCGGCATCGGCGAGACGGAGCATCCGTTCACCGACAACTTCAACAACAAGGATGTGCGCATCACCACGCACTATCACGAGCGCGATCTCGGCAGCTCGATGTATTCCGTGATCCACGAGAGCGGCCATGCGATCTATGAGCTCGGCTGCGAGGACCGGTTCAACTACACGGCGGCGGCGGGCGGTGTCTCTATGGGCATCCACGAGAGCCAGAGCCGCTTCTTTGAGAACATCATCGGCCGCTCGCACGCATTTATCGACTTTCTGTTCCCGAAGATCAGGGCGCTGTTCCCGGAGCAGCTCGCCGACGTGGACGCGGAGATGTTCTACCGCGCCGTCAACAGGGCCGAGCCGTCGCTCATACGGACCAGATCCGACGAGCTGACATATGCGCTTCACATTATGGTGCGGTATGAAATCGAAAAGAGGCTCATCGACGGTTCGCTCGCGGTGCACGATCTGCCCGCGGCATGGAACGCGCTGTACCGGGAATACCTCAGCGTCGATGTGCCGGACGACCGCTCCGGCTGCCTGCAGGATTCCCACTGGTCGGGCGGCGCGATCGGGTATTTCCCGTCCTATGCGCTCGGCAGCGCGTATGGCGCGCAGATGCTGCACTGCATGAAGCAGGATATTCCCGATCTCTGGACGCAGGTGGCCGCCGGCAACCTCGTGCCGGTCAAGGACTGGCTGCGGGAGCGCATCCACCGGTATGCGAGCCTGTATGCGCCGGGCGTCCTGTTCGAGCGGGCCTGCGGGCCGTTCGACCCGGCGTATTTCACAGCGTACCTGACCGAGAAGTATACCAAGCTGTACGACCTGAAGGATTGAGCGCGCCGCGGCATGCCCGTCCGGAAAGGATGCAGCCAAACACGCCGGTCAACAACACTGTGCTGCGGATCGAGCCGTCGGCTTGCACGTACAATTTGCACAGGAATAACGATATCAAACAGGCCTCGTGGCGACGCTGCCGCGGGGTCTGTGCTTTCATCATTATGCACGAAAGCCGAAGGGCGCGCCGGCAGCCCATATGCCGCCACAGCAGCGCTCTTACCGGAATCACAAGCGCTTTTTATGCCGCCGGACCGCGCCTTTGGACAAGCGGTGGTTTCAGGAGCGCGCGCAGCAGCCCTTTGCGCTTGCCATTTTTGATATTCGCGCGGCGCATATCCCGTTTTTTCCTTGAAACACTTCCCAAAATGGCTGACCGGATGAAACCCGAAGAGACATGCAATTTCCCCAATGCTCTTGTCGGAATGCTCCAGCAGCGCTGCGGCTTTGGACAGGCGGAATTCCAGCAGATATTGATAGGGCGTCGTTTGCAGGCTGAGCCGAAAGCATCGTAAGCATTCGGATTTGCTGACGTTGGCGCTGGCGGCAAGCTGCTGCAGCGAAATACCCTCGCTGTAGTGGCAGGCGATATATTGCAGAAACAACCGCATGCGCTTTGTGACCGGGTCCTCGGAAACCATTTTGATCGGGGCGAGATTGCAAATCAGAATCAGCCAAATACGGGAGAGCAGAACCAGCACCTCATACGGGTAAGCCGCGGGCGGCCGTTGCTCCAGCGCCGCGAGTGCCGCCAACAGCTCGAGAACCGATTGACACCAAGGCGTTTTTTGGGGAGAAAACAAAGGTTGGAGGTTCTTCGTTTTCAGATTGGCATTCTTCAAATTCAAGTATTTCTGCCCCAAACCCGCGCCCTTCCTTTTGCGTGATATTATGATAATATTATACCATATTTTGATAGATAGGATCAGTTGTTTACGATATAATTATCCTATGCTGCAATGCACGGCATTGCCAAAGCGCAGTATCCCGAAGAGGAAGAAAATCTCTGGAATGGGCCGCCGGCACATCTCAGGTAGGCAGAGCGCCTGCGTGAAGATCCCGTTTTTCGCAGTGCAGGGGGAACCGGGCGGAAAATGCGCTAAGCGGGAGGAGGAACGCCCATGTACTTTGCATATGGGGAAACAGAAATTGCGTACCTGAAGCGCAGGGATAAGCGGTTGGCCGAGGTGATCGACCGCATCGGCCCGATCGCGCGCGCGGTGGATGAGGATTTGTTTTCTGCCGTCGTGCACCATATCGTTGGCCAGCAGATATCCACGAAAGCGCAGCAGTCCATATGGCTGCGCATGCTGGATGCGCTTGGCACGATCGATGCGGACGCGGTTCTTGCCTGCGGGCGCGAGCGGCTGCAGGCGTTCGGCATCACGTTTCGCAAGGCGGACTATATACTGGATTTTGCAAACCGTGTGCAGAGCGGCGCGTTCGACCTTGCGGCGGTCGCGGCCATGAGCGATGCGGAGGCGATTGAGGCGCTGTCGGCGCTCAAGGGCGTCGGCGTCTGGACGGCGGAGATGCTGCTGCTGTTCTGCCTTCAAAGACCGAACGTGTTCAGCTATGGCGATCTGGCCATTTTGCGCGGCATTCGTATGGTATACCACCATAAAGAGGTGACAAAGGAGCGGTTTGAGCGGTATCGCCGGCGGTTCAGCCCCTATTGCAGTGTGGCAAGCCTGTATTTTTGGGCGGTGGCGGGCGGCGCGATTCCCGAAATGCGGGATTACGCGCCGAAAAAGAGCGCAAAGGAGGGAGAGAAGGGAGCGCATGGACAGGGAAGAAAAGGTGAAGGCCTGTCAAAACAGGGATAAAAGCTATACGGGAAAGTTCTATCTTGCGGTCAGGAGCACAAAGATCGTTTGCAATCCCGACTGCCCAGCCCCAATGCCGCTGGAGAAGAACATGGTTTTTTACGACACGCTGGAGGAAGCGCTGGCCAACGGATACCGGCCGTGCAAAATCTGTATGAAGGAAATGTGGAGGTAAGAGCATGCAGTATACATCGAACTACCGTTCGCCCATCGGAGACATCCTTCTCGCCTGTGATGAAATCGGTCTGACCGGGCTCTGGTTTGAGGGGGAGAAGTTTTACGCGCTGAGCCTCGAGAACGAGCACGAGCCAAGGGAGACGCCGGTTTTCAGCGAGACCAGGCGCTGGCTGGACGTCTATTTCTCGGGAAGGGAACCGGATTTCCTGCCGCCGCTGCACCGGATCGGCTCTCCGTTCCAGCTCTGTGTCTGGGAAATGCTGCAACGGATTCCCTATGGGGAGAAGACGACCTACGGCGCCTTGGCAAGCGAGGTTGCAGCCGAACGGGGTCTTGCCCGCATGTCGGCGCAGGCGGTCGGGGGCGCGGTCGGGCACAACGAAATCTCCATCATCACCCCGTGCCACCGCGTGGTCGGCGCAAACGGCAGTTTGACCGGCTATGCCGGCGGCATCGACAAAAAGCTGGCGCTGCTTCGGCTGGAGGGCGTTGACGTCTCGCGCCTGTTCGTGCCCAAGCGTGGAACGGCGCTGTAAGCGGCATGAAGCAGGCGCAGCGGGACGAGCTTGTCTATGAGATTCTGAGTGTGACCGGGGAAATTCCGCCGGGGAAGGTCGCCACCTACGGACAGATCGCAAGGCTCATCGGCAGGGAGAAAAACGCGAGGCTGGTGGGCAGGGCGCTTGCCATGGCCGCGCATTACGGAAACTATCCATGCCACCGGGTTGTCAACCATGCGGGGCGGCTTGCGCCCGGATGGCCGGAGCAGGCGGCGCTGCTTGAACGGGAGGGCGTGCCGATGAAGGACGAGCGGCATGTGGATCTGAATCGCTGCCGGTGGGATTGCTGAAGCGTGCCGGAGGGGCCTGCGGACGGTGGACGCAATTCTTATGGGAGCGAAAATGATTCGTCTCGATACCTTTGACTGGCAAGGACGACCATTCTATCAATCCGCCGGCTATGAGGAGGTCGGCAGTTATACCGATGAAAGGGAACAATTCTCCGAATATTTTTTCGTTAAGCGGTTGTAATACAAATTGATATTTACCGTATCGCTGGTGACAATATCCATATCCTGCCCGGCGGAAAGGTCAGGCAGGATTGTTCCGTTGTACACGTTTTGCCAATCCGGAAAAACGATCTCATCACGGCGTGAGGTTCGATTCCTTCGGCGCGTCCTCGACCAGCCGCGATTTGGAGAGCTGCGCCCGCCGGTAATACAGCAGCGTCAAAACGCCGCAGAGCACCCAGCCGGCCGGATAGCCCAGCGCAATGGGGAGGATGGTGTTGGAGATATAGTTCGCCATCACGAACAGATAGCACTGGCGGAACACCACAAAAGAGAGCAGCATGATGACCATCGGCCCGCGGCTGTCGCCCGCGCCGCGCAGCGCGGCGGCATAGACCTGGTAGGAGCACATGGCGATATAAAACGGCGAGATGTACCGGAGGAACAGCACGCCAAAGTCGACTACCTCCGGCTTGCTGTTGAAGAAGGCGACCAGCGCCGGCGCAAACAGCATCACGGGCAGGAGAATGATCGCCGTCGCGGCGATGGTCATGCCGGTGGCAATCCGCGTGCCGCGCTTTGCACGTTCCTCGAGGTTGTTGCCGAGGTTTTGGCTGACGAACGTGGTCGCTGCAAGCGAGATGGACTGCATCGGCAGCAGGATGAGCTGGTCGATCTTGTTAAACGCCGTCCAGCCGGACATGCAGTCCGCACCGAACACATTGATATACGACTGTACGAACACGTTGGAGAACGCCGTGACCGCCATCTGTATAGCCGCCGGTATGCCGACGCGGAGGATTTTTTTGAGCATCTCCAGATGGATGCGCAGATCGCCCAGCCGCAGCCGGATGCAGGTGTCGCTGCGCATGAGCGTGATGATGACCAGCAGCGCGGAGACGCCCTGCGCGATGACCGTCGCGAGCGCCACGCCGGAAACGCCCATATCGAACACGATGACGAACAGCAGGTCGAACCCGGTGTTGATCAGCGCGGAGATTACGAGGAAATAGAACGGGCGCGTCGAATCCCCGACCGCGCGCAGCACGCCCGCGCCGATGTTGTACAGCATCAGCCCGATCACACCGCCAAAATAGATCGTCAGATAGGCGGTCGATTCGGGCAGTACCTCGGCGGGCGTTTTCATGAACGCAAGCATTGGCGGGATGAGCAGCAGGCCGAGCACCGTGAACACCACGCCGAGCAGAAGCGTCGTAACGATTGCGGTATGCACGGCATCGTGCACCTTATCCGGCCGCTTTGCGCCGTAATACTGTGCGATCACGACGCTCGCGCCGCTCGACAGCCCGAGAAAAAAGCCGATGAGCATATTGATGATCGGGCCGACCGTGCCCACGGCGGAAAACGCCTCATTGCTGACAAAATTGCCCACAACCCAGGTGTCTACGGTATTATAGAGCTGTTGAAAAATATTGCCGATCAGGAGCGGCACAGCGAAATCGATCAGATGACGGACAATATTCCCCTCCGTCATATCGACATCGCGCTGTCCCCCGATTGCAAAATACCGCCGCTTGCCCATGCTCTCCCGTTCACGCGCTCCGGCACCGGCGCTCTGCCGCAGGGCGGCCGGCGTGCCTCGAGTGCTGTTTGCTGATATATTACTTATCTTACCGGGAATTGGGGAGGCTGTCAAGAAAGGACGCCAAAGCCTGACCGGCGCGGATTGTTTTTTCTGTTTTGGCGCTTGCCCGGCCGGCAGTCGGGTGCTATAATCATATATTATTTCTGTTTCGACACGCTTTGAGGGGGGATACGGGATGCGGTTTTCGTTTGATTTTGCAAGGATGGAGACACTGCTGCGAAGCTTCGGCGAGATGAGCAGCATACGCTGTTCGCTGACGGACAATACCGGCCGCGTGTACTGCGCCTCCCGCGAGATCTCTCCGTTCTGCGCCCGCATCAAATCCAGCGAGGTGGGCCGCAGCCGCTGCAAGCAGTGCAATGCGGAGGTCATTGCGCGTTCGGGCCGTGCCGGCTCGGACTGCATCATCTGCCGCTGCCATGCGGGGCTTCTCAAGGCCGTCGTACCGGTGCGGCAGGAGCAGGAAACGCTGGCCTTTCTGCTGCTGGGGCAGGTGACTGGCGAGGGCGACCGCGACAAGCAGTGGCGGCAGGTGTGCACGCAGCTCGGTTTTTTGGAGCAGCCGGACGCGCTGCATGCCGATTTTTGCGCGCTCAGCAGCGTGACGAGCGCAGAGCTCGAGGCGGCGGCGCACATTCTGGAGGCTTGCGCCGCGAGCGTCTGGATGGCGGGCATGCTCAAGAACGCCGCCATGTCCGATTCCATGCTGCTGCATCACTATATCACGGAGCACTATGCCGAGCCGCTTTCGCTGCCGGGAATCGCCCGCGCGCTGTCGATGAGCAAGACAAAGCTGTGCAGTCTTGCCGCCGCAGAGGATACGACCGTACTCGCCATGATCAACGGCAAGCGGGTGGAAGAAGCCGGACGGCTGCTGCGCCAGCGCGGGTGCAGCGTGGCGGAGGCGGCGGATCAGGTCGGCGTGCATGACCACAACTATTTCACCAAGATTTTTAAGGCCTATATGGGGGAAACGCCGCGCGACTATCAAAAACGCGCGCAGAAGGATCGCGCAGCGAAGCGATAATCCCCCTTTTCAGTCTTTGATCCGCTCTTCCATCATCCGTTGCTCGCGGGGCGCTTGGCCTTGCGGTCTGCTGCGGGCGGGGGTGGAAAGCGCTTGTGCGCTGTCGCTTGTACAATGGCGGCGGCGAAAACCGGCAGCCCTGCCGGCACCCGCAGCGGTAGGGTTCGTCACGGAAGATTTGGTTGTGCCGGCGATGGGCGGCGTGCTATAATGCGGCCATGGAGATACAACAGCAACCAACCAGGCAAGGTCAACCAACCGAACAGATCCCCATGTTCAAAGAGCAGCCGTCCGGCCGCGCCCGTGCTGCCGTCGTGCGCAAACTCTTGTTTCTTGCGCTCGGCTTGCTGCTGCTCATTGGCCTCGTGCTGTTCGCCGCACGGCTGCTGCGGCCGGCCCCGCTCGCCTACGAACCGGTGGATTCCACAGTGCTGCAGGCCGCGCTGGAGGCAAACGGCACGCTTGACGCCGAACGGCAGACGGTCGTGGACGCGGCGCTTTCGCTCGTTGGGCAGGTGCGCTATTTCTGGGGCGGCAAGAGCGGCGCGATCGGTTTCGACCCCGAATGGGGCGAGATGGCCGTTGTGGAATCCGCCGGCAGCGAAACGACCGGCACGCTGCGCCCGCGCGGGCTCGATTGCTCCGGCTACACCTCGTGGTGCTTCATCCAGACCGGCATGACGTTTGCCGAGATGGAGGAGCGCTTCGGCAACGGCACCTACCGGCAGTGGCATCAATCCGACCCGGTGGCGTGGAGCGAATTGCAGCCGGGCGACCTGCTGTTCCAGTATGACCCAGGCGCGGGCAAGGGCAACCATGTCGGTATCGTGGTGGGCTTTACGGAGACGGGCGAACCGCTCATCGCGCACTGCGCGGCCGGCTTTAACGACGTGGTGGTGACAGGGCGGGGCGATATCTTCCGCTATCCGCGCCGTCCGCAGTGCTATGGGGAATAGACCTTCCGTTTCGGAGCGGCCCGCGCCGGCTGCTCCGAAATTTTTTTGCTTTTTTTGTATCCACCGCTCACATTCTTCCGTTCCCGTTCGTTATCCCTATGAAAACCGGCAGAGAGGAGGCAAGGCGCATGGTCGCACAGCTCTACCCGCTGTACTTTGAAGAGCTTACGCGTTTTTTGACCGGCCTGCTCAAGAGCCGCGCCGCTGCCGAGGATGTGGCGCAGGAAACGTTCCTGCGGGCACTCGAACACGCGGAACAGTTTGATGCGTACGACCGCGCAACGTGCCGCGCATGGCTGTACCGGACGGCCAAGCGCATCTGCATCGACCGGTTCCGGCGCCGGAGCCGCGCGCCGCTGCCGGAGGACGGGGTGTTTCGGGAGGACGACCACACCGGGCCGGAGGTCGCCGAGCTCATCGCGCTGCTGCCGGCGCATGAGCGCGCGCTGTTCGTGCTGAACGCGTTTGAGGGCTACTCGGCAAAGGAACTGGCCGACCAGTTCGGCCTCAAGCCCGCCACCGTGCGGCAGCGGCTCTGCTCCGCGCGGGCACGGCTGAGACAATGGTATGGAGGAACGGAGATATGAAGCGGTATGAACGGCCCGAATGGGCATGGGGACGCGCGACGGAACGCGTGTTCCCGAACGAACTCGAGTGGGCGCGCCTGTTCTATGAGCAGCGTGCAAGACAGAAATTTTGACGGTGAAGCGGGGAGGAACAGAGAATGGAGAAGAAAAAACTAATGATCAACACGGCCGTGTGCGACCTGCGCGGCGCAACGGCGGAGAAGCTCGACCAATACGAGGCGGTGACGGTCAACGCCGCGACGATCGTGATCTCGCCAGCAGCGCAGGCGCTGCTCGCCGGCTATCCGGTGCAGCTCAACGCGGCGGAGATCGTGGAGCTGCCGGACGGTGAGGAGGTGCGCGTGACGCAGCAGAACGGCAAGTTTACCATCGGCGCGTCGAGCGCGGCGCCGAAGGAGAAGACCATGCTGACCGTGAACGGCACGCTCACCATCGAGCCGGGGGCGGAGCAGGCGCTTGCGGGCTATCTGCGCATCATGGTCAACGGCACGGTCTGCTGCCCGGAGAGCCTCGCGGGCGCGCTGGCCGGTATTCTGTCGGTCAACGGCACCATGACGACCTATCCCGACGGCGCGGTGCTGCTTAAGCGCACGTTCGTGATGGACGATACGTTCGCGCTGCGCGCAAAGAACGCGCTGTACTTTGCCGAGCGGCGCGTGGTCATGCTCGATCCCGCGATCGATCCCCAAGCGCTGCTCGACCGTGGCGTGCGCTTTAAGACGAAGGACGCGCTGATCGCCAAGGGACTGGCCGCCACGGCCGTGCCGCTGTTCGACGACACGGTGAACCTGCGCATTCTGCCGGACTGCTGCGCATTCGTGAACGACGACGCGACGCTGGGCGAGCCGCTGCTGCGCCGGTACGGAACGAAGCTGTACATCAACGGCGACCTGACGATCGAAAAGAACGGCGAACCGCTGCTTGCGCGCATCGAATATCTCGTGGTCAACGGCGACGTAAAGCTGCCCGCCGCGCTCGAACAGGCGTTCTACGCAATCAACGCCGAGTACGACGGGGTGCGGGTGCTGCGCGGCAGACAGCTCTGCGACAAGTCCATGCTGCGTATCGACCGCGCGCTGCTCGAGCGCAACCCGGAGGGCTTGCAGATCATCGACTGCGCCATCGTCCGGCTAGCAGAGGACATTCCGCCGGAGCTGATTGAAGAGCGGCTTACGTTTAACGACTGCGGCATGATCCGCTGCACCGACGAGCAGGAGGGCGCGGTGGCGCTCGTGGCGGAGGATGTGGGCATGATCGGCAAGGACGCGGAGGCAGGTCTGCCGGGTGCCGGCTCGGTGGGAGATATGATCAAGGGCGCGTTCGGCATCGGCGACACCAAGTGCGTCAACGCTGCGAGCTACCGGTTCTGAACCGGAGGAGGATGGCGGCGACCGCCCGCATGGCCAAGAAACCGGCGGGCAAAGGTTCTGCCGCAGGAGGCTCGTTGAAGCAGCGGCACGTTTGATAATAAAACAGCCGGTGGGAGCTTGATGCTCTCTCCGGCTTTTCCGTTGCCGGGGTGCGATGCAGCCGCCCTATCGCACACTGACGAACCGGCGCGAACTGTGAACTTTTCGGGAACATTCCTTTTGCGCATTGCGGGGGGAACCGCGCAGCGATACAGTGACGATGCAACAACAAATCCAACGCAGAACGCAGATGCGATCGGACAGACAAAACCATTCATCGACAGAAGAGCAGAGGGGGTGGCGCCGTAGCCTGGGCAGCACAACAGACCGATTCCGACTGGCAAAACGACGATCATTTTGAAGGGAAGTTCGTTGATGGAGAGGAAAACCGTGCCGCGCCGCGGATGGAACGTGCTGGGCGGTCTGGTTAAATGGGGCAGCCGCGTCAGTCTGTTGATCGTGGTGACGGGGATGTATTTATCGAGCGTACCGGATATGCATATTATGGGCAATCTGGCGAGCGGCCCGCTGTTTCTGCCGCTGCTGCTGCTCCTTTGGGGCATTCCGCACCTTGCGCTTTGGTTTGCTGGCGAGGTGTTTTGCGAATACTGCCGCCTGCGCGACCAAACAGCCGAACGGGTTTCGCTCACAGAGTATCTGCTCGGCGAAGGTGCGCGGAAGAAGCTGCGGCGCATGGCCGTGCGACACGCGGTGACAGGCTGGGCCGTGATGCTCGTTATGCTGGTGCTGCTTGCGCTGATGCTGCTGCTTCTGGAGCTGGGGCCCTCCCTGATCGGATTCTATACCGTGTACAACTGAAGGAACGCAAAGGAGGACGATCATGGAACAACCGACAATGGAGCGGCATCGCGAGCGCTGGCGCGGGCGCGGCTGGGCAGCACAAGTGCTTTGCCTGTATTCCTTCCTGCAGCTGCTCACCGTAACGCCGCAGGGAGCGGCGCTGCGGGCTGCGATTTGGGCGGGTGCGGATTTGCCGTCCGTTGCCGACCAGTTGCCCGCCCTGATCCTGATGCTGTTGCTCATGGGCGATTTTCACATCGACTGTGGGATGGTGCTCAAGGACTACTGCTTCGCCCGGGCAGAGACGTGGGAAAAGAAGAGCATTGCCGGCTATCTCGAAAGCGATGGCGCACGCCCGCTCCTGAAGCGGCTGCGGAGGGAGTAGGTCTTGCTCGCGGGGGTGCTGCTCGCGCTGTTCCTGCTGCTGGGCCTGTACTATCTGCTATCGCCGCTGTTCTGACCCGGCGCGGGCGCACGGACACACCGACCGCAGAAAGGAGGCATATCCGATGGAAAAACCCGTCCGGACGGCAGGGACGCTCCGGTTTCCACCCGCTGCCGCCAATGGCGGCAGATGCTCGGCAACGGCGCGATGGTGCTGCTGGTGTTTCTGGGGTATGGGCTGGTGATCGATCTGGTGAGCGGATGGAACACGGGTTCGCAGCCGATAGAAGAAACGATCCGGCATGCGATTCTCCGCATATCCGTTGCGTGGGCAGCGGGCGAATTTCTGGCACAGTAGGGCATGCTGTTGAAAAGCTACTGCTTTGCCCGCGCGGAGACGGTGGAGCGCATCAAACTGTTTGACCACCTTCGTACCGCGCCCGTCCGGCAGCGCATGATTAAGCAGGTCTATATCGATGCACAGGTATTGGCTGTGCTGCTATGCCTGTTGTCGATCAGCTTGCTGTACTTTCAGATCCGTTCGCTGTTCTGAGCCGGCGCGGCCAAAGACCCTGCCGCCGCGGAAGGGCGTTCACAGGGGCGGCAAAAGCGGCAGCGAATGGGCTTTGCCGGCGGAGCGGTATGCGCACCGAGACACACGGCGGCGGGCGGCCGGCATACCATAGGGTATGGAACAGATTGTGTATGTGTCTGCGGCGATTGCCGCCGCAGCGGCAGAAAACCTATCGAATGAAGACCTCAGCCTGCTTGCGGCGCTGCTCACCGCGATTGCGAACCAGTTGACGCTGATCGCCGTTTGCCGGGAGCAATCCCACGATGGTCCGCCGGCGTCGAGCCCGCGGACGGACGGCTGAACCGCGCCCGTCTCAGCCGCGATGCGGCGCACCCGGTTTTTTGCAACATCGTTCAGCGCGCAACGGTTGAACCGGGCATCGCTCCGTTCTGGGCGTCACACCAGCCATTTCACTTTAGGGATCAGGTTTTTGACATTCTGGTAACCGGCTTTCCCATAGTACCTTTCGTGCATGGCGTCGTTAACCGCCTGGAGCTGCACGCTGGATGCGCCCGCCTCCCGGACCTTCGCCTCGAGCGCCGAGAGGAGCGTGCTGCCGAGACCCTGGCTTTGACAGCGGTACGCGATGACGATCTCCTCCAAAATATAGCTGACCAGATCATCGTACTGCTTGAAGTAGCCCATCGCAAAACCGCACGCCTCGCCCTGATCGTCTTTCAGGATGAGCGAGCAGGAATCCTCCATGGTCAATATCTGACGGATACACTTTTTTGCGGCAGCTTCCGTCCAGCAAGCCCCTTCGTGATGATTGTAGTAGTCGATGTAAAGCGGAATGACGGAATCGATATCGCTCATACGCATTGTTTCAATCTGCATATACTTCTCTCCCAATCTGTTGGCTTTCACATTCGCCTGTTCTCCGCACAAAGAAGCGCCCGAACGGTCATAGGTCGGGCGTTTCTGCGGGTGTTCGGATAGCGGGGGTCGCAGCGGTGCGCGCTCCGGGCAGACTGCAAAGCGAACCGCTTTCTGCGGGCCTTATCTCGCCTTCGTTTCGATCTCCTCGAGCAGCTTTGCGGTGAAGGCGTCGAGCGTCATCGTGCCGAGATCGCCGGCGCTGCGGGAGCGGACGGACACGAGGTCCTGCTCGACCTCCTTGTCGCCGATGACGAGCATATACGGGATCTTCTGCAGCTGCGCTTCGCGGATCTTGAAGCCGATCTTCTCGTTGCGCAGGTCGCACTCAACGCGCACGCCCTTCTGATCGAGCGCCGCCTGCACGGCCTTGGCCTTCTCGACTGCGCGGTCGGTGATCGGCAGCACCTTGACCTGCACGGGCGAGAGCCATGTCGGGAACGCGCCGGCAAAGTGCTCCGTGATCACGCCGATGAAGCGCTCGATGGAGCCGAGCAGCGCGCGGTGGATCATGACGGGGCGGTGCTTTTCGCCGTCGTCACCGGTGTATTCGAGTTCAAAGCGCTCCGGCATCTGGAAGTCGAGCTGGATGGTGCCGCACTGCCACGTTCTGCCGAGCGAATCGGCCAGATGGAAGTCCAGCTTCGGACCGTAGAACGCGCCGTCGCCCGCATTGATGACGAAGGGCTTGCCCATCTCCTCGATGGCCGCCTGCAGCGTATCCTCGGCAAACTTCCAGTCGGCCTCGTCGCCCATATGGTCCTCGGGCATCGTGCTCAGCTCGATCTGGTACATCAGGCCGAACGTAGAGTAAATCTCGTCGAAGATGCGGACGGTGTTGATGATCTCGTCCTTCATCTGCGCGGGCGTCATGAAGATGTGCGCATCGTCCTGCGTAAAGCAGCGCACGCGGAACAGGCCGTGGAGCGCGCCGCTGAGCTCATGACGGTGCACCAGTCCGAGCTCGGCCATGCGCAGCGGCAGGTCGCGGTAGCTGTGCGGGCTGTTCTTGTATACCAGCATGCCGCCGGGGCAGTTCATCGGCTTGACGGCATAGTCCATATCGTCGATGACGGTGGTGTACATGTTGTTCTTATAGTGATCCCAGTGGCCGGAACGGTGCCAAAGCTCCTGGTTCAGGATGATCGGCGTGGAGATCTCGACATAGCCGTAGCGCTTGTGTACCTGCCGCCAGTAGTCGATCAGCGTGTTCTTGAGCACCATGCCCTTGGGCAGGAAGAACGGGAAGCCGGGGCCCTCGTCCATGATCGCGAACAGGCCCAGCTCCTTGCCGAGCTTGCGGTGGTCGCGCTTCTTCGCCTCCTCCAGCATGGTCAGGTAAGCGTCGAGGTCGGCCTTCTTTTCAAACGCCGTGCCGTAAATGCGCTGGAGCATCTTGTTCTTCTCGCTGCCACGCCAATATGCGCCCGCAACGCTCATGAGCTTCGCGTTTTTGAACTTGCCGGTCGAGGCGATGTGCGGGCCGGCGCACAGATCAACGAACTCGCCCTGCCGGTAGAAGCTGATGACCGCGTCCTCCGGCAGATCCTGAATGAGCTCAACCTTGTACGGCTCGCCCTTCTCCTCCATGAATGCGATGGCCTCCGCGCGGGGCAGCTCAAAGCGCTCGAGCGGGAGGTTTTCCTTCGAGATCTTTTCCATCTCCTTCTCGATGGCGGCCAGATCGTCCGGCGTGAACGGCTCAGGCGCGTCGAAATCGTAATAGAACCCGTTGTCGATGGCCGGGCCGATGGCGAGCTTGATCTCCGGATGGAGGCGCTTGACCGCCTGCGCAAGCACGTGCGAACCGGTGTGGCGGTAGGCCCAGCGGCCGTCCGCGTCGGCAAAGGTGTAGAACTGGATGGCGTGGTCGCCCTCAATGGGGCGGAACGCGTCGCTGTGTACGCCGTCGATGGCGCAGGAAAGCGTGGCCTTGGCGAGGCGCGGGCTGATGGCGGCGGCGATATCCAGACCGGTCATGCCGTCCTGGAACTCGCGCTTACCGCCGTCCGGGAACGTGATAATCATACAAATCTCCTCCTGTTTGTTCTGAAAAATAAAAATCGCCCGTCGCAATGCTTGCGAGGGGCGATGGCTACTGCAATCGCGGTTCCACCCTGCTTTGGGCTCTTGGCGGGTATATCGGCCCGCAGCACCGTTCCGGGTCGGCGGGCGGTCTTCGCTCCCGGACGCATGTGACGCTCTCAGCCAAGGCGGCACTCTCTTTTCTGCATCGATGGGGGAGCTACTGCTTCCCGTGTCATTCCCGAATCCCATTCAGTATAATGCGCGCGGGGCGGGCTTGTCAAGCGCGGATGCGGAATTGCTGCGCCCTACTGCACCGGTGCGCTGCCGGCACAAGCGCATACGGCGCAAAATTGCCCTGCCAAACGCCGGCGAACCGGCACGAACTGTGAACTTTTCGGGAACATTCCTTTTGCGCATTGCGGGGGGAACCGCGCCGTGATACAGTGATGATGCAACAACAAATCCAACGCGGAACGCAGATGCGACCGGACAGACGAAACCATACATCCACAGAAGAGCAGAGGGGGTGGCGCCGCAGCTAGGGCAGCACAACAGACCGATCCCGACTGGCAAAACGACGATTCTGATAAGGAGGATCACAAAAATGAAGCGAATTGTGAAACGAATGGTATCGTTGCTTCTGGCCGCGGCTTTCTGTCTGGCGACCGGAAATCTTGCGCTGGCGGCAGAGGAACTGAAAACGGCTGAACTGAGAACAAAGACAACTGCAGAGCTGATGGACAGCATCCCGCAGGCGCGGACATAGGCGGAGGCGGACGCGGTGTTTGAAGAGCTGATGGAGCGCCAGCGCGCGGGGGAGGCAGTCAACGGGATGATTGACAGCTATGTGCAGGTGGTGAGCTCATCTATCAATTCCAGCAAGGCAACGGTAACGTATCGTGTTGTAGCGATTTTGCCATCCCTTGCGTCGCTCAGCGTAGGATATGAATATCCGGCAATTGTGCAGACGTCCGGCAGCTTCGTTAGCGTGGAGCGGACGACCGGTACCTACACAAAAACCTTTAACGGCCCTTTCCTGCGCTGTCAGTTGCGCACAAAATTCCGATTCGTTGCCAGGGATTATACGGAGAACAAGGTGATAAGGACCTATACAAACGTAGGGTCAGGCAGCAGCGGCCGGGTCGTTACGGCCGGGGATGCCGCTGTTGGAAGAATTGCAGCAAGTGTTGGGGGCTGCGTAATTACGTTGCTGTTTCCCGGGCTCGGATCGTTTGCGACATTGGGAATGTCAGTGGCGTTGGGGCTTTCCTTGCCAAGCATATCTGAAGGCCAGTATATTCGGATTTCCACCAGTGTATCAGGTAATCGTTTGACGACAACGGTGCGCATTTGGGCATCCTATGAGACATACACGGCTGGAGGCGCGGCTCTAAGTACCTGCACTGGATACGGAACGATTCCGACATTTTGACCGGTACAAAGGGGGAGAGTATGGAACAAATCGCCATGGAGCGCCATCGTAAGCGCTGGCGCGGGTGGGGCTGGGCGGCGCAGGCGCTGTGCGTGTACGCCGCCGTGCAGTTGTGCGTGGTCTCCCTTCCCGGGCGGCAGGTGCGCGCCGCGATCTGGGAGGGGGCAGACCCCACAGCCATTGCGGACGAGATGCCGCTGCTCATTGTGATGCTGCTGCTGGCGGCCGATGTCCTCATCGTCTGCGGTGCGGTACTCAAGGGCTATTGCTTTGCCCGGGCAGAGACACGGGAGAGGGAAAGCCTTGCGGCCTACCTCGAGAGCGATACAGCCGGGCCGCTTCGCCGGCGGCTCAGACGCGAGCAGTTTCCCCTCGTGGGGGTGCTGGCGACGTTGTTGCTGTTTCTGGGGCTATACGGCCTGCTGTTTTGACCGGCGGGCAGCGCGCTCCCTGTGTACAAAGAGCACCTCTGCAACGATTCCGTCTTTCTAAGAAGCAGTGAAGGGAGGAATTGAACATGGAAGGGTTGAAAGAACACCG
Organism: Clostridiales bacterium; assembly: GCA_019416935.1. GTDB lineage: Bacteria > Bacillota > Clostridia > Christensenellales > CAG-138 > Aphodomorpha. The sequence continues at coordinate 45,314 of DXWI01000011.1, read as the reverse complement.
CCAAGAGCAGGATAGAGACGCCGCGCCGCTGGACACGGGCACCGCGCCGCCCACGGCCCGCCACCGCCGCTGGTGGCGGGGGCTGGGCATCAGTACAATATTCTGGGCGGTTGCATTCCTGACGTGGCTGATACGCAATTCCACGTTGATGCAATACCTGCATGAGATCCAGCAAACACGGCCGGGGATGTGGATGCGATGCATGCTGCAAACGGCGCCGCTCCTCTGGATGCCGTTCGTACTGGGCGTGGAAATGCTGAGCCTGCTCAGAACCTACTGTTTCGCCCGCGCGGAGACGACGGAGCGGATCAAGCTGTTCGACTATCTCCGAACCGAGCCGGTGCGGCTGCGGATGGCCAAATACATCTATTATGACGTTTGGGTGCTCGCCGCGCTGTTCCTGCTGCTGGGACTGTACTATCTGCTGTCGCCGCTGTTCTGACCCGGCGCGGTTCGCATCGTCACTTTTTTGACAAGGGAATCAGCACGGAATGTCGGGGAAAACGCTTTACGGCGTTTTCCCCTTTTGCTGTTTTGGAATGCCCAGCTCATCCTCCAGGCACAGGCGCGCTTCATCCATGCGCGCGGCGCAGGCGGCGCCGACGCCGTTCTCGCCGGTGTTGACCGCGCCGATCAGCCCCAGCGCGTAGCGGCAGCCCAGATAGAACGCGTGCCGGAGCACCCCGTATACGCGATCTTCCCACACGCATTCCACGGAGATCAGGTACTCGGTCGTGTCGCCCTCCGTCGCGTCATACAATTGCGTGAGCAGCTCGATGGAACGGTGCGTCCATCCATAGTACTCGCGGTGCCGCTGGATGTTCGGCATGCGCAGAATTTCACGCACGACATAGCGGGAAAAGGGCGCGTCCGTTTTTTTACCGCAATAAAACTGTTGAAAGCTCGCATACAAGCCGCGCTCAAAGCCAAAGCGGAGAGAATAGTGGAGGCACTTGACGAACAGCGCTTCCACCTCGGAGAGCACAGCCACCTGCTGCTCGTCCAGCAGGCCGGGCAGTCGGGCGCACGCATCCACATACTCCCGCTCGCTCGCATCCATGCCATCCCGCTCCATTTCCCGCTGGTATTCCGCCAGCACGGTATCGAGCAGTTCGGTGGTGAACATCCGTTCCGCCATAGCCGCCAGTTCGCCGCTGATGTGCATAATTCTTCTCCCCCAATCGGATAACTAATTGCATATGATAAATTGGACAAGAGTAGTTAGAACTTATAAATCCATTCTAACAATAATAGACTAAACTTGTCAATTGTTCGTTGTATGAAGGAGAACCAAAATGGAGCAGTATGGAACGATCCGCATCAAGCTGGCGGAGCTGATCGAGGACAGAGGAATCAGCAAAAACAAGCTGAGCCACCGCGCGGAGATGCAGAGAACGCAGATCAACCACTACTGCAACAATACGATTACGCGGCTGGACACGGATGTACTGGCAAGGCTGTGCACCGTTCTGGAGTGCGGAATCGGGGATTTGATCGAGTTTGTTCCGCCCCAAAAGTAAGGGAAGCGGCGCCGGATAAAGAGGGAAGCGGCCGGACGCCAAAGCCGCGGCCGAAAAACGTTGACCGGCGCGCCGGGTCGTCCCGGTCAAAACACCGCATATCCCAACCATTGCAGAGCCAGGCGGCTCTGTTTTTTTGTACCGTTACAACCGGGCGGATTGCCGCCGGTTTGTCCCCGATGTGCAGGAATGGCAGTTTCCCGCCGCATGTAGAACGGACCCGCCGAATGCCGCCTTTCGAGTGATTCAGTACCATACTATTATATATTTGCTCAAAATATCATTCAATAGCACATCAACGAATACACAAAGAAAAAAGAGAAAAATCTAAAATATATAGTATGAATGGGCAAAGGAGGCCGGATGATGAGTAAAGAAGTCGGATTTCAAAATCGCGACCGCTTCATTGAACTTGGCCTCACCATAGCAGCTCTGCGCAAAATGCGCGGCATGTCGCAGGAGCAGTTGGCAGAAAAGGCAAAGATCAGCCGCTCTCATTTGAGCTCCATCGAAGCGCCGAACATCGTGCGCCCGTTCTCCGTCGAAGTCCTGTACAACATAGCGGACGCTTTGGATATTCGCGCGGGCGACCTGCTGAACACATCCTTTCCTCTGAGCAAATAACCGTGAGCAACCGTCCGGTGCGCCGGTATTCTCATATAATTCGCAACGGAATCAGACAAGCCCCGGCCTTACTGTGACCATTGGTCATAGTGAGTCGGGGTTCCTATATGTATTGCTATGGGATACAATGAGGGAAAAAGGGCTGAAACATGCGAGAAGAAGAATTACAACAAGCAAACAATCGCCTTATTGAAATTGGTGTCGCCATTGCTGCGCTGCGCAAGAAACGTGGCATGTCGCAGAAACAGTTGGCAAGTAAAGCAGGGATTAGCCGTTCCTATTTGGGGTCGATCGAAGCGCCGAATATCGTGTGCCCATTCTCTGTCGAGGTGCTGTATAACCTTGCGGACGCTTTGGATATCCGCGCAGGCGACCTGTTGAACCTGTCCTTTCCCGTGAACGAAAAACGATAGGCTGCCCTGCGGCACACACGAAACATCGGATGATGCGTTGTCGCCTCCATACAGCCGCGCCGCTACGCCCCAAAAACCGCCGAATCGGTACGGTTTTGGCCACAATCGCGGTTGCATTCGATGGAAATGTGTGTTAAGATACTTTGGATACTGGATTATTATCGGTAAAAATATATTGTATGGATTGTTGGAGGACAACATGGCGACGATTGAACGGAAAGAGCACAACATTGCAAAACTGACCATCACGGTGGACGCCGATACCTTTGCCGCAGCGGTGCAGCAGGCGTATGTCAAGACCGCGAAGCACTACAACATCCCCGGATTCCGCAAGGGCCATGCGCCGCGCAAGGTCATTGAGAACATGTACGGCGAGGGCGTGTTTTTTGAGGATGCGTTCGAGATCGTCTGGGGCGATGCGTATGATGCGGCGCTCGAAGAGTTCGAACTCTCCGCAGTGGACAAGCCGTCCATCGACATCGAGAAGATCAGTCTGGCCGAGGGCGTGGTGTACACCGCCGAGGTGCAGCTCAAGCCCGAGGTGGTTCTGGGCGCCTACAAGGGTATAGAAGTGGAAAAGCCGACGTATACTGTTGAGGATGCAGACGTGGAGCGCGAAATCGAGCAGGAACGCGAGAAGAACGCCCGCTTTGTCGGCGTGGAGCGCGCTGTGGAGAACGGCGACCGCGTGATCCTCGATTACAGCGGCAGCGTCGACGGCGAGAAGTTTGACGGCGGCACGGCCGAGGAGCAGCCGCTGGTCATCGGCTCCGGTACGTTCATCCCCGGCTTTGAAGAGCAGATGGTCGGCATGAGCATCGGCGAGGAGAAGGACATCACCGTGACCTTCCCCGAAGAGTACCATGCGCCCGATCTGGCCGGCAAAGAGGCCGTGTTCCACGTGAAGGTGCGCGAGGTGCAGATCAAGGAATTGCCCGCGCTCGACGATGAGTTTGCAAAGGATGTTTCCGAGTTCGACACGCTCGACGAGCTGAAGGCCGACAAGCGCGAGAAGATGACGGCGCGCGCCGCGGAGAACGAGAAGGCCGCGCGCGAGAACCTGTGCATCAAAGCCGTGTGCGACAACGCCACCGTGGAGATCCCGGCTGTCATGACCGACCGGCAGGTCAACTACATGATGCAGGATATTGCCTACCGTCTGAGCATGAGCGGCATTTCGCTCGAGGATTACTGCAAGTTCTCCGGTACGGATCTCGACGCTATGCGCGAGAGCTACAAACCCGAGGCGGAGAACCGCGTGAAGATGCAGCTTGTGATCGAGGCCGTCGGCAAGGCGGAGAACGTCACCTGCACCGACGAAGAGCTGGACGCGGATGTGGCCGCGTACGCCGAGCAGAACAATACCTCCGTCGAAGAGTTCAAGAAGCAGCTCAAGGAGGATGATTACGACTATCTGCGCGACCGCAAGACGGCGGAAAAGACCATCGCGCTGATCGTTGACAACGCAGTGTTTACCGAGCCGAAGGAAGCGCCCGCAGCGGAAGCGCCGGCGGCCGAGTAAGCGATACAGAACGGAATCCGGGGCGGGCCGCCGATTGGGCGGCTCCGCTTCACAAAAAGGACGGTGACCCCGATGAACCTGATTCCCATGGTCGTAGAGCAGACCAGCCGCGGCGAGCGTTCCTACGACATCTATTCGCGCCTGCTGCAGGACCGCATCATTTTTCTCGGCGGCGAGATCGACGACGATACCGCCAACCTGATCGTGGCACAGATGCTGTTTCTGGAGGGGGACGATCCCGATAAGGATATTTACCTGTATATCAACAGCCCCGGCGGCTCCGTGTCGGCGGGAATGGCGATTTACGATACGATGCAGTACATCAAGTGCGAGGTATCGACCATCTGCATCGGCCTTGCCGCGTCGATGGGCGCATTCCTGCTCGCGGCGGGCGCAAAGGGCAAGCGTAAGGCGCTGCCCAACGCGGAGATCATGATCCACCAGCCCAGCGGCGGCGCACAGGGGCAGGCGACGGATATCAGCATCCACGCCGAGCAGATCCTGCGCATCCGCAAGCGGCTCAACGAGATCCTTGCCGCGCGAACCGGCCAACCGATCGAGAAGATCAGTCTGGACACCGAACGCGACAACTATATGAGCGCGGAACAGGCCCGCTCCTATGGAATCGTGGATGAGATCATCCCCGCAAGGAGGTAATGAAAGAACAGATATGGCAAAAAACGACGATAAAACCATCCGCTGCACATTTTGCGGCAAACAGCAGGACGAGGTGCACCGCCTGATCGCGGGCCCCGGCGTCTATATCTGCAACGAATGCGTGGAGCTTTGCCACGAGATCATCGAGGAGGACACCGAGTCCGTACCGCTGGACCTCACCGAGGTGCCCAAGCCGCAGGAGATTCTCGACAAGCTCAACGAATATGTGATCGGTCAGCAGGCGGCCAAGCGTGCGCTTGCCGTCGCGGTCTACAACCACTATAAGCGCATCAATGCCGCCGACAGCAAGGAAGACGATGTGGAGCTGCAAAAGAGCAATATCGTCATGCTCGGCCCAACCGGCTGCGGCAAGACGATGCTCGCGCAGACGCTCGCCAAGATCCTGAACGTGCCGTTCGCCGTGGCGGACGCCACAAGCCTGACCGAGGCCGGCTATGTGGGCGAGGACGTGGAGAACATCCTGCTCAAGCTCATTCAGGCCGCGGATTACGACGTGCAGAAGGCGGAGAAGGGCATCATTTATATCGACGAGATCGATAAGATCGCCAGAAAGAGCGAGAATGTTTCGATCACGCGCGATGTGTCCGGCGAGGGCGTGCAGCAGGCGCTGCTCAAGATCCTTGAGGGTACCGTCGCCTCCGTTCCGCCGCAGGGCGGCCGCAAGCACCCGCATCAAGAGTTTATCCAGATCGATACGAAGAACATCCTGTTCATCTGCGGCGGTGCGTTCTCCGGCATCGACAAGATTATCGAGAAGCGTATCGGCCAGAAACTGCTGGGATTCGGCGCGGATGTACAGTCGAACGTCGAGAAGGACGTCGGCACCACGCTCAAGAGCATTCTGCCGGAGGATCTGCTCAAGTTCGGACTCATTCCGGAGTTCGTCGGCCGTATGCCGATCATCGTGACGCTCGAAAATCTCGATGAGGACGCGCTCGTGCGCATTCTCACCGAGCCGAAAAACGCGCTCACACGCCAGTACAAGCGCCTGTTCGAGATGGACGGCGTAGAGCTGACCTTCGATGACGACGCGCTGCGCGCCGTGGCCAAAAAGACCATCGAGCGAAAGACTGGCGCGCGCGGCCTGCGGGCGATTCTGGAGGACGTCATGCTCGACATCATGTTCGAGATTCCGTCGCGCGGCAACATTGCGTCCTGCCGCATCACGGAAAAGACGATTGAAAAGGCGCAGCCGCCGCTGCTGGTGGAAACCGGCGCCGCCGCACTGCCCGAGGGCAAGGAACCGAAAAAACCAAAGCGCTCCGCCTGAGATAACGATCAACCGCATACATGAGCCGGCCTTCGGGCCGGCTCAGCTTGTCAAAAAAGTGACGATGTGAACCGCTCCGTCGGTTCGCGCACGAGCATTGCAAAGAAAGAGCCATAGAATCCGTCAAAAGCAGCGACCTGCGCGGTGCTTTTGACACCCTGCTTGCGGGTTTACAGCGTCAAACCTGCAAGTGTATCCCTGCCGCAGCAGAAATTCCGTCAAAAAACACAGCTTTCTGACGGTCTTAGCCGGCCTTTGGGCCGGCTTTTGTTTTGCGGCGAAGGCGGCGGGGATGGTCGGGTTTCCAACACGATTCTACTGAATGGCGAAATGTCTCGCAAAAGTGGCAATTCCACTTTTGGAAGCTCTAATCGTTTCCGACGGGCTTCCAGAGCGATACGGACGGGGGTGGGGAAGCAAGTATCAGACGCTTGGCTTGCTATGAGCAGAGTGAGTGTGCCGGATTAGCGCACGCTGATGGGTTGACAACTGAATGACGGCAGGTAAGCCGCGCTTACAGAGTGCGCTGCTGGGAAAGCGTCGGCAGATTATCCGTGCGCTTCCGATTATAATGGAACATGAGGATGGCCGCGCCAATGATGACGGCATAACCGATGAAGCTGTAGAGATCGGCTACCTGATCGAACAGAAGGTAGCCGATGATCGTAGAGAAGATGACCTGTGAATAGTCATAGACCGCTATTTCTCGTGCCGGGGCATGGGTATAGGCTGCTGTAATGCAGAACTGGCCACACGCTGCGGAAGTCCCTGCCAGCAGCAACAGAACCCATTGCCGAGCTGTCATTGGCATGAAGCTGGCAAGCAGACCCGGCAAAAGCAACAGACACGCGATACCCGAAAACAGCATGACGATAGAGGCACTATTTTCGCCGCGTTGAGCCAGCATGCGTACCGTTGTATAGGCCAGACCGGATGCCATGCCCCCAAGAAAACCGAATAGCGTTGCGCCGAGATTCAAGTTTGAAAATGTGGGCTTGACCACCAATATGCTGCCGATAAATGCCGCAATAATGATGAGTAAGCGCGTTCGGCTGAGCTTTTCCTTCAATAGCAGGACCGAGAAGAGCACCGCGAAAAAAGGGGACATTTTATTGAGCATGGACGCGTCGGAAAGAACGAGCCTATCGATGGCATAATAGTTCCCCAGCAGGCCAACCGTACCGACTACTGAGCGCACCAAATGAAGCGGCAGGTTGCGTTGATGAATCTTCGGAAGCTTTTTGCAGAAAAGAAAAAGCGCAATCAAAAAAGCGACTAGGTTGCGAAAAAAGGCTTTCTGTAAAAACGGAAGATCGCCCGATAGTCGGACAAAGGCAGCCATCCACGCAAAGGATAGTGCGGACAATAGCATAAAGACAATGCCTTTTGAAAGAGTTTTCATGGAATGATTCTCCGTTTGTTAACGCCGCATGGCCTCGGATAAAGGCCGTACCAGAATAACCAAAGCGGTAAACGTGTACATAATAATAATATCATAATGCATTTCATAAATCAACAAGTTAATACAAACTAAAAAACATATTGACATATACTTGTATACATAATAGAATAATCGTAAATCACAGGACAAGGAAGCGGGACATGGAACCAAATCTGATCCACAATGAGGACAAATCCACGTTTGCATACGAGGAGATCAAAAAAATCATTGTGCGCAGCCAATTAAGCGCAAGTATTCCATTGTCGGAGGCTTACTTTGTGAGTCGGCTCAACATCAGTCGTACGCCGATCCGCGCTGCGCTCCAACGGCTACAGCACGAGGGATTTTTACGAATTGTTCCCAAACAGGGCATCATGATTCGGGAACTGGGGTTTGACGAGGCATTTCAACTGCTGGAAATGCGTTATGTGGTTGAACGCTACCTGATCAGCCGTTCGGTCGGAACGTTGGATCGAAAGGATTTTGACCACCTGTACGAGTTGATTGAACAGCAAAAACAGGTTGCGGTCGCACAGGATTATGAACAATATCTGGAGTTGGACGAGCGGTTTCACGATTACTGCTATCATCACTACAAAAATAAGTTTATGACGGATTTTCTTCAGAACTTTCGTGAGCGCTTTTATTCCAACCGTTTCCGCGCGCTGATGGCGCCGGGACGGCTGGAACAATCCATTCGAGAGCACGAGCAATTCATCGAGACGGCGCGGAGAAATGATTTCGACACCGCTTCCCGTCTCCTCGAGACGCATACGCTGCAAATGCGGCGGTTGATGGAGAACAAGATTTCGGCTGATAACATCTAAGACGTGTAAAAAACGATTACGATCAAATAAGTGTTGTGTTTTACAGCATCTTGTATACAAGTTAATATATTAAAGAATACAGCCTTTGGAGCCGTATTGCTCCGAACGGGAGCTGGCATTATGGCGAAAGATAATCGGAACATACCGGTCGTTCCCGCAGCGCTCATACAGCATATCAGCGCGTTCAGTACTGCAACGTTACATGAAGCAATGGACAGGGAGGGAGCGATGGATTGCTCCATCAAGCCCATTCGACCGGGGCTGAGAACCTGCGGACAGGCGGTCACTGTAAAAACACATCTTGGAGATAATCTGATGCTACATCGTGCATTGGCGTTGGCAGAGCGCGGACAGGTGCTCGTAGCGGATACCGGAATGTGTACGGAGGCGGCCAGCTGGGGTGATATGATGAGCGTACAGGCAGTTGTGAATGGGCTAGCGGGCCTTGTTCTCAATGGTAGCGTGCGGGATGTTGCTGAGTTCCGTCGGATCGGTTTTCCGGTTTTTGCTGCGGGTGTGTCCATGAAGGGCCTGACAAAAGGTGCGATCGGATCGCTCAACCAGCCGGTTTGCTGCGGCGGCGCAACGGTTCGGCCAGGCGATATCATTGTTGTGGATGACGACGGTGTGGTCGTCATTCCGCCTGAACGCGCAGAGGAGACGGCCGAACGGGCTAGACAGCGGGATGAGAGAGAACGGGAAATGATCCGCCGCATCCGAAGCGGTGAACGGTTGTTCGACCTTCTGGGGTTATAAGCGAGGATTGACTAGCCGGGCGGTGCGTAAGCGCAAGGTTTTGACAAGTTTAGGACTACTACCCCGCCACAACGAACCGGCGATTGCCGGAGAGCATTGCACAGGGAGGTAAAGCATTGTGATTCAAAGCAACAGGGTGCTGGAAAAACTCAACCGTGGGGAACCCGTGATTGGATGTCAAATCCGCAGTCGCGCACCGATGATCGCTAAGGTCTATGGTTCGTGTGGCTTCGATTATGTGTTCATCGAGGGTGAACACTTCCCATACAACATTGAGTCCGTATTGCATCTGATTAGAGCGTGCGAGTGCGGTGGTATCGAGCCGTTTTTGCGTATTCCGGATCACGATCCGGGCAAGGTTCTGCAATATCTCGATATGAGTGTCAAGGGCATGTTCTTCCCGCACTGCGACACGGGCGAGCAGGCGCGCGCTATCATGACTGCGGGGAAATACGCGCCGGTCGGCGCTCGCGGTTTTTCCAATACGTCGCGTGCAACTGGATATGGTATGTTTCCAATGGACGAGTACAAAGTACTCGCAAATAAGAATACCATGATGATCCCCTTCATCGAAAGCAAACAGGCGGTTGAACGGATTGATGAGATTCTAGCGGAGCATCCGGATGCGATTCATCTGGGACCGGGCGATTTGTCCGAATCTTATGGCATGTCTGCTTCCAGTCTGACGGTACAGCGTGCGATAGATGATGTTATTGAACGGTGCGCCGGGGCGGGTATTCCGGTAGCCGCTCCAGCGGCAACGCCGGAGGAGGCGGTGACCCTGATCCAGCGCGGCGTCAACATGATCGACCTCAGTTCCGATCTTATGTTGCTGCGTGCCGCCGGCAGATCGGCGCTTGATTCCATTGCAGGTGCACTGCGGAGTTGCTCGGAATAAGCGATTACCAAGAAGAGAAAAGGAGGTTATTACGTTACAAAAGGCAAAGAGGGATCAAGTCACCAGCATCGTCCTTGCGGTTATTTGCGTGGTGTACTATATCCTTTCCTACCAGATTCGGCAGACCGCGCTGATCTCATTGACCAGCGCGTTTATCCCGCGGTTGAGTGCAATTTGTCTGTTTGCCCTTTCCGTGGTCATGTTCATTCGCAGTATGCGCACGATTGCCGCTGAAAAATGCTTGGCACATACACAAACCGAGGAAGAACGGCAGCAGCGGAGCGACAGCCGTACAAAGCTGATCGCGGCTCTTGTGGCGTTCGCTACTCTGGCCGCCAGCATCCTGCTGATGGAGTTTGCAGGATTTGTGTACGGTATGGTGTTCTATCTCGCGGCTTCGTTCTACTGCTTCTCCAAATATGAAAAAAAGAATTGGCTGTTATTCGTTATCCTTGCCATCGTTGTACCGGTAGTTATCTATCTGGCCTTTACACGGGCATTTAATCTGAGGCTGCCCGCCGGCATCTTTGATATTGGAGGTGGCATTCTGTGATCTGGGAGGGATTTGTCAACATCTTTACGCCGGAATGTCTCGGCCTGATCTTTGCCGGAGTCATTTTGGGCATCATTTTCGGTTCTATTCCAGGCCTGTCAGCCAACATGGCGGTTACACTGTGCCTGCCGCTGAGCTTTGCACTTGATCCAATTCCTGGCATTGCGCTGCTCATCGCGCTGTATTTGGGCGGCATCACCGGCGGACTGATCTCGGCCATACTGATCAAAATTCCCGGCACCCCCGCCTCCATCGCCACCTGCTTTGATGGCGGGCCTCTGGCGGAGAAGGGGAAAGCCGGTAAGGCACTCGGTACGGGCATTATCGCATCTTTTGCCGGCGGATTGATCTCCATTCTGTGCCTGATTTTTATTGCGCCGTCGCTCGCAAAGGTGGCCCTGAAGTTCGGGCCCTTTGAATACGCTGCGGTCGGCATTTTTTCGCTGACACTGGTAGCCGGCCTAGTCGGCAAGGATTTGATCAAGGGCCTGATGGGTGCATTTATCGGCATCATGCTGTCAACGATCGGCTCCGCGCCCATCGATGGCGCGCCGCGCTTTACTCTTGGAATTCGCTCGTTGCAGGGCGGTGTGGACGTTATTGCGCTAATGATCGGTTTGTTCGCCGTTGCCGAGGTCATCAAAACCGCAGAAAGCAGCGTGATTCGTTCCGCCAAGCCCATTCCTGTTTCTTTCCGCATCCGCGGCATGGGAGTCAGCCTGAAGGAACTGTGGGGACAGAAATGGAACATGCTTCGTTCCTCCGCTATCGGCACCGCAATCGGTATTCTACCCGGTCTCGGAGGATCGACGGCCAACATTATTTCCTACTCCGTTGCAAAGAACCAGTCTAAGCGTTCCGAACTTTTCGGTACTGGTATCATTGATGGTGTTGTGGCATCCGAGGCGTCCAATAACGCAACCGTGGGAGGCGCATTGATCCCGATGCTGACGCTTGGCATCCCAGGTGATGTGACGACAGCGATTTTGCTCGGCGCGCTGACGATCCATGGCGTTACAGCCGGCCCGCTACTCTTTACGACAGAAGGCCCGCTGGTTTACAGCGTTTTTGCGGCGCTGTTGATCGCGAACGTGGCGATGCTGTTCGTGATGTACGGAGGCTTGCGCGGCTTTGTGAAGCTGCTTTCCTTCCCTAAACGTTACCTGCTGCCGGTCGTCATGGTTCTGTGCATTGTCGGCGCTTTTGCGATTAACAATCGCATGTTCGATGTGTGGTGTGTGCTTGTGTTCGGCATTCTCGGCTATGTGCTCAATAAAGCTGAAATACCGTTTGCGCCGATCGTTATGGGATTTATCCTGTGCCCGATTATCGAGCTGTATCTGCGTCGCGCCGCCATGCTTGCCGAGGGAGACCTATCCGGCTTTTTTACCCGGCCGATTGCTTGCGTGTTTACCGTTATCACCATTCTCTTTGTTGTCTGGCAGATCGTAAAGATCATCCGCAGCAGGGGAAAGGACAAGGCGTAAACAATAAAAAAACAAAAATCAATCAGGAGGAAAAACATGAAAAAGATCCTTGCTCTGGTTCTTGCAGCTGCAATGCTGTTCCCGCTCATGAGCGCGTGCACCAGCGAAAAGGCACCTCAGCCCGATGCCACTGCTGCGCCTGTGGCCAAAACCGCAGACCAGCCCGCTGATCCGGCGGCAGCGAAAACCGATACCAGCTGGCCCGAGAAAACCGTTACCATCATTGTACCGTTCGGCGGTGGTGGTGATTCCGACTACAATGGCCGCATACTCGCCAAGTACCTTGAGGCAGAATTGGGCGCGACCTTCGTTGTTGAGAACATGAAGGGCTCTGGCGGCACTATTGGTTCTACCTCCGTCAAGGACGCCGATCCGGATGGCTACGTCGTCCTTCAGAACCACAACGCGCTCATGATCAGCCAGGCTTCCGGGATCTCGGATTTCGGTCTGGATGCGTTTGAACTGGTCGGTATCACTGCCGCAAATCCCGGCGATGTGATCGCGGTCAGCAGCCAGACCGGTATTACCGATCTGGAGAGCCTCATTGTCGCATCGAATGAGAACAAAATGACAGTTGCCACCAACATCGGCGCAACGACGCAGGTCTCATCCTTTATGTTGGGCGAATATGCAAACGTGACGCAGGTTGACGTCGGTGGTATCGCGGACAAAGTTGCCGCATTGCTAGGCGGTCAGGTTGACATTATCATTGGGCCTTACGGCAACATCGCACCCTATGTGGAGTCTGGCGATATGACTATCCTCGGTGTAACCGCTAAGGAACGCGCAGAGCTTTTCCCGGAAATCCCGACTTGCATCGAGCAGGGCTATGAAATTTACTTCCCCACTCGTTTCTTCTACGCCTTCCCGAAGGGCACCGATCAGGCGATTGTGGACAAGTTCGCTGCGGCGCTTGAAAAAATCATCACGACCAACGAGGACTATGCAAAGGAAATTGCAGAGGCCTACTACCAGACACCGCTCTGGATTCCTGCCGACGAAGCGGTCGCTGTCTACGACGAAATTTCTGAGTTGATCAGTCGGTATTCGCTGACGTCCCTCGGCTAAACGAAGATACCGCGCTTCTGCGCAATTCAATGACAAGTTGCAATCAAATATATGCAACATATTAAGGAGAGAATATGAATCAAGGTAATCGTGCATTCACCAACTTCAAACGTCCTGCCAAGGAGCTCATTGAGCGCTTCCGCAACATACCGCTTGCCAACATAGCCGACAATATGGGCCGTACGCCCTGCATCGATCAGCAGATCAAAAACTACGGCGGCAGCAACCGCCTGTTGGGTACGGCTTTTACCGTGAAGGTCCCTGCTGGCGATAACCTGCTGTTCCATATGGCGCTCGATATGATCCAGCCGGGCGATGTGCTGGTGATCGATGGGAACGGCTGCATGAAGCGATCGCAGTGCGGTGAGATCATGACGACCTATGCGTACAAGAAGGGCTGCGTTGGCATTGTTGTCGATGGCGTCATCCGTGATGTGGCTGGCGTTCGCAGTGTTCCGATCCCCGTATATGCGCGGGGCGTACAGGCAAATGGTCCGCTGAAGAATGGTCTTGGCGAACTGCTCGTGCCCATTCCGATCGGCGGCGTGACCATCTATCCGGGTGATATTATCATCGGCGATGATGATGGCGTGTTGGCCGTGCGTCCGCAGGATGCGGAGGAAGTGGCTGCCAAGGCGCAAAAGACGTTTGAGCTGGAGACGAAATTACTGGAGCAGATCCGTACCACCGGCGAGTGGAATCGCAAAGTGTTCTGGGATTCCATTGAAAAGAGCGGCGTTCAGCGCATTGACGGTACCTGGGAGGATTATTTCTGCTAATCATCCAGCAAGCGGGGGACGGTTTGACCTATGGGACAGCCGTCCCCCCTGTTTTTATTTTGAAATCAAATTAGAGGAGAATTCGATATGCTTCGTGATCAAGTAAATGAACTGTATTTGGAAAAAGACTATAATTGCGCGGAAACCACACTCAGAAGCATTGATGCCGTATATCATCTGGGGCTGACAGAAGAGGAATTCAAACTTGTGAGTGGTTTTGGTGCGGGCATGGGATGCGGGCATGCCTGCGGTGCGCTGTGCGGCGGCATCGCGGCGCTTGGCAAGCTGTTTGTTGATAAGCGTGCGCACAACACGCCGGGATTCGGCGATCTTTGCAAGGCTTATGTGGAAGCGTTCAGAGAAAACCTTGGTGATACCATGTGTGATGCGCTCAAGGCAAAATACAAGCGGGACGATGTTCGCTGTTTGGAAACGGTGCAGAGAGCCTGCGATACGTTTGACGCCTATTATGCGAGCATATGCGAGAAAAAAGCGGAGGATTGAGGTAGAGTGCGGCAGGATATCCATGACTATTTTCGCATTGGCACGCTACAATGGATGAGTTTTCCGAACCTCGCGCAATGTGACGCAGTTGAGCTTGTTTGTTCCGATGACTTTTTTGATGTGGTGGAGATTGCGCCCACAGACGTCTCCGATCGTGCGGTTATCCGCGACATGTTGGCATCTTCACAAACTGCGGCCTGTTGCGGCGTACATCCAGCCATACTCGCCAAGGGACTGAATCCGAATTCTATCGATGAGACAGAACGGGAACGCGCGGACCGGGTTTTGCTGAATGCTGTGGACGAAGCGGCAACATTAGGAGCCGAAGGCATCGCATTTCTGGCTGGACGATGGGAGCCAGAGGATCGTGATGCGGCAGTGAACCAGCTTGTCACGACCACGTTGCATGTTTGCCGATATGCAGCGTTAAAAGGGTTGTTCTTGGAACTAGAGGTGTTTGACTATGATGTGGATAAGTCCACGCTTATTGGGCCGGCTTCATTAGTGGCTGCGTTTGCCGCGAGGGTGTGTGATCAGGTCGATAACTTTGGCTTGATTGTGGATTTGTCACACATTCCATTGACCCACGAATCAATCGATTACGCCGTTTCAACCATGGCCAAATATACCGCACATTTCCATATTGGCAATGCGGTTGCCCAAAAAGGCTGTGAAAACTATGGCGATCAACATCCGCGCTTCGGCTTCCCAAACAGTGAGAACGGGGAGAAGGAACTCACCGCGTTTCTCCAAGCATTGAAGATGTGTGGCTTTGTCAAGGAGGGAAGTCGCACCATCCTGTCGTTTGAGGTCAAACCATTTGGTAGTGAACATCCTGCACTCGTGCTTGCGGGCTGCAAGCGAACGTTACGCCGCGCATGGGCAGCCCTTGATGGCGCGCCTGACACCCATGAACCGCCAATGCGGCAGTTCAGCGCATCGTGACGCTGCACTTGTCGGATAACCGGCGGTCTCGGACAATTCCAACATGGGCGGGATGTGGAATCATTCCGCTGCGCTTGTTGCACAAACGATGATCTCGGACAATGCTGCCGAAGAAAGTGCTGTTTTACGATGGCGGTATCCCGAAATGCAGGGTTTTGGCGTATTTATGTGGAATACTATTACCCATGAAGAAGCACATTTTCGTTTGTCTGTTGTGTTTGCTGTGTCTGGCGTGCCCGCTTTCCGGCTGCGGCATGCTGAACGCGGTGTTCCCGACGCCGGTGCCGACGCCGGTGCCAACGCCAACACCGGTGCCTACGCCCACGCCGAGCCCGACCCCCGTGCCGGTGATTGCCGTGGCCGCTCCGGAGACGGCGGAGCGGTTTTTGGAGCATGTGGCGCCGGCCGCGTTTGCAATGCAGCCGTTTACGGATGGGGCGGGCGCGCTCGCAGCGGCGCAATTTGCCGGACAGGCTGCCGCCATTGTGTACTGGACGGGCGCGGAGGATGCGGAAGCGGTGCAGGCGCTGCTCGCGCGCGGTATGCCCGTGGTCGTGTTCGCGCCGGAGGATGCGGCGGTGCCGGAGGGCGCGGCTTGCGTGCGCGCCGTGTACGGAGAGGCGCCGGAGCGGGTGCTCGAAGCAGCCATCGCCTATCCGCCGCACGATACGCCGGTGCGCCTGTTCGGCATGTTTACCGGCCGCGAGAGCGCAGCGTGTATGGCGTGGCAGGCGGCGGTGGAGCAGGGACGCGTGTTCGTAAAGAGCACTTATTATGCCGGCGAGGCCGAGAAGGACGCGGCGGCGTGGATGGCCGGCCGGCTTGAAAAATACTATGAGGGCATGGTGGACGGCATCTATGCCGAGACGGCCGAACTGGCAGTGGCCGCGGCGGAAACGATGCTGGCGGCGGGGCGCACGGATATGGAGATCTTCTGCGCCGACAGCAGTGACGCGCTGCTCAAGCTCATGCAGGTGCACCCAAAGCTGATCGCGGCGGCGTTTGGCGTGGACGAGGCGGCGGCCGGACAGCGGTGCATGGCGATGGCGGAACAACTGCTCTTTGGCAAGGCGCCGGAGGACGAAGCGCTGGAGGCGGCACTGCTGACCCCCGGGGCGGAGGGCTGAGGGAGAGGAGACGCCCGCAGCGGGCACAGACATCGACATCCATCCATAAGAAAAACGTCCGCCCGGCAAGCGCGCCGGGCGGACGTATGTTATATGGATTCATGAATGCTGTAAGAACGGACGAACCGCGTCGCGCACATGATCGAGAAACGCGGATTCGCCAAACGTGTTGATCTTGAAGAACACCGCCTGGCTGCCGCCGGAGGTGATGGCGGATAGGCGCACCCGCGGCCCATCCTGCACGAGCATCACGCTCAAGCTGACGCGGTTGCTGCCCGTCCAGCTATAGCGCTCATAGACGCTCAAAAAGCAGCGGTTGCCGCCGAGCGAAAAGCAGCTCTCATCCTCACAGGTGGCGGAAACACTGCCGCCCAAAATCGCGCTTTCCAACGCTTGCCGGATCTCGTCGATTCCGGCGTACAGCGTGCATTCCAGCTTTGCCATGGTCAAGGGCCTCCTTCGGTCGGTCTTGTTGAGGTTATGCGGTGAACAGCAGCACCAGCGTCATAAACACCAGTGAGCTCAGGATGGTGATCGTATTCCAACTGCTTGCAAGTCCAACGTCGCAGCCGCGCTCACCGGTATAGGCTGCGCTGGCAGAGGAGATCGGCGCAAATGCCGCCAGCGCGGCGCCGAGCCGGATGTCGTGATCGAACGGCAGCAGATGGTAGAAGGCGAGGCACAGCACGAGCGCGATGCCGAAGCGGATCACAAACGCCTTGCCGATCCACCGGAGCTGCTCGGGCCGGATGTTCAGATTCATGCCGATGCCCAGCATGAGCATGGCCATGCAACTGTTGGCGGAGCCGACCAGTGTTGCAAACTGCAGGATCGGTTCCGGCAGGCGTACCCGGATCAAGGACAGCAGCAGCATGACCAGATATGCAACGATCGTGGGGCTCGTGAAGATGCGCCGAAAGACCGGCCCAAGGCGCAGGCGGCCGCCCTCCTGCATGGAGATGCACAGCGCGTTGGTGCCGCCGGTGGCCCAGATCGCGTTGCCCGCGTCAAACAGGCAGGCCGAGACCACGGCCGACGGGCCGAGCAGGCTCGCCACATAGGGCAGCGCAAAGCAGCCGATATTATAGCCCGAAAGATTCAGCATGCCGAACATCTGCTGCCCGACGCCCTGCCGCTTACCGAGCAGATAGCCGACGCTCACATACAGGGCGTTGCAGAAAAATCCCAGCGGGAACAGCCAGAGCAGCGCACCGGACACTTGAAAATCAGCAAAATTTACGATAACCGCACAGGGAAGCGTCACGTTCAGCACGATCCGGGAGACGACGGTAAACGCCTCCGGCGGCAGAAAGCGGCTTCTGCGCAGCAGATATCCAACGAATATGGCGGCAACCAAAATGCCGGCGCGTGTTATGATTTCCTGCATACTGATAAAGTATAGCGCATGGTCGCTCCCGCGGCAAGGGATTTTGCCGAAAATCAGCGCCAGAACAGGAAACAAGCGGCAGCACACAGGCCGGCGAGAAGCGCCTTTGTGCGCGGCCGCACGAGAAACAGCGGAGAGGCAAGCAATATGGCCGCATAGAACAGCAGCGCGCCGAGCGGAGAGGGCGGCAAAAGCCGCAGGTGCGGCGTTCCACCCGCTGCTGCCACGCGCAGCAGCATATCGAGCACCGCTGCAGGGAGCGCAGCGACTGCACGCCCGAGCGGAAGGGAGAGGCAGCTCAGCGGCAGCGCGGCCGCAGCCGGCACGAGAAACAGCGGCAGCAGCGGCAGGATCAGCAGATTTGCCGCGGCCGAGGAGAGCGGGAGTTCTCCGAAGAACGACGCAATGGGCGGGACGGTCGCAGCCAGCACGGCGATGCTGCTCGACAGCGCGGCTGCCGCACGCTCGCCCAACACGGAAAACCGCGCTTTGAGAACGGGCGCAAGCAGCGCAAGTCCAAGTATGGCGGAAAAGGAGAGCTGAAAACCCGCCGTACCCAGCGCAAACGGCCGGAGCAGCAGCACCAGCACGAAGGCAAGCGATAGCGACGAGGGAAGATCCGTGCGGCGGCGCAGCGGCATGGCGGGCAGTACGCACAGCAGCATAACCGAGGCGCGCAGCACCGATGGCGTAAACGCCGTCAGCGCCGCATAGGCGAGCAGAAACGCCGAAAATGCCGAAAACCGCAGCCAGAGCGGCCGAATCAGCCGGAGCAAAACCAGCAGTGCGGCCGCAAGGATACCGACATGCAGACCCGACACGGCCAGCAGATGCGCAATGCCCGCCGCGCGAAACCGGGAGAGAACGCCCGCATCCATGCGCGAAAGGCGGCCGCCCAGCAGCAGGCCGCAGGCCACATCGGGATGCGCGGGAAAGAGCGCGCCGATCCGGCCCGCGACGGCGGCGCGCGCCTCAAGCAGCGCACCGTAGGCATCCCGCTCCACATCGCCGTAAGCAAGGGCGCTCGCGCCGGCGGCCGCATGGGCGGCGATGCCAAGACTGCGGTCATAGGCAAGCCAGTCCGCATCCGACGGCCAAAGCGACGTATGGACGCCGATATACCGGCCATACTCCGCCCTTGTGCCGCCATGGACGATCAATTCGACGCGTCCGCGGATGGGCGTCCCGTCGAGCGCTGCATCCTTCAACACTAGCACGGTGCGCGCCGACGCGTGTTCCGGCGCTTCCGCGACGCGGCCGGTCAAATAGCCCGCCGTTTGTTCCGGCGCGGCCGGACATTGCAGTGCGGCGCTGAGAAACGCCAGCACGGCAAACAGCAGCGGCAGCAGGGCAGGCCGGTACAGCCGGAGCGACGCGAGCAGCAATAACAGCAGCACGATCAGCCCCGCACCGGCGTCCGCGGCGCTCGCGCCCGGCGCGCCGAACAGCGCGAAGAACATAAGACCGATGAGAACGCCGAGCGCAGCAACACACGCCGGCCTTCGGTGGAACAGCGGCCGGTGGGAATCGCCCGTCAAGCGCATGTGCTGTTGTTCTGCTGGATGTTCCATACGGTATTGTTTTAAGAGAGTGGCGCCGCAGACGGCCGGCGGTTCGAGATGCGCCGCACCAAGGCGGCTGCGCATGGTATGCTTGCCGATGCGCTGTTAGCCGAAAAGGAAATGTGCGTTCGCCGCCTGTTCCGAACAACGGCGCGCGTCCTGCCGCCGGCGGAGATGTCGGGACTATTGCTTGGAACGGCGCGGGTAGGGGACGCTTTCATCGGTCAGTCCGGCAAGATAGTCCATGCTGGTATCGAGCGCGAGCGCAAGCCGGCGGCACTGCTCGAAGGTCAGATACCGCCTGCCGTTCTCGAGCTTGGAATAATCGCTCTGGTCGATGCCGGTCAGCAGCTGCATTTGAATCTGCGTATAGCCGCGCGAAAGACGCAGGCTTTTGAGTCGTTCTTTCGTCTCCATCCTTCTATTATGGCAAATTGACCTATTCAAAATAAGGTGAAATTGACCTATAACGAGTGCATCCGGCGTTGAAGAAAAACGGGGCTTCACAACGGCGCGCGACTATGATATAATACAAATCAATTTATCGGGAAAGGAACCGGCACAGATACATGGACGACGACAGTAGCGACGGAAACGATGCTGCCATCGGCGTGAACTGGATAACGAGGACTACCGGCATGATCTGCCATCGGCGTTGAGCGGATGCGCGGAGCATGTTTTTTTACCTTTTTGTGCGGTTGCAAAACCAGAGCATAGGCCGGGCGGAACCCGGCCAACCCGGAGAAACAGGAGGAGAAACTTGGAAGATTCCGTTGGGCTATCGCTGCTGCTGCAGCTGATCCTGATCCTATGCAATGCGGTGTTCGCGTGTGCGGAGATCGCGGTGATTTCGATGAATGACAACCATCTGGCGCGGCTGGCCGCGGCGGGTGACAAGCGCGCAGTGCGCCTTGCGCGCCTGACAAGCCAACCGGCAAGATTTTTATCGACCATTCAGGTCGCCATTACGCTGGCCGGTTTTCTCGGCAGCGCATTTGCTGCGGACAACTTTTCCGACGGCATCGTTTCGTGGCTGGTCGGTCTCGGCGTCAAGATCCCGCCCGCAACGCTCAATACCATCGCGGTCATTCTGATTACGCTCATCCTGTCGTATTTCACGCTGGTGTTCGGCGAGCTGGTGCCCAAGCGTATTGCCATGAAAAAGGCGGAAAAGCTGGCACTGGGCATTTCCGGCCTGCTCGCGTTTTTTTCTAAGCTGTTTGCGCCGATCGTCTGGCTGCTCACGGTTTCCACCAATGCGATTCTGCGCCTCGTCGGCATCGATCCGAATGCGGAGGAGGAACAGGTCAGCGAGGAGGAAATTCGCATGATGGTCGACGTCGGTTCGGAAAAGGGCGTCATCGATGCGGAAGAAAAGATGATGATCCAGAACGTGTTCGAGTTTGACGATCTGGCCATCGAGGAATTTGCCACCCACCGCACGGACATGATCGTGCTCTGGGAGGATGAGTCGGTGGAGCAGTGGAACGAAACGATCTGCGACAACAGGCACTCGCTGTACCCGGTCTGCGGGGAGACGGCGGATGATGTGATCGGCGTGCTCAACGCGAAGGACTATTTCCGGCTTACGGATCGCTCGCGCGAAACCATTCTGCGCGAGGCGGTACGCCCGGCGTATTTCGTGCCGCAGAGCATCCGCGCGGACGTGCTGTTCCGCCAGATGAAAAAGACGCGCAACCACTTTGCCGTGGTGCTGGATGAGTATGGCGGCGTGCAGGGCATTGTGACGATGAACGATCTGCTCGAGCAGCTTGTGGGCGATCTGGACGATGATACGGACGCGCCGGAGGAACCGGGCGAGATCGAGCAGGTGGACGAAAAGACCTGGCGCGTTCTCGGCTCCGCACCGCTCGACGAGGCGGCCGAAAAGCTGAAGGTCAAGCTGCCCATCGACGAGTATGATACGTTCGGCGGCTTTGTGTTCGGTTGCTACGGCTCGGTACCGGACGACGGAACGCGGTTTGAGATCGACGCCTTTGGCCTACACATTCAGGTGGAGGAGATCGCAGAGCATCGAATTGAACTGACGTATGTGACGCCCATCGAGCCGGAGACGGAGCAGCAGCCGGCAGCCAGCGCGGAATAACGCTGCCGGAACGGGGAGCACAGGCGGAGGACGTGCAAAAATCGAGCGCCGTCCTTCGCTTTTTGCTTGCTTTTCCGGAATCGGCATGCTACAATATACCAGATCGGCCGAAGTGATGGAATTGGCAGACGTGACGGACTCAAAATCCGTTGGTAGCGATACCGTGTGGGTTCGAGTCCCACCTTCGGCACCATAACTGAACCGACAGTTGATACAATTATCGACTGTCGGTTCGTTATTTTTATGCAGAAAACCGCTGTCATATCAAGGCTTTTTCATTTGCAAATGCACCCATTGAGCAACAGTCCCTCAAAACTGCAAAATCGTTGTTATCGTTGGACTTTTGCCTATCGAAAATCGGCTGTTTTGCGTTATAAAGAACCCGGTATCGTTGAATTTGTCTATACGTAGGTGCATATCAAAATATAGAGAAAACGGCTCGGAACTTGGGATATTACCCAGGCTCCGAGCCGTGTTACATCTGCTCCGTTATTTCTATACCGCTTTTGAAGGTGAATGTCACCGTCTCATCCGCATTGACGATGGCATGATCGACTGCCGCCAGCCAAAGGTCATCATCAAATTCAATGGGCATCTCTGCCTGTTCTGCCAGTGTGGCAGCAAAGGCACTGATGCGGTCATACTGTTCCTTCCTGCGTTGCCGTTCTGCTTACTGTTTCTGCATTTTCTCATAGCGGCGAGTGTGGCGCTCATAACGCTCCATATACTCCGATTGGTTCTGTGCCTTGATGGTGTTTTCCTCAATGCACTGGCGAATCAGTTCACTTACGATCTCCATATCCTCTGCCAGGGTGACTTGCTGTGCGTCCAGTTCTGTGCAATCGCATAAGGTGGCTTGTACCAGGTGGATGCCCTCCAGGATATGCTCCCGGTCAGCCATCAGCTTTCCAAATACCCGAAGGAACATTGCCTTGATGTCTTTCTCGTACAAATGCGGTGTGGTGCAGCGTTGTTCACCTTTGAATTTATCATTGCATTGCCAGATCGTGCGGCGGTATTTGCTCGTGGAATGCCATATCTTTGAACCGTACACCGAACCACAGTCACCGCAGAAAATCATGGAGGAAAACACGCTGTTTGAACTGTACCGACTGCCCAGAGCCTTTCGTCTGGAGAATTCAGCCTGTACCAAATCCCACTCTTCCGGTTCGATGATGGCAGGATGGCTGTTCTCCACATAGTACTGCGGGACCTCACCCTCGTTGACCTTCATTTTCTTCTGCAGGAAGTCCACAGTAAATTTCTTCTGCAATCGAGCATCGCCACGATATGTAAGCATAGGTGATAGTATCCACTATGTTTTTTCGTTTTTTCTTAGTCTCACTCATAGCGTGACCTCCATTAGTTCTTTTTTTCTTTAGTCCTATATATCCATGCAGTACAGACTGTCTCCTTGCATTTGGGATAATCAGGTCTTCCGCACTTATTGCAGATTAAATGCTCACGTCCAAGATCGGGAATGTCCTCTTCAAACTCCTTGATAATAGTTGTCCATTCTCCGTTCTTTTGCACAGGGCATACCATTTTAGATTTCACTTTCATATTCAAGGCTCCATCATAGCTCGTCAATATCATATCCACCGTAATATGCCAAAGCCTGTGCGATGAACAGACACCCGTCTTTGCCGTAGTTACGTTCATGCTGGATTGCAATATCACCACCAAGGAAAAACGGAGCCGTGTACTTAGCGATGAACTGTGGTGTAATTTTACCATCAAGCTCTGGCTCTGTATTATGGCCAACAAGATATTCATGCAGCAATTTTACAACCCTCTGCACTGTATCGCTGTCATAACCGAGGTCCTTCATATCAGAAATAACCTGATAATACCCACGAAGAGTGTAGGTATGCATCATTCCTTCTGTATCAAAGTTCTCGAACATTTCAAGAATGCGTTCCACATCATCAGGACCCCATTCCTGTGGTGGCTTTGAAATAAGCGTATCCGCCATTTTCATAAATGGAGCAGAACGTGGGTCATCGTAAAAGTTCCAGTTCTCATGGGCATATTCCAGAAAATCATCAAATTTGACGCTGCCCACTTTAGATGTGGTAGGAACTCGGCCCAGAAACTTTATACTTTTAGCAAACTCCAGATAAATCAGATTTTCATCGTGCTTCCGTTCCAGCTCCGCTACCTTATTAGCAATAGCTGTATCAAAATCGAAATCCGGGTCATTCATGAGTGCATAAATTTCTTTGGCTGTAAACCCAATGCCTATAAGGAGCTTGATACCCCAGATCCTTTCGATGTCTTCGTCGCTGTAGTCACGATATTTATTCGTAGGATTCCTGCTCTCGTTTGCAGGGAGAAGTTTTTCCTTTTCGTAGTAACGAAGCATGTCACGAGTTATACCGAGATTTTCTACTACCCATTTTACTGAGTATCCCATCCGATCACCACCTTTCACTCATATAATACACCTTGGGGTCACACCAAGGTCAATAGGTTTCTGAAAAAATTTTGCAAAAAAATAGCCGGTCCTAAAACCGACACCCTAAACGACACCCCGACACCCCTGTGCCTATGCCGCATATCTTTGTATCAAATAACGAGTCTTAATTTCTATAAAGACGCCGTCTTTGATACAACAGGAAAAAGCCCTCTCCAGCACATAACCGCCAAAAAGGGCTTGAAACAAAGGGCTTCCGATGTTTTGATGTATTTCGCATCATTGCTTCGGAAGCCCTTTTTCTGTTTATTCAGTTTTTCGCCCAGTCTGGTCAGGGAGGAAATGTACCCTCCATCCCACGCCGTGAGGAATAATTAAAAGTATGAGGAATCATTAAAAGTCAGTATCACTTTTGATTGAGCGCCGACGGGGTGGTCCCAACTGAGCAACTACACGTTCCATTGTTTCATCAAAGTATTTGTTTATCTCGCACTCCCAAAGTACAATAACCGTAAAGCCCATTTTCTGAAGCTCGTTTGTGTGTTTTTCATCATTCTCTACATTACGATCAAACTTTGCCTGCCAGAAATCGGTTCTCGTCTTGGGTGTAGTCGCATCTTTGCAACCAGGGTGTCTGTGCCAAAAGCAGCCATGAACGAATATCACAGTTTTGTATTTAGGAAGAACAATGTCGGGTTTACCTGGAAGACGCGAGTCGTTTTTCCTAAATCGGAATCCCTGTTGGAACAAATACGAGCGCACCTTTTTCTCTATCTCGGTATCTTTACCATGAATGCGCGACATATTCCAACTTCGTTTTTCTGCTGTTAAGTGGTCAGCCATCTTATCACCATTACTGTACTGTTTCGGCCTCGGCACGGTATGCCTGGATGGAATCCAGTATTAGCTGAGACATATTCATAATCTCTCTTCCGTTGTGCCGGGTGTAAGTCTGCATGATATGCTTCGTGTCAAGCAGGATACCGAGAACATATTTATAGTTTTCGGTTTCGGGCGAGTATTCAATCCAGTCCGCTGTGCCGACGCTCACGAACTTTAGAGGTTCATCACCCTCGCAGGCAGCGTATGGCATAACGAAAGCGTTGTAAATATCGCCGCTTTCCGCAAAATGTCGTGCGGCAATATAGTCTCCGTATTCTCTGCGCTGTTAGTGGGGATGTCATCGTCATCGACGACATCGACAGGAGTATCCAGTTCCATATACGGACGATTATCATAAGATTCCAAGTAATTCACGAGAAAGTCTTTGTGAGCAACGCCGATATAGAATCCAAAACGAGTAAGAATACGCTCAAAAGGCTTACTTGGAACAAAGTCGCTTGGAATTACCACCTGGGTGCCGCTCCCATTCCTTCTTCCGTCGACAGTTCCTGCCACCTGCGCAATCCGCGTTTCATTACATTCCAAGCTAAAGGCATAGTCCACATAGGTGTCATACAGCCAAGTTTTTTCTGGTAGCGTTCATAGTTGTAGAAATTGATGTACGCAGCAATAGCTTCATAAAGTTCACTATACTCTTCAAAATGGTGCGGATAATACATCTCAGTCTTCAGTATGCCCCAGAAACCCTCCATAGGGGCATTGTCCAGACATTTGCCGGGGCGGGACATACCCCAAGACCGTGCTGGCCATGCCCGACGAGAGCGTGCTGGTGGACTACCGGGATCACTTCACCGAGGAGGAGCTGTCCGCCTTTGTGCCGGAGTTTCTGGCCGACGGCACGGTGAACGGGCGGCTGGTGAGCCTGCCGGTGGCCAAATCCACCGAGCTGATGTTCGTCAACAAGACCGCCTTCGACCGCTTTGCCGCGGCTACCGGCGCGTCTTTGGACGACCTGAAGACATGGGAGGGGCTGTACGCCACCGCCTGCGAATACGCCGAATGGACTGACGCCAAGATGCCGGACATCCCGGACGACAGCATCCCCTTTTTCGTTCACGACTTCCACTTCAACTATTTCCAGGTGGGGGTGGAGTCTCTGGGTGAGGATTTCTTCAACGGCGAGGAGCTGGCCTTCGGCCCGGCCTTTGAGCAGGTCTGGGAGCCATACGCCGAAGCGTGCCTGTCCGGCGGTGTCTGGCTGCAGGGCGGCTACGCCACCGAGCCTCTGCGCACCGGCGAGAGCATCGTCAGCGTGGCCTCCTCCGCCAGCGTCCTGTATTTCTCCAACGAGGTCATCTACGCCGACAACACCACCGAGACGGTGGAGCTGATCGTGCTGCCCTGCCCGGTGTTTGAGGGCGGAGCGCAGTCGGTTATGCAGCGGGGCGCCGGGATGTGTACCGTCAAGTCCACGCCCGAGCGGGAGCAGGCCGCCATCACCTTCCTCAAGTGGCTGACCGAGTCGGCATGCAACACGGAGTTTGTGACCAGCACCGGATATATGCCCGTGCTGCAGGAGGCCTTTGACGGCCACCTGCCCCAGAAGATTGGGGAGCTGAGCGATCCGACCTATGTAGAGCTTTACAAAGCGTATCTGGAGACCCAGGAGGGATACGAGTTTTATACCGCTCCCCAGCTGGAGACCTACCTGGAGACCGAGACGGCTTTTGAAGAGACCATCCGGCTTCAGATGCTCAGCGGCAGAAAAGCGTACACGGAGGCCGGCAGCGACCCGGCCCTGCTGGATCAGCTGATCGGAGAAAATCTGGAGCAGTTCAAGGATGTTATGAGCAAGTGAGCGGGGACATAAGCAAGAACCGGAAAGGCAGGTGGAAAAGCGATCATGCAAAATAAAATACTGGAGCTTTTCCGCCTGACCCGGGATGCCCGGAAGCAGGGGGTCGCCATGCAGCACAAGCTGCTGCTGTACTGGATCTCCATGATACTGGCCATATTTGGCGTTCTGCTGGTGGTCCTCAGCGTGGCGGGCGTGTTTTCCAGCTCGGGCGAGAAGCTGCACCAGGCGCTGTCCGCCCAACAGGCGCACACGGTCGCCGAACTCAATGAGCAGTTTGCCACCTTGACCGCACAGGGCATCGTCATCTCGAAAGAGGCGTCGGATACCCTCAACAGCATCCTTTATACGGAACCGACTGCGGCGCTGAGCGACGATCCCGCGGCGCTGAAGCAGATCGAGCGGGAGCTGTACGATACATTAAATACTGTCCTGCGCTCCAGCCCCTGCAACGGCGTCTACCTGGTGCTGGACGCTACCACCAATACGGCGGCAAAGGGGTCGGATACCTCCCGGTCGGGATTGTATCTGCGCTTTGCCAACCTGAACTCCAAAAACGCGGTGGATCAGGATGTGGTGTTCTATCGAGGTATCCCGGATATCGCCCGGGAAAACCAGCTGGAATTGCACAACCGCTGGAAAATGGAGTTTGACACCTCGTTGATGGTCGATTATGAGGACATGGTCGGACAGAAGGTTGATAAGCTGTCCGACAGCTGCGTATGGACCCGGCGCTCCCAGCTGACAGACTCCTGGGAGAATATCGTGCTGCTGATGGTGCCCATCCGGGGCAGCGGCGGTGCGGTGCGCGGCATCTGCGGCGTGGAGCTGGGAGACCTGTATCTGCGCCTGTCCTATCCCGCTCAGGAGAGCGAGTTCGGCAGTATGGTCACGGTCCTCGCGCCCATGGAGGACAACGCGCTGCTGCTTTCCCAGGGGATGACCGGCGGTCTGGAGGGCGTCTATCTGGACGATGGGGATACCCTGCGGATCCAGCAGGGCAGGCAGTTCCATACATACACCGGACAGAACGGCGCCTATCTGGGCGTCCACACAAAGCTGGATATGGAGATCGTGGGCGGTACGTCCATGTACGCGGTGACGCTGGTTCCCGAGGAATGCTATAACGCCGTGACCGCATCGGAGCAGAGGACGTGGTTCATCGGCTCGGTGCTGTTCCTGCTGGCGATGCTGGCGGTTTCGGTGCTGCTGTCCCGGTGGTTTGTGCGGCCCATTGCCAAGAGCCTTGCGGCTATCCAGTCGGACAGCCTGCACACTGCCGGCCAGACAGGGATCGCGGAGATCGATTCACTGGTGGTGCTGCTGCGCAGTAAGGCGCAGAGCTCGGAAAACCATTCGCCGCTCCCAACGGATATTGCGGAGCTCTTTGATGGCTTTGCCCAACGTGCGGCAGGTCTGACGACTACAGAGCGATCCATCCTGCGCCACTACGCGGAGGGTCGGGAGGTGGCCGAGGTGGCGGAGGCGGCCTTCATCAGCATCAATACCCTGCGCAAGCATAACGCCAACATCTAGGGCGGCCCTTGTATTTGGTTTATAAGGAACTCGAAGCCGCGTAAAAAACAGTCCGGTGGACTGTTTTTAGCGGCCGGGGAGCGCAGCCGAGAGACTGCGCAGCGCGGAGCGCAAGCAGGCCGAAGAGCAAGCGGAGAGTCCCACCTTCGGCAGGGGACTCGAAGCCGCAGGGCAAAACCACTCGGTAGCCCACGGAAGGGGAACGAAACACGCACGAACCTGCTGCATGCCGCCCCGCTCCAAGCGCTGTGTTTCCCGAAGCAGGATGACTGCCCCGGACGGACTCTGTTCGACTATGCTTTGAGCGTAAAGCAGCTCCGGTGATAAGTCAGCAGCCCTTCGCGCTGCATTTTGCTCAGCTCGTTGGACAGGGCGCTGCGGTCAACGCCGAGATAGTCCGCAAGCTGCTGCCGGTTGAACGGGATGGTCAATTGCAGGCTGCCGGACTGCTTGGCCTGTTCGGAAAGATAGGACAGCAGCCGGCCGCGGATGGACTTCGGGGACGTATGCAGGCTGCGGCGCGACAGCGCGAGGTTTTTCCCCGCAAGGATTTGCAGCAGGTTTTGTATGAGCCTGTTGTGATGCGGGCAGGAGCAAGGGCAGGTCGTGAGCAGCCGCGCAGCGTTCAGAAACAAAACTGTGCTCGTCTCGCAGGCGATCACGTTGACCATCAGCGGTTCCCCGGGGAGACAGGCATAGGTTTCCGCAAATAGCTGTCCGGCGCCCACATGACCCAGAATGGTCTTGTTTCCCCACACATCGTCGATCTCCATGTTCGCGCTGCCGGAGAGTATCAGCCCCATGCTGTCCACGCATTCTCCGGCGCGAAAAATGGCGGCACCCTTTCCGTATTGCCGTTCATACCCGCCGAGGCAGAGCAGCATGGCCTTGACCTGCGCCGCATCCGTGCCGCGAAACAGCGCGGTATGTGCTAAAAACGAATCGTCCATCATTTTATCTTTTTCGTTGTCCTAACAACATATTTTTTGTAGCCAGTATAGTATACTGCAATCAGAAAAGCAAGAAATGAAACGGAGGGGCATCGATGATACGCAAGATCATTCAAATCGACGAGGCACGGTGCAACGGCTGCGGGGCCTGTGCCGCCGCGTGCCATGAAGGGGCCATCGGCATGGTGCACAGCAAGGCAAAGCTCCTGCGGGACGACTACTGCGACGGGTTGGGCGACTGCCTGCCCGTCTGCCCAACCGGGGCGATCACGTTCGTGGAGCAGGAGGCCGCCGCATACGACGAGGCGGCGGTTCGGGCAAACCGGCGGGAGCAGGGCGACCGGCGGCCCTGCGGCTGTCCCGGCACACAGTCCAGGACCATTGAGCGCAGCGAAAGCAGGCGCGAGCGGCAGCCGGCCGCGGAAGAACCGGTCAGCAGGCTGAGCCAGTGGCCGGTGCAGATCAAGCTTGCGCCGGTGAATGCGTCCTATTTTGACGGCGCAAAGCTGCTGATCGCCGCGGACTGCACGGCGTATGCCTATGCGGGCTTCCACGAGCGGTTTATCAAAGGACGCGTCACACTGGTCGGCTGCCCCAAGCTGGACGGTGTGGACTATGCCGAGAAGCTCGCCGAACTGATCCGCAGCAACGGCATACAGAGCGTCGCCGTTGTCCGCATGGAGGTGCCCTGCTGCGGCGGGCTGGAAAACGCGGTCAAAAAGGCGCTGCAGGCGAGCGGCAAGTGCATCCCTTGGCAGGTTGTGACGATCTCCACCGATGGAAGGATTCTGGAGGAATAGCAGAAACCGGCCGGGACAAGGCGCGGCTTGCTGCGCATGCGAACGGCTGTCCGCAAGGGGCGGATCATGGACGGCCGCCAAAGCGGCATGACGCTCCGCAGCTTCAAAAACGGAATCCATATGCCGCGGCGCCGCTTGCAGGGTGCCACGGCTGCTGCATGGAGGAGTGACACATGCTGAAAACGCGCGCCCATTCCCGGCCGGAACGGTTGGAGCCGACAGCCCGTTCGATATGCTGATTCACTGTCTCAGCGTAGGGTGAATTTTACAATCTGCCCGTTAATCCGGATGCTGTATTGACCGGCTTCGGCGGAAAAACTTGCAATCGAGACATGATTATATGGTTCAACAAAATCCATTTTTTGAAAATTCCAACCATAGTCGTTGCTGATTTCAAGGCTGTTATATTGCGGCGTGTCTTGCAGCATGGTGACTTCCATGTAGACGTCATCCGTAAAATCGTAGTTGAATATTCGAATGAAATAATTCTCGGCGATCATTGCATTTATGGGCATCGTTTCCACCCGCCTGTATTTCTGATCGGTTTTGTCTTGAGCAAGCACAACGCTTCCATAACCGTTTGGGACCAATTCATAGGCAACAAAAGCTGTATCGATTCCTTCAAAAACACGTCGCAGTTCACCACACCATTATTATCATAGTATTCTACCGTCGCTTCCATACTCTCAAAGCGAATCAGGCTGTACCGGCATCCACAGAGAGATGTGCAAAGCGCCAGCCCAATCAACAATGCGATCAGCCAATGCTCCTTCCAAAATCGGGACTTGTTCATGTGCCCCTCCCTAATGGACAAACAATATGAAGCAGCACACGATGACGCTGAACAGCAGAGCGTAGGCCATGACGAAATAGGATAGCGCCTTGTGCTTTTCTCTGCTTCTCCACGCCCACAGGAACACCGGCGGCCAAATGAACAAAATCGCAATCACACCGTTTGACCGCGACAGCCAATTGCTCGTGAGCCAGTCCTCCCGCGTGGCAATGGTAATACCTGTATTGATATTCCACAACAGAACGCCGAAAACAATGCTGAGGATGTGTCGTTTTTTCATAGTCGCACGTTCCTCCTTCAACCGGTGGTTTTCAACGAATCGCAGCCGCCGTCTGCCATGAAATCGGGGGCGGCGAAGAAAAAAAGGATTGTATGTCGCGCCAACGCACAGTAAGACGTGCAGCGCTTGTTGCCTCAAAGGAATGAAAAACATAACGCATTACATGATTATAAAATACCAATTAGAGTATACCGGAAAGCGCATGGAGAAGCAAGGCTGCAAATACGGAAAGAACGGGAAACGAGGCGCAGGGGGGGTGAGAAAAAGCCGCCCGAAAACGCGCTGTTTTCGGGCGGCCGGCGATCATGCATATGCGATGGGCGTTATTTCTCCTGTTCGTCGATCAGGCGGGAGGCGATCTCCACAGCGGCCTGCACATAGCCGCTGCAAATGGCGTGCTCCTGCGGCTTGGGCAGATCGTTCCGGAGTAGATCCTTACAGGTCAGCGAGCCGAAGCGCGTTTCAAACTCCTGCAGGAATGCATCCACGGTGGAACCGGCGGGCTCCTTCGCGCCGCCGCGCTCGGAACGGCCGAGCCGCGCGCCGATTGCAGCGACCGCGCCCGTAACGGCACCGCAGGCCAGACCGCGGTGCATGCCGCCGCCGAAGCCGGTCATGCTCTTGGTCAGCTCCGGCGAGCCGTCCAGCTTGTGCTTGAGCTGCAGAATGCGCATGGTGCTCTCCGAGCAGCTCAGACCACGGGCGTGGAAGTAATCGCGCACGAGCGCTGCGTCGCTGCCGGCGTACGGCTGGTTCAGGCAGTCGCGATCCGCACAGAACGGCTGTTCCTTGGCGATGGAGGCGTACAGCCGGTACCCGCCGGAGAGATTGTAGCAGTCGAACCCGAGCCCGGCGAGCAGGCGCGTGGCAACGTAGCTGCGAAGCCCGCTCTGGCAGTGTACATACACCGGCTTGCCGGTCGGAATTTCCGCGATACGGCCGCGCAGCTCGTGCAGGGGGATATTCACAAAGCCGTCAATATGGCCGCGCGCATATTCGCCCGTGGTGCGCACGTCGAGCAGTACGACGCTGCCGTCGCGCGGAAGCGAGGCAATATCATGCCAATGAAAATGCTTGACCAGACCGCGCAGCTCGTTCTGAATTACATAGCCCGCGACGTTGACCGGGTCCTTGGCGGAGGAGAACGGCGGCGCGTAGCACAGCTCCAACTCCGCCAGATCATCGGCCGTCAGGCCGGCGCGGATGGCGGTTGCAAACACGTCGGCGCGCTTGTCCACGCCCTCGTAGCCGACAAGCTCCGCGCCCAGAATGCGGCCGGTCTTTTTCTCATAGATCGTTTTGACGGACATATTCTTCGCGCCCGGATAATAGCCCGCATGGGAGGGCGAGAACGTGAACACCTTGCCGTAGTCGAGGCCGAGCGAACGGGCGGTCTGCTCGTTGATGCCGGTTGCAGCAACGGTCATATCGAAGATTTTGACGATGGCGGAGCCCTGC
This sequence comes from Clostridiales bacterium, assembly GCA_019416935.1. Taxonomy (GTDB): domain Bacteria; phylum Bacillota; class Clostridia; order Christensenellales; family CAG-138; genus Aphodomorpha. Next base: position 12,915 of record DXWI01000011.1, on the reverse strand, counting down.
GTGCCGGCGTAATGGCTGTCGATGCCGGAGATCACATCCGCCGCGACGCGCGCCTGCCGGTTGGCCGGGCCTGCAAGCGGAATGCTCGCCGGCAGATCGGTCACAAAGTTCCTGACCTCGATCGCATCGCCCACGGCATAGACGTCCTTGTTCGAGGTCTGCATCTGATCGTTGACCATGATGCAGCCGCGCCCGTTGACGGCAAGACCCGCGTCGGCGGCGAGCCGGCTCTCGGGTTTGACGCCGATGGACAGGATGACCATGTCCGCGGCAATCCGGTGCTCGCCGGCCGTGACGAGCAGTTGGCCGTCCGCCTGCTGCTCGATGCCGGTCAGGCCGCTCGAGAGCAGCAGATTGAGGCCCTTGCCGCGCAGATAGCCGTGCACATCGCAAGCCATATCGTAGTCCAGCGCGGGGATGACATTCTTGGCAAGATCGACCGACGTGACGGACAGGCCCGCCTCCATCAGGTTCTCCGCCATCTCAATGCCGATAAAGCCGCAGCCAACGACAACGGCGCTCTTGGGCTGATGCGCCTGGATGTAGCTGTGGATGCGCTTCATATCGGGGATATTGCGCAGTGTGAACACGCGCTCGCCGTCCACGCCGGGGATGGGCGGCACAATGGGCTGCGCGCCGGGGGAGAGGATCAGCTTGTCATAGGTTTCGGTATATTCGCGCTCCGCCGAGCGGACGAGAACGGTCTTGTTCTCCGGGTCGATGGAGACGGCCTCGCTGTTGATGCGAACATCCACATGGAAGCGCGCATGGAAGCTCTCCGGCGTTTGCAGGAGCAGCTCGTCCTCGTCGGAAATGACGCCGCTGATATAATAGGGCAAACCGCAGTTTGCAAAAGAAATCTCAGAACCGCGCTCCAAGAGGATAATCTCTGCCGATTCGTCGAGCCGCCGCAGCCTTGCCGCAGCCGTCGCGCCGCCGGCAACGCCGCCGATGATGACACACTTCATTTTGGATGGCCTCCAGTTTTATTAGATTTGAATGGATATGATAACAATTATAATGGAGTGTGAGAAAGAAAGCAAGACCGCCCGGGGGCGTTGTCCCCCTATGCCGGCGTCGGGCGCGGCGCTCCATGCTTGCGGCTGAGCCTTTCGGGAACAACCGCTGCTGGCGGATTCTGCAAAATGCGGCGCTGCTCACGGCAAAAAGGAACGCCCCGGTGCTGCCGGGGCGCTCGCATGACGCCGCTGTTCGAGCCGCGGCGGCGCTTTGGGAAGGGCTACAGATCCCTGACCAGCGCGTCCATCTCCGCGCGGCTCTTTGCAGCGCGCGCCTCGGCAACCCGCTGCTCCTTGACGCCCTCGGGCAGCGCGCAGAAGCGCTTCATGGCTTCCGGGTTGCGGGATAGCGACTGCAAAAATCCCTGTGGCAGATCATCCATGTGCTTCACCTCACGGTTAGTATGCGCCGTCCCGCCCGCCGTTTATACAAGGCCGAACAGGCGCGCGAGCGCGGTCGTGGTCAGGCACAGCGCCATCCCGATCAGCGTCGGCAGCAGCATGGCGGCTCCCGCCCATTTCCAGCTCTGCGTTTCCTTTCGGATGGCGAGAAGCGTTGTCGAGCATGGCCAATGGAACAGGGAGAACAGCAGCATGTTGAGCCCCGTCAGCCAAGTCCAGCCGTGCTGTACCAGCATGCGGTGCAGTTCGTCCAGTCCGGTATAGTCCGTGAGCATGCCGGTTGCGGCATAGGCCATGATGATGACGGGAATGACGATTTCGTTGGCGGGCAATCCGAGCAGGAACGCCATTACGATCACGCCGTCGAGCCCCAGCAGCCGGCCGAACGGATCGAAAAACGAGGTGCAGTGCTGCAGCAGCGTGGCGCCGCCCACTGTGACGTTTGCCAGCAGATAGATCAGCAGGCCGGCCGGTGCGGCGACGCTGACAGCCCGGCCCAGCACGAACAGTGTCCGGTCGAGCACGGAGCGTACGAGCACCCGGCCAATCTGCGGCATGCGATAGGGCGGCAGCTCCAGCGTAAAGGAGGAGGGAACGCCGCTGAGCAGCGTTTTGGAAAGGAACCGAGAAGCGGCGAACGTCATGCCGATGCTGAGCAGAATGGCGCCGAACAGCAGGAGCGCCGACAGCCAGGTACGGCCGCCGGCAACGCCCGCAAAGAACATCGTAATGACGGCGATGAGCGTCGGAAACCGTCCGTTGCAGGGCACGAGGCTGTTGGTCAAAATGGCGATGAGCCGCTCGCGTGGACTGTCGATGATCCGGCAGCCGATCACGCCCGCGGCGTTGCAACCAAGCCCCATGCACATGGGTGGTTGATATCCGAATGCGAACCTGCGGTTTGCATTCGAGGTTTTCAGGTTTTGCCTCTCGCCCTTCGGGCTTCCGGACGGCAAAACCTGCGAGGTGTGGGCTGCGGACGCACATGTCGTCCTTGCCCACGATTGAAGCTTAAATCTTCACATTGCATATTCCTTGATGGACGCCTGCGTTTGGAAACGGTAAAAGATCTTCACCGTCTGATGCTTTACCTTACCGTGTTCTCCCTTTTCGTAGCAGCCTTGACCGATTTCGATATGATCGATCAGCTTGAACAGCAACTTTGGCGTCAGCTCCGTTACGTCGGTGAACTGATGCAGCAGCCTGTCGAGCTTTTCACGGGGGGCTTGCTCCGATTGCACTGGGGCGGCTTCTTCCGACTCTATTTCTGTGATACGGCTTTCTAACGTTTCGGCCTCCTGTTCGTATTTCGGCAAAAGCTTGTTCATGCGCGCATCGCTGAGTCTTCCTGCGGCATTATCCTCATACAGCTTGCCGATGATGCTTTCGAGCTCCCGCAGACGTTTCTTGATGTCGCCAAGGTCTTTGCTGTTATCCTGCTGCTTCACAATAGAAAGCTGACGCTTTTGTGCGTTGTCGAGAATGGTCATGTGCTCCTCGCGGCTGATCGAGAGCTGTTCTTTCAGCGAGGTCAATACAATCTCATACAGCACATTGTAGTCGATGAAGTGATTGCTGCACTCGTTTGCACCGTAGAGCTTGTAGCCGCCGCAGCAAAGGTTTGCGGGAGAACCTTTCTTGCGCGTACCCGTGGCGGACATGTTGCGTCCGCAGTCGGCGCATTTGGCGATGCCGGAGAACAGGTTATAGAACTCGCCCTTCTTCTCGCACGTCCGTGCTTCGGTGCGACGACGGACGAGGTCAAAGGTTTCCTCATCCACGAGTGCTTCGTGCGTGTTCTCTACTACGATCCATTCGTCCCGCGGGTTCGTTACGGTCAGATGGCTTTTGAACGAAACCTTTGTGGTTTTACCCTGCGCGACATGCCCGAGGTACACGACGTTTTTAAGCATCTTTGTGATGGTTGCACTCGTCCATTCCTGCCGCTGCGAGTAGAGGCTTACATCTAAGCTGTCATGCGTCATACAGCGGTAGACCGCGGGTGACGGCACGTTTTGCGTATTGAGCGTCCGCGCGATTTCGATGGGCAGCGCGCCGTTTGCCGCCATGCGGAATATCTGTTTTACGATCTGGCCAGACTGCGCATCAACAACGAGGTGGTTCTTATCCGTCGGGTCTTTCTGATAGCCGTAGGGCGCAAAAGCGGCGATATACGCTCCTTCACGCATCTTGGTCGTAAACGCCGAACGTATCTTCTTGGACGTGTCGCGGGCGTACATCTCGTTGATGACGTTCTTGAACGGGGCGATATCCGTGTATGGGCTGTCGGAATCATAGCCGTCGTTGATAGCGATATAGCGAACGCCTTTCGACGGGAAATAGATCTCTGTATACTGTCCGGCTGTGATATAGTCCCGACCGAGTCGGGACAGATCCTTCGTGATCACAAGGTTGATCTTTTTTGCCTCGATGTCCGCGATCATCCGCTTGAAGTCCGGCCGGTCGAAGTTCGTGCCGCTCCAGCCGTCGTCCACATATTCATCAAAAACCAGATAGCCGTTGTCCGCCGCGTAGCTTCGGAGCATTTTGCGCTGCGTCGTGATGCTCGCACTCTCCGCTGCGCCGTCGTCGTCTCTTGAAAGGCGCATATACAACGCCGCTTTGTAGGTTGACCTTGCTTTCATAATTCTCCTTTCCTGAAGCCAAATCAACCTGTGGGGATTACACCATCATCATAGCGAATACGGTGAATCCGCTAAAAGGTGCGGCGGCTCTGCTTCTATCATTTCGATCAAAAGCTCCTCCAAAAGCTTGGCGAGCGGCTTATCTGATACGGATTCTGTCGTGATGGAATAAACATCGGGCGTTGTCAGTGGACATCACCTCCCATCAGTCATTTTTATGCGCAAACAAAAAAACCTTGCCTGTCCATGTCGGATTTGGGTAAGGTTTTCGCGGTATATCGCTCACTTAAAACATAAGCTAAGGGCATGGAATTGTATGGTGATGGACAAAGCAGCTGGGCAATGATGCACTACGTTGGAAAGGCTGTTCCCGCAAAAGTGCGGACCGCAAAACGGTCCGCATCCCAGCCGTGCATGAACGGCTTCTGCCGTTTATTTCACGCCGTTTTCCCCTCTCTTGGCGGGGTGGTCACACCTCCAGGTCCTGAACGGCGTCACAATGCATCCGCAGAGCGTTTCTGCAGCGTTTGCAGCAGCGCATCGTCCATCGTCTCAAATCGAATGAGCTTCGGCAGTTCCATTCGCGACAGACAGGAATTGACAGAAATCTTTGCAAGGATTGGCGTGCCCGTCATGAGATAGTCTGCGAACTTCGATGGCAGGTACGGATTGATCTCGCCCGGAAAATCCACATCGCTCAAAAACAGGTAATCGAACCGCGATGCGACATTCAGGAAGGACAGGTGATCCACTGTATCGTGCAAATGCAATCTTGCGGCGAATGGCTGATATGTCTTTGGCAATTCCATCTCCTTCTGCGGGGTGAAGATATGTACCGCAACATCCGGCCGCTGCAAAAGCCGCAGCAGATCATCGCTGTTGCGATTGGAATAGAACGTTCCGAAGTATCCGACGTTGATCTGCTGCGGATTTAACGGATACTCGCAGTGCATGAGGGAAACATACTGTCTTGGCAGCGCCGGATGATGCAATACCATGCTCTTTTCCCGAATCGCCTCCGGATGCTGCACCCGCGGATTCCTCTCCAGCATGTACGCGAGTTGGTTCTCATTGGTGAAGATGAGCACGTCCGCCTCGCACATCACTTCATATTCGATGTTCATCCAGAAGTCCGGATCCTCTCCGGCCGCGCAGGGGCGTGGCCGATCGTCCGTCCCCATATACAGCGGGTCGCTGAACTCCGCATACCATTTTGTATGCGGGTGCTGCCGGCGGTACCGGAGCGCCGCAATGTGGGAGCCAACCCACATGCTCCTGGAATACATCACCGCCGCGTCAATCGCCTGGGCGCGCTTGCACGCGGCATCGCCCCAATCGGTCTGGGCCGCGCCGTTGAAATAGGAATTGGCGCCGACGGTAATCTGCTCGGCATATTGAAACTGCGCAAAGAAAGTCGAAAAGGTTGGGTCCGCCTTCCGGTTCTGCATTCTCGCGGAGAATACGGTCCAATGAACGGGCTCGCCCCAGAACGCCGCAATGGCCGGCAGCCGTTTTGCCGCCACATAGGCGGAGGCGTCGACCGCAGGCGCAAAGTTGTGGCAGAAGGCAACGCCCTTTACACTGCTGAGCATGCTCAGGTTGATGAACGGTGAAACAGACGCAGCGGCAGCCGCGCGGGTTTTCTGCCGGTATTCACTCTCTTCCGGCAGCGAACGATAGTAGTTCAGCAAGAACTGGTATTGCGAATTGATTTGTGTGAGCAAAAACCGGTTCTGCCACAGGGGAAGCTCTTGGAACATTCTTGCGGAGATTCGTTCGATCATGTGGATGCGATCCTCCACATAGAAGGAATAAGCCGACTCAGGAGCCGGACGGCTCATGCTGTTTGGAGTCAGCCGCCGGACATAGGCCTCCCGGCTGTAATGCTGGACGGCAGCGACCTCTCCCTCAATTTTGCCGATATTGGCCGCCCAGAAATCGATGTCCTCGGTGTTTTTCAGCGTTTCGTCGATCTGCGCAAACCGATCGTACTGGGCTTTGGAATACAGCTTGCCGCACATGACGCCAAACAGGGAGGGATTATAGCGGGTGGTGCTGGCATAGACGCCCCGCAAGAGCGCAATATTGATATAGGTCGCCTTTTTGCAGCGCCCGGCAGCCGCGTCAAAATCCACCAGCCGTCCGCACACGATGGCCGTATCCTCGCGCACATACGCCATCATATCGCGCACATAGTGCGGGGTCATGTAGTCATCGTCGTCCAGAAACGTCAGATAGCTGCCGCGCGCAAAGCGAACGCCGAGATTTCTCGCCGCTCCGAGACCCTTTGTTTCCGTGTACAGAACCCGGATGCAAGCCTCATGCGCATAGTCTGCGCGCAGCTGCTCGTAATACTGCCGGTTCTGCCCGTTGACGCAGACGAGTATCTCAATGTCCGCAAGCTCCCGATCCTGCGCGAGCACGGATTCGATACACTCCCCGAGATATGGGATGGGTTTGTAGGTAGCGACGACGACGCTCACCAGCGGCCGCTCCATCCTCCGCCGCTCCCGCAGCAGGCGGCGATAGCGCTTGCAGGTCAAAACAACCGCATACAGCGGCGTTTCCATGAGCCAAACGAGCGCTCGCTTGGAAAAGGGTCTGCATTTGGCAACAAGTTTTTTCGCGAACTGTTTCCCTCCGCGCAGCAGCCGGATCATGCGGTACTTCGCCCAAAACAGGATGCGGTATGGCAGGGTTGGACGCAATTGATCCTTGATTCGATTCAGAATGTCCTTTCGGCTTTGCTTCATCTTTCCTCCGAATGTTCGTTTGGAACGCCATACGGCGCTGCATCGCTCGCTCCTGCGTTCCCGGCAGGACGTCGCTCAGCTTTTCTTGTTGTTGTATTCGCTCAAAAAACGCCTGTACATCGGCAAAACCTCCTCCGTAGCGCCGTCCGCCTTCTGAACGCCATGATCGAGCCAGATCACCCGGCTGCAGAACGCCTCTACCTGCGGGAGGCTGTGGCTGACGAAAAAGATCGTCTTGCCCTGCTTGCGAAATTCGTTCATGCGCTCAAGGCACCGGTCCGAAAAGGTGGGGTCGCCAACGGAAAGCGCTTCATCCACGATCATGATATCCGGGTTGATATTCACAGCAATCGAAAAACCAAGGCGCGCTTTCATGCCGCTCGAATAGGTCTTTACGGGTTGATCGATAAACTTATCGATTCCGGAAAACTCAATGATATCGTCGCGGATCTGCAGAATCTGCTTTTTGCTTAGGCCCATCATCAGCCCCTTGAACTCAATGTTCTCAAGGCCGGTGAGCTGTGGGCTCAGGCCCGCGCCGATCGAGATGAGGGCGGGATCGCCGGCAATGGAAAGCTGCCCCATCGTTGGTTCCGAAACGCCGCCAATCAGGTTTGCCAGCGTGGATTTTCCGCTGCCATTGATGCCGATCAGGCCCACGCTCTCGCCGTACCTGACCTCAAAGCTCACGCCTTGCAGCGCATAGAACTCCCGTAGGTTCTTTTTCCCAAGCAGCAAATCGAAGATGCGTTCATTCTGGTTTTTGTATAGCCGGTATACCTTGGAAACGTTGTTGGCAACGACTGCATATTCCTGTTCCATACTGTCTCCCACTAAATCATGTCCGCGAACTGGCTTCTCAGCCTGCGGTGCATCGTGCTGCCCAAAAGCAGCAATCCCAGATTGACGACCCAAAAGAAAAGCAGTTCTTTCCAATCCTCAAAAAACCAGGTATGGTAAAGGAGGCTTTCCCGATAGCCGTCCACAATATACAGCACTGGATTGAGCCGAAGAATCGGCCGCAGCATCTCCGGCATGCTATCGATCTGCCAAAGAATGGGCGTCATATAAAACAACAAACGGATCAGCGATAGAATCAGTTTCTGGAAGTCTCTGGCAAGCATTGTCAGCGTACTGGTAATCAGCCCGAGCGCCGACAAAAACACCACCGCGAAGAAAAGATAATACAGCAGATTGAGCCAATAGACGTTTGGATAGCACCCATACCCAACGAGCACCACCAGAAGAATTCCCAGCATGAGCGCATGATCGATGAGAGCGGACAGACTGCTGCTGACCGGAATCGTCGCCATCGGGTAGCGGAACTTTAAAACGGTATTTGCCTTTACATAAACGCATCCAGCGCCGCCCACGATGCCCGCATTGATAAAAAACCACGGGATGAGTCCACACAGCATCCAGATAATATACGGATCCCCGTTTACCGGTGCGCCATGCCGAAAACCAACGCCAAACACCAACCAGAAGATCAAAATCTGGATCAAGGGATTCAATACGCTCCATATCTTGCCCAGATAGGAGTCCTTGTCCTTGATGTTGTTGTCATAGACGGCAATGCGCCACATCCGAACCCGGTTTTCCCAAACCTCCTTTAAGACATTCCATGTGGCCAGAAACATGTTTTCCCGTTTCCGCCTCTGGGGGGTGCACTGCGACAGCCCGGCAAATTGCAGCTTATCGGAATCCAGATAGCATTCGCCGCCATCCTTGTCCTGCATCTGTACCCGAACCCAATACTCCCCCGGTTCCGTGGGCCAATACACATAGTGGGATTCCGGCTGTGAAAACGATTGGTCAACCATTTGGTTGCCTCGGTAAAAACAGAATCGAAACAGGGTTTCGGCGTCAGCGTTTTGGCACGCCACGAACAGCCGGTTCCTGTTGGTCAATTCAATAATGATCTTTGCGGCCTCGTTGCCCACTTGATCCCTCCTGCACACTTGATAATCGGAGCGTCTGCCCATCGTTTCGGTCAAAGAACGACGGGCTTTCCCTCCAGCACATCGGCAATTCGCTCGCTTGCATGGCCGTCTCCATAGGGATTAGAGGCATGGCTCATTGCTGCATAGACCGCAGCGTCAGTCAGCAGCTCGTGAAACGCGTTGTAAATCACATGCTCATCCGTTCCGACCAACCGCAGCGTTCCTGCGGCGATTCCCTCGGGCCGTTCCGTCGTGTCGCGCATGACGAGCACCGGCTTGCCCAGACCGGGCGCCTCCTCCTGAATGCCGCCGGAATCCGTCAATACCAGATGGGACGCGGCGAGAAAATTATGGAAGTCCAGCACATCCAGCGGCTCAATGAGCCGGATGCGGTCACAGCCGCCCAGTTCCTCCTCCGCCGCCTTGCGCACGACGGGATTCATATGAATCGGATAGATGGCCTTTGTGTCCGGGAACTCCTCGATGATCCGGCGGATGGCGCGGAACATGCGGTGCATCGGCTCGCCCAGATTCTCTCTTCTGTGCGCAGTGATCAGGATCAGCCGGCTGTCCGCAGCCCATTCGAGGTGCGGGTGCGTATAATCGCTGCGCACCGTGGTTCGCAGCGCATCGATAGCCGTGTTGCCGGTCACAAAGATCGACAGCTCTGGACGCCCTTCCCGCAGAAGGTTCTGCCGCGCGAGCGCAGTCGGTGCAAAGTTATATGCTGCGACGATGCTCACAGCGCATCGGTTGAACTCCTCCGGGTAGGGCGCATAGAGATTGTGGGTGCGAAGCCCCGCCTCTACATGACCAATCGGAATTTGTAGATAAAAGCATGCCAGCGCAGCCGCAAAGGTAGTCGTCGTGTCTCCGTGAACGAGCACAACGTCGGGTTTCTCCTCCAAGAGAACCTCCTGCAGCCGCAGCAGCACGCATGCCGTGATGTCAAACAGAGTCTGCTGTGCCTTCATGATGGAAAGATCGTACTCCGGTACGACGCCGAAGCAATTGAGAACCTGATCCAGCATCTGGCGATGTTGCCCGGTCACACACACGACCGTTTCGATCGACGGCCTTTTCTTCAGTTCCAGCACCAGCGGGCACATTTTGATCGCTTCAGGCCGTGTCCCGAAGACCAACAAAACTTTTTTCATCTCGATTCCTTTTCGACTTACAGGTGATATGCCTGCGGCAGTTTCAGTACATTTCTCGTGTCAAGAACGACCTTGCCGGCCAGCTTTTCTTCGCAGGCTTTGAGTTCGTTGTGTCCCACCATCACGACCACCATATCCACGTCCGTCAAGAACGCATCTAGATCGTGATACTGATTTGGCACGAGATCCCGCTTCACCATGGGGTCATACACGCGGATGCCGGTGCTCAGATGTCGCTTCATGCTCTCGAGAAGCTGCAGCGTTGGGCTTTCGCGCGTGTCATCCACGTTTTCTTTATAGGTCAGGCCATACAGGCCGACACGGCGCACATCGGTGATATGTTTTTTCTCCATGATGGAACCGATGCGTTCGAGCACAAAATCCGGCATGCTGTCATTGATTGTGCGCGCTTGCAGGATCAGCTTGGCAAGCCCCGGATAATCGCCGACCAAAAACCAAGGGTCCACCGAGATGCAGTGACCGCCAACGCCCGGGCCGGGCTGCAGAATATTGACACGCGGATGCATATTCGCAATGCGGATGATTTCATACACATCCATGTCGTCCTGCCGGCAGATTTTCATCAGCTCGTTTGCATACGCAATATTGACATCCCGATAGGTATTTTCCACAACCTTCGTCATTTCCGCTGTACGGATACTGGTGATCACCACATCGCCTTGGCAGAACGATTTGTAAACCGCCTTGACGCTTTCGCCAACGGCGGGGTCATCCGTTCCGATCACACGGTTGTTGTGCTGCAGTTCATACACCATGTTGCCCGGAATGATACGTTCCGGCGCATGTACAATGTGAATATCCTTCCCGCAGCGGAACCCGCACCGCTCAACCTCCGGACGAACATACCGATCAATGGTACCCGGCGAGATCGTGGACTCAATAACGATTACAGCGTTTTGAGGGCATACCTGCAAAACATCCCGGATTGCCGCCAGCACGAATGCGGGATCGATCTGCTTGCTCTTTGCAAGATAGGGCGTTGGAACAGAAACAATGTACATATCGGTGGACGGGCAGTGGGAATCGAATGCGATCCCGCGCTCCAACGCCCTTTGAAAGAGTTCTGCCATGCCGCTCTCTTCAAAGGGGATGACATGATTCCTGAGCGTCTCCAGCCGGCTGGCGCTGGAATCCACGCCAACGACCTCCACGCCATGCGCAGCCAGCATGATCGCTGTCGGAAGACCAATATATCCTAAACCTACAACACAAACCTTCATCACTTCGTTTCCTCCCTTTGTTCTGTATCGCCCTTTGTCTCGATCGTTTCCGCGAGATACCGCCACCGGCTTGTCCATGTGTGTTCCTGTGCAACGAGCCGAGCGGTTTCCTGCCGGATCGCATCCAACCGCTCAACGGGGCACGCATCTCCAAGGAACCAAACCTTGTCCCCGAACATTCGCCGCATGCCTCGGGACTCGTTGCTGAGTATCACGCAGCCGCATGCCATCAGTTCAAATACCCGCCTTGCAAACATCGTTTCGGAATCCGTCACGGTATTGATGTTGATTGCAAAGCATGGCGTGCCGATCGTACTGCGGATCGCAGAATACGGGACGCCGCCATGGACGTACGGCCGGTACTTTTCCGGGAAACAGCGGCCCTCACTGCCGTGTCCATGATACCTGTCGTAAATCTCCAGCCGCATCCCCATCTGCAGCACCGTATCGAAAGCGCGCTCCATGTCCTTGCAGCGCTGCGGATGATCGTCATACCAGCTTCCAAAAAAAACAGCCCGTCCGGAATCAAACCGTCCCTCCAGCGGGTAGAACATAGCCGGTGAATAGCCGAACATCAGGGTGTGCACATCGCGGCAGCCCTTCTTGCGATACCCGCATTCGCACTCTGCCGCCGTCGTGAACACATGGTCAAACCAAACGGCGGTGCCCACAAAATCATGATTAGGGTCACCGAAGTATGCGGGATCCTCCTTGTTCCAGAAAGCCGTCGGTACGCCGGCTTTTCGGCAATACGCAAGGATGTCTTTGAGTTCCCTGCGGTTCTCAAACCACAGCTTATCGTTCCCGTATATCTTCCAACGCCAGCACCCATTTTGAGCGTCGCTGCCCGACCAAGCCGATTCGCACAGCAGCAGATCAGGCCGGAAGCGCTCCAATTGCCGACTCCATTGTTGCGGCGACAGACACACAATCTCGCATATGCCGTCAAAGCTTTGGCAAGTCATTTCATCCGCAATCAGAGCAAGCCGGAACATACGCCGTTCACTGTCTCTGTTTTGTTTCTGCCATCCCGGCATACAGGGCCGAGCGGAACGCCCGTATTTCAAAAAACTCAGGATCCTGCATTTCCAAAAAAAAGCAGCGTTCACAAAAACCGCGCTATGGCACAGTTTTTCCCTGTATAGCTTCAGTATTTTCCTGCGGATATGTGAAACCAGATTGCATAGCGCCGCCATCGGTGCTTCTCCCTCTGCTCGTATCAAGTTCCCTTGTACTTGCATAAATTGCATTATTATATTATATTATATTGTAAAATCCTGAAATGTTCAAGCGAAATCTGGGTATATCTGTATCAAGAACCGGTCAAGGCGTAAAAGGGCAGCGAATGCGCGGCGAAAAGGTTGCCTCTTATGCTTTGGCCGCCCGGAAATCGGAAGGGCGCGCGAGAAGCCCGAGCGCAAACCGCTGATTCGCATTCGGATATCAAACACGCATGCACGCGGATGCACATTCGCAATGCGGATGGATATGAAAATGTCGCCCGAGTGGGCGGCGGGAAGTCAAAGAAACCTGTGGAGAAAGAAATTACTCTATATTGGCAAGGTCTGTTTCAGATAGATCATATTGGATAACCGCAAGCAACTCATCGTCAAGTGCTGGAGCAAATGAATCGTACAGTTTTTGCAGGCTGTTGCTATCCCTGATACTCATTTTGCGTGTGATTTCATCATAATTAGGCACAATTAGAGTGTGTTCACACAAATAATGCATCGACAATGATTGCGAAGTAGATAA
>DXWI01000010.1 GCA_019416935.1 Clostridiales bacterium | reverse complement strand
CCTAGTGGCTTGTCTATTTCCTATGCACTTTTGCAAACATCATTGTACGCCATCGAAAACCCTGATATATCAAGGCTTTCGGCTGTTCAGATATAGTCTATCACATTGCAGGCTGTTTCTGCCATGCGGTGTTCATTGGGGCAGGAGACAGCCGTATAACAGTCGACAAGGAAGGACTTTTTTCCCTTGGCAAAAAAATGTACGCATATAGGAGAGCAAAGAAATACGGGCGTCCCAATGGACGCCCGCATCGTTCGAGTAAGTGAGGTTGAACACCAAATCGGAGAGCCACTTTTTGAAGGATGGGTTATCCTGGAATTGTTTGAACAGTTCCATATTATCAGCCATGATTGCGAAAATAACCTGTTGCAGTGCCCGTTCGCTTTCCAGACGAGCGCTTTGCTCATCAGAGTTGCGCATAGCATTCTGATACTTCTCATCCTTGGATACCATCGCAGGGATCTCAAGAATCTGCCTACGGACATTATCAGCATCGTTCCAGTTGATGTTACCGAACATAACTCCATTGGTACACCGATAGCTTGAAAGGTACAACGATAACTCTTAGGGAAACCAGCATGTAAACCACAAAAACTCGACCATGAACTACACCCGGCCGGGTTTTCTTTGTGTATCAGCTATTGAAAAATCCCGAATTATAGGCTTTTTGAGTAAAAAACAAGAACCATAACTTTGTATCAAAATTATGGTTCTTATTTGGCAAATCACGCTAATTTGGATACAAATGCACCCCACCTTGCTTCGCGGGGTGCATTTTGACATAGAGCGGGGTGCATTTTAGCGTAGGCGGGGTGCATTTAGACACGGGGAGGGGTGCACTTTGGCGTAGGTGGGGTGCATTTCCAGAGGGAGGGGTGCATCAGGGCTTAATAATCCAGCGCATCCTCTTCCGCTATCGACGGCCCAACAAATCTCCCATTCTCAAAAATCGTTTTGACTTTCATAGGAGTAATGCTGATCTTTTCAGTCTGTGCATAAACAAATTTGCCTAATGATATCTCCTTTGGCAGGCTTGTTTCTGCAATTTTGAACCTTGGCGCATTTTTGCCTATTCCACGAATATAAACCCCAGAATAGATCATTCTGCCATCAGAGGAAACTGTCGCAAGATAATCAGAGCATGCAATAAAGATATCCTCGTTATCGTGAGGTGTTTTGATAAAGAAAATCTCCCCACTATGATAGTTGAAATACTCGCACAACTTATAGAAATCATTCGATTGCTCTTCTTCAACGAAGCCTAATTGTCGTATATCGGAATTGTTAAGCGCTTGTGCTCCGAGCAACAAGAAAATCATATTGAAGCTTTCATTCCGGATCTCTTCAATTTTGCTCCAACTATGAATGTTATGCTTATGGAAATATCCGTTTCTTAATTCGCTGTAATCAAAAATTGACTCCCGAACAAACCGTCGCGCTTTTTCGGAAATGTCAGAACGAAGGATATCCATATTCTTTGAGTAAAATACTGCCATTGACCCCAACGTTGTATCCAGCTTATCCTCGTTGATGTTGTCGTCATTTAGTGGAAGATCAAAAGGCAGGTCCTTGAAAGAATTATTCTTTTTCATCATTCGGCCTTCACCCTTATGAAGGCAGATCATTTCCCAAAGCAATTGTTCGACAGCCTTAAAATACCCTGTTCCGACAATCGTTAAATCTATAGCTTTAGCTTTCCGCATGGAATTATGAAGCCATTCTGCAGTGATTATGCTCTCAGCAAAATCATGTGACCCAAGCAAAACAGAATACATACGCTCATCCAGAAATTGATTGATGAGTTTCTCATAGCTAATATCATCCAAGGCATATATGTTCTGCTTCCCTTTAAAGTCCTTGATGATTTTTTTATCAAGCAACCGTTTGTATGGAAAACTTACAATCTTGTCTTCGGTTACACGTCGGAAATTGAGCAACGTGTTAGGAGTAAGCGACTTGACAAGGATATATCCCAAGTAGTTTTTTACATCATCACTATACTTATCTAAAGCAGACAAAAACCTGTTGCATTCATCCTCGCCAAAATACTCTTTGAAAAACCATTTAAGAGAAAAAAGATTGTATCCTCTCCCGGGATCAGATTCATCTTCATTATGCCCGACGACCTGAACATAAGCATAATCAAGCATATAGTAGACATAGACACATTTTACTGCGCCATGTTTACTCATTACTTCGGAGATTTCAGGTGGCTCAGACCCTTTCATTTTCCAGAAAGGACATTCCTCAAGCTCTTTGAACAATAGGAGTTCTTTTCTGTCCTTTAAAAACAACGAAAGACGAATTGTATTGGTAAGGTGATTGTCTTCTGCTTTGATCTCTACAGATTCATAGGTGTAGCCGTATTGCTGGAGGAGAATTTTTACTATCTCATTCATGCAGGAAATAGAAATCCTATTTGCAGCAGAAAGAACGGCCGAATGCTTATCAAACTCAGAATCATTGAACCTGAAGAGAGCGTTCGCCTCAGCAATATTCCATTTAAGATCAACAGTCTCAGGCTTTTGTGCATGCGGATCTCGAACTTCTTTGATGCGCAGCAAAGCCTGATTAAACATGTATGAGTAATTGAATTCAGCCATTTCTCCCTCCAACCCTGAGCTATATATGAAAAGAATAGGCACATAATCATTGATCATGTGCCCAGCGTCTTAGACCCCCGGTCCGTCGAGATAGTATTTTGTTAGGACACCACCGGCGGCTACGGCAACTGCCGCAACAATGTCGAGGATCATTTTAATGGTTCTGATTTTTTCCTGCATTAGGATTTCCTCCTTGATAAGATTATTTGGCATTTTGAGTGCCCGAATCCTTAACAAGTTGAACCATTAACGCATTATGTATTATAATATAAAATTGAACTTTTTTCAAGTGGGAAAGGACTTTCAAGTGACGACCTCTGTCCCATCATAGAATTGGAACCGCAGGTCGCCGTTTTTCGTTACCGTCACGTACTCGACCGTAGTGAGCCAGAGCTGAGGATCGAACTCGGCAAGTAACCCGTCTCGTGATGCAACCGCCTGCATAAACCGCTCAATCGCTTTTGCCTTCGCCATTCGGTCATTACGTTCGGTAACAAGGGCATCATATTTACCCTTGGCCTTCTCATACCGGTCGACGTATCCATTGTACCGGATGGCGTATTCTTCCTGATCCTGCGCGTTGCTGGAATTTTCAGCTATACATTTTCTGGTTAGTTCAGCAACGATCTCCATCTCCCTGTTCAGCTCATTGATCTCAGTATCAAGAGCAGTCGTGTCCATGAAGACCTCTTTTGCCGTTTCGCAGGCAGCAAGGTATGGCTCTTTTGATCCAATCAGACTGTTGAATGCGGAAACGAACCGGTTCTGAATGTCCTTTTCCCGCAGAGCGGGCGTCTGGCAGCGGTGCTTGCCATCATCATATTTGCTGTTGCAGCGCCAGATGGTGGAGCGGTACTTATCAGTCGAGTGCCAGGTCTTCCCGCCGTACCATCCGCCGCAGTCGCCGCACTTGATCTTGGCGCTGAAAATGCTGGTGCTGCTGTATGCCCGGCCTATGGCTTTCCGGCGCTTTATCTCTTCCTGAACCGCCTCCCACTCATCCGGGTCAATGATCGCCTCGTGGCTGTGCTCGATATAGTACTGAGGCACTTCGCCCTCATTGACCTTTCGCTTCTTGGTCAGAAAGTCTGTCGTAAAGCACTTTTGAAGCAACGCCGATCCGCGATACTTCTCGTTTTGCAGAATGCTGTTTACCGTGGATGCGCTCCACTTTGGTTTCCCGGAAGGGCTCGGGATGCCATCTGCAGTCAGTTCCCTCGCTATCGCGCCGATGGTCTTTCCGGACATGAAGCCGCGGTAGATCCGGCGAACGATTGCAGCCTGCTCCCGGTTCACCACCGGCGGGTCATCCTTCTTCGGGCCATGATCGTATCCGAGAAATTGTTTGTAGGGTAGAGTGATCTTGCCATCGGAGAACCGCTTGCGCTGGCCCCATGTGACATTCTCCGAAATGGACCGGGACTCCTCCTGCGCGAGGCTCGACATGATGGTCAAAAGCAACTCGCCCTTGCCGTCGAGGGAGTAGATGTTCTCCTTTTCGAAGTAGACCTCGACGCCTTTCTCCTTCAGCTTTCGTATCGTCACCAGACTGTCCACGGTGTTCCGGGCGAAACGGCTGACGGATTTGGTCACGATCAGGTCCATCGCACCGGACAGAGCGTCCGCGATCATTTCATTGAATCCGTCGCGTTTGCGGGTGTCGAGCCCGCTGATTCCCTCGTCCGTGTAGACCTTCACGAACTGCCAATCGGGGTGGCTCGTGATGTATTTCGTGTAATAATCGACCTGCGCCTCGTATGAAGTGAACTGCTCGTCCTTGTCTGTGGAGACACGGGCGTACCCGGCCACGCGGCGCTTTTTAACGACCGGGTTCATTCTGCGAACGGGATTCAGCGTCGCAGGGATGACGGTCACGTTTCTTTCTGTCATTTCCGGTACCTCTTTTTCGAATGTTCTGCAGCTTGTTTCCGCATCTCGTCCGTCCATGATTCGGACCGGGACCGGTCAAGCCATATCTTTTCAATGGAGCTCCCGTCGTTCAGGTAGAATATGAGCCGGTTCCCGTTATCCGCTGTGATTCCGGTGATCCGGCTCATATCCATATCCGCTGTTAACTTGAGGAGCGTTGCTTCGGGGATCTGCTTTGACGGACAGGCCGCCTTACCTCGCTGCTTCAACGTTCCACAGATCCATGTGGGGCCTGTTCGCGTGTGCTTCCTTATAAAATGCTTCCCGCAAATCGCGCAGGTGATCAGCCCCGTGAACGGGTAGTTGGCGGGGTGGTACTCCGCACCATACACATCAGCACGGCGGGCGAGCTCTGCCTGCACCTGTTCAAAGACCTCCGGGGAGATGATCGGCTCATGGGTCTCTGCTGCATGGTACTTCGGTCGCTCTCCGTAATTGACGTAGTCCTTCTTGGTCAGGCAGTCGGGGCGGTATGTCTTTTGCAGAAGCAGGTTCCCGGTGTATGCGTAGTTCCGCAGGATCTTCTGAAGCCCGGAGTGATTGAACTCTCCGCCGTACCGGGTCCGGAGCCCTTCCGCGTTCAGCGTGTTCGCGATCGTCTGGACGCCCATGCCGTCAAGGAACAAAGAGAAGATGCGCCGCACGATGGCTGCTTCCTCCGGTTCGATCACGAACGTTCCGTCCACGCTCCGGTATCCCAGCACCGTACAGTTCCACGGACGGCCCTCCTTGAAGTTCTTCCGAACCCGCCATTTCTGGTTGTCGCTGACTGACCGAACTTCTTCCTGTGCGTAACTGGCGAGGATCGTCAGCATCAGCTCACCCTCGTAGCTGAGCGTATGGATGTTCTGCTCCTCGAAGTACACATCCACGCCGAGGCCGCGCAGTTCCCGGACCGTCTCCAGAAGGGTGACCGTGTTGCGGGCAAGGCGCGAGATCGACTTCACAAGCACGAGGTCGATCTTTCCGGCCCGGCAATCGGCAAGCAGGCTCTGGAAACCGGGGCGGGCATCTTTGGTCCCGGTCTTGGCTTCATCCGAGTACACGCCAGCATACATCCAGCCGGGGTGGGTTTGGATCAGGTCGCTGTAACGGCTGACCTGCGCGGAGAGGGAATGAAGCATCGCGTCCTTCCCGGAAGACACTCTGGCGTAGGCTGCTACGCGGGTCACTTTGGGCTGTTTTGGCCCGCCAATACTGCGTTTTTCGACGATCCGATCCAATGTCTCACCCCCTTGTTAGTGTCGCATATTACCTCTACGCTCCACACATATCAAGTCAATTTCGGAGAATATTGTGGATGTTTTCAAACCGTATTTTCCGGCCAGAACAAGGCTGATCTGTTCGTAGTCGTCGGCGGTGATGATCCCTTTCGACTGCATCTCTTTGACCAGCGCAAGCGACGTCCGGTAGCCCTTCACCTTCTCGTACAGCACCTTATCCATCTGCGTCCACCCGCGTTCTGGCCTTGGCAAAGCACGCCCGGCTGCAGTAGCTCGCTACGGCACGGTTGTTCATAAACTCCGTCCCGCAGCAGCGGCAGACATGCTGGTACGAAACTCTCTGCGCCTTGTCTTCCGGGTGCTCTTTCCACCACAGCATCCTGCAGGCGTCCGAGCAGAACCGGCGGGCGCGCTTCCCGGGGATCTGCTTAAGTTCACTGCCGCACTGCTGGCAGAACGAAGAGGCAGTTCTGTCCGCCGGATGTCGCCTGCACCAGCTCTTGACGGAATTGATCGGCAGCCCCGTTTCTGCTGCGATCGCTCTGTATCCTTTCCCGCTTTGCTGCAGGCGGGCTACGATTTCAATTTGCTCGTTTGTCACGGATTGTCCTCCAGTCCGAGAGGCCTTCCTCTCAGTACCTTCTGGAGGGAATCGATTGGTCTGAACGAAAACGGGCATAAAAAAAGAAGGCCCATCCGGAAATCCCGGACAAGCCTTCGTCGTCAGTTTCTGTATGTGCCGCCAAGCGCCGTAATCGTCAGCGGACCAGCCTTTCCGTCGACCTCAAGTCCCGCTGCCTTCTGAAACGCTTTGACAGTCTTCTTTGTTTTCGAGTAGTAGTTCTTGTTCGTAAGCGTGAGCCCGTCGAATCCTGCCGCCTTCAGCAGTTTCTTAAGCTCACAGACATCCGCGCCACGGCATCCATACTTTAGTGCGCGATCGAACACGAACCCTTCCGGAGGAACCGGTGCAGGTGCAGGATCGCCGCTGATCTCCCGGACTTCCTCCTCGGTCCAGAAGGGCGGTCTGCCGAAACCGTTCCAGTTGCCCCTGGAGAGCGGACGCTTTACCACGCCGTAGTCGCGGCCCAACGCCTCAATGACGTTGATGTCCGTATCCGCCACATACCCGATGTGTGTCGCTCTGCCGGTACTGTTGATCTTGAAAACAAAATCACCGACCCGCAGGTCGGCTTTCTTCAGCTTTTTGCATTTTCCGTAGAGCCCGTGGGCGTTGCAGTCGGACTTCAGTATTTTGGATACATTCTGCAGCCAGAACATTCCAAGCCCCGAACAGTCGAATGCCCGGAGTACGTTGCCGTACCCGGCATCACACTGTTTCTTCCAGAACTTGACCGCCCGCTTGTAGTTCGCATCCGAGGTCTCCCGGCGCTTGATCCACGCTTCCGTGATCGTCACACCCTGCTGGCCTTGTGCTCCCCACACATAGATGGAGTGATTCCTGACCTGCTCATGCAGGTAGTCGAGAAACACCTTCAGGTTATTCGTCATGTTCTTTCTCCTTTTCAGCACGGTCGTGGAGCTGCTCCAGAACCGCTTTCAGTTTCTCCGGGACAGGAAGCCCCAGATGCGCCGCGTTCTCGATCAGAGATACGCCCTCATTGGACAGGTAGAAAAAGATGATCGCTGTCCGGAGCACGGAGCCCGTCCCGATTACAAAGCTGTCGAGGATATGTCCGATTCCCACAAGTGCAAAGATCAGAACCTTCTTAAAAATGCCTCGAAAGCCAATGGCAGAAGAGAGCCTTCTGTCTACAACGGCGCACATCACGCCCGTCACATAGTCGATCACAACAAATGCCAATAATGCGTACAGCAATCCGTCACAACCTCCCAGAAACCAACCGAGCCATCCGCCGATGGCCGTAAACGCTACTTGAACCGAGGTCCAAAATTCCTTCATGATATCTTCCTCCTTATGCCGTTCGTTTATAGAAATAACAGGTGATGTACGGCTGGACATTGCTGTGTGCCGTACCGCTGCCCTTGCTGCCGGTATTGCCGGACAGGGTAGCCGTATGCGTGTGCCCGCCTCCCGAACCCGTCGTTGCCGGGCCGGTCGAACCGTTGTTTGTGAAATATTTATAGTTACTTCCGGAACCGGAACCGACCTTGTACGTACCAGACGCTGCCTGGTGCGTGTGCGCGGCTGCCTCCGTAACGGACACAGTCCCGCTGGACAACGCGTGGTTATGGCTCGGCATATTCGCCGCCGTCAGCGTGACCGTCTTTGCACCGCCTGTTTTTTCTACGGTGTTGAAGTCCGTATCGTTGGCATCAACGCCAACCGGGACCTTGCCAGCGCCCCACAGCACCCAAGTCCCGCCAAGGAACGTAGTCGCTCCCGCCGTGCTCGTCGTCATTCGAATAGACCCAACCGGGAAGATTGCGTCCCGCAGCCATGCAAGGCTCGAAAAAGAAACGTCACCATCAAAGGTGACGTCCTCATGAAACTCAGATTCCCATCCGACTTCGAACTTGTTCTGTTCGCAGATTTTGCCGATTGCGAGGCCGAGACCGTTGTTACGAATGGAAAAGATCGTGTCCGCTGTGGCAAGGTCCGCATAGGCATATACGGTTTCGAAATAGTCGGATACAGCGATCCGAATGTCGTAGGCATACTGGTTGGAGAGTGAGCCGCCCACCACATAGGTTCCGTTTACCGAATACGATCCGGTCCATGTTTTCAGGTTCGAGTACGATGTTTCTGTCTTTCGTTTTGATTGGACCACGATCGAGGAATCATTCTTGTTGTTCAGGGCAGTAACCGTCGCCTTCAGCTTGACCGATGCATATGTTCCGGTATGGGACGCTACACCGGAACTGTTGCAACGGAACACCGCCACATCCGTGACCGACGGCGACTTGTACGCCAGAACCGAGAACGTGCCCGATACCGTCCTTGTTCTGGAACGGGAGTCCTTGACTGTAATGGAGATAGACTGCGTCCCGCTTCCGGTCAGAAAGTCCGTCGTAAAGGAAGTGCCGGTATACGTCGTTCCGTTGATGGTCGTCGTCACAGATGCGATCGTAGACCCGTAGGCACCGCTTGCCGCGATAGCGACCTTGACCTTGGACTTGGACTGGATGAATGCGGCAAACTTCGTTGCAATTGCCGAACTGGAGTCCGTCAGCGTATATGTAGCCGAAGGGATCACCGATGCCGGTACGTTCAGCGTGATCGATACGGACTTGGTCCCGATCAGCGTGCTGCCGGAATACGTATCACAGTACAGCGTACCGACCGCCGCCGTTGCATTCGGCACCTGGTTGGCAAGCGTCAGTGCAGGCGTCCAGCTGACGGAGGTGTTTGCCGTCTTCGTAATGATCGTCCCGGAAGCGGAACCGACGGTGTACCGGAGCGTATGCGTAAACGTGGAAGACGCCGGACTCAACGTAATGGTCGACGCAGTCCCCATCGTCAGGGTGCCAACAGAGGGCGTTGTTGCCCGGGGGATCGTCGGGAGCGAGATCGTTGCCGACCCGGTAATAACTCCGATCGATGAGGAAAAAGAGCAGTCACCAGACCATGCAAGCGTTACGCTCTTAGTACCGTCTGCGTTGTGAGTGACCGTGCACTCGCCATAAGCCGCTGCTTCCGTTGATGCGTTGTCGGTCAGGACCGTCAGGAACGGTTTTCCGGACGCGCTGCTGTATCCTGTGCTGTACTGGGTCGTATAGTTGCTTGCAGATACTGCCGTACCGGTTGCAAAGCCGTTCTTTTCACGGGTATAGACCGTAGACCCGCCGACCGTGACCGACATGGCACCACGGTTCGTGCCCGAATGGTTGTTGGCGTAGACGTTATAAGAGCCGGACAGGGTCGCAACAAACACATAGAACCGTATTGTAGAGGTATTGTTTGTAATCGACTGAGATACCACCTTATACTCCATCCATGTGCCAATCTTGGAAGAAGAGCCGCCTGAGATGGACCCGTTTATGATCGTGTATCCCGAATGGATCGGGGTAGAAATTGTTGCCATATCATCACTCCAGTAACTTAAAGTTCAGGTTGTCCGACTCCGGCATCCACGCGAACGGCCCGATGCGCATACCCGTCAGGATCTGTACGGTGTTCACGTACAGCTTTCCGGAAGAGAAGTACGCGATCGCGTTTTCCGTGGAAACGGAGTCCTCGTCGCCTGTGAAAAAGTAAAGGATGTCGTTCTCCAGCTTGAGCTTGATCTGCGATGTGCTCTTGCCGATCACGATGCCCGATGCGATCATGCGGATGAACCCCCGGATCACCTCAAATTGCTGAGAAACATCCCCGTTGAGGGTAGAGATGTCCGATGTCGTTTCGGTGAAGTTCGCTTCGATCGTCCCGGCCATAACGGACAGGGTCGTTTCAATCGAGCTTTGTAGTGCATTGAAGTCGGAGGTTGTCACATAGTCCTCAAGCGCAGAAAGCAGGATCTGCTGTGCCGACTGCAGGATGCTGGTGTTGTTTGTAATCTCGTGCTGCACGATCTCGGTCGCTTCACTGTTTGTCACATAATCCGCCTCAATGCTCTCGATGCGATCGACCGCGTCTGCGATCTTGCCCGTATTCTCCGTAACGAGCGAGATCCGGCTGTCACCCAGCGTGATCCGCATGTTCGTCGGGTCCTGCAGCGGGATCGTCATCTTCGTCAACACGAACTCCGCCTGCGGACAGATATCCCCGCAGGTCACGATCACCCGGTCGAGGAACTGGAAGCACTCGACATCCGCATCCAGCGAATGCAGGTCCACGGCTGTGAGCGAGATCGTCTCCTTCAGCCTCGCCCCGGAGGAGGCCAGCCACGCCAAGCCTTTCTGGAGCAGGTTCGTTGGCGTTTTGATCGTGTCCCACGTGGTGAGTGACATCGGTGCGTAGATGGTTCCGTAAATCGCAGCGTTTGCAGAATCGATCAGGTGCGGATCACCGTCGTTAACGTCAGCGACTGTGAGCCGGGCGTCCGATTCATACGCCGGATCGATCGACGACATCCGTGCGCCCAGCGGGACACAGGCCGTGTAGGTTTCATCGGCGTCCTTTGTGACAGCGATGTCGATCAGATTCTCCCCGAACCGGATCGTCTGTGTCGAAGTGTCCGGCGGGTCCGCCAGCCAGTTCAGGACCGGTTTTTCCAGATAGTTGTACGTGACGTAAAGGTATCCGCCATACCGTTTGACGAGCCGCTCTTTCAGCACCTGCCATGTGGAGTCGTAAAGTACGGAATGCGACTCAAGCTCCGAGTCCGACGTCACCGTGCAGTTTCCGATCAGGAACTGCTGGTTTGCAGAAACGGATGCGTTATGCCGGTTGATCAGAAACGCGAAGAACTCCGCAGGTGTTCCAGTGAACTCATACGGGTCGCATACGCTATCAATGAGATAGGCAAGGCACCCTTCGGCGGTATACTTCGTCTGTCCAGACAGGTTCCGCTCGTCCTTAATGACCCGGCCTCTGAAAATCACCCGCCCGTCACGGTACACCTTGATCCAGCTAACCAGCTTCCGTATCCGAGACGCTGCCGGGTGAGTGTCCGGGACTGAAAACGTTAAAAGACCCGGTTCGTTGACGGAGAGGTCAAGAATCGGGTCGATAACAAGATATCTGGGGAACTTCGGATCATACAGGATGTCCGAATCCGAATACATGGTATAGATCATAGCCGTCCTTTCCGGAATGTGAAGATGGTCGTCCCTGTGGACTCGACCGTCACAGACCTTGTTTCATCACCGGGCAGGTACATTTGGCCGTTCAAATGGCCGCCCGGGGACATCTGCAGACGCACCGTGTTCCCGGAAGCAGTGAATGTCAATGTAGCCTGCTCCGTATTGCTCACGAACGGGACGACCGGCATCCTTGCGTTTCTCAGAATCGCGGTCCCATTGCCGGTCACGGTAACAGTCGTTTCCTGCTTATCCATTTTGAACGGCTCTGCCGTGATGGTGACGGCAATCTCGCAATACCCGTCGCGCTTTGATATGGATGTCACATCCACACGGCCCGTGTAGTAATAATTCGGGTCTTTGCTGAATACGATCTGCATCCGTTTGCCGTGGACAGCGTTCACGAAAGCGGAGACCCGTGTGTCGTATTCTCCGGTCGCGTACAGGGTCAGAAGGATGATACGGTCGTTGAACCTGATCGCATCAAAAGCCTCTGTCAGGTCCAACGACCCGTCTCGCCCGGGAACGGGTACGAAGTTCGTCTGCACCGTGGGCATGGGGATCTCATACGGGGCAACGATGAGCCCGTAATCCGTATGTGTGTTCTTGTTTCCAAACAGGATATAGCTCATGCGTACCTCACTTTCAGCTTCTGCATCTGCCCGAGTGCATTGTCCATTTCAGGGGCCAGCCACCCGATCACAGCGCCGGTATCCGTCACGATCTGCCTTACACCCAGCTGAGGCAGGTATGCTTTCATAAGGTCGAACATAGCCGAAACCGTAGCGGAAACGGACAGGTTCGCAGAGAGCAGCACCGCAGATGCATCGAAGTTCGCCGCAGCACGCACCGGCTCCAGATCGAAGTCGGTCGGGATCGCCTTTTGCATCTCCTTCTCCACATCCTCCATGGCGTCGACAAAGCCTTCGCCAAGACCGAGGCCCATGTTCTCACCGATTCCGGCAAACACCGTGGACGGGGAGTGGATACCCAAGAGACCTTTGATGTTCTTGAGCAGGCCGTTTGCCCAGCCTTTGACCTTGTTCCACAGCCAATTTGCCGTGTTGCTGATGCCATTCCACAGGCCTTTGAGCAGGCTTGCACCGGCGTCTGCCATCTTGCTGGTGAGGCCAACGATCGCGTCCACGATGCCGGTTACGATCTTCGGCACGGCCTTTACGATCTCCGCAATGATCGTGGGCAGGTTCTCTATCAGGGCTATAAAGAGCTCGACGCCTGACTGAATGATCTTGTCGATGTTCCCGATGAACGCGTCCACGATACCGGAAACGATCTCCGGAATGGCTTTCACGATGGTGGTAATAATCTCTGGCAGCGCCTGAATGAGTGCTATCAGAAGCTTGATGCCAGCCTGAATGATCTGCGGGATCGCACCTATGACTGCCTTGATGATGCCGTCAATGATCTTCGGGATCGCCTCGACGATCTTCGCTATGATCTGCGGCAGCGCGTTCACCAGTGAGGTCAGCAGTTTGATCCCCGCATCGATGATCTCCGGAATGGAATCGAGGAGAAAATTGACGATCGCCAGAATGATCTCCGGCAGTGCTTCGATCAGGACCGGGAGCGCATCGATAATGCCTTGCACCAGTCCCTCAACGAGCTGCAGCGCCGCATCGAGGATCATGGGCAGGTTCTCGATCAGTCCCTGCACAATGGTCACGATCGCCTGCACCGCAGCAGGGATCAGTGTGGGCAGTGCGTCAGCGATTCCCTGAACCAGGGCTGCGATCATCTGGACCGCTGCGTCAATAATCAGCGGCAGGTTTTCTATAATCGCGTTCACGATCGTCATGATCGCCTGCACCACTGCAGGGATCAGGCTCGGAAGCAGCTTCACAATAGTGGTCAACACCTTGGAAAAGAGCCCCGTCACTGTCTGCAGCAGCACGGGGAGCAGTTCTCCGACCGCTTCGATCAACGCTCCGGCCACAGAGGGCAGCGCGGCTACGATGTTTTGGATCACGGGCGTGATATTCTTGACCACGCTCTTGAAGGCGTCGATCACGTCCTTGCAGAGCTTGCCCATGTCCGCGTCCGCACGGCCAAAGCCGGTGATCAGGTTCTTGATCGCACCCTGCATGGAGTTGACGGACCCGGAGATCGTGTGCTCGGCTTCTTTTGCAGTGGTGCCGGTGATGTCCATGCTCGTCTGGATCACATGGATTGCCTCGACCACATCCGCATACGAGTCAATGTTGTACTCGATGCCCGAGATCGCCTGCGCATCCTTGAGCAGACGCTCCATCTCAGTCTTCGTGCCGCCGTAGCCCAGCTTCAGGTTGTCCAGCATGGTGTAGTTCTGCTTGGCAAACCCCTGATAGGCCGACTGGATCGCGGACATATCGGAACCCATCTTGTTGGCGTTGTCCGACATATCCGTAATGGCCATGTCCGCGTACTGGACCGCCTTTTCCGTGTCTCCGCCAAGGGAGGAGATCAGGCTGGCTGAGAAGGACGTGACCGTCTCCATATACTCGTTGGCCGAGAGCCCCGCCGTCTTGTACGCGCCCTCGGCATACTCCTGCAGTTTCCCGGAGGAATCCTTGAACAGGGTGTCGATACCGCCGACCAGCTGCTCGTAATCCGCAAAAGCGGAGATGACCTCTTTGCCCAGCTTCACGGCGGCAGCACCTGCGGCAACGAGCACCGCACCCATGGCGGCTCCGACCGTTTTCAAAACGTTGCCAAGACTCTCGAACTTGCTCTCGGAATCCTTGGCGGCGTCCCCGGCTTCGTCGATCTCGTCACCCATGTCGTCTGCGCTGTCGGTGACGTTGTCCATCTCCCGATCCATGCCGTCCAGCGCATCTTCGGCTCGACCGTATCCGGCGTTGGCTTCATCCAAGGCCGCATTGTTATCGGCAAGCTCACGCTCCATGTCGTTCAGCGCCGCTTCCGCATTGTTCAGCTGAATCTGCCACGCCTGCGTCCGGCGGTCGTTCTCGCCAAAGGACTCTGCTGCATTCTGCAACGCGGCGCGTAGGACCTCGATCTTCTGCTTCTGTGCTTCGATCTCCTTGTTCAGGACCGTGTTCCGGGAGGTGAGCGCGTCGACCGATTTGTCGTTCTTATCGAACTGGGACGCGACCAGCTTCATCTCGGACCCGAGGACCTTGAAGGAGGAGTTGATGTCCGCCAGCGCTTTCTTGAACTCTTTTTCGCCTTCCAGACCGATCTTCAATCCGAAATTGTCCGCCATATGGACCGCCTCCTTTCCTTAGATCCCGTCCGGGATAATGTCGTCAATGAAATGCTCCCGCTTGGGCTCCGCCAGCCCGTTGTACTGCTTGTGGCATTCGAACAGGTCCAGCAATAAGCCAAAAGGCATCGTCCAGACCTCATCCTGCGTCAGATGAAGCTGAGCGATGCCGAAATAAAGCAGCCGGGTAAACAACTCTTCGTCGCTTACCCGACTTGCGCGTTTTTTGAGTTTGTCTCGCTTTCGATGTTTCGTTTCGTGCCGCGATACAACGCTTCCGTGATGGCCGTCTTATATTCGCCAAGATCGGAAGGCACCGTCAAAAGCTCGACCTCGTCCGTTGTGAGGACATGCTTCGGTTTATCTGCATGTTTCAGGTTGTAGATCAGAATGCTCTGATTGGCCAGAAGCGTGATGAGCCACACGATCTCGCTGATCGCCATCTCAAAGTTTTCGCCCTTTAAAAGCTTATCCCCGAGATTCTCAAGACCGCCGTATCTGCCAGCGATCTCCCTGGTGGCTTTCGTAGTCAGAATGAGCTCGTACTCATCCCCGCCAATGTTAATGAATGCACTGCGATCGTTTTCCATATATTGCCTCCATCAACTCAGGATGAAGCCGGGGAAGGGTTGTCCGGCTCGTACACTGCTGTATACCAAGAGCTGATTACTGCCGAGCTTACGCCTTCAGTACCTTCGGTAACCTCAGCCTTCCAAGGATGGTTATCGTTATAGTCCACCTTGTTGCGGCGCATGATCGTGCCTTCGATGGTAGGCGTTTGGAAACTGATCGAATCGCCCTTCGTCTGCAGGTTGGTGGCCGGGATACCGAACTTGACGCGGTACAGCCAGTAATAGCGGTACTTTCCGTTCGATTTCCTTGCACGGAACGCCACAGCGACAGGATCGCCGCCATCGTCCGAGCCGGAGATGACTACGCCGTTCTTATCAATGGTAGCGCCGCTAAGAGCGCTTGCGATTTCCGCTCCGATGTCGTCAATGCCGAGGGAGAGCGTGCCGGACTTGAATTCCTTCACGACCTCCGCAGCACCGTCGTCCGCGTAGAGGATCGCTTCGTTCAGTTCAACGGAAAGCTCTGCCGAGATCGCTTTTGCAAGGACCGCAGGCGTTCCGTAGGTTTCGTCACCGTTCGCGTCTTCCGTGATCGGTGCGTAATAGAGTTTATCAAGGCCGATTGTTGCCATTTATCGTTCCTCCGTTTCATATTCGTAGTATTGGGCCACATCCACGGTGTAGTGGTGGTAGCCGGATTCAGGCTCGAAGCCTAAGTATTGCCGGTCGGTAATGGTGTATCCGCTTTTGACCAGCAGCCGGACCAGCCGGTTCTTCACAGCCGTATAACTGCCTTTCGAGTACAGGGAGAGCCGCGCTTCCTGAATATCCACGCCGGGCTGGTTATCCGCGTGCAGGTCAAAGCTGTCCGAAAGCGGTACGATCACAAGATACTGGTCCGGAGCCATGTTGGAAAACACGCCGGTTTCCATAGGAACATCCAGCACGGGAAGCAGAGCGGTCAGGTCTTCCAGTATGCTCATAGCTTCTGTACCTCCTCATCGAACTTCTGCCGCATCGCTTCAATGCATGCAGCCTTGGACGCTGTTTTCGCCGGTTTCAGAAACGGCTTTGCAGGCTGTCCGTGACGCCCGTACTCGAGGATGTTCGCAATCTTCGCATTGCTCTTGCCCCTGGAGCGCGGTTCCGCAAAGCCGACCTTGATGTTGTGGTTCCCGCTGCGGTCGAGCTTTACTGTGGAAACGCCAAGCGAAGAGAGCAGTTGCCCCGTTGACCGGGAGGGGAGTTTCGTCCCGCTGCCGATCACCCCGGAAAGCCGGGAACGGACGTTCGTTTCAACGATCTCGGCACCGGCTTCCAGAACGCTTTCTGCGATCCGGTCCTCTTCGGAGCCGAGGCGCCGGATGCTTTTCAGGAAGTTCTCCGGCATTTGGATATCTGCTTTAGCCACGGGAACTCACCACCTTTTTTGCCAGCACTTCGATGTACATGCCTCTGCCGCCAACGTTCTCCACTGAGATGATGTCGAACCGTTCGCCGTCGCACAGGATGTGCTGGCAGGTCGTAACGGTCACATCGGGGATCGCCCGGAACTGGAACAGATCCGTCGCTTCGGAGAACGTGGCAAGGTTTGCCCAGCGCTCCGAGCCATGCCTGCCTTCCCGGTACATAGGAACAGAAGCGAGGGTCACATCCTGTTTGGACGCGAAACCCTCGCTGTTCTTATCTACGATTTCTTCTATAATGCTTGCCCGCCGGTTCATTCTGCCAAAGCTCATGCTCACACCTTCCAATCCCTGTCAAGGCGCAGGAGTAGGTTGA
Organism: Clostridiales bacterium; assembly: GCA_019416935.1. Classification (GTDB taxonomy): domain Bacteria; phylum Bacillota; class Clostridia; order Christensenellales; family CAG-138; genus Aphodomorpha. The sequence continues at coordinate 57,460 of DXWI01000010.1, read as the reverse complement.
CCGTGTGCCATACCTGCTTTGCCGCCTCCGGACGATCCGCGAAGAATCCACCCGTGGACCCATCGCGGGATTCGTAGAAATGGGAGGCAAGCATGATGACCGCCTGTTCTGTGGTCGGCGGCATATCGTGGGTGGAGTAGTAGCCCGCCTCGATGTGCTGGTAGCTTTCCGCATAGGAAACGGCGGCAGAGATGTACATCAGAAGCAGTTCATCGTCTACCGAATGACCAAGGATCAGATTTGCTTTTACTTTTTCAAGCAGCGTGTTCATTTCTGCCGCCTCCTGTTATTTTTCGATTTCATGCATCAGACCAGCCGCCTTCAATTTGACAAGAAGCGCGTTAAAGTCCTCCTTCAAAGCGGTCACCGTAGTAGCTGTGCTTTCTTCCTGACCTGCTGCAGGGGTGAAAGGAAGAGGAAGCCCTTCAACCTCGGCTCCCTCTTCAATGACAAGCGTTCCACCGATGTGCGTTACTTCACCGCCCTGTTCGGTGTAGTTCAGAGTGTTATGCCCGGTCGGCTCGGGCGGTTGCAGTGTCGGTGCCCATCCTACCATATCCCGTCACCTCCTTACGCCTGCTGCAGAAGTTGAATCGCTTCAGGCAAGATGACCTTGCCGTCCACACGCTCGGTCGCAACGTAACCGATCTGGCCGTTGGTGGCGTAGAGCTCATTGAGCCTCTGCACGGTACGGCCCGCACGGTCACCGATCCAGTAATTCTTGAAATCACCGAACGCGATGGTCAGCGCACCGGAAGCGACGGCGGGAACGTACGGACTCGTGTAGAGCTCGTAGCCCAGCAGCTTATCCGGCTGACCCGCCTGTACGGAGGGCTGCCAGAGATACGCGCCGTTGCCGTCCTTCAGCTTGCGGAGAATGGAGACCGTAGCGTCGTTCATGAGGAACTTGGCGTTCCTGCGGTACGGGGACTTCAGCGCGTACACGAGGCTGATGACCTCGTCCGCAGTGATCGCGGTCTGGCTGGCAGCGGTGACGCCGACGGTACCGCCGTTCGCGGTGAAGATGCCGGTGGGCTGGTTGGTACCGGTGCCGACGCAGAACGCCTGCTCTTCGGCGATGCCGAACGCACGGGCGAACTCACGGATGAGGTAGTCCTCGATGTCGAACTCGGAGTCCTGCAGCAGTTCCACGCTGACACGGCAGAGATCGGTGAGCTTGAACGCGTCGATCTGCTTCTGGCCGAAGGTGGGATTGCTCTCGGTGTAGGCAGCGTTCTCAGCAGTCCACTGTGCGGTGGAGTGGCCGACCGCCACGGGGACCTTACGCTCATGCTGCGTGGTGATGACCTTGGCAAGGCGACGGATCACGTTCTCCTCGTCCAGCGCAGCCACAATGTTATGCTCAAAATCCGTCGGAACAAGGAATCCGCCGTCCTGACCAGGGGTCGTGGAGAGCACGTTGTGGAGCAGGGTCTTACCGCGGAGGTGGCGACCGAAGTCCTCCTTATACGCATCCGACGCTCTGCCGGACTTCCTGTCCATCTGCGCCGTCTTTTCGGGAGCGGCGGTCAGGGGCTCGCTCATGGGCTTGTTTAGTTCGGCCTCATGCGCGTCACGGCGCTCCATGCGCTTGACCTCGTTGGTCAGGGCATCGAGTTCCGCTTCCATCTTGGAATAGGTCGCATCGTCCTCGGCGGACAGCACGCCCATATCGTTTCTGTGGGTGTTGAGAAAACCTTCCATGGTGTTCCACAGAGCGGCTCTCTTGTTGCGAAGTTCAGTAATGTTCATGAAAAGAATCCTCCTGTTACAGTAGTTTTTTGTAGAGTTCAGCCTTCAGTTCCTGTACGGATCGTCCGGCAGGTTTCGGCTCCGGCTTGCGTTTGCCGGAGATCTTGTTGATCAGAACCCGTTCCACCGCAGAAGCGGAGAACGCATAGCCCTCGGCATCGGTACTGTGCTTTTCATCCATGAGGATGCCGTCCGCAAAGCCAAGCTCCACGGCCCGCTTTGCATTCATCCACGTGGTGTCGTCCATCATGTGGGAAAGCTGCACCCGGGAAAGCCCGGTCTTCAGTTCATACGCGTTGATGATGCTTTCCTTGACCTCGGAGAGCATGTCGATTGCTTTTTCCATGTCCGCATGATCGCCAAATGCCATTGTCGCCGGGTTATGGATCATCATGAGCGCGGTCGGTGCGATCAGCACTTTCGTTCCGGCCATAGCGACAACGGACGCAGCGGAAGCCGCAACGCCGTCGATCTTGACCGTGACGTCGCCCTTGTAGTCCATGAGCATGGTGTAGATCTGGCTTGCCGCGATACAGTCGCCGCCGGGTGAATTGATCCAGACGGTGATCGGGCCGCTGCCGGAAAAGAGCTCATCTTTGAACATGGCGGGTGTGATGTCGTCGTCAAACCAGCTTTCCTCGGCAATCGTGCCGTAGAGCTCAAGAACTCTCTCTCCCGGAGCGCTTTCGTCCGCCTGGTTTATCCAGTTCCAGAACTTCCTGTTCTTCATTGGTTCCGTCCTCCTTTCCATCGGATTCGGTATTTGCAAAAGCACCCGCCTTGGAAAGTGGGAGCATGTTGCCGTTTACGAGATAGAGATCGCCGCCATCTTCTTCGGATATGCGGTCGAGGTTCTCCAGTTCCCGGATGTCGTTTGCGCTCATCCATCCGTTCTGTCTTGCCGTGGCGTACCCGGACATCCGGCTCTGGTAGTCGCCCCGGAGCAGGCCTTCCACATTGAATTTCACGAAGTACCTCTGCTTCTCCGAAGGCAATAGCAGAGAACGCTGGATCGACTGCTCCCATCTCACGACCCATGGGTCGAGCGTGTACTTTACGAACTCAAGGGATTGCTGCTCTATATTGGAAAAGCTCGACTTCTCAAGGTCTCCAACCATATGCGGCGGGACCCTGAAGATTCGAGCTATCTCGTTGATCTGGAATTTGCGCGTCTCGAGGAACTGTGCCTGCTCCGGAGAAATGGAGATTGGCGTGTACTTCATGCCTTCTTCCAGCACAGCGATCTTCCCGGAATTGGAGCTGCCTCCGAACTGGCTCATCCATGCATCGCGGACCTTTGCCGGGTCCTTGATCGTGCCCGGATGCTCCAGCACGCCGGAAGGCGCGGCACCGTTTGCAAAAAACTTGCTGCCGTACTCCTCCGTAGCGATCGCAAGGCCGATGGCGTTTTTGGCCATGGCGATGGGCGAGTATCCAACCAGCCCGTCAAATCCGAGCCCGGGGATGTGCAGTACGTCCGACGGCATGAGCACGACCAGGTCACCCTTAGTCGTATGCGCCTCGTCCGAAGAACGCTGGTACTGGTAGTACAACCGGCCATTGGTGTCCCGGTTCACGCTCATCTTGTTTGCCATGAGCGGGTAGAGACCGACGATCTCGCCTTTGCCGTTCCGGATGATCTGTGCGTAGGCGTTGCCGTAGAGCAGCAGGTGCGTCATGAGTGTTTCCCGGAACACGAACGAACTCATCTCCGGGTTCGGTTCATCATGCAGCAGCAGGTACAGCGGGTGACCCGTCGCCTTCTCTTTGCCGCCGTCCTCCTTATACCGGTAAAGGTGCAGCGGGAGTCCTGCGATCGCTTCCGACAGGATACGCACGCAGGCGTACACCGCCGTCATCTGCATGGCGCTGCGCTCGTTTACGATCTTGCCGGAGGAGCTCCCGCCCATGTAAAAGGCAAAACTGCTGCCGGGCGTCCGGTTCACAGGCTTGTCCCTTGATTTGAACAATCCGCTGAAAATGCTCATGTATTACCTCCTTTTGGGCATAAAAAAGCACCTGCTCTCACAGATGCTCATTAATTGTTGATCGTTTCCCTTATTTTTCCATCGTTTTTAAGGGAATCTTTATCACGTTAAGGGAATCTTGTTACTTACATCAACTTGTTCTGCATATAACAAGCCAAAATATATGCAAAAACCATGGATCTCATGTGCATTATGCTCATATCATCCAAATCGGGAGGATGAATGTGCTCCGATCGATTGCCGAAAGGTCTTCTCTCAGGCAAAGGATTGCACCCGTTCCTCTTGGAACTGAACCTTTGTCCAGAACAGTAAAGGCAGATACCAGTTCCGTTCCCGGGTTCGTGCTTTTCTTGATTTCCAAAGGATGAAGTTCTCCATCCGCTTCGATCACCATATCGATCTCGTTGGTGTCCTTGTCACGATAATAGTAAAGCAGGCATTCTTTTGCGCTGTTCAGCCATGTTTTCCGTATCTCATTTACCGTATAGTTTTCCAAGATTGCGCCATTCATGGCTCCATTCATCAGGATTTCCGGGCTCGAATACTTCGTAAGATAAGCAACGAGTCCCGTATCGAAGAAATACATCTTCGGCGTCTTGATTGTCCGTTTCAAAAGATTATTGGAATAGGGTCTCAAATAGAAGATCACTTCCGACTTTTCCAGTACCTGAAGCCATCTTCTCGCAGTATCATCTGAAACGCCTATATCCTGTGCAATATCATGCACGTTCAGCATCTGCCCGGCACGGCAGGCAGCCGCTCTGATAAAATCGGCAAAAAGCAGTTTGTCCACACCCGGAATCATATCCGTAACATCACGGTTGATGTAGGTTTGAATATAAGAACTGTAGAAAACATCCCGGTCTCTGTATTTGCCACTTCTGTGCCCCGGCATGCCTCCGTTCCATATTCTTTCGAACATCTCTGTGGCTGTACATCTTCCAAGATGTTCCTTTCGCCTGTTCAGGGATATTAAGTCAACGGACAGGGGCTCCGTTGTTCCATCCCCATACATCTCAGACTGTGATAACGCAGACATATGGATACTGTAGACTTTCCGTTCCGGCCTTCTCCGTATGCGATGATGAGCCCCTCGACGCAGACCTTGCCGATGGCAGAGAGCCCGGCGATATCCTGCACATAGCGGATGAGGTCTTTGTCGCCGCAAAAGAAGGTGGAAAGCGCATCCTCCCAGATCTCCATGCCCTCATCCGACGGGTCGACGGTGGTCTGCTTTGTGATCAGGTCCGACGCGTTATGATCCTGCGCGGAGGAGAGCCCGACACGAAGATCGTATGTGGCATACGGTGTGTTCAGCAGATACTCGTCCGCATCCAGCGCCTTCTGATCGATTTCGACCATGGGGTGCACTTCCTTCATGGCGGCAGCGATGTACTTCGAGTCCCTGCGTTTGATGGCAAAGTTCCGGTACGTGGTCGCGTTCTCATACTTCTGGTAGGACCTTGCCTGTTCCGCGTTGAACACCGCCGCTGCTTTCTTCGGACCCATGGATGCCAAGAGCTCCCATGCACCGTTCTTCATGAGCTCATCGGTCGCCTTCTTGATCTCGGTATCGGCCTCGTCCAGCTGCCGGGAAGTGAGCTCCTGCGCGATGGCCTGCGCCTTGGGCTTGGACTCCTCCCAGAACCGTCCGTTGTAGACGAGAAAGTCCGTCGAGGGCGAGTAGCGGAGGCGGTCCTCGTATTCCCTCGAGAGCACGGTGGCCTGACCGACGTCGGAGTAGTCGGTTGGCTTGAGCTGCAGGTCCTGGTTGTACTGCTCCGGCGGGATATACCCGTCCTGCGAGGCGATCTTTTCATAGAACCGCTGTGCGCTGCGCCAGATCGTGTAGAGCTCTGCTGGTTCCAGCAGCGGCTGGCAGCAGGCGGCCACTTCCTCGAAATGGGTATGCGCTTCTTCCGTGTTCCCGAACCGCTTCAGGATGCGACCGGCGTAGTGCGAGAGGGTAGCGTTGCGGCTGCCTTCCGGGATCACGATGTCACCGTAACTGCCGGAATCCAGATCAGCGTCGAAATCATCGTCTGCAAGAAATGTGGAGAGCGTCATTGGCCCGTCGAAGATCTCGACCTGCGGTTTCTGTGTTCCGAAGAAGAACCGGGCAGCGTCGAGCGCCTTGGTATCGAAGTACGGGAAGATCGTATTCACCAGCTTCTTCAGTTCACTGTACTGACCGGCATCCGTGACGCGAGCGATGGAGAAGAATACATGGAACTTCGGTCTTGCTGCTTTGCCCGCTTTCATCTTCATGTGGTTCCGACTGTAATGGACCGCGAACGCCACGCCGGGGAACGCGTTTGCAACGTCGGACGGGTAGACCCATGCTTCCGGATCATCGCTGTGATCGTTGTCACAGTCCACCGGCAGGCAGTCTGAGCCGAGGAAGTTATCGTTGCTCCGGTATCCGTCCTTATACTCGGCGCAGACATAGTCGCGTGCTACGGCCTGGAGCAGGGTATCCTTATCGGTAACCTCAACTTTGTGCATGTACGTGCAGTTAGCAGGGGTTTCCCGGCTGTCGGAATGGTATATTGTGCATTATCGTATTATTCACACATAGACAAACCCTGCTTACCTGTAAACCACTTCCTACTCCCCACCCGATGTTGATGCTGCGAACTTTTTGGTGCCCTTTTGCGTTACTTTTTATTTGACGAACACATCCGTGGGGAACTGCTTGCTGTTGGGCTTGATAAGAAATACCACGGCAAGAATCACCAGCACAATTGCACTGAACAAAAAGCTAAAACGCTCGTAAGTGGAGTGGAAAACGGTGGTCTTCACAAACTCCATGACAAAAGCAGAAACAAATTCACCGATACCGGTAAAAATAAGCATCCTTGCCATAACCCCCATACGGAGTTCCTTAGGCACAGAATAGCCAGCAAAGATTACAATGGCTGCTGTGAACATTCCATAACCAATGCCAAAAATGGCAGCTCCGATAGTCATGGCGAGCACATTCTTTGCAGCAGTGATGACAGCAAATGCTATAGCCCCAATCGCAAAAATTGGAGCAAATATCTTGGAATTCATTTCCCGCACCTTCTTAGATTGATAGATAAGCCCCCCAACACACCAAATAGTGTATACACAGACAGAATGATGGAGACCGAGTCTGCCGTGCCATAGCTGTTATTTAGCACAATCACAGAAGAATCGGTAACCAGCGGATAAAATAAGATACAATACAATGCATATAGCGCACACCACCCGTAAAAAGCGGTGCCGTAGCGTTGCTTCACCTTTGGCTTATTATCTTTCTCTGCTGATCCTTTCAACAGAAACTTTTCATTTGCCAGTTTGATTTTCGCAAAGCCTATCATTGTCAGTGTCAGAGTAGGAATAAGAAGAGCGTAAATAAAGAATGTATTACGCCAGCCAAACTGAGCGCACAGAATGCCACCAAAGAGTTGATACACCACTGCCCCAACACTTGCCACCATGGTATCCCTGCTAGACTGAATTTCCGCCTCTTCCTTTGTAAACACGGCAAACATCAATGCTGATCCCATAGGGGCCATAATACCCATGCCAATACCGAAAATACAGCGCCAAATCAGGATTTCATAAAAAGTCTGAGAAATTATAGGCATCAGCCCGCCAAGCAACTGTAACGCCACACCAATAATAGCAAGATTACGGAACGTGATTCTCTTGCCAATCAGCCCTGTTGCAAACACGGAAACCGGAATGCACATAAGCGCTGGCAGGGTAGACAGTATAGACATAAACATCTGCGGCACATTGGGAAATGCCCGACCAATATCCGCAAGGGCCGGACTGACTGCACTCATGGCGAGGCCATTAAACTCCATGGCGAGGATTGCCAGCACAGCAAACTGTTTTTCACTGAATTTCTTTTTGCTCATTTCAATACCTCGATAAACTTTTTACCCTTGGCAAACATGCCATATAATGCCGCTTTCTCAAACACGTGCATCGTAACCAGGTTAAAATCCATTTCCTTTAAAGCATCGATATCCGCTGATGGCTTCCCATCTACAGAATAGTAATCCGGCCACATCTTCCATCCGCCGTCATACGCAGCTATTTCGTGGGCATCCTGTTCGTTTTCCATCCCGTCACACACAAGGGTCATCATCGCCCCTGCCTTGCGGGACAGAACCAGCCTTTGCCGCATTTCCTCTTTTCCATATTGCGAGTAACACTCCGTTCTTGCTATCACAAAGCAATCTGTCCCCTTACAGGCTTCCACCGCTGCAACAATTTTCGTTAACCACGCTTTCCTGGAAACGACCCTCTGATAATAGGACTTGCCGACCATATCCGCATAGATATATCGTTCAAAGCCTCTGATTCCTGTAGAATCATCAATGGTAACCGCCTGGGCACCAGCTTCTGCAAGACGCTTCACCGTCCGGTATACCACGACAGGACTTTCCCCGTAGCCATCATCTGTATCCACAACCAACGGAATTTTTACACAAGCAGCAATTCTCTCGGTTGCCCGTACGATATCATCAGCCGTCAGCATGGCAAGATCAGGCAGTCCCAGCCAGCTATAGGCAATTCCGCCTCCACTTACCAGTGCTGCACCAAATCCGGAGTCCTCCGCAACCTTTGCAGTGATACAGTCATAGATGCAAGGACAGAATACCTGTTGTTTCCCTAACTGTTCCTTCAATATCATGACTTTAGTCTCCTTTCTGTATCTATAAAGGAGTCCTCCATAGCAATCCATCTATTGCCAAAGTCAAATATTTCATGGTAATCATGACCATTCAGATCCCCATCAAAATCGTGCTGGTCATGGAATACGGTATTCCTGTCCTTCATGGTGTGCGCAGCAAACAGACAGAGGCCTTCCTGCGTTCCTGTTAATGCAAAATCCAGGACGCATTGGTCAGCCATAGCCGCTATCGATGTGCAGGCATCTACATCATTGCAATACAGCACACATCTTTCGTTCCTCTTCACCCCCGCAAAATCAGCGGCAAGAACGAAAATCTGCTCATCCAAAACAAGTGTCTGCAACGCTGCTTTATCTACTTTCTTTACGAAGGCTATTGCAACAAGACCACACTCTGCCACAGAAGCCAACTGCTTTTTCCAGCGCTCCAGCGATGTCATCTGTGCAATAGCAATTCCCTTTGCCCCTGCTATTTTCAGGCGTTCTGCCCGATAGCGCACAGAGTCAGGGCAATCATCACAGGTTACTGGCAGCTCTACATAAATTTCAAGAGCAGTAGCAGTATGGAGATTACTCACCAGCTGCAGCAGTGTATCAAAGGATACTTCCGCTGCCCGTGTGCCATAAAGGCTTTCCTTCACCGCATCAAGGCCTAACAAAATCCCCTGCATACCACAGCGTTCTGCAACCAATGCCGAAATATAATCATATGCAACGGCTATCCATTTTTTTGCATTATGGGGAACCTGTGGATAAAATATCGGCTTCATTTTTTCTTTTTCATCAAATCTTCCCTGTATTGCATAAAGTTCTGGTCACGCTCAATCCACTCTTCAAATACAAAGGGGGTAAACACATGACCGAGGCCATAAAATTCATCGTTTTCAGAGTAAACCGAATTCCTGTTCTCATAGTTTTTATATAAGTACTCCAGCATACCCTTTGTAGCGCCCTTCATGGCTGCATGGTTGGATACCAGATGGAAGCCCCACTCCTTGAGTTCCTCCAGCGTGACGTCGCTCTTGTTACCAGAAGCATGGATATCTGGATAGAACCTATACCCCGGCACACGCTTCACAATTTCCATGCACTCATCCTTACAGTCCGCATGGCAAATATTCTGAATCATGGTGATTTCCGCACCGGCTTCATGACCAAGGATTGCCCTGTGAATTGCTTCCTCAAGTCCCATCCCCTCAAAAGCATAATCACCGGTTTCTTCGGCACCGCCGCCCTTACAGTCCGTACGTGCAATAATCATGCAGTCAGTTCCTGCAACGCCATCCACGGCAGCACGAACGTTTGTTGCCCATTCTTCTGCCGTCAAAAAGCCTTCACCACTTGCATAGTGATAGCCGCAGTTAATACCATTGCCAATAGTATCCTCCACGGATATTGCCTGAACACCTGCCTGTGCCAGGCGCTTTGCGTTGCGGTATACCTGCATCGGCGTTCCACCAAGGTTATCTCCATCCACAATCAGAGGTATCTTTGTAGACTGAGCAATCCTGCCGGCAACCCAGATATACTCCTCCCAGTTTGCAAGCCCAGCGGGAATACCATTTAATGCAAAATCCATCTCACAGCTGGAAAGCAGCACAGCATTATAGCCAACAATCTCTGCACAACGGGCGCTGACACAGTCATATACACAGGGAGCCCAGACAAACTCCCCTTCTTTGAGCATTTTTCGTAATGTTTTTACAGGCGGCATTTTTTATCTCCTCACTTTATCAATATTGTGACAGGCAACCATATGCCCCGGCTTAATCTCCTTTAATGAAGGACATTCCTGCTTACAAAGATCCGTTGCATACGGGCATCTTGGATGGAAGGAGCATCCAGACGGTGCATGAATTGGACTGGGAATTTCTCCCTCCAGCATGATACGTTCCTTACCCCGCTCCAGGTCATAATCCACTTCAGGCACGGCAGACAGCAGTGCAATGGAGTATGGGTGCATTGGCTCCTCGGCAAGTTCCTCAGCATCCATGGTTTCCACAATTCGCCCAAGGTACATTATGGCAATCTTGTCCGCAATATGGCGTACTACGGCCAAGTCATGGGCGATGAAAATATATGTCAGCCCAAGCTCACGCTGGAGCTTTTTAAACAGGTTTATGACCTGCGCCTGGATGGAAACATCCAGTGCGGAAACAGGCTCATCACACACGATAATCTTGGGATTGCAGGAAAGCGCACGAGCAATACCCAGACGTTGCCGCTGACCGCCACTCATCTCATGGGGATAACGGTCGCCCATTTCCTCTGGCAGACCAACCTGACGGAATAGTTCTTTAACGCGTTTATCGCTCTCTTTCTTGGTATGCGGTTTTCCGTCTGCTTCATACATTTCTTTCACAATGGAAAAAGCAGTCTGCCGTGGATCCAAAGACCCATAAGGATCCTGGAAGATAAGTAGCAACTGGCGTTTTATCTTTGCATACTCCTTATCGGACATCTTCAAGGTATTCTTTCCTTGGTAAATCACTTCACCATCCGTTGCCTTCAATATCCGCAAAATGGTTTTTCCGGTGGTAGTTTTGCCACATCCAGATTCTCCCACCAGACCAAAGGTTTTTCCTTCCTCAATGGAAAAGCTGACGCCATCCACAGCCTTCACATAGTCGTATACCTTTGGAATTAACCCCTTCTTCAACGGGAAATATGTCTTTAAATTCCTTACCTCAAGGATCGGTTCCTTTTTCGCTTCCATCAGGCATCCTCCTTTACGCACAGGTGACATGCAGCAAAATGATTTTCTCCCACCTTCACTAACTGCGGGAATGCCTTACCTGAACAGTCTTTAGTGGCATAGGGGCAACGTGGGCAGAAGGAGCAGGCATCTGTCAGCTGGTCCAACTTCGGAGGCATGCCATCAATGGGAATAAGATCCTTATTTTTGTTACCCTTCATTCTCGGGACGGAATTTAGCAAGCCCTTCGTATAGGGATGTGCAGGATTCTTCAGGATATCCCTCGTATATCCGGACTCCACAACACGACCTGCGTACATGACATAGATGCGTTGTGCATACCTTGCCACAAGGCCAAGGTTATGGGTAACGATAATCAACGAAGTACCAAACTTCTTTACCACGTCCATCATCAGTTCCATGACCTGGGCCTGCGTGGTGACATCCAGAGCCGTTGTTGGCTCATCAGCAATAATCAGTTTGGAATTACAGGCAACCGCGATGGCAATCAGCACACGCTGACGCATACCGCCGCTCATCTCGTGAGGGTAGTTCTTCATGCGTGCTTTTGGTTCCGGTATGCCTACGGTGCGTAATGCCTCGGTTCCCATTGCCCAAGCTTCCTGTTTTGAAACATTGCGATGCAGGCGAATGACTTCGCTGATCTGCGCGCCAATCGTATAAACGGGATTCAGGCTTGTCATAGGCTCCTGGAATACCATGGAGATTTTCGAACCGCGAATCTGCTGCATCTCCTTGCTATCGGGCCCATACTTTAACAAATTACCTCCTTCAAAAAGGATTTCCCCGTCCAGAATTTTGCCGCGAGGAGGCTGAATCAGCTGCAACGTAGACATCTGGGTAACAGATTTGCCACATCCGGATTCACCGACCACGGCAATTACCTCCCCCTTATCCACATAATAGGAAACTCCGCCAACAGCTTTCACCTCTGCACCACCACTGAAAAACGAAACCTTCAGATTATTTACTTCCAGTAAATGCTTGTTTTCCATTACAGTTTCCCCCTCAGCTTCGGATCAAATGCATCTGCAAAGCTATCTCCAATAATGTTAAACGCAACCGTCAGCAGAATGATGCAAATACCAGGTATGACGCATAGCGATGGATTGGTCAGCAGATACTTCTGTCCATCTGAAACCATGTTTCCCCAAGAAGCAATCGGTTGCTGAATACCAAGGCCAATGTAGCTGATGGTAGATTCCAGCAAAATCGTTCCACCAAGGTTCATGGCAAACATTGTAATCATGGGAGCAAATGTGTTTGGCAGAAGATGCGCAAAGATAATCCTGAAGTCCTTCACATTACCAATCTTGAGGGCCACAACAAAGTCGGAATCCCTGAGCGAAATAACCGTGCTGTACATCAGGCGCACAAAGCTCGGGATCATACCAAAGCCCAAGGCAATTATCAGGCCAATCATGCCGCGGCCAAGTACCATGCCCAGAATAACCGTGAACAGCATTGGTGGAATGGATAACTGCAGGTCAACATACCGAAGAATAATCCTTGCAATAAATCCCTGATAATAGCCTGCCAACAGACCCAAAATCATACCAATGATGGCAGCAAATGCACAGGCTGAAAAGCTTGCAACAATTGATACCCTGGCTCCAAACAATAATCTTGAGAATACATCGCGTCCAAAGATATCAGTTCCGAAAGGATGCTCTGAAGAAGCACGGAGAAGCTTATCCTTTAAGCTATTCAGATTAGGATTATGGGGAGCAAGCACATCAGCAAACACTGCCATAATAATAAAAGTGATGATAATTGCCAGTGCCAGATACACAATCGGCCCGCGGGAAAAGAAAACCTGAAGTTTCTCGTTTTTAACTTTCTTTTTAGCCATTTATTTCTTTCCTCCTATTCTGACACGCGGATCAATTAATCCGTAGGAGAAATCAAGCAGCAGATTGCAGAAGATAACAAAGATAGCAATAATCATCGTGATTGCCTGAATTACAAGGAAATCATTTCCTGTAACAGAAGTATAAATCAACCTTCCCATACCAGCGATGGAAAAAATCTGCTCAATCAAAAGAGATCCGCCAACCAAGGAACGAACCTGAATTACAAGAAGCGTTACGATGGGGACTAACGTATTACGGAGGGCGTGCTTATAATAAATTGTATTCTTGGGCACGCCATTTGCCCTTGCGGTGCGGATATAATCCTGATTCAGCACATCCAGCATGCTGGTACGAACCTGTCTTGATGTCCAGGCAAAAGAAACTATCGTGTTCACCATAACCGGCAGTGCTGCATGCCTGACATACTCTCCAAAATCTGCCAGCGGGCTTACATATCCCATGGTGGGCAGCCAGCGAAGCTTTACGCTGAAGAGAAACATCAGCATGATGCCAATCCAGAAATCCGGCATGCCGGCAAATGCGGTAGTACACACGGTCAAAAACTGGTCAACAAAGGAACCCCTCTTTGTCGCGCTGATAATACCAATAATAATAGCAATGATATTCGCAATAATAAAAGAAGGAATGGTAATAGCAAGAGAAACCGGGATACGGGTCCAGATTAATTCAGCAATATCCTTATTTAACACAAGAGAAGTTCCAAACTCTCCCTGCAAGAAATTAGACGCCCAGATAAAATACTGCTCCACAAGGGGCTTATCCATATTTAGCCTGGTCCTGACAGCCTGTACCGCGGCCTCATCGGCATCATAACCGAGCATAGCGCGAACCGGGTCGCCGGGAATGATATGTACCAGCAAAAAAATAGCAACTGAAATCAAAAAAATAGAAAAAAAGGCATTAAGTATTTTTTTGATGGCATAGGCGGTAAATGAATTTCCCATATTGCCTCCAGAGATTTCTTACTAAATACCTCCCACCCAATCTCTTGGGTGGGAGATGTAATCAAAATCAATTCTTATTTGCTAACGGTAAGTAATGCGTAGTTAAAATATTCGGTCAGCGTTCCAAAGCAACCGTTATCATTAAAGGTGTTGCGCATATTCAGCCAGCTATAGGAATCACTGTCAACAGGATACATCAAGCAATAGTCGTCAATAATCAGCTTGGATGCCTTATGGAACTCCTTAAGCATGGTATCGTTATCCTTAGCAGAGAGCGCGTTCATCAAAGCCTCATCCACATCGTCAGGATGGATGGCGCTGTCCTTCAGCATGCCAACACCCTGTACGGACATTTTTGAGAAGTTAGATACAGCCTGATTAACCAGATTAGTGCCAAACCCATGGCAGACCATTACCATACCATCTTCAATGGAGTAAACGGTCTTGGAACTCCAGATGGAAACATCGTGATAAACAAGCTCCGCATCAATCCCAACTTCGGCAAGATAGCCCTGTACGGCGATCATCAGGTTGTTCAGATTCAAATCAGTACCGGTATAAATCTTGGTCTTAAAGCCATCAGGATAACCGGCATCAGCAAGAAGTGCCTTTGCCTTTTCAGGATCATAGCCGTAGCCTTCCACTTCATCGCTATAGAAGGGAGTGCCTTCGATTGCATACTGATTGGTCAACAGAGACATACCTTGGTTAATGGTTTCCTGGATTTCTTCACTATTGATTGCATAGCAGATAGCCTTACGGACGCGCTCATCGGCCATGGGAGTGCCTTCATTTGCACTTGCAAAAACAAGCATATCAGAGTAGTACCACATCTGGGTGGAAATACGCTGAAATCCCTCAGCCTCCATTGTCTTGGTAAACTCGTAATCACCGCCAAACACATCCAGTTCACCATTGAGCATTGCTGCCTGTGCAGTGGTCTGGTCGGGAATAACCTTGATGGTAATCTGGGCAATTTCAGGCTTGACGTTTGCCTTATTCCAATAGTTATCATTCAGGACAAAGGTCTTGTGATCATCAGTAATCCACTCTTTCAGAAGATATGCACCTGTGCCGACGGGATTCTGGAGACACCAGTCAAATCCATGCTCCTCAAAAGCTTTCTTGGAATACATCAAGCCCGCGGCAGAGCAAAGAGAGTAAGGAATCTGGGAACTCCAGGTCTCCATCACAATCTTAACTGCCTTATCAGAAACCTTCTCGAAATGATCGACAGTACCAAAGTGCGTAGAAGCAGTCAAACCATTCTCCTTAAAGTTTTCAAAGTTCCAGAGCAGAGCATCTGCATCCAGCTTAGAACCATCAGAGAAATAGACATCGTCACGCAGATTAACAGTATAGGTCATGTTATCTGCATCTGTATCAAGAGACTCTGCCAGATAAGGAATTACATTTCCCTCGGGAGACATCGTAAATAGTGGCTCATAAATCGTGTACACCCAGTCGGATTTATCTCCTCCAGTACGAATCATCCAAGCAGCAACGTTAGCCACATCAGAGTACTCACCAATGACGATTTCTTTTACATCATTGGTTGCGGCCGGCTTTGCGGTACAGGCAATACATCCAAAGATCATTGCCAGTACCAAGGTGAGAACGAGTAGCTTTTTCATATTATCCTCCTTTTTATTTGTTTTACAGGTACCCTGTAAAAATCATTTTAGTTACGCAATCCTAAGTCACGGGCACAACCCTTGGAAAAACTCTGATTGAAGTAAAACTATATCACATCTCCTTATGCATCGTTCAGAATGCAAGCAGCTCGCTTTATTTCAAAGCATATCTTTTTAGATCGTACTTCGTGCGGCCTTTCGTTTTCCCCAATCACCTGGTACAAAACATTCGTCATCGCTGTCCAATAATCGGTTAGCGACATGCTATGACTAAATGAATATCGTTATTTACTGAACTCACTCAGCCCCTCAATGGCATAGACCCTGACGGGGCAGGAATCGAGGCCGATGATCGGGAGCGGCGCAAAGCTGATAAAGAAAGTATCCGTCTTGAGCAGCTCGAGATTCTGCAGTACTTCGAGGAAGGTGCAGTTGACCGCCATGAGGATATCGTGGAACGGTTTCACATTCGCCTCGCCGTCCTCGATCGACACGCCGTCGCCAAAGCCCACGCACTTGACGCCGTGGTCGACAAGCCACTGTGCGCTATCGGCGCTGACCACCAGGCGATGATCGTCCGGTCCGTTGGTCGCGGGCGTGAACGGAGGGATCTTGTGCGGGCTGTCAAGGATCACGGTGTCGCCCGGCTGGACGCGGCTGCCGATAGCCGCTTCGAGGTCTGCGCCGGTGATCTGATGGTTCTCCGGAAGGTCCAGCGTCTCATAGATCGCCCTGCCCATGAAATTGGTGAGCGGCAGCTCTGCCACGCTCGCCCAGTTCTCATTGTGATGGTACGGGCACTCGCAGTGTGTGCCGAGGTGGCTCGTCAGATCCATGATCGTATGGAAATCCGGGATGGCGCCGCCGGTGTTGAAGCGCCAGAGCCGGCAGCGGCGGGTCTCCGTATTGGGATCGAGCACCTTTGTCAGATCGACAACGTGAAGATTGCCCATCATATACTCCTTGGGCGGCATCTTCTCCGGTATTCTTGAGGGGTTTCCTGCAGTCCAGTTGTAATCGGCCATGTCTGTTTCTCCTTATGTTAAGATTTGCCTTGCGTTCTATTTCTGTTCTCCATCGCATGAATCAGAGCGACCACCATCTCGTGATACGGCGTTGGGATGCCGAGCCGCTTGCCCGTCTCGACCACCGAACCGCTGATCGTATCCACCTCGCTGCGCGCGCCCTTCTTCACGTCTGCATAGATCGATGTGTACCCGTTCGGTGCGTTCCGGCACACCGTGTCCACGCCCTCGATCACTTCCGCCTCTTCAAACCCGCCTCCGCAGTCCGCGTTGGCAACCGCTGCCGCTTCCCGCGCCAGCGTTTCCATCATCTTGTGTGCGTTCGCATCCTCGTGGATGAAGCCCAGCGGCACCTGGAGCACCGCCGTCAAAGAGCTGGCTGCCGTGTTCGTAAACAGCTTCGTCCAAATCTGCCGTTTGACGTCCGCGCTTGTGCTGCACGCCAATCCGCAGGCGGTAAAGTTCTGCGCAATCGATTCCAACTTACTGCTGTCGCCCGAAAGCAGGCCGATCTGCGTCCGTCCGCTTCCCCCATGATGGACATGTCCATTCCCGATGATCGAGCTGTTATGCTGTGTCGAACCGATGATCACATGATCGGCATCCGCAAACTGCAGCAGTTTAGACTCATGGCCCGCGCCGTTCTGCAATGTCATCAGGTACGTATTCGGCCCAATCAGCCCTTTGTTCGTTTTCAGCGCATCTACCGTAAACATCGATTTTACGAAAACGAGGACCACGTCCATTTCCCCCAGATTTGCGGCATTTGTCATGCCAACGGGGCGAAAGAACTTGTCCTCGCCTGTGCTCTCACGAACGGCAACGCCATTCGCATTGATATAATCGATTCGGTTCTGATCGATATCGATCAGCCATACATCATTGTGTTCGGACAGGTATCCTCCGAACAGCATGCCCATTGCTCCTGCGCCTAAAATCGAAATCTTCATACGGTCTTGTCTCTCCCGAAACTGGGTTTACTACATAATGCACATTATGTGGTGTTAGGTCTTGTATATCAAGAACTTTTAAACTTGTCACTATTCTTTGCAATCGTTTGCAAAACGGATTATAGCATAGCACTGCTCCAAAAGCAATATTTTTTTCGATAATTCTGTTAAATCAATTCGAAACTATTGCTGCTTGGTCGGTCTCCGTATTTTAAAGGGTGTATGCAGTTTACAAAAGCTGCAAAATAAAAACTGCATAATGTGCATTATGTGGTGTTTTCATTGTAGGATCAAACTGAGGCGGTCTATTTTGCGTTGGTGTTCTCCTCCCGCTGTCATGATGTAAATACGTGTTGTATCGATGTTGCTATGGCCAAGGATATCGGCCAGTTTCGCAATGTCCTTCTCGATGCTGTAAAAGGCGCGGGCGAACAGCTTGCGCAGATTGTGTGGAAATACCTTTGACGGATTCACTTTTGCGACACCGCAGAGCCGCTTCATCTCCGACCAGATGTTGCTCCTGTCGAGTGGATGCCCCATACGTGTGCGGAAGATAACCCCCGTGCATATGTCGACCTGCTTTGCGTATGCCAGCAGAAGCGACCGAAGCTTTTTAGGAAGCAGAATTGTTCGGATTTTGCTCTTACAATACACCACAACCTCCCCCTGCCGCACCGCTTCCACAGTAAAATGCGACAGCTCCGATATCCAAATCCCTGTTCCGCATATGGTCTGTAGCAGCAAAAATAGTCTGGGATGGGCTTTGGCGGCATCCAACAGCCGCATTGGTCAACAACCGGTCTTCGCGGCAATAGACCTCTTTCTGCAGCTTTATGGTCTTGACGCGGCATTCCCTGCGGTTCATAAATTCCAAAAAGCTGTTTACCGCTGCCAACATAGAGTTGATGCTCCGAACGGCATATCCTGAACGCACCAGCGTTTCCTTGTACTGCATGGTGAGATCTTTGCTTAGCTCCTTACCATCTACAAATGCAAGAAAGTTGCGTGTGTCCCAGATATACTTTTCCACCGTCGCTATGCTCCGCTCCTGTCGGATAAGATGCTGTCTGAACTGTTCGATGGCTAATTGTTGCATGCTTTACTCACTCCTTCGATAAAAATGTACCATCATGCTTATTATAGCCAACAATTACCAATCCTATAAGTCTCCTTCCCGGTAAATAGTTCTGTTTGATACACACGCATCCTGAATATAATGAAATTGATTGCACGATTCTCTAAAGTTAACCTACCACATACGAAAGGGATGCCGCCTAAACAACATCCCTATTTTTTATCCAATTACCTCCCACACCAACCCTTCAAACGCCTCCACTGCCTTCCCCTTCGGATCATACTCAAATATGCTCTGTCCGTAAGCGCTTGTTTCGGCGATCCGAATCGCTCGTGGGATTTCCGCGTTGAATACGTTTAGGTATTCCCAGTAGCTCTCTCGTACCATCTGCAAATGCAGGAAACAGTGCGCGTCCCGGATATGCTTTTCTACCATTGCCACGCTCGCGCCTGCCGGATCAGATATAGTCTGAACCATTCGCTGTCTGGCTGTTGAAATCTTTGCTATGCTTTGCTCAATCCTCCGATAAATGCGCCATCATGCTCATCTCGCACACGATTTCAAAGTCGGTCGGGATGGGGTTTTTACTGTAAATGGTCGAAAATCGACTGGATGAGCATGAATGAAGAGAAGGCTCGAGCAGGTATTCGTGTGCGAGAAGCCGAAAAAGCCCACGGTATAAGGACTTTTTCGAAGGGGAGGGGTGTAAAAAAGAAGGGCCCTAATTGTATCCAAATTAGAGTCCTTCTATGGTGCGGTTGGCGGGATTTGAACCCGCAAGCTTTCGCCGACGGATTTTAAGTCCGTTGTGTATGCCATTCCACCACAACCGCATCCAAATCATTTTAATGAATCTTGACGCTTCTGTCAATGCTCAATAGACCGACCAGTGCTGCAGATAGGCAAACAGGTACAGCAGCAGACCTGCGATGCACAGCAGCGTTGCAATCCAATCCGCCCAACGCTTTTCGGTGATGGCGGATAGCCCAAGCGCGAGGGGGAAGGCGGCCGTGAGATAGCGCGGCGCAGAAAGCAGCCAAGTCGCCCCCATGGTCACGGCGTAATAGAGGATAAAGTAAGCGACATAGGAGGGACGCAACTTCTTTTGTGCGCCGATCATGATGGCCAGCGCGCCAAACAGATAGATAAGATTCGGAATCCACAGTCCATACAGCGTGGTCGAACCGCTGGCATAAGCGCTCAAGGCGTAATTGGTTTGGTATTCGGCCGTATTGAAAAACCAGCCCATACCCTGACTCCAGTTCGACTGCTGATATTCGAGAAAACGAAACCAATCACCGGTCAGATGATAATTGATAAACAGATACAGGCCGAACCCCAGCGGGATCAACAGCAGGGAGGCAAAATTGCCGATGCTGACCCAGACAAATCGCTTGTCCACGGAGCCGGTTTTGTGCGCGCGAACCACGTCCGCGATCAGTTCAAAGCAGACGGGAGCCAGCAGAAGCACGCCGGGCACGCGCGTAAACGCCGCGAAGAAGCCGAGAATAGCGGAAAACACATACCATTTCTTGCGCGCGAGATAAACGCATGCCAGGGTCAAAAACAGAAACAGGCTGTCGCTCATCGGCGCACAGAACAGGCATGTCGCAGGCAGAATGCAGAGGTATTTCACCGCGCGGAGCGCCGTGCGCCGGTCGGTGTCGAGCAGGGCCAGTTCATAGAGCAGGTATCCGGAGAACAGAAACATCATGTTGGAGACGAACAGTCCGGACACCAGATAGTTTTGAAAAATGTAATGAAACGCCCGAACGACGAGCGGGTAGAACGGGAAAAAGACCAGCAGCAGGCGCGCGTCGCCCGCTGTCTGATACCCAAACTCTGCAATGCTCAGATAGTGTCTCGTATCGGTCCCAAGCGGATTCCAGATATCCAGACGATCCAAAATTCCGCCGGAATACCCTTCCTGAAAAACCGTCAGCACATATGCGGCAATGAAAATCAAAACGCGCGAAAGCAGGACAACGAGCACGATTTTGAAAAAAGGGTGCATCCGCCGTCCACGGCTGCTGCGCTTGCCCAACGGCGCCGTGGCAGCCTGCTTCAGTTCCCCGTTCCATGCATGAATCCATTGCGGGATAAAGCGTACACCCAAAACGGCGAACAGGAACGTCACGCCCGCAGCGGCAAGAATGCCAAGGATGCGGGCGTGTGCATTTGTCAATAACCAATGGGAAAAGCAGCCAACGAGGGCCGCAAGCGGTATGACGGTGGCGGCAATGCGCAGGCGCGTGTTTTCATGGGATCGTATGTTTTCCATCTTCTCCGTGTGTGGGCGCTCAGCGCCTCAAAGCCTTCGGCTTTCCCAAAATCTCCGCATAGATCAGGCCGTTGCGGACGGCGGCGGGATCCCATGAAAAGGGATATGCGGGCTCGTCAAACTGCTGCACCGTGGGCGCATCCGAGGCCGGCGCCGCCGGTATGGTACGGGCAACGGCCCGCTTGGCGGCCTTAAAACCAGCGAGACGCTCGGCAAGCGGCTTTTCGGCATTCGGCGGGCAAGTCTCAAACCCGGTCATACTGCTCTCCGAATGCGCATGGCCTCCGTCCAGACTCGGTCGAACGACATGCCTCTCCGGAGCCATGGGCTTTACCGGCGCAGCCTGTACCGTTGGCTGAACGCGCGGACGAATCGGCTCGGCCCGCCGCGTAGGCGCGACAGGGGGCTGCTCTTGGTCGAAGACCTGTCGGCGCTGCGCTTCACGGGTGCGTTGCGCCTTCCCTGCGGAAGACGCAACGGCCCAGACGATCAGACCTATGACAATGAGAAATTCCATAGAATCCTCTCCTGTTCAGCGTATTGACTGTTATTCGGACTCCTGCTCGCCGGTGGTGCGCTGTGCGGGCGCTGTGCCGCGGGAAATGGCATTGCGCAT
Organism: Clostridiales bacterium; assembly: GCA_019416935.1. Classification (GTDB taxonomy): domain Bacteria; phylum Bacillota; class Clostridia; order Christensenellales; family CAG-138; genus Aphodomorpha. The sequence continues at coordinate 35,933 of DXWI01000010.1, read as the reverse complement.
ATCGGTGTCAGAAATCACGTTCTGCATGTTGTAGTAGTCCATGACGCCGAGCTTGCCCTCGCGGAATGCGGTTGCGATCGCCTTGGGAACCTCAGCCTCCGCCTCGATCACGCGCGCGCGCATACCCTGCACGGCGGCAAGGTTTTCCTGCTCCTGCGCCACGGCCATCGCACGGCGTTCCTCGGCCAGAGCCTGCGCAATGCGCTTGTCAGCCTCTGCCTGGTCGATCTGCAACTGTGCGCCAACGTTGCGGCCGACATCGACGTCCGCAATGTCGATCGAAAGGATTTCGAACGCCGTGCCGGCGTCGAGGCCCTTGTTCAGCACCGTACGGGAAATCAGATCGGGGTTTTCCAGAACAGCCTTGTGACTGGAGGAGGAACCGACGGTCGTGACGATACCCTCGCCGATGCGGGCGATGATCGTTTCCTCACCGGCGCCGCCGACGAGACGGTCAATGTTGGCACGCACCGTTACGCGGGCTTTTGCGCGCAGTTCGATGCCATCCATGGCAACGGCAGCGATGACCGGCGTTTCAATGACCTTCGGATTGACGCTCATCTGCACGGCGTTAAGCACATCGCGACCCGCAAGGTCGATTGCACAGGACTTTTCAAAATCGAGGGGAATACCGGCGCGCTGCGCGGCGATGAGTGCGTTGACCACGCGATCCACGTTGCCGCCCGCGAGGTAGTGCGCCTCGAGCTTGTTGATGGAGACCTCCAGACCGGCCTTCGTGGCTTTGATGAGCGGGCTGACGATGCGAGAGGGAACAACCTTACGGATGCGCATACCGACCAACTGGAAGATGCCGATGTGCACACCGGAAGCACGGGCCGAGATCCACAGTCCCAGCGGCACGAAAGTGAAAAACAGAATCAGAAACAGAATGGCAGCGACGATGATAACGAGAGTGACAATAAACCCTTCCATAAGAACCTCCTTTTGTGTTGTGTCAGTGAGCGGAGATCGCTTTGAACGCTCCGATCACGAGATAAAGAAAGAGAATGAGTCCTGGAACGCCCAACAAAATGGCGATCCACTGGCGCTTGACGGTCTTTGCGCTGGCGGTGGTTTGGCTTTGCTCGGCCTGCTCAGCCTGCTGCTCCACGTTTTTCGCGTTGCAGCGCGGGCAAACCGCGAGCGAGCGCCCGTACAGTGTGCCGCATTGCTTACAGAACTTCATTGCTTCTGCGCCTCGACCAAAATGTGCAGTCCCTGCACATCCGTGATGATAACCGGGGTGTTGACGGGCAAAAACGCACCGCTCGTCATCACATCCAGCCGCTTGCCGTCAAACTCGGCGATGCCGGCCGGGCGCAAGGGCGTAACCGTCGTGCCGATGTGCCCGATGAGCGCCTGTTCCTTTTCATCCGACAGCGAGGTGGAACTGGCGTCGATCTTTTCGTTCAGCACAACAAACGATCTGGACAGACGGCCCCGCTGCAGGGAACGGATAAAGAAGAGCAGCGCAACGACGATCAAAAGCAGCGTGCCGGCAGCAATATACGCGGCCGCGGCGGGAGAACCCCAGAACAACTGCATCACAATGACCGCTGCGAGCGAAATGATGCCCAACAGACCGGAAACGCCGATGCCGGGCGTAAACAATTCGATCAAAAGCAAAAGGAGACCGACCGCCAAACATATCAATGTCGGAATGGCGGAAGGCCCGAGTATTTCGAGAAGCGTCATAAACTGCCCTCCTTGACCAAGTATTACCTATACAGTATAGCATATCCGAAGGGAAAGAAAAGAAAACTTTTTGAGACGCAGCAAGCGGCTGCTTATCGCGGTAAACAGTGCAATCATTCGCGGCTTGACAAGCAGCGGCATCATAGCATATAGTATAATGAGTAAAGGCAATGATTGGGAAAGAGTATCCACATGCGGCGCCCCAAAGAGAGAACCGGTCGTCGGCTGAAAGCCGGTTTGGGGTTGTGCGGTGGGAAAGTGCCTCCCATAGCCGCCGGTGACAACGGGTTTCAAAGCCCCTGTATCGCCGGACGTATGGCTGCGTTAAAGCCGGACCGGTCAGAGTGCCGGTCGAGAGAGGGAAATGCACAGCATTTCCAAATAAAGTGGAACCGCGAAGCACATTCGTCTTTATGCAGGCGTTTGTGTTATTTTTTTGGGATTGAGGGAATGAGCAATGTTTGATACGTTTCGGGAGGATTTGCGCTGTGTTTTGGACCGCGACCCGGCCGCGCGCAGCGCATGGGAGGTGTTCTGGTGCTATCCGGGCTTTCACGCCGTGCGATGGCATCGGTTTGCAAACTTTTTATACCGGCACAACAGAAAAACGCTGGCACGGCTGATGTCGGAATGGTGCAGATTTTTTACCGGTGTGGATATCCATCCGGGGGCCAGCATCGGCAAGCGCCTGTTCATCGACCATGGCCTGGGCGTTGTCATCGGTGAGACGACGGTCATCGGGGATGACGTCACGATCTATCAGGGGGCAACGCTTGGTGGAACGGGCAAGGAGACCGGAAAGCGACACCCAACGATCGGCAGTCATGTGACCATTTCGGCCGGCGCAGCGGTACTTGGGCCGTTTACGGTCGGGGACTACGCCAAGATCGGCGCGGGTGCGGTCGTGCTTTCGGAGGTACCGCCCTGCGCGACGGTCGTTGGCGTGCCGGGGCATGTGGTGCGGCTGTACGATTGCCCCGCGCGGTGCTGCGGCAAACCGGGTTGCGACCGCAATGTGCCGGATTGTAAGCAGCGCGTCGTCTGCGAGGAGGCGAAGCGCCAAGTCGGAATTCAGCCCACAGGCGAGGACGGCGTCGATCTCGATCAGGTGCATTTGCCGGACCCGGTGCAGCAGCAGATTCAGAATCTGCTTGAGCGCATAGAAGCATTGGAAAAAGCAAACAACCTGTGATATAATCAACAAATGGAGGTTTTGTGATGCAGATATATAATACCATGACCCGCAAAAAGGAAGAGCTTGTCCCGCTCGTGCCGGGCAGGATCAGCATGTATGCCTGCGGCCCAACCGTATATAATTATTTTCACATCGGCAATGCCAGACCGTTCATCGTGTTTGATACGCTTCGCAGATATTTGGAATATCGCGGCTATGAAGTGGCGTTCGTACAGAATTTTACGGACATCGATGACAAAATGATCCGCCGTGCCAATGAGGAGGGAACCACCGTTCAGGCGCTGGGCGAGCGGTTCATCGCCGAGTATTATCGCGATGCGGACGCGTTGGGCGTGGAGCGCGCGACCGAAAATCCGCGTGCGACCCAGCATATCGCGGAGATCATCCATCTGGTGCAGACGCTGATCGAAAAGGGGCATGCCTATCCGGCGGATAATGGCGACGTGTATTTTTCCGTGCGCAGCTATCCGAGCTATGGCAAGCTGTCCGGCCAGAACATCGATGATCTGGAAAACGGCGCGCGCGTCGATCCTACGGAACAGAAGCGTGATCCGCTGGATTTTGCGCTCTGGAAGGGGGAAAAGCCCGGAGAGCCCTCCTGGGATTCTCCTTGGGGCAAGGGCCGGCCGGGTTGGCACATTGAGTGCTCGGCCATGAGCATGGCCATCCTCGGTGAATCGTTTGATATCCATGGCGGCGGTCAGGACCTGATCTTCCCGCACCACGAAAACGAGATTGCCCAGTCGGAAGCGGCGACCGGCAAGCCGTTTGCCCGTTATTGGATGCACAACGGCTACATCAATGTGGACAATCAGAAGATGAGCAAATCGCTCGGGAATTTCTTCACCGTCCGGGATATTGCCAAGGAGTTCGACCTGGAGGCCGTGCGCATGTTCATGCTGTCCGTGCATTATCGAAATCCGGTCAACTTCTCCCGTGATCTCATCCGGCAGGCGGAAACGGCGCTGACGCGGCTGCGCACAGCGCGCGAGCGGCTTGCCGAAGCGCAGCGCTGCGAAGCAACGGCGGAGGATGCCGCTTGGATCGCTTCGCTCGATGATGTTCGGGCCCGTTTTGAAAGCGCAATGGATGATGACTTGAATACGGCCGACGCCATCGGCGTACTGTTCGATTTTGCACGCGCCTGCAATACGTTCGTGACGGAGCCCCGCGGGGGAGAGGCGATCGACGCGGCGGCAAAGCTGTTCGACGAGCTGGTCGGTGTGTTGGGTTTGCTGCAGCACAAGCGCGAGGCAGCTGCGTCGGACGAGGCCATGCATTTGCTCGAGGAGCGCCAGCAGGCGAGGAAAGCGAGGGACTTTGCCCGCGCGGACGCAATTCGCGATCAGCTCAGGCAGCTTGGCTTTGCTGTGGAGGACACGGCGCAGGGCCCAAAACTGAAACCACTGACGGAAAACAAATAAAGGAGTAAAGCTATGACATCACTGTTCGACATGTTGCTGCTCGCCATGGGCGTCTATGTGCTGGTCGCGGGCATCACCGGCAAAGGAAAAATGTATGCCGCCGACAACATTAAAAAGGGGATGGAGGAGAAGTTCAAAAAGACGCTCCGCATCCTGTTCCTGTGCCTCGGCATCTTCATGATACTCAACAGCGTTTCTTCGCTGCTGATGGGAATGCTCTATACCAGTCAGGTCGTGCAGGAAGCGACGGAAACCACGGCAGCTGTGTATGAAGTCGTACCCGCTGTGGAGCTTGGCGGCTGGAGCTTTTTGACGCCGGAACTGTTGACCACGCTGATGTATGTCTTTATGGGCATCACGATCGCGTTGGTCGTTGCGCTGATCTTTATCATCCGCAAATTTGTCGATAAGAACGCGCCGCGCCAGCGGCAGGGCAATGATCCGCGCCAGGCCGGCCATGTCCTGCCGGTCGATGCCTTTGAATTCGACGATGCATCCGTGCAGTCGGGCGATGCCGGCAGCGAACAGTAAGCATATCCCCAAAATGGACAGCGCCGCGGCATATATTCTGCCGCGGCGCTGCTTTACCCGTTACCGCATCTTCCCTGCGATCCATGCTTCGCGGTTCGCCGCCTGCACATTGCCGTATTCATAGTAGGTGTTCTTCAGGAAGTTGCCGTCCTTGATGTTGTTCGCCCGCTCCTCTGCGGTCGAGCCGCCCCAGCCGGTCACATCCTCAAATATCCGTACCGGTGAGCTGAGCAACAGTCCGGCCGCGCGCTGCTTCGTGTAACACAAAACCACTCGTCTAACGGGTGGTTTTGTATTACAAAAAAAGGAACCACGGCCTGTGATCCCTCTTGCGATGTCTGTATCCGCCGCGCATGATCGGCGGTGTCATTTCATTCCCGAATGTCTTGAGCGCCGGAAGGGACCTTTTCGAGGTCGATCTTCTTCCGGATGTGCTGCATCCGTCCATCCATCTCGCTGATGATGTCGGCGCATTCGCGCAGTTCCTCCGCGACCAGATCGGCATCCGGGATATTCTCGCGCTTATAGGTGAGCTGGTGCTCCAGACTGGCCCAGAAATCCATGGCGATTGTGCGGAACTGTACCTCGGCGCGCATGTGCCGCTTTTCTGTCGAGAGAAAGATGGGCACATCGAGTATGAGATGCAGGCTCCGATAGCCATTCGGCTTTGGATGCTTAATGTAGTCCTTGACTGCAACCACGGTGATATCATCCTGCCGGCAAAGCATGTCCGCCAGATGATAGATGTCCTCCGGGAACGAGCAGATGACGCGGATACCGGCAATGTCGTTCAGCTTGCTCTCAATATTTTCAAGCGTCAGTTCAAATCCCCTGCGCTGCATTTTCTGCACAATGCTCAGCGGACTTTTCAGCCGGGTCTTGATTGATTCAATCGGATTGCGGTTATAGCGCGTGGAGAACTCATCGTTCAGCACGTTCAGCTTCGTTTCGATCTCGCGCAGCGCACACTTGTTGCGCATCATAAACTCCATGAACGGTCTGGCGCGCTCCAGAATCCGTTCGGGATGCTCCGCGTTCAGAAGCGCCTGAAGCGGGCGTTCTTTTGTTTCAGACATGACAGGAATCCTCTTTTATACAATTTGCTCGGTGGCATTCTTGTAAATTGTAGCATATTGTCAGGACCGGTGACAAGCATCGAAACCGGCAGCAAACGAAAACGGACGGCAAGGTTGCCGTCCGCTGCAATGACAATGGGAAAAGGCTGTCGGCTGTTACAGCGCTGCGCCCAACCGGGCGGCTTCCCGCGCAGTAATCGCCTCAAGCTCGCCCATGGAGATGACGGTGACGCGACCGCCTGCGTATTCATCGTCTACCCAGGACTTTACCGCAAGCACCAGCGGATGGGTCTTATCCAGCGCGCGCTCGCCCTTGAGTCCATAGCGGGTGTTGATCCAGTGCGCAATGCCGGATACGCCGGAGGTGTTGCTGATGGCGACCGTTGGCGGCCGGTTCAGGATGCTGCCGGTATCGAAGATGTTGTAAATCTCCTCGTTCTTCTGCAGCCCGTCGGCATGGACGCCGGCTCGGGTCACGTTGAAATCGGCGCCGACAAACGGAGTCTGCGGCGGAATATCGTAGTGCAGCTCGTTTTGGTAATACTCCGCGATTTCCGTAATGACGGAGGGGTCCATACCGTCGAGCGTGCCGCGCAGCTGCGCATATTCAATCACCATCGCTTCAAGCGGGCAGTTGCCGGTGCGCTCGCCAATGCCCAGCAGCGAGCAGTTCACGCCGGATGCGCCGTAGAGCCACGCCGTCACGGAGTTTGTAACCGCGCCGTAAAAGTCGTTATGACCGTGCCATTCGATCAGCTCGGAGGGGAAGCGTGCGTGGTGACGCAGACCGTAAATAATGCCCGGAACGCTGCGGGGCATGGCCGCACCGGGAATGGATACGCCGTATCCCAGCGTATCGCAGGCGCGCAGCTTGATCGGCATGCCGGATTCCTTGGAGAGCTTGGACAGCTCCAGAACGAACGGCACCACAAAGCCATAGAAATCCGCGCGCGTAATGTCCTCCAAATGGCAGCGAGGGCGAACGCCCGTTTCAATGCACTCGCGAACGACGCCGACGTAATGATCGACGGCTTGCCTGCGCGTCATCTTGAGCTTATAGAAGATATGGTAGTCCGAGCAGCTCACAAGAATGCCGGTTTCCTTCAAGCCGATCTCGCGAACCATTTCAAAATCCTTTTTGGAGGCACGAATCCAGCTCGTTACCTCAGGAAACTCGTATCCAAGCTCCATGCAGCGTACCACCGCGTCGCGGTCTTTCTTTGAATACAGGAAAAACTCGCTCTGGCGAATGATACCGTTGGGGCCGCCGAGCCGGTGCAGCATGTCGTACAGCGTCACGATCTGATCGGTCGTGTACGGCTCTCTGGATTGCTGTCCGTCACGGAAGGTCGTGTCCGTGATCCAGATATTTTCCGGCATCGCCATGGGAACGTGGCGCATGTTGAATGCAATTTTCGGAATATGCTCATAGTCGAACATGATGCGGTAGAGATTTGGTTCTGCCACATCCTGCAGGACATAATCAAATTCATTTTTCTCCAGTAAATTGGTGTGCGGATTCATCCGCAGCTCTTTGCTCGTTGTCATGAATGGGCTCACCTCCGGGTCAAAATAGAAAATATTAATTTATTATATATTCCATTCAAAGTAAATACAAGCCCAATCCAGACACAAATATGTGGAGTTGGGAAAGTCTGTACAGTCGCTTAACGGCTTAAATGAAAAATCACGGCCCAGATCCGGCAATTTTGCCCGTTCCGGTGTATTATGGGTGAAAGGGGAGTGAGAAAAACGGATGCAACGCACAAATGAGGAGATTCTGGCGGCTTACGACCGGCACGTAGACATGGTGTATCGAATAGCATATGCGTTTTTGAAGAACAGGGCCGATGCAGAGGATGCCGTTCAGAACACCTTCATGAAGCTGCTGTCAAAACGGGCCGTGCCGTTTGAAACGGCAGAACATGAAAAAGCGTTTTTGATCGTCACGGTGTCCAATCTGTGCAGAAACGAGCTGAAACGCTATCGGCGACGGATGGCCAGCCTGCCCGAGCAGGATCTGCTGGCGCATGAGCCGGCTTCACAGGTTCTGCTGCAGGCGGTACGGTCCCTGCCCGAGAGGCACAAGCTGGCGGTATACCTGTACTACTATGAAGGATACCGAACGGATGAGATCGCCCAGATGCTGCACAAGCCGGCCTCTACGATCAGAAACCATTTGAGCGAAGCGCGGCAACTCCTGAAAGCGCGGCTTGGCGAAGACAGTTTTACGGAATGAATCATGGAGGAATGTATATGAAGGATGAACGAATGGTTCGCGCGTTTGACGCGATTACGCCCAACGCCGAGGAACGGCAAAGGATGCGCAGAAAACTGCAGCAGAATTTGCAGGCTGTGGGCGCACAGAAAGCGGGTGGCAGCCGGCGGGTTCCGCACGGCGTTAAAAAACGCGTTGCAGTTGCGCTGGCGGCTGCGGCGGTGCTGCTGGTTTCGGCTACAGCGCTGGCTGCCACCGGATTTTTTGGCACAATCAATTGGGGCGGGCAATGGAACGATTTGCCTGCAAGCACGCCCTCTCCGACGATTCTACCGGAGATAATGGACGATCTTGAAGCCGCTGTCCAGGAGCAGCTCGCGGCGGCGCCCGGTGACCAGATTTGGAGTGCCACGCTGCCGGATGGCAGTCGTATCGGCGTCGACTTGTGGGAATCGGTCAGCTCGCTGGATATGCTGAGAACGCGGCTGGCCGCGGCGGAAATTCCGTTTGCATGGCCGTCGCAGGTTCCGGAGGGCTATGCACTGTCCGAAGGAAAGCTGTGGTTTTATCATCCTGCGGATGCGTCGCTGCACTTGCTCGGCAGCACCGAATCGAACGGCGCGGTGGTTGAGCGGTTTTCACTCGACGGCGCATACGATCGCTGCATCGCGGGGTATGTGCTCATCTATAAAAATGCGGCGGGCGATGCTTTGTACGTTCGGGCGGATGCGCAAAACAGTGGGGATGAGAGCGCTTTCGGCGTAACGGAAACCGATACGTTTGAGACGGTGCCGATATTGGGTATGGACGATGCGCTGTTGTTTTTGAGAGAGCGGGACGCAAAGCTCTATTGCCGCCGCATGACGCCGCAAATCTTTCGACGGAATTTGTTGGCGGAATACTGGCAGAAGCAGAGCGGCACATTCGAGGGGGAGGAATGGATCGGCATGGACAGCGTGGTCTATGAATTTTCATCCGGTTCGCTCGATGCAGATGCGCTCAAGCACATTGCAAACAATCTGAAAGCGGCAGAGTAAAACAACGAATACGATCAGCGGCGGCCGGAGTTCTGGCCGCCGCTTCATCTGTTTTAGGACGACTTTTGGGCAGCAGGACGCTCATGCATACCGCTGCCGCACGCCGTGCTCGGCGCTGCGCCTGCGGCGCTTCGGCTTCGTGGAAAAATAAACGATCAACAACACCGCGCACATCGCCAGTCCAACAGCGCCGATCAGGATAAAGACGCCGCCGGACGCCCGCTGCAGTGCGTTGACAAACTGCGCCGTGTCCGCATCGAGCGCCGATCGCAGCGCTGTGTCGAGTCCCGCGCCGCAGAGCAGGATCAGACAGCCCGCCAGTGCGGCGGTGACGCTCCACCAGACCAAGCCGGTGCGACCCACACGCCGCCGTTTCCCGAGCAGCAGTACCAGCAAGAACCCAAACAGCAGTACGGCGACAGACAGCAAAATGCGCGCCATCGGACTGAACAGCATTTCGAGCGCCGTCAGGGCGGCAACCGGTATTTCCAGCGCCACCGCGAGGGCAGCGCGGCTCGAGAGCATGGAATTGAGCTGTGCCGCAAGCTGTTCGCACAGCAGCGCCGACAGCGCGCCCGCCTCCTCCACGGTGGCCTGCAGCGCCGGCGCCAGAACGCCGGTCATCAACTTCGTCAATTCACCGGAATCCACCGTCGGCATCCCTCCATCCCGAACCAGCGCATTCACCGTGCTCGCCGCCAGCTTGCCGGCATAGGCGTCCAACGGAGCGGCATCGACGTTCGAAGCGTCCAGTCCCATCTGGCCAAGCATATCCTCCACGATGCTGCGCATCAGGCCGGCGCCGGAGATTGCTTCGGTCAGCGCTCTCGGTGCGATGAGCCGATCGGCAGCAAACAGGGCCAAGAGAGCCGTTTGCAGCACGAGCAGAATGATAGCTAAAACGATAGCCGTAATGGTTTTGATGGCTTTCATGAGATCAACTCCTCATTATAGTTTTGGGGCGGAAACCGCAGACTATCCCGCAGACCGCACGGAACAGTACCGGCCGGCTGAGGACCGCTCCTTCGGTGCAGCGCGTTGCTGCTGCGCTGACACGCACAGTTTATCGGACTTCCGTCCCGCTGTCAACCGAAGCTCATTGGTGCTGCCCGGGAACGGGGACTGATTTTGTCGCGGGTGTTCGAAAACAGAAAAGTCTTGCTATTTTGGTCAAACCCCCATAAACTGATAGGCAAAGACAAAAGGAGGCGGCGCATGTTCTTGAAGACCAAACTGCTTCGGGCGCAGATGTTCCTGCTGCGGCCGATTGCTACCCAGACCGGCGACATCAAGACGGTTCGCGCGCTTCAGGAGGAATCCGGCAAGCTGATCACGAACCACCGGGTTGCGTTTGAACAGATGATGCTCAACGGCGTTGAAACCTGCTTTGCCACGCCGCCGGAGCGTCGGCCGGAACAGGGCATTCTGCTCTATCTCCATGGCGGGGGGTATACGGCCGGTAAGCTGGAGTATGCCAAGGGCTTCGGCAGCACGCTGGCGGTGCGAACCGGCTATCCCGTTTTGTTCCCCGCCTACCGGCTTGCGCCGGAGGCGCCGTATCCGGCCGCGCTGGAGGACGCCGAGCTTGCTTATCGGCATCTGCTTACAACCGGCTATCCGGCCTCCAAAATCGTACTCTGCGGAGAATCGGCCGGCGGCGGTCTTTGCTATGCGCTGTGCTTTCGCCTGCGGGACGCCGGTTTGCCGCTGCCCGCAGGGATTATTGCCATTTCACCGTGGACGGATCTGACGCTTTCCGGTGATTCATATGCAACGAATGCGGAGGAGGACCCGCTGCTCACAGTGGAGGAGCTTGCGTTTGACGCTGCGTGTTATGCGGGTGGGGAATCGTTGACCAATCCGTACATTTCGCCGTTGTACGGCGATTTGACCGGCCTGCCGCCATCGCTGCTGTTTGCCGGAAGCGCTGAACTGCTGCTCGACGATATGACGGCGATGTTTGAGAGATTGCGCGCGGCAGGGTGTCAGGCCCGCCGGTTTATCGCGCCGGAAATGTGGCACGCCTATGTGCTGTACGGTGTGGAGGAAGCGGAGCCGGACTTTGTACGGATCGGCGATTTTGTGCGGGAATTGTTTGAGGAGAGCTGATGGAAAGCAAACGTTGGATGCGGCTGGATAATGCGGCAAAGATCTATCCGGCGGCAAGCAACCGCCGGTGGCACGCGCTCTTTCGCGTATCCGCCACGTTGACAGAACCGATTGACCCGGACGTGCTCATGCAGGCGCAGGAGCGCATGGTGAAGCGATTCCCTTCCTTTTATGTGCGGCTGCGGCGCGGCATGTTTTGGTATTATCTGGAGGAATCGTCCTGCTGCGCGCCGGTTGAGCCGGACGGCGAGTCCCCTTGCATGCCGCTCAAGCGTCGCGAGCGCGGCAGTCTGGCGCTGCGGATTCGCTACTATGGCAACCGCATTGCGGCGGAGTTTTACCATGTGCTCACCGATGGCACGGGCGGCCTGTGCTTCCTGAAAACGCTCGTTGCAGAGTATTTGACCCTTCGGTACGGCTTGGCCATTCCACGCGGCGATGGGATTTTGGATTGCGGCGCGCCGCCTGCCCGTGAAGAGGTTGAGGACAGCTTTCTGGCGCATGCCGGCAGCGTAGCCATCGACCGGTCGGAGGCAAACGCGTATCATCTGAGCGGCGATCCGGTGCCGGACGGGTTTATCCGCTTGACCACGGCGAGCATTCCGGTGCAGAAGGCGCTCGATTGTGCCAAGGAATTCGGCGTGAGCTTGACCACGTTTCTGACGGCCGTGCTGATCGACGCCGTCTGCGAGCTGCAGGATGCGGATGGCATCGCGCAGCGCAGGCAAAAGCCGGTTAAGATCTGCGTGCCGATCAATCTCAGACGCTTTTTCCCGAGCAGGACGCTCAGAAATTTCGCAAGCTATGTGAATCCGGGCATCGATCCCCGCATGGGAAAACATGCGTTCGAGGAAATCGTGAGCGCTGTGCACCATCATATGGGCGCGGAGGTAACCAGCAAACGCCTGAACGCCAGATTTACGGCGAATGTGAGTTCGGAGCGCAATGCGCTGCTGCGGATGGCGCCGCTGTTTTTGAAAAACATGGCGATGAAGCTGGCGTTCCTTTCGGTTGGCGACCGAAAAACCTCTACGATTTTGTCCAATCTCGGCCGGGCGACGCTGCCGGAGCAAATGCAGCCTTATGTAACGCGAATGGAGTTCATACTGGGGCCGCTCTCCCGGAACCCGGTCGCCTGTTCCGCGCTCTCGTACGCGGACACGCTGTACCTCAACATCACCAGCACGCTGCGGGAGCCGGCGCTTGAGCGCGCGTTTCTGACGCGGCTTGTGCGTCGGGGAATACCGGTCTGCGTGGAAAGCAACCATCGTTCGATGTGACGAAATATTCGCCTGCGGGCGTGAAAGGAAGAGAACCATGTCCTATTGTCCCAAATGCGGTGTGGAGCTTGCACCATCGCAAGATCGCTGCCCGCTCTGCAAAACGCCGGTGGCGGGCTGTGAAGCGGCTGCATCGCCATATCCATCCGCGGAAGGCAGCGCGCCCGCTGTGCCGGCAACGCCGCGCAAGCGCCGCACCTTTGCCGCCGCCTGTGCCATTTTGCTGCTCATTCCGGTGTTGACCTGCGTGGTCTGCGATGTAAATATCGACGGCACGCTTGCATGGTCGTGGTATGTGCTGCTTTCGTTTGGCCTGCTATATGTGTATCTGTTCCCGCCGATGGTGCTGCTGCGCCATCGCCTTCCGGTCAGCGCCTGCCTGGACTTTCTCGGAACGATCGGCTTTTTGTATGGCGTCGAGCGGTTCAGCGGCGGCAACTGGTTCCTGCGTTTTGGTCTGCCGCTGACCGTGCTGGTGTTTACCGTGATTGGTCTGGTGATCCTGATGGTGCAAAAATCGCGCTGGAATCTGCTCAAGATTCTGTCGGCGGTGCTCTGTGGCATGGGCGTTTCCGTCGTGCTGATCGAATGGCTCATCAACCGCAGCTTTTTCCCCGACCGCCCGATGACTTGGGCGGTGTATACCTGTATTCCGTGCCTGCTGCTCGGCGCGGCGCTGCTGGTGATCGATCATAACCCCGCCTGCAAGCAGGAACTGCGGAAACGGTTTTTTGTTTGAGATCGGGAGGTGATTTCCATGCAAACCGGAATCGGATACAAGCTGATCGATTCCATTCCGCCGGAGTATCTCAACGCGGCGGAGCGGATGCAGTACCCGATGGGGGAGTACATCATTCGCGCAAACGAGCCGGTGAAGTGGTTCTATATTCTGCTCTCGGGCAGCGCCAAGCTTGTGTACGAGAGTCCGAAGGGGGAGGCGTTGATCCTCGACATCTACCATGCAGGCGATTTCTTCGGCGAGATGGAGATGGTCGACCTGCAAACGGCTGACCGTGCGATCATTGCGATGACGCCCTGTGAGGCCTATCGGTTTTCAAGGAGACAGTTCTTTGATCTGTGGGATGGTGCAAGCTCCTTTTCCAGATTGCTGCTCACGGTGCACTCCGACCGGCTGCTGCGCGCCGGAGACGATAAGATCTATGCCGAGCGCACGGTTTTGCGGGAAAAGGTCTTCCGCATCATTCAGAACCATATCAACGCGCGCGGCAGTTTCCTTTATACCAAACACATCCTTGCGGAAATGGCCGGCGTTTCCATCCGCAGCCTGAACCGAACGCTGCGCGAGCTCGAGGACGATGCGTTGATCGTCCAGTCGGGAGGAACCATCCGCCTGCATATTTAAGATCCAAATTTGCTGTGTCGGGACAGTTCGCTTTGAACTGTCCCTTTTGCTTGCCGTTAGAATCGGGACAATTGTCCTATCGAAAGCGGAATGGCCGCAGATATACTCATATCAGCATACATGGAAAGGAAGAGCCATTATGTCGCGTATTCGAGATATTGGGTTAAAGGAAGAGGGGCATCAGCGCATCGCTTGGGTTGCGCGCCATATGCCGGTTTTGAATTCCATCGGCGATCGCTTTGCAATCGAAAAGCCGTTTGCCGGGCTGCGCATCGCGCTGTCGATTCATCTGGAGGCCAAGACCGCCTATCTGGTGAAAACTCTTGCGCGCGGCGGCGCCGAACTCTATGTGACTGGCTCCAACCGCCTGTCCACGCAGGATGCCGTTTGCGCGGCGCTGGTGGACGATGGCATCACAGTCAATGCAATTCATGCCGCTTCCGATGATGAAACGCGCGCGCTTTGGAAGGAAACGCTTCGCTGCTGTCCCGATATTGTGATTGATGATGGGTCCGATCTCATCAATCTGCTCTTGGGCGATTGCAGCGAGTATGCGGACCGCGTGATCGGCGGCTGTGAGGAGACGACGTCCGGCGTACAGCGCCTACGCGGATGGGAGCAAACCGGTAGATTGACGTTTCCGGTGATGGCGGTGAACGATGCGCGCTGCAAGAGCTTTTTTGATAACACCTATGGCACGGGCCAAACCGTGTGGGATGCGATTATGCGCACGACGAATATGCAGATCAACGGCAAAACGGTTGTCGTCGCCGGCTATGGATACTGCGGCCGCGGTGTGGCAAAGGTCGCAAAGGGCCTCGGCGCACAGGTGATCGTGACCGAGATCGATCCCGTGAAAGCGGTGCTTGCCGTGATGGACGGCTATCGTGCGCTGCCCATGGACGAAGCCGTGCCGCTTGGTGACATTTTTGTGACGGTCACCGCCTGCTGCGACGTGATCCGGGCGGAACACTTCGAGCGCATGAAGGATAATGCGATCGTCAGCAACGCGGGGCACTTCAATGTGGAGCTGGACTTGCCGGCGCTCAAATCCATGGCCGTGGAGCAGGTGGAGCTTCGGAAAAATCTGGACGGCTATGTGCTGCCAAACGGCAGAACCATCGCTGTCATAGCCGACGGCGGCCTGTGCAATATTGCCGCGGCCGACGGGCATCCGATGGAGATCATGGACATGTCGTTTGCTCTGCAGGCTCTCGGCGCGGAATATATTCTAAAAAATGGCCGGTCGATGCGGCCGGGCGTGCACGCCATTCCGGAGGAGATTGACCTGCGGGTGGGCGCGCTGAAACTCAAAGCGCTCGGCGGCGGCTTCGACGTCCTCAATGAGAAACAGAAAGCGTTCATGAAGTCTCATTGATGTGGAAAAGTTTTTTTGCTCGCGGAGCAGAGAATACAAAATAAAGGAGAGGTTGGAAAGATGAGAAAGCTCTATAAAGCCCTGAGTCTGCTGCTTGTCATGCTTATGATGGCGGGGTGCTTTGCCGGCTGCCAGCAGGCGCCTCAGGATGAACCCAAAACACCGGACTCCACCGCGACCGAAGCCCCGGCAGCGACGGATGTGCCCGAACCGACGGAAGAACCGCGCGCGGAGCAGCGCATTGTCTGCCTTGCACCGAGCATGGTGGAAGTGGTGTACGCACTGGGACTTGGCGACGAGATCGTCGGCTGGTCGGCCTACACCGATTATCCGCCGGAGGTCGAGCAGCGCGAGGGCTGGACGCCCTACGCGGCCTACTATAACACGGAAACGGCGGACTTTGACGTTCAGGCGGAATTGGCTAAGGACGTCGCCGTGGTCTCCAAGTTCTATGACTGCAATTACGAGATCATCAAGGCGCTCGAGCCGACGATTATCTTTGGCGAGGCGGAAGTCCAGCAGCCCATGGTCGACGAACTCAAGAACAAGGGGTATAACGCGTATAACTATGCGCCAGCCACCATCGACGAGGTCTATGCCATGATGCTGGAGATGGGCGAACTGTTGGGCGTCAAGGAATATGCGCAGGAATTGGTGGACGGTTACTACAAGGAGATCGAGGAGATCAAGGCCATCACCGCCAATCTCAAGCCGGTTCCCACTTACTTTGAAATCGCACACCAGACCGATTACGGCGAGTTTGGCGTATTCGGCCCCTATACGAATGCATCCGGCACTCCGTTTGACGATATGATCGCCATTGCGGGCGGCACCAACATCTTTAGCGATCTCGAGGGCGACTACACCGAGGTTACCTTTGAGCAGATCGTGGAGAAGAATCCGGCCGTTATCCTCTCGCCCTATTGGCCCAATGCTTTTGATGAAGAGGTAACGACGCTCTATGAGATCATGACCCGCCCCGGATTTGATACCACGGACGCCGTGAAGACCGGCCGTGTCTACTACTATGACTCCAGTTTGATGAAGCGCTTCGGACCGCGCACCGTGACCGCGATCAAAAAACTGGCGCATTTGCTCCATCCGTATTACTTTGAGAATCCGGAGAATTCCGTATCTCCTTGGGAGCTGGGTAAGATCGATGTGTTCGAATCCTTCCCCGAATCGCTGCATTGATGATTTGATAACGACAGAGCAATCTATAAAACAGGAATGGGAACGCCGAAAGGCGTTCCCATTCCTGTTTTACGATGAAAGAATTGCTCATTACCTGCGCTTTCATGGCGCATGGGTATCTGTACCGCATAGGACGCTGCTGCATTCGACGCCGGATAGCGTCGTAGCAGGGAAAGCGGAAGCAGCATTTCAGCCCCTACTGGAAAGGGACTGAACGCGGCGCCGCTTCATTCGGTACAACCGATCAATGCACCCGGTCGCTTCGGGGCTTGAGCTTTTGCTCATTGCCGTTTTCATCGAGATAATACATGTTGTCCAGATGCGCCTGCATGCTGGCGCGGAAGGAGGCGATATATTCTGCCCGCAGCGCCTGCCTCTCGGCAAGCTCCGCTTCCGTCAGCCCCTCCGGTGTGCGCGCCTTGGCGGCAAGCGCGTTGATACGCTTGATCTTTTCCGGTTCCATCGCCTGTCAACCCACCAATACCGTGCCGTCCGGCTTCACTGTGATCTGCATACCGGTCTTGACATAGTCGAGAAACGCATCGCCAAGACCATCGACGACCGGCATGCTGACGTCCGTCCAAACCGCAGAAAGGACGGCGCCGGCTGCGGCCAGCGAATCGATCGGCTTGGAGAAGAGCATGCAGGACGGCTGCTTGCCGAGCGCCGCGGCACAATAGAGCACCATGCCGCCGGTGGTGGAACCAATGGTCTGCGGCAGGCAAAGCGCCGTGCCGAACATGGGCTTTCCGTACAGATCCGGATTGTTCTGGTCGGAACAGGTGGCCTTTTTATCGCCGAACATCAGGCTCTTCTGGAAGCTTGCGAGCGTGTTGAATCCGCCGTGCGAAACGAGCGCTTCCGCGGTTGCTTCTCCCGCAACAACGGGACGGCCCTTAAACTCCTTCATGTCAGTTCGCCCCCTTCGTGATGCGCTCGAGAATCTCGGCGCTGGTATAGTAGCGGCTGCTGGTGTAGGTACGCAGCTTGTTGGAGTTGGTGATAACCGGCATCTTGCCGCACAGCGGGTTGTTCATATACATCAGCGGGCAGATGTAGGACAGAATGACGCCGGTATTCTTGAGCATGGCCGCCTCCGGCAGCGCTTCAAACGCCTTTTGCACGGCCGGCGCAGTGGTAAACACTGTGGGAATGCAGACCTTACTGCGACTCGCCGTCCGGAGTCCTTCCGCCACGGCGTGCGTCCATTCGATGAGCTGCGGCAGCGTCAGGTGCGGACAGCCGACAAAGCAGAGCTTCGGCTCGGCGTCGGGATCCTTCCAGATGCAGGGATAACCGGCCTTCACGCGCTCGAGCTCGGCATCATCGATCACATAGACTTCAGCATCCTCGAGGATGAGCGATTCGCCCTGCTCCACAGCCTCCGGCGTGAGGCCGTCCACATGGTACAAGCCGACGGCGCCGTTGCTTGCGGTTGCCGCGCCCATGTCCTTGAGATACGCCTTAACCTCGTCGTTCAGCTCCGTGCCAAGGAATGCGGACAGGCCCTTGATGTAGGGAACGTCCTCCATGACCTTCATACCGATGGCGCTGCCAAGCACCTGCGCTTCCGGCACTTTGGTTGTACGAATATCCACAATCCAGCTCGCTTTGCGGCCCGCATCGGTGAGCAGGCCGAAGTAGGGTACAAACCCCACGATGCTGCCAAACAGCTCGATGATGCCGGAATTGCGGTTGCAGCGCGCACCGAGAACGCTGTTGGCATATACGACGGCGCTGCTTTCGGCCCAGCTCAGGTATTCGCCCTTTTCCGGCTGGTTGCCGACCTCGTCGAGATAGCAGGCACAGGTGAAAGCATCATCCCGTATGAGACCGAGCTTTTGAAGCTGCTGCTCATAATCGGCCTGCTTGCTGTACATAACCCGAAAGAATATGTTCTGCAAAAAGTTGGCCGGAACGTTTTTATCCAGTGGCCGCGGGTCGACGGAAAACGGTTGGCCGGAAATCGCGCCGGCTGCTATCAACTGATCCATGAGCTCGTAGACGGGTTTCATGACGCTGAGTCCAAAGCTCGTCACGAGATGGCCGTTCCGGCTGGTAACCGGCACCATTCGTTCCGCGCCAAAGGTTTCGCCGAACATGACGAGCGTTTTCATCACCTTGGCCAGCGTTTCGCCCTTTTTGCCATCAAGAATGGCCTGTTGTTCGGGCGTCAACACCATGTTTGACATGTTTCTCCCCCCTCGTTGTTTGAATTGCACATCGGTCAAAATGCAGACGATGAGAGCCTTACGGCGAACCGAGTCGCGTGCGCGCGCGGGCGCGATCCTCTCATCCGTGGTGACAACTCATATTTTATCAATGTTCCGAAAACTCGTCAAGAAATGCGCCGTCTTTGCATTACCGTATTTTGACTTTCATCCCCTTGACGTGCTATACTGCAACCATATGGATGATCGTACTGGAAGAAAACAAAAGATTATTCGGGTGGAACCGGATTCTCCCGCAGCCCGCGCCGGCGTGCGGGAGGGGGAGTGCCTGCTCGCCATCAACGGAGAGCCGGTGCTCGATCTCGTTGATTATGAATACTTGACCGCAGCAAGAACGCTGCATGTTTCGCTGCAAGCTGCCGATGGTGCGGAACGGTCGATCACCGTTCGCAAGCGGGAGACCGAGCCGCTCGGCCTGTCGTTTCCCACCAGCCTGATGAGCGATATGCGATCCTGCGCCAACCGCTGCATCTTTTGCTTTGTCGATCAGATGCCATGCGATGTGCGCTCCAGCCTGCTCGTCAAGGATGACGATTGGCGGCTCTCGTTCATCATGGGCAATTATGTGACGCTCACGAACGTCTCGGAGCGGGAGTTTGAACGCATACTCAACCGGCGTGTGAGCCCGCTGTACATTTCCGTTCATGCTACGGATCCCGAGGTGCGCGCGCAGATGATGCGCAACCGCACGGCGGGCCGGCTGATGGAGCGGCTTGAGCGTCTGGCCGCGGCAGGGTTGCGCTTTCATGCGCAGGTCGTATGCTGCCCGGGCATGAACGACGGCGATGTGCTGGATCGGACGTTGGCCGACCTGTATCGGCTGTATCCGGCTGCGCAGTCCGTTGCGCTCGTTCCGGTCGGGCTGACGCGCTTTCGGGAGGGGCTTTCGCCGCTGCGGGCGTATACGCCGGATGCGGCGCGGGAAATGATCGAACGGGTCGAGTCCTTTTACACAAGGGCCAGAGCGGAGCAGGGAACGGCGTTTGCATTCTTGTCGGACGAATGGTATCTGAAGGCAGGCGTACCGCTGCCGCCGTATGAGGCGTACGAGGATTTCGGACAGATTGAAAACGGTGTAGGGCTGTTGCGGCTGTTTGAACGGGAATTCCGGGACGCGCTGGCCGATCGAAAACCGCTTTTCCAAAGACGTGCGGCGGCAATGGCGGGCGGCGAGGGTGCGTATCCGTTCTTTCGGGAGCTGTATCGGGCGCTCGATCCGTATGGCGTGGATCTGACGCTGTATCCGATTCACAACGACTATTTTGGCGGCAATGTCAATGTTGCCGGATTGGTCACCGGCGGCGATTTGATCCGGCAGCTCTCGGGTAGGCTGACTGCGGATACGCTGCTGATTCCACAGAACATGCTGCGGGAGCGCGAGGACGTTTTTTTGGACGGAGTGACGCTCGCAGAACTGGCCGCTGCGCTGCAGGTGCGGGTGCTCCCGGTGGCCGGCGGCGAACACCTGATTGAAACGCTCTTTACCGCATAGATTTTTGTATTGGGAGACAGAAAAACCTTATGAGCACGAAACCCCTTGTGGCCGTTGTCGGCCGCCCCAACGTAGGGAAATCCACCCTCTTTAATCGGCTCGTCGGGCGGCGCGTCGCCATCGTTGAGGATACGCCGGGTGTGACGCGCGACCGTATCTACGGAGACGCCGAGTGGCTGCAGTATTCCTTTACGCTCATCGATACCGGCGGCATCGAACCGGCAAGCCTCGACAAGATCGCGATTCAGATGCGCCGGCAGGCGGAGCTTGCCATCGAGACGGCGGATGTGATTTTGTTTTTGGTAGACGGACGGGAGGGTATGACCGCCGCAGACATGGAGGTGGCCTCCATGCTGCGCCGAAGCAAGAAACCCGTCGTCCTGGGCGTCAACAAGGTTGACGCGCAAAAATTTGAGGAAGCCGCCTATGAGTTCTATTCGTTGGGACTCGGCGATCCGATCACGATCTCTGCTGCGCAGGGGCTTGGCCTTGGCGATCTGCTCGATGCGGTTGTAAAGGACTTTCCGGCCGACGCGGGCGGCGAGGAGGAGAAGCGAATCAATATCGCGGTTGCCGGCAAGCCGAACGTCGGCAAATCGAGCCTGATCAACGCACTGCTCGGCGAGGAGCGTGCGATTGTTTCCGATATCCCCGGCACCACGCGGGATTCGATTGATACGCCGTTCGAGCATCATGGACGCCTCTATACGCTCGTGGATACGGCGGGAATTCGCAGAAAGCGGAGCATCGAGGATGAGAGCATCGAGCGCTACAGCGTAATCCGGTCACTGGCCGCCGTGCGCCGTGCGGACGTGGTGTTGATCGTCTGCGATGCGAGCCAGGGACTGAGTGAGCAGGACGTGCGCATTGCGGGCTATGCGCACGAGGAGGGTAAGCCCTCCGTGCTGCTGGTCAACAAGTGGGATCTGGTGGAAAAGGACACGCACACCATTGAAAAGTTCAAGAAGGACCTGCTGGTCGATCTGGCGTTTATGAGCTATGTACCGATGCTGTTCCTGTCCGCCAAAACCGGTCAGCGTGTCAACCGCGTGCTTGATCTTGCGGATTCGGTCTATGAACAGAGCTGCCGCAGAATTCCGACGGGCACGCTCAACGATATTGTGGGTGAGGCGGTTATGGTCAATGAGCCGCCGTCCGACAAGGGACGCCGGCTGAAGATCTATTATGCGACGCAGGCAGCCGTTCAGCCGCCGACGTTTATCGTGTTCGTGAACGATGAGACGCTCGTGCATTTTTCTTATCAGAGGTATTTGGAGAACTATCTGCGGAAATCCTTTGGTTTGGAGGGGACGCCGCTCAGACTGTGCTTCCGCAACAGAAAGAAGAGCGACGATCAGACCTAAACGATGATCCTGCGCGGCTGCGGCGCCGACAAGGCGGTGCGAGTGCGGACGATTCTGAAAGGATGAATCATGGAGCAATATTCGTTCAATGTGCTGTTGTGCCTTGCCAGCGCGGCGGTTGGGTACCTGTGCGGCAACCTGCAAACCGCGATTCTGATCAGCAAGCGGTATTATCATGATGATGTGCGCGGCCACGGCAGCGGCAACGCGGGCAGCACCAATATGGTGCGCGTGTTCGGCTTCAAACCGGGCATCGTAACATTTCTTGGCGATTTCTGCAAGGCGATCGCCGCTGTTCTGCTCGGCCGGCTCCTGATGGGAACGCTGGGCGGCTATGTGAGCGCGCTCTTCGCGGTACTGGGCCATTGCTATCCGGCGTTTGCGGGATTTCGGGGCGGAAAGGGCGTTGCGTCCTCGTTTGCGATCGCCTGGATGACGTTCCCGCTCGGCGCGGCCATTACGACCGTTGCCGCTGCGCTGGTGCTGGCCGCTACAAAAAAGGTTTCGCTCGTTTCCCTTTCCGGCGTACTTGTCTTTCTGATTGCGACGCTCGTCTTTCGGTTTTCGGATATTGCGCTCGTCGCGCTGGCGGCGCTCCTCACCGCGATTGTTTATTTCAGACACATCGATAACATTCGCCGCCTGCTGCACAATGAAGAAAAACAGATCGTGAATTAAAGCATTCTATTTGTGCGCTTCTCTCATATATTGGTAACGACCGATACAGCAGGAGGGAGAGGCGCGTCATGGACAGAACACAGCTCTATCGCGATATCGCCAAGAGAACACAGGGCGACATCTATATCGGTGTCGTCGGCCCGGTGAGAACGGGAAAATCAACCTTTATCAAGCGTTTTTTGGACCTGCTGGTGCTTCCCAATATTGAGAACACGCATGTCAAAACCCGCGTGATTGACGAGCTTCCGCAGAGCGGTGCCGGCCGGACCATCATGACGACACAGCCGCGGTTCGTGCCGAATGATGCCGTTCGCGTGGAGTTTGCCGATAAACAGTTCTGCAATGTCCGGTTGGTGGACTGCGTCGGATATCTCGTGCCAGGCGCCATCGGCCACTTGGAGGACGATGCGCCGCGCATGGTGCGCACGCCTTGGTTCGACTATGACGTTCCGTTTGAGGAGGCCGCTGAACTGGGAACGCGCAAGGTCATTACCGAGCACTCCACCATTGGCATCGTCATGACGACCGACGGCAGCATTACGGAGCTTCCACGTGACAGCTATGTGGAGGCGGAGGCGCGCGTCATCCGGGAGATGAAGGAAACGGGCAAACCGTTTGTGCTCATCATCAACAGCATCGACCCGGAGGGAGACGCGGCGCTCCAACTGCGTGATCAGCTTGCCGCGCAGTACGATGTTTCGGTAATTTGCCTCAATGTCATGCAGATGTCGGCAGCACAGGCCGCGGAACTGATCGAAGAGATCCTGTTGGAATTCCCGCTCCGCATGATCGAGGTGCGGATTCCGTCCTTCATGCGCGCGTTGGCGAAGGACCACTGGCTGATGCAGCGCGTGCTGCTGCCGATCTACTCGGCACTTCCGCAGCTTGTCCGG
Organism: Clostridiales bacterium; assembly: GCA_019416935.1. Taxonomy (GTDB): domain Bacteria; phylum Bacillota; class Clostridia; order Christensenellales; family CAG-138; genus Aphodomorpha. The sequence goes on along the minus strand of DXWI01000010.1, from coordinate 12,775 downwards.
GTTCGGGATTACCAGTATCTGGCGGGGGAACTGGCACAGATCGAGCAGTTTTTGCCCGCCCGTGTGGAGAGCATTGCGCTTGGAGAGGGCGTAGCGACGATCGTGCTGCAGCCCGAGGAGGGGTTGTTCTACGCGATCCTTGGCGAGGAATGCGGCTGCGATATTCGGGATGACTTTGAGCTGATTTCGGCCATGAAGGAATTCGTTTCGGCAAAGACCGAGTATGACCGAATCGCCGGCGCGCTGCTCGAAGCCAGGCGAACGGGCTACGGGCTGGTCCCGCCAGCCGTCGATGAGATGGAGCTGGAGGAACCGGAGATCGTTCAGCAGGGCAATCGCTTCGGTGTCAAACTGCGTGCAAAAGCCTCCGGGCTGCATGTGATTCGCGTGGATATCGAGAGCGAAGTGAGCCCGATTGTCGGCACCGAACAGCAATCGGAAGCGCTTGTGCAATATCTGCTCTCCACCTTCCGGGAGGATCCCGCGGCGATTTGGCAGACAAATATTTTCGGCAAGTCGCTGTATGACCTTGTGCGGGACGGCATGTCCAGCAAGGGCAGCATGTCTCCTGCGGTGCAGCAGCGCATACAAGCCACGCTCCAGCGCATAGTCAACGAGGGATGCAACGGACTGATCTGTATTATGCTTTGAAAAGCGGACACAATAAGAATCGCAGTGGAAGCTGCGATTCTTTTCGTTTTTGGAGGCGGCATGCAGCGTTATCGAACCGATCTGGCGCGGGAATCCCGGGAACTGGCCGGGAACGATTTACAGGGTGTTACGCAATCGAAGGAGCAGCATGGTCCGCTGCTTGTGGAGCGAATCGTCATCGAGACGCCGGAGGCGGCCGATCGGCTCGACAAGCCGCAGGGAAGGTATATCACAATTGATGCGGACAATCTGTCCGACCGGGAACCGGAGGTGTTCACGGCACTCTCCGAGCGAATTGCGGAGGAACTGTCCAAATTGCTGGACGGCATACCGGAGCAGGCCGATATGATGGTGATCGGCCTCGGAAACCGGTTTGTCACGCCCGATGCGCTCGGCCCGGAAACGGCCGACCGGATCTATGTGACGCGTCACATCCGGACCAACGCGCCAGAACTGGCGCCACAGGGAATGCGGGCGGTTTCGGCGATGGCGCCCGGCGTGCTGGGAACGACGGGCATGGAGACCGTGGAGGTGGTTAAGGGGCTGGTGGAACATGCAAAACCGGCTGCCGTCATCTGCGTGGATGCGCTGGCCGCGCGCAGTACGGATCGGATTCACAGGACGGTACAGTTGAGCGACACCGGCATCAGCCCTGGCTCCGGCATCGGAAACATGCGGGACACCCTGAACCGTGAGACGCTGGGCGTGCCGGTGATCGCCATCGGGATTCCGATGGTGGTATATGCGGCGACCATTGCAGCCGATACCATCGGCATGGTTGCGCAGCGAACCGGCCTGCCGGACAATGAGGCGCTTCGCGCACTCGTAGACGAGGTTGTGCGCGAGCATTTCGGCCCCATGATCGTCACGCCGAAGGATATCGATCTGCTGACTGAGGATGCCGCGGAAATTCTGTCGAATGGCATCAACCGCATGCTGCACCGTGCTTATTATGCGGAAATAGAGGCATTGTTGGAATAAGCCGTGCATACCCTTGTGATGGGGGAGGGCATGTACGATGAAAAAAGACATTCGGCGCCGCAGACGCCATGGCAGGAGCGGCGTATGGAAGAGAAGCCGGCGCTGGCCACTGCTCAGCAGACTGCGCCTGGCACTGCCCCTGCTTTCCGTCGCCTGCGCCGGAATACTCCTGTTGCTGTCCTGCGGAAGAGCGGAGGTGGGAATGCTGGCGGTGGGCATGCCGATGCTGGCTCAGCTTTCGCAGACGCAGGCCGCAGAGACATCCGCAACAGCGGCGGCGACGCTGCCGCCGCTTCGGCTTACGGTTCTGGAAACCGAAACCGTGCCCGTGATCCGTCCGCAGGAACCGGACGGCAATGCGCCGCAGATTTTGATCTACCATACCCATACGACCGAGGCCTATGCGCTGGTGGAGGAGGACCCCTATGAGGCGAGCGGCAAGTGGCGAACAAATGACAATGGCCACAATATCGTTGCAGTAGGCGAATTGCTCGCAAAGCGCCTGCGCGAGCTGGGATTTTCCGTGATTCACGATACGACCAATCATGAGCCGCCAAAGCTGGCCACCTCCTACAGCCGTTCGGAAAAGACCATGCGCTCCTATCGGCAGAAATACCCCTCCCTGAAGGTTTTTATCGACGTTCACCGGGACGCCTATGGAAACAGTGAAACGCCCGTTACCGACTATCTGGAGCTGGATGGGAAGCAGGTTGCGCGCATGATGTTCGTTGTGGGAACGGGGAAGGGCGCAACAGGTACCGGGTTCGACGAGATGCCGGACTTCGAGAGCAACTATGCGCTGGCCGAGTCGATCACCAATCATCTGTCTGCAATCGACAGCCGCCTGGTCAGGCCCATTCGCGTCAAAACCGGGCGATACAATCAGCATATTACGAGTCAGTGCCTGCTTGTAGAGGTCGGCCACAACTGCAACACTCTGTCCCAGGCACTGGCCGCCGTTCCGTATCTGGCTGAGGCGATTGCCGCAGCGCTGGACACGGCCCGGAATCCGGGAGATTTGAGCAAGGCTGATATCTCGGTTTGGGCACCGTTGGCATAGAAAGAGCGCCGCCGTGGGCAACGGCGGCACTCAGGCCGTCAAAAACTTTGTTTTTGACGGAATTTCTGCTGCGGCAGGGATACACTTGCAGGTTTGACGATGCAGACCTGCAAGCACGGCAGAGCCTGCAGGCTCTGTATCAAAAGCACCGCACATGTCGCTGCTTTTGACTGATTTTATGGTTCTTCCTGCGCAATTCTCGTGCGCGAACCGACGAAGTGGTTCGCCTGCTGTTTTTCAAACGATTATTTGTTCAAAAACTGCGATTCAATTTTGGATACGGCGCGCGCAGCCTGCGCAGCGCTTACGCAAAGTTCGATTTTTGTTTCACTCGTTGTGATGAGCCGAACGGCAATCGAGGCGCCGGCGAGTATGCCCAGAAGGTCGGCAGCCACGCCGCATCGGAGCGGCATGCCGGAGCCCTCGATCGTAATCTTTGCCATTCCGCTTTCCGTGCGGATGGATACGCCCTGCTCCGCAATCAGCGGCATCAAAGCGTTCGATGCAGCGGACAGAGATCGCTCTGCAACCGTGAAGCCGAGGCTTCCGCCGCGCTCGGCAGGGAAGTTCATGGAGATCATATCCACGGAAACACTCTGCTCGGCCACCAACGCAAGTATACGGGCGCACAGATTGCCGTCCAAGGGAAGCTGGCCGATGCTGATGATCGCCTGTCCCTCCGATACGGAAACATGCGACGCCACATTGCTCTCCGTTACAACGTCCTGCATATCATACAGCCCGTTATGCTTTCCGATCAGATAGCTAGCGGCTCGCAGCGCGCCGACGGCGAACACCTGCTTGGAATACGCCCGGTGATTGATTTCCACCACCTCGTCGCGGCCGAGAAAAAGCACCTCGTGCTCGCCGACGATCGTGCCGCCGCGCACGGAATGCAGCCCGATCTCCTCGTCCGTGCGGCGTTTGTTCGTTTCATGCCGCCCGAAAACAAGCTCGGAACCGCCCGGGGACTCGGCCTGTATGCACTTGGCCAGCATCAGCGCAGTGCCGCTTGGCGCATCAACCTTTCGACGGTGATGGCGCTCAATGATCTCAACGTCAAATCCGCCGCCGAGCGCAGCCTTCGCCTGCCGGATCAGATCGAGCTGCAGGTTCACGCCGAGCGACATATTGCCCGTTTGGAACACGGGGATCTGCTCAGATGCGCCTTGAAGCAGCCTTAGATGATGCTCCGTCAGGCCCGTGGTGCCGACCACGATCGGCACGCGCCGCTTCTCGGCAAACAGCAGCGTTTGCGGCAGCGCGGCCGCAACGGAAAAGTCGATCAGTACATCGAACTGCTCGCGAACGGAATCACAGTTCGAATAAACCGGGACGGACAACCCGCTGCCGTCGGCGCAGTCTACGCCGGCCACAACGGAATAGAGGCCGCTCTGTGCATTGGCGGCCTCAAGAATCGCCCGGCCCATGTGTCCACAAATACCGTGAAGCAGGATGCGGATCATAGGGGCTCCTTTCGGTTGTTAAATCAGTTCGTATGCGCGGAGCGTGTCCTCGATCAGCCGGAGACTCGCATCCGAGGGTGGGACGAGCGGCAGCCGAACGTCCGGCTCGCAAAGCTTCATCATGCCCATCATCGCCTTGACCGGAATCGGATTCACTTCACAGAACGCCGCGCGCCAGAGCGGGATCATCTGGATCTGCATTTCGCGCGCCGCAGCAATGTCGCCGCGGAAGAACGATTCGCAGAGACTGTGCATTGCGTCCGGCATAACGTTCGCAATCGTGGAGATTACGCCTTTTCCGCCGATGCTGAGAATCGGCAGCACATGGTCGTCGTTGCCGGCATAGATGTCGCACTCGGGGCAGAGCGCCGCCAGATTGACAATCTGCTCGATATTGCCGCTGGCCTCCTTGGTGCCGACGATGTTCTCATGCTTGAGAAGCTCCGCCATCGTTGCCGGCAGGATGTTTACGCCGGTACGAGAGGGAACGTTGTAGGTGATGATCGGCAGATCAACGCTGTCGGCCACCGCCATGTAGTGTGCAATGAGACCGCCCTGCGACGTCTTGTTGTAATACGGGGTCACGACCAGCAATCCGTCAACGCCGATTGCCTCCGCAGAACGGCTGTTTTCGATCACCGTCGAGGTGCAGTTGCCGCCGGTACCGGCGATGACGGGAATCCGACCGCCTACGCGCTCGACAACGAACTGGATGACGGAAAGGCGCTCATCCACGGACATGGTGGATGCTTCGCCGGTCGTCCCGCATACAACGATCGCGTCGGTACCGCTTGCAATTTGGAGTTCGATCAACCGGGTAAAAGCCGTCAGATCAACCGTTCCGTTTCGGAACGGCGTGATGATCGCGACGGCAGATCCCTGAAAAACGGCCATGCTTTAAGCCTCCCACTGCTGAATCAAAGCCTGAGCAATCTGTACCGCGTTGGTCGCGGCGCCCTTACGGATGTTGTCTGCAACGCACCAGAGGTTGATGCCATTTTCAACGGAGAAATCGCGGCGGATGCGACCGACATAGACCGGATCGGTATCCGCGGCAGTGATGGCCATGGGGTAGACGTCGTTTGCAACGTCATCCAAAACCACAAGCCCTTCGGTCTTTTCAAGCAGCGCGCGCAGCTCTGCAAGATCGAACGGGCGTTCAAACTCGATGTTGATGCTCTCACTGTGCCCATGGAACACCGGCACACGAACCGTTGTCGCCGTGACGCGCAGATCGGGCAGGGAGAGGATCTTGCGCGTTTCATCGATCATTTTCTGCTCCTCCTTGGTATAACCGTTGTCGAGGAACACGTCGATGTGCGGCAGGCAGTTGCCCGCGATGGGGTGCGGGAATTTCTGCGGCGCTTCGCCCTTGAGCCCGTTCACGAGATCCATGTAGCCCTTTTGCCCGGCGCCGGACACCGCCTGATAGGTGGAATACACGACGCGCTTGAGCCCATATGCATCCCTCAGCGGCTTGAGCGGTACCATCGCCTGAATGGTGGAGCAATTCGGGTTTGCAATGATGCCCTTCTTCCGATACTCCATGATCGCCTCCGGATTAACCTCGGGTACAACCAGCGGCACATCGGGATCCATGCGCCAGCAGCTCGAATTATCGATCACAACCGCGCCGGAAGCGGCAACGATGGGCGCGAACTGCTTCGAGGTAGACGCACCGGCGGAGAACAGCGCAATATCCACATGCAAATTCTCAAAAGCGTCTTCGGTCAGCTCTCGAATGGTGTATTGCTGCCCCATGAACGTGACTTCGGTTCGCGCACTGCGCTTGGAAGCAAACAGAAAGTACTCCGAAACGGGAAGCTTTCTTTCCTCAAGAACCTGCAAAAACTTCCGGCCAACCATGCCCGTTGCGCCAACAACGGCAACGCGATACTGTTTCATATCATTCTCCATATTGATTCTATTATATACTACACCAAAGTATATAGAAACATTCTACTGAAAACAGACCCATTTGTCAATTCAAACCGCAGGGATCACGGCGATTCTGCGAGCGGATACGCCTTTTTCGTTGCATCTGGCCCGGAAAGGGTGTAGAATGATAAGCAGAAAAAATGGGGAGGGATACACCTTTGCTCACAAGCTACTCCGCGTTCGCGGCATATTATGACGCCATGATGCACGACGTGGATTATGATCGCTGGGCGCGCAGACTGGATGCCCTCTTCAGGACGACGGCTGGCAGCATGCCGCTTTCCGTTGCCGATTGCGCCTGCGGTACCGGCGCATTGACGGTTCGCTTGGCCCGCATGGGCTATCAAATGACGGGAATCGATCTGTCCGAGGATATGCTGCGCGTTGCGCAGGAAAAGTCGATGCGGTTGGGCCTGCGCATTCCCTATGTCTGTATGGACATGCGCCGCCTCAAGTTGCACCGACCGGTGGATGCGATCAGCTGCGCCTGCGACGGAGTGAACTACCTGAGCTCGAGAACAGCGCTCTGCGCTTTTTTTCGAGCCGCGCATGCGGCTTTGAAAAGCGGCGGCGTCCTGATTTTCGACGCATCTACCCGGTTCAAGCTTTCCGAGGTGCTGGGCGGCAATTGCTTTGGGGAGGATCTGCCGGATTGTACCTATCTGTGGCGCAATGCCTACGACCCGGCGCAGAAGCTGCTTGAAATGCGCTTGCATGTGTTCGTACCCGAGCCGGATGGCCGCTACCGCCGGTTTGACGAGGTGCACATCCAGCGCGCGCACTCCGATACAGAACTGCGCAGCGCACTTTCGGTTTGCGGCTTTGCCGTATTGGATGCGTTTGACGGCCTCACGGATCAGCCGCTTGCGGAGCGCTCGGAGCGCGCATTGTATGTGTGCAGACGTTTGGAAAAGGAAAGCGAAGCGCTGTCGGCCGATTTGGTGCGATAGTGCAGGAAAAGAAGGAAACGCCCTGTTTGGGCAGGAAGGATGTTCCGCTTGACGGAACCAGGTGAGCAGATGGATCAAATTCTCCATGCGCTTGCGGCGGATGAAAACGTACGCATCGCGGCAATCAGCGCATATGATATGGTTTGCGGCGCCAAAACGCTGCACGGCCTTTCGCGCGTGGCAACGGCCGCGCTTGGCCGGCAGCTGATGATGACCGCCATGATGGCTTCTCAGCTCAAGAACGAAGGCGACCGGGTGTCGACCATTCTGCGCGGGGACGGCCCGGCCGGGAACATGGTCTGTACAGGCGCGATAGGTCCCGTTGTAAAGGGATATACGTCCGAGCCGACGGTGGAACTGCCGCCGACGCCGGAAGGTAAGCTGGATGTGGGGGGCTATGTCGGCCATACCGGTCGGCTGACCGTCGTTCGCGATCTGCCTGTGGGCGATCCCTATGTGGGTGTGTGCAACCTCATTTCCGGCGAGATCGCGGTGGACTTTGCGCAGTATTTCACCGTCAGCGAGCAGCAGCCATCCTTGGTCTACCTCGGTGTGCGCATTGATGCGGCGAGCGGCGAGGTTCGCGCCGCGTCCGGCGTGCTTGTGCAGCCGCTGCCGGGCTGCCCGGATGAAACCATCGACGACCTGCAGGCGCGTGCGGAAGCGATTACCACCCTGACGCACCGGCTCGACGATGGTCAGACGCTGGAAACGGCGGCGGCGGATCTGTTTTCCGGGCTCGATTTTCATGTCGTCAAACGCTTCAGCCCCGCCTATCGCTGCGATTGTACGCGCGAGCGGATCGAGCGCGCGCTGATCTCCGTCGGCGCGGAGGAGCTACAGGATATGATAGAACGCGATGGCGGCGCGGAAGTGAAATGCCATTTTTGCAACGCCGTCTATGAGTTTACCGCCACGGAGCTTTCCGATTTGCTCCGCATGGCACAGTCGGAGGACAATGGACAAAACGCAACATAAAACAGGAAAGATTTTGCCGTTCCGGCAGGATGTGGACTTTTTTCTCAAGCGCGGCGCAAAGGAACTCGACCGAAATGATCCGCTCGCAGCCATACAGCATTACCGCAAGGCCTATGACAGCGATCCTACGGATCTGGATTCCTGTCTCGCGCTGGCGGAACTGCTCAGCCAGATGCAGCGCTTTGAGGAGAGCAACCGCCTGCTGTTGATCGACATGTCCATGAACGATCCGGATCCGGAGAGCTATTTTGGACTTGCCTGCAACTACTATGGGATGCAGGAATTTTCATATGCGCATGAAAGCCTGGAAACCTATCTGCATCTGGAGCCGGATGGGTTTTATGCTTACGATGCAGCCGATTTCCTCGATTTACTGGAGGATGAAGCGGAGCTTGCCGAAACCATTGGCATGGATGAAAACGAAACCATGGAAACGCTTTCCGTTTGCCGGCAGGCCAAGTGGGCGGCGGATTGCGGGAATGCCGAGCATGCCGCGGCGCTGCTTGAGGCGCATCTGGCACAGTTTCCGACGGCTCTGCGTGCCAAAAACCAGCTCGCTATCGTGCAATACTGTATGGGAAATACCGAGCGCGCGGCAAAGCTGGCCAACGAAATTTTGGCCGTCGATCCCAAAAACGCTCAGGCGCGCTGCAGCCGCATTCTTTTCCTCCGCTCAACAGGAGAGACGGAGCAGGCTGAGCGGGAATTGGCCGAGCTGCCGAAGCTGCGAACGGAGGACCCGGAGGCATTGGCCAGCGTTTCGCTGCTGCAAATGGAGATTGGACAGTACGAACAGGCGCGGCAAACGCTGTCAAAACTCTGGAATGATCTGCCCTATGACGAGAATGTGGTGCATCGCATGGGCTATTGCCGGTACATGCTCGGCGATATTGAGGGAGCGCGCGATTGCTACAGGCGGCTTCTTCGCATCAATCCGGATGACACCGTTGCACAGTACTATTTGACGGCATGCCGTAAGTTTGATCCGAAAACGCATGCCAAGCACTGGACGCTGCCGTATCGCGTGCCGTTTGTGGAGATGTTCCGCCGCTTTCAGCAGATCAATGCGCTGTTTGATAAAACGCGCAGAGAGCTGACCGAGCTGTGGCGGGAGGATCGAAAAGTGCGCAATCTGTTGGCGTGGGCGCTGACCATTCCCGAACAGCGGTCCAAGACGGCCGTTTTACGATTGGTTGCAACCATGAGGGATGCCAACGCAGAGCGGCTTCTCAGAGATTTTCTGCTGCGGACGGATCAGCCGGACAGCATCAAGCGCGAGGCGCTCGGCCTGCTCAAGCGAATGCAGGCGCGCGAACCCTACATGGTGTTTCTCGAAGGCCGTTGGGTGCAGGGAAGCATCAATGTTTTTGAACTGCCGTCAAAGCTTCCCGCGGCGTATGAGGGAATGCTCCGACACTTGGCGGAGCACCTGCTCCCAGACTGCACCGAAACCCGTCTGGCCGCAACGGCGCTGCTGATTCATGCGTATATTGGTTCATTCAAAGGCACGTTTCCGCGCATATCGGCAAACCAGCAGCTCTCGCTGGCGGCCGCACTGGAACTGCTCGGCCGCCGCAGCGCCGGCGAAACGCCGGATGAGGAGGAGATTGCGCGTAAATACCGCGTCTCGCTGCTCCGACTGCACAATGCGGTGAAAAAGATCGAACCGTTTGTGGAGGAACCGCCATGCGATTGATCGCTACCTGTAAGCTTGGACTGGAGTCGACCGTTGCGTTTCAACTGCGGCGCATGGGGGTGGAAGTGGAGCGGACGGAGGATGCCCGCGTTTGCTTTCAGGGCGACTTTTCGACCATGGCGCGCGCTTTGCTCTGGCTGCGCACGGCGGAGCGGCTGCTGCTGGAGGTCGGGAGCTTTCGTGCCTCGACGTTTACGGAACTGTTCGACGGCGTGAAAGCGTTGAACTGGAAGCCGTTTTTGGCGCGGGACGCTGTGATTCACGTGAACGGCAAATCGGCAAAGAGCAGCCTGTTCTCCGTTTCGGACTGTCAGAGCATTGTGAAGAAGGCCATCGTTGAAAACCTCAAGGCAGCTTATCATACGGCGGTCATTCCGGAAACGGGAGCCGAGGTGATTGTGGAGGTCGGCATGCTGCGAGACGTGGCGACGCTGGCGCTCGATTGCTGTGGTGCGGGCCTGTCCCGCCGAGGGTACCGAACCTATAATGTAGCGGCGCCCATTTCCGAAACGCTGGGCGCGGCCATCGTCGATCTGTCGCGCTTTCGCGTGGAACAGCCGCTCATCGATCCCATGTGCGGCTCCGGCACCATGCCGATTGAGGCCGCGATGATCGCTGAAAATCGCGCGCCAGGCCTGCTGCGCTCGTTCGCTGCGGAGCGGTGGCCGTTCGTGCCGAAGCAGGTGTGGGTGCAAGCACGCGAGGAAGCGCATGACAGCATACGGCCGGTCAAGCTGCAAATATGCGGCAGCGATATGGATCCGCATTGCATCGATCTGTGCAAAAAGCATGCGAAGAAAGCCGGCGTGATGGTCGACTGGGCGGTTCGCCCCGTAGAAGAGCTGGTTGATGCGCGCACCGGCGGGGTGATCGTGTGCAACCCGCCCTATGGCGAGCGGCTGATGGACAAGCGGGATGCGGAGCGGCTTTATCGGCGTATGCGGGAGCGGTTTGATTTGCTGGACGGCTGGTCGATCAATATTATCTCCGGCTTCCGGGAGTTTGAGCGCAGCTATGGAAGAACAGCCGACAAGCGGCGAAAGCTCAGCAACGGCGGCATGCAATGCTGCCTGTATCAATATTTTCGGGGTGGTCAACGATGAAGTATGTGGTGTTTCTTGGCGACGGCATGGCGGATGTACCCGTGCCGGAGTTGAACGGGAAAACGCCGTTGGATGTGGCGCGCCATCCAGCGATGGATTTTTTGGCGCAAAACGGGGAATTCGGCATGGTGCGCACCGTTCCGGAGGGCATGAAACCGGGCAGCGATACGGCTAACCTTGCCGTGTTTGGCTATGACCCGCAGGTGTACTATTCCGGACGCTCGCCATTGGAAGCGGCCAGCATCGGGATCGAACTTGCGCCTGAGGATGTGACCTATCGGTGCAACCTTGTAACGCTGTCCGAAGCAAGCACGATCGATGAGACGACGATGCTCGATTACAGCGCGGGCGAAATCTCTTCTGCGGAGGCGCGGGAACTGGTCGATGTGATCAACGAGCGCTTTGCGGACGCTGCCCGCCGGATCTATCCCGGCGTATCCTACCGGCAGTGCTTCGTGATGCGCGGCGCAGAGGAGGGGGCCGAACTGACGCCGCCGCACGATATTTCGCGCCGGCCGGTGGCGGGGAAACTCCCGAGGGGGTGCAACGCGGCGCTGCTGCGGGAGATGATGGAGTATGCGTATGCCGTGCTCAAGGAGCATCCCGTAAACCGCGCGCGCGTGCAGGCGGGCAAAAATTCCGCGAATGCGATCTGGTTTTGGGGCGAGGGCAGACGGCCGGCGCTCAAACCGTTTTTTGATATGCGCGGCGTCCGCGGCGGCGTCATTTCCGCAGTCGATCTCATTCAGGGAATCGGGAAGTGTGCCGATATGCGCGTCATCCCGGTGGAGGGAGCCACCGGCAATTACCATACCAACTTTGCCGGGAAGGGACAGGCGGCGATCGCTGCGTTCCGTACCGACTGTGATTTTGTGTACATCCATGTGGAAGCGCCGGATGAGTGCGGCCACCAGTGCCAGATACCGGAGAAGGTGTACGCGATTGAACAGATCGATGAGAAAATCATCCGCCCCGTGCTCGATTATCTGGAACAGTCCGGTGAGGACTATGCGGCCTTGCTGCTGCCCGATCACCCGACGCCCGTTCATCTGATGACGCATACGGGCGACCCGGTGCCCTTTGCGTTATACCGGCATATCCATGGCCGCGGCGAACGAACCGGCAGCAACCCCGGCGTTCGCTACACGGAGAACGCTGCCGCAGCTACCGGCCTGTTTGAACCGGCGGGGTACCGGCTGCTCGACCGGCTGATGAAAAAATAGTCTTGCAAAGTCCGCGCAGATGGTGTATAGTACTCTCTGCGTGTGGAGAGATGGCTGAGCTGGTCTAAGGCGCACGACTGGAAATCGTGTATACGGGGAACCGTATCAAGGGTTCGAATCCCTTTCTCTCCGCCACAAAGGTGCGTAACCGTTGATACAAATGGTTACGCACCTTTATTTTTTTCCTATTGGAAAAGCCTTGAAAATCAACAGGTTCTGGCAACAGGGGGTTCAAATCGAATGCCTTGCTGCCAGAACTTTTTTGCTTTTCGGGGAAATTCATATATGATTATGATTTCAGATGAACCCCCTCAAGAGGAATAATTTGATAGTACGAGGGAAAATTTGAAAGTGCAGAGGAATAATTTGAAAGTTCACAAATCAGAGAACGCTTACAACTCAGCAACCACATATTTGCTGATATCTATTCTCTTGAGGTACGGCTTTGAAAGCAGTAGTGTCACTTTACCATCTGTGTGCTTATGGATTACTAAGTGGTAGTGCTTAACATTTCCTTCGTCATCCACAGAAGTGTTACAACCATCCTTTATCTCATCAATAAAGGTTCGCGGCAAACATACAATCAAGGTGGTTTTATTTCTACATATCAGCACACAATATTGTTCGCTACACTGTTCGACTGCCTCAAAACGGTTCAGTCTATAGCCAAATCAGAATTTGAAAACCATAAAATTATGAGTGATTATTGCTCTCCATAGGTTATCAATA
>DXWI01000001.1 GCA_019416935.1 Clostridiales bacterium | reverse complement strand
TGGTTGCGGGGGAAGGACTTGAACCTACGACCTCCGGGTTATGAGCCCGACGAGCTACCAACTGCTCTACCCCGCGACGGAAAGCAGGATTACCGCATCATGCGGCTCTCCTTACGCACATCATATTCTAGCACGTCTTGCAACATATGTCAACAGGGAAATGGCGCGACTTTTGCCGCTGCGTTTTCTATCGTGACATACGGCTTGCCATCGCCATTTGGAAACCGGACAGGCGGCGTTTCCGATAGAATGCGCTCGATGGCTTCCCCATCAATGACGGCGCCTTTGCCTTCGGATGATCGGGGTCTGAAGGGAGTCCGTAATGCTGTTGATACGGCCAAAGCCACAGGCGATGCGGTTATCATGGCCGCCAGTGTACCGCCGCCGGAACATGGCCGCCGGAATACCGTCGTCGTATCCATCCGCGCGGTCCGGCTTGCCGCTTCAATCCGCCCCGATATAGGAGAACACCTTGCGCAGGCCGTTTTGATCGTCGTGCGAGCCGTACACATGCTCCGACAGCGTGAAGTGCATGGCGTCGCTGGTGCTGCGGTAGTAGTGCGCCCAGCGAAAGCCCGCGCGGTAAAAGGCCAGCTCATAGAGCAGATAGTTGACGACCGTCTGCGGCACGCTAAGATGCGTGTCCGGATACGCGCCGTCATAGGTATAATCGTAGTAGGAAACGCCGTTTTCGGTCAGGATGCCGTTATACTGGAGATGGTTTTGCACATCGTCCCGGATCACGGCGTGGTTTTCCGGCTCGTTCAGATTGGGCGGCATGGCGGCGTTGAGATCGATGGCGGTACCGAACCCGTGGTGGCTGATCGTTTTGAGACTGGACGTAAAGCGGGACACGTAGCAGCCGTTGTATGTCGCGACAAGATCGGCAAGGCACAGGACGCCGGAGTCCCCGTTCGTTCCGTGTACGCGCACATGGGCGCCCTTCAGATAGGCGAGCGCCTGTTCAAAGTACGGCGCGGCGTCGGTATGCACGCGCCAGGTTTCGCCCGCGGGCAGGCCGTCGATCGATGTGATGTACGTCTCCTCCCAGTCCGGGTCGGCCAGCGTATAGCGGCCGTTGACCCACTGGTAGCGGTACAGAAAGTGCGCTGTGTCGCCGAAAAACGCCAGCGCTTCCCGATAGGAATCGTTGAAATCGGACGGTTCCAGCACCTCCCAATCGTCCCCGAGCACATAGAAGCGCACGCGCAGCAGCTCAACGGAACGGAGCCCCTCGCAGGAGGCGACGAGCTTGAGCGTATGCACACCGTTTTGAAACTCGTCAAACCGAATGCAGTCCGAAAGCGAGACCCCCTCGATGGTATCGGCGCTGCCCAGCGCATAGGCTCTGCTCACGGAGCCGGGCTGCATGTGCACCGTGTGCTGGTAGGGATAGAGAGGACCGTCGTTGTTGTAGGCGCAGGTCACGGTGATGGTGACGGCAGTCACCGGCCGGTTGGCGCGCACCGTTCCCGCGATGGGAAACGGCTCGCCGCGCGCGTGGCGGTACCCGGATTCGGGCATCGGCTTGTCCGCATCCGGCTCAAAGGTGATCTCCGGCGCGGGCGTAGGCGCCGAGAGAGCCAGTGAAACGGGGGCATCCCCCGTGCCGGCCTCCGTGCGCGCGGCGCGTACGGTCGGCGACAGGAGCAGCGCCACAGCCACAAAAACGAACGCTGCCGCAACGGCGGCAACGGCGATGAGAACAACGCGCTGTTGTCTGCTCCAGTGACGCATAGGCCCGCTCCCGTGAAACTGTCGATATTATTCTACATTATACCATAAAAATTCGACGGGATTTTTGAACAAACTGGGAAAATGGGGCGGCGTATACAGCGCGGGGCGGCCGGTTTCGGCGCATACAAAAACCGCGCGCCGATGGGATGGCGCGCGGCTGGTTTGCTCCAAGCGCGGGATTGTGTTTCCGGTCAGGGACGGGAAGGAAGCAGGGGCGGCACAACGGCTGCGCTCACGCTCCGTCAGGCCCGCTCGATATCCGTTGTTTCGCCGGTGAAGGCAACCTCGGCCGGACCGGTCATGTAGACGTGATCGTTGGCGGCCCAGTCGATATGCAGCGTGCCGAGCTCGATCTGCACATCGACGCTGCGGCCGGTGCGCCCGGTCAGCGCGCAGGCGACGGCCGTGCTGCACGCGCCGGTGCCGCAGGCGAGCGTTCTGCCGCAGCCGCGCTCCCATGTGCGCGAACGCACGGTATGATCGTCCACGACCTCGACGAAGTTGACGTTCGTGCGCCGCGGAAAGACCGGCGCGCGCTCCACCGCGCTGCCGAGGCCCGCGATGTCGGCCTTTGTAAGATCGTCCACAAAGATCATCGTATGCGGCACGCCGACCAGCACGCTGGTAAAGCGGAGCGTTTGGCCATTTACGGTCAGCTCGCGGTCGATGCAGCGCCCCGTTCCCTCCACGGGGATCTCCTCACAGTTCAAAAACGGCCTGCCCATGTCCACGCGCACGCCGGTGACGGCGCCATCCTCGATCAGCAGCGCCGGGCGCATGACGCCGGCGAGCGTTTCGACCGAAAACGCGGCCTTTTTGACGACGCCCTGCTCATACGCATACTTGGCAAAGCAGCGGATGCCGTTGCCGCACATCTCCGCCTCGCTGCCGTCGGAATTGACGATGCGCATGCGCACATCGGCCGTATCGCTGTTCTGCACGAGCAGCAGCCCATCCCCGCCGACGCCGGTGTGGCGGTCGCAGAGCTGAGGCGCGAGCGCGTTGAAGTCGACACCGTGCATGCCGCGCGCATCGATAACGAGAAAGTCGTTGCCCAATCCATGCATTTTTGTAAATTTCATGATCCGATTATCTCCACAAATGCCTCTTCGGCAAAATCGCGCACCGTGCGCTCGAACAAACGGTAGGAGGCGAGGAACCGCCGGCCCTCCTCGGTCAGCGAAGCGCCGCCGCCGCCCTTGCCGCCGGTGCTGGAGTCCAGCAGGGGAAAGCCCAGCTCCTGCTCGGCGGTCTTAATCATGCGCCAGGCCTTGCTGTAGGCCATCTGCATCGACAGGGTCGCCTGCCGGAGCGACTGCATTTTGTCCACCCGCTCAAGCAGCTCCGCCACGCCCGGCCCAAAGCACTTTTCATCGGCGCTGTAAATGCGCAGCGCTACCGCAAGCCGCAGCTGCTTTTCGTCCATGCCCTTCCTCCGCATACGTTTGGTTCAGTATAGCACAAAAGACCGGCGCCCGTAAACAATGCGCCCGTTTTTCACATTTTCGCCGTTTTTCTTCCGTTGCATCGACAGGCCGATTCCTGTACACTACTCACATGGAACCCATGTTTTGTTCATCGGAATGTCTGCAATCCGCCCTCGCGGCCGGGCTGTCCCAAGCCATCGACCGGACCGTTCCGCTCTCCGACATTCATATGCCCGCGCGCGTCGCTGCGGCCGGCAGCCCGGCGGCCATTCGCCATGGCCTTGACGCCGTTCGTTTGGCGGACAGGCTTTCCGAAACGCTGCCGTTTCCGGAGGTATTCGGCGTGCAGCCGGTCCGCCGCGTGCGTATGGAGAACCGGTGGCTGCTGTTCGACCTGTCGGACGAATGGTACGCCGCCGCGGCCGATGCGCTGATCGCGGCGCTGCCGCCCGCTGCGGCCGACTGCGGCAGCCATGCGCTCAACCGGATGCGCGCGCTTGCGCGCCGGGGCGGCGCGGGCTGTCCCCCCTATCCGCCCGTACAGCGGGCGCTGCTGCTGACGCTGCTGCTGCCGGAAGGCGGGCCCCACCGGCGGGCGCAGGCGGAGCGCGCGCTGCTGACGATGGCGCACGGTCTGCCGCCGCGCGAGCGCACGGCGCTGCTCAACGGTTGCGGCGCCGTCGGTGAGGCGGCCGCGCGCATGCTGTACGCGCTGTCCCGACCGGCCGATATGCTAGTATGAAAGGAGATTTTGCTATGAAAATGCAATGGTACGGCCATTCCTGCTTCCTGCTCACGAGCAGCGACGGGGTGCGGATTCTGACCGATCCGTGCGCGCCCACCACGGGCTACCGGCTGGAAAACATCGAGGCCGACGCCGTGACGAGCAGCCACGCACACTACGATCACAACTTTTTTGCCGCCGCCGCCGGCTCTCCGGAGGCCATCAGCACGCCCGGCGAGCACACGGTTCGCGGCGTAACGATCACCGGCATCCCCACGTTTCACGACGACGCCGCGGGAAAGGAGCGCGGGCCGAACATCGTGTATGCGATTGAAATGGACGGCCTTCGGATCGTCCATCTGGGCGATCTGGGCCATCAGCCGGACGCGGCGGCCTGCGCGGCCATCGGCGCGCCAGACGTGCTGCTCGTCCCCGTTGGCGGCACCTATACGATCGACGCCGCCGGGGCGTGCGCGGTGGTCGCTCTGCTGAAGCCGCGCATCGTCATCCCGATGCACTACCAGACCGCCGCGCTCACCTTTTCGCTCGCCCCGGTCGAGCCGTTCCTGACCGGCCTGTCCGGCCGGACGATACACCGGCTCCAGCAGAGCGAATGCACGATCACAAGGGAAACGCTCGGCACGCCGAGGGTGCTGGTGTTCAACTATCAAAAGTAACGGAAACGATCCGCGGCGGGGGCGCTGTTCTTTACCGATTTGGAGCGGCAGCAGCAGAACATGTTTCCCATGCTGCTGCTCATCGGCTTCTCCCTGCTCTGCTCGGTCATCGGGCTGCTGGTCTGGCGGGAGGAGAGCCGCTGGGCGCTGGCCGTGATGGGGGCTTTTGCGCTGGCGCTGTTGGTGGGCTGTGCGTTCGCGCTCGGCTCCGGCTTCGTCCGGGAACTGAAAAAGCGCTTTCATACGAACTGAGAAAGCGCGGGAATGAAGGAAAGGGCCGCCGCGGAATGTTCCGCAGCGGCCCGTATCGCACGGAGATGAACATGGATCTTACCGGCTTCGCGCTGTGCGGAAGGGCCTATCCGGCAATCCGCGCCCACTCGCTCTAGGCGTGCGTTGGGGGAGCGCGGCTTCATCCCGCTTCAGACAGGGATATTCTGCGTCGGGATCGGTCGGCTTCCGGCCCAAACCGCTTTCATCCGTATACGGGTTTTCCCCAATGACGGCCGGAGGTGTGGACGGCGCTGAACCCGGCCTGCCGGCGAAGGCGACCCGTGTATCGCAGATGACGGAACGATCATAGATCCGGTTTGCATCCGCAACCGTCAGCCGGATACAGCCGTCCGATGCGGGAGCGCCGGGCATTTCATATTTGTCCATGAACATCCTTTGCCGCGAGATGGTAACATCGTTGTTTGCATCAGAACCGATCGGAACGGAGTGAAACAGAAAGGGCCCCGGAAAAGAGGGGAGGCGCAACCAAAGGCACGGGTACAGCAGCCCTTTTTTCCATGAAAGCAGCTTCTCCGGCGCGCCTTTTGACGGGGCGGGCGCGCAAACGCGATCAGGAACGAGACCGGCTTACGCCCGGCATGCCCTGTCACGCCATATACGGGACGCGCGTTACTGGAGAAACTCGCTGTAATCCGTTGTCCATGCGTCTGCGGCGGCGCAGATGGCGGCGCGCTCGTGCAGGGAAAACGGTTCCTCCACGGCAACGGTGAAGATGCCGAGCGATTTTGCCGTCTGCAGCGGCCATGGCGCATCGTCAAAGAGCATGCAGTCTGCCGCGCGGAAGCCCTCGCGGGAAAGAACCAGTTCAAAGATCTCCGGCGTTTGCTTACTCATGCCGTAGCTGGGCGCGCAGTATACGCTGTCAAAGTATTTGGCGAGGCCGTTGTGCGCGAGCGCATACCCGATGGCGGCGGCGTCATTGTCCGTTACGGCAGCGACGCGCTTGCCGCGCCGCCGGAGCATCTGCAAAAACGCCTCCGCGCCCGCCTTTGGAAACACGGTCCTTCGGTATCCGCCTTGAATCATCGCGCGCATTTCGTTCTCGACCGCATCGCGCGGTACGCCGAGGTCGAATTGCTCCATCATATAATCGACCGCGGCGCGGAAGCGCACGCAGCGCAATACACGCGCTTGCTCCGCATTCGGCTCGATGCCCCTCCGCGCAAGCAGCGCGGCCGGCGCTGTGCGCCATATGGACATGGAATCGAGGATGGTTCCATCGAGATCAAGCAGAATACAAGGGCTGATTTTCATTTTTTCTGTCGCATTCATGGGCATATGATAGCATTCACCGCCCTTTTCTGTCAAAGAAAAAGCGTCCGGCCGACGCATGAAATCGGCCCGGACGGGTGGCGGGGCATGAGCGGCGTCAGGGGCGAGCGGGAGAACTCCTGGCCACGCATGAAATCGGCCCGGACGGGTGAGGGGCGCGCCGCCGCCCTTTTGTTCCCGAACCGACGGAAGCGATTGGCGTGGGACGGCGTTTTCCATCGTCAAACGGGGTCGTGCGTGCCGTAATAGGCGTTCAGATACATCCGGCGGATTTCGCTCAGCAGCGGATAGCGCGGGTTGGCCCCGGTACACTGGTCGTCGAAGGCCTGCTCGGTCATCTCGTCCAGCCGGTCGAGAAACGCCTGCTCCTCCACGCCATATTCGCGGATGCTCGCCTTGATGCCGACGCGCGCCTTGAGTTCGGCTACGGCATCGATCAGGCGTTCGAGCTTCTCCCCATCCGTTTCGCCGCCCAGACCGAGCCGGCCGGCGAGCTCGGCGTAGCGCGCGAGCGTGTGCGGATGGCCGTACTGCGGGAACGTGCCCATCTTTGCGGGCGTTTCGCTGGCATTGAAGCGCAGCACCTGCTCGATCATCAGCGCGTTGGCCACGCCGTGCGGCAGGTGGTGGAACGCGCCCAGCTTGTGCGCCATGGAGTGGCATACGCCGAGGAACGCGTTGGCAAAGGCCATGCCCGCCATCGTTGCGGCGTTGGCCATCCGCTCGCGCGCTTCAACGTCCGTTCGCCCGTTCTCATAGGCGCGGGGCAGGAAGGCAAAGATCGTTTGGAGCGCCTTGATCGAAAGCGCGTCCGTATAATCGGTTGCGAGCATGGACGCATAGGCCTCGAGCGCGTGCGTGACCGCGTCGATGCCGGAGGCGGCGGTGAGCCCCTGTGGCGCGGACATATGGAAATCCGCGTCCACGATCGCCATGTTGGGCAAAAGCTCGTAGTCCGCAAGCGGATATTTGACGCCGGTCTGCTCATCGGTGATCACGGCAAACGGCGTGACCTCCGAGCCCGTGCCCGCAGAGGTGGGGATGGCGATGAAGTACGCTTTTTGCCCCATCTTCGGGAAGGTGTAGACGCGCTTGCGGATGTCCATAAAGCGCATGGCCATGTCCATAAAGTCCGCTTCCGGATGCTCGTATAGCACCCACATGATCTTGGCCGCATCCATGGCCGAGCCGCCGCCGAGCGCGATGATGCAGTCCGGCTGAAACGCCTGCATCTGTGCCGCGCCCGCTCTGGCGCAGGCGAGCGTCGGGTCCGGCTCCACCCGGAAGAACGTGGCGTGCGCGATCCCCATCGCGTCGAGCCGGTCGGTGATCGGCCGGGTATAGCCGTTTTCATACAGGAAGGTATCCGTCACGACAAATGCGCGCCGCTTGCCCAGAACCGATTGCAGCTCCTGCAGCGCGACGGGCGTGCATCCCTTCTTGAGATAGACCTTTTCCGGCGTGCGGAACCACAGCATGTTCTCTCTCCTCTCGGCAACGGTTTTCAGGTTGATGAGGTGCTTGACGCCCACATTTTCGGAAACGGCGTTCCCGCCCCACGAGCCGCAGCCGAGCGTGAGCGACGGCGCCAGCTTGAAATTGTACAGATCGCCGATACCGCCCTGCGAGGACGGCGTGTTCACGAGTACGCGGCCGGTCTGCATGCGCGCGGCAAACGCATCGAGCGTATCGCGCGCCGTGACGGGGTTGAGGTAGATGGACGCAGTATGCCCCATGCCGCCGTCGCGGATGAGGCGCTCCGCCTTGGCGAACGCATCGTCCGTGTCCGAAGCGCGGTACATGGCGAGCACCGGCGAGAGCTTTTCCCGCGCGAACGGCTCGTCGGGCGATACATCCTCCACCTCGCCGATGAGTACCTTTGTCCGCTCCGGCACGGAGATGCCGGCGATCTGCGCGATGGTTTCGGCGCTTTGGCCGACGATCTTTGCGTTCAGAACACCGTTCACCAGCAGCGTGCGCCTGAGCGCGTCCAGCGCGTCGCCCTCGACAAAGCAGCAGCCGCGGCGGAGAAACTCCGCCTTCACGCGGTCGTACACCGCGGTATGCACGATCACCGACTGCTCGGACGCGCAGATCATGCCGTTGTCGAACGTCTTGGAGTGAAGGATGGAATTGACCGCGAGCACCACGTCGGCCGTTTCGTCAATGATGGCGGGCGTGTTGCCAGAGCCGACGCCGATGGCCGGCTTGCCGCTCGAATGGGCGGCGCGCACCATGCCGGGGCCGCCGGTCGCAAGCGTCAGATCCGCCTGCTGCATCAAAAGATTCGTCAATTCGAGGGATGGCGCGTCGATCCAGTCGATCACGCCCGCGGGCGCGCCGGCGGCGACCGCCGCGTCCCGCACGATCTTTGCGGCCTCGATCGTGCACCGTGCTGCGCGCGGATGCGGCGAGAGGATGACGGCGTTGCGCGTTTTGAGCGCCAGCAGGCACTTGAAGATCGCGGTGGACGTTGGGTTTGTCGTCGGGATCACGGCGGCAATCACGCCGACCGGCTCCGCGATCCGCTGGATGCCGTAGGCTGGGTCCTCTTCGATCACACCGCAGGTCTTTTCGTCCCGATAGGCGTGATAGATGTATTCGGATGCGTAGTGGTTCTTGATGACCTTGTCCTCCACAACGCCCATGCTGGTTTCCAGAACGGCGAGCCTGGCGAGCGGAATGCGCGCCCGGTTGGCGGCTGTCGCGGCGGCCAGAAAGATCCGGTCGACCTGCTCCTGGGGAAAGACGGCGAACTGCGCTTCCGCGCGGCGCACCCGCTCGATGGCCGCCTCCAGCGCTGCGCTGCTGTCAATGGGGGTTCTTCCGTTATCGTTCATTGCGTTGCTCCTGTCTGCTCTCTGTGCATCATTTTCGTATGACGCCTGTTAGGATTCCCGTTTTTTGCCCCTTTACGCCGGAATCCGGTCGCATGGGGATACAAAAAGGGCAACCCGCTAAACTGCGGATTGCCCTTTACACCGTCAAAAAACGATGTTTTTTGACGGGACTTCTGCTGCGGCAGGGATACACTTGCAGGTTTGACGCTGCAAACCTGCAAGCAAGGTGTCAAAACCGGCGTACATGCCACCGGTTTCGACCGATCTTATGGCTGTTCCATCGCTTCTTTTCGTGCGCGAACCGGCGGAGCGGTTCGCATCCGGCTTTTTGATAGAGAAAGGGCAACCCGCTAAACTGCGGATTGCCCTTCCGATTTGCTGATTGGCCGCTGTGCGCCGCGCGGCGATAGCGCCGCGCAGGCATTCGGCCGTAATATCGTTCTTAGAAATCGACTTCCGTATCGAGGTAGCAGCAGAGCAGGAGCTTTTCCATCTCCTCCTGCGTGGGGATGCGCGGGTTGGATCCGGTGCAGGCGTCGCCGATGGCGAGCGTCGCGATCTCGGACAGACGGGCCCGGAAGTCGGCTTCCGGCGCGACGGACTGGCCGTCCGCACAGATGGCGCCACCCTCGCCGTAGTTCTTGATGCAGTGCGGGATGTTGAGCTCGTCGTTCATGCCGCGCAGCATCGCGATGAGATTTTCGGTCTTTTCCGCGTCGTCCTTGCCGCCGAGGCCGATGAAGTCCGCGATCTCACCGTAGCGCTTGAGCGCCTCGGCGTTCTTCGCGTTGAACGCGATGACCTTGGGCAGGTACATGGCGTTGGCCGCGCCGTGGATGATGTGGCCCTCGTTGCCGTGGGAGAACGCGGCGCCGGTCTTATGCGCCATGGAGTGCACGATGCCGAGCAGCGCGTTCGAGAACGCCATGCCGGCCAGGCACTGCGCATTGTGCATCGCGGCGCGGGCATCCAGGTCGCCGTTGTACGACTTGACGAGGTTCGCCTTAATCATCTTGATCGAGTGCAGCGCGAGCGGATCGGTATAGTCGCAGTGGCAGGTGGAGACATACGCCTCGATTGCGTGCGTCATGGCGTCCATACCGGTGTGCGCGATGAGCTTCTTGGGCATGGTCTCGGCCAGCTCGGGATCGACGATGGCGACGTCCGGCGTGATCTCAAAGTCCGCGATCGGGTACTTAACGCCCTTATCGTAGTCCGTGATGATGGAGAAGGCCGTCACCTCGGTCGCCGTGCCGGAGGTGGAGGGGATGGCGCAGAAATGCGCCTTCGTGCGCAGCTTCGGCAGGCCGAACACCTTGCACATATCCTCAAACGTCGTCTCGGGATACTCGTATTTGATCCACATGGCCTTGGCTGCGTCGATCGGAGAACCGCCGCCCATGGCGATGATCCAATCGGGCTGGAACTCCTGCATGAGCGCCGCGCCCTTCATGACGGTGGTCACGGACGGATCGGGCTCGATCCCCTCGATCAGCCTGACCTCCATGCCCGCCTCCTTCAGGTAAGCCTCTGCGCGGTCAAGAAAACCGTTGCGCTTCATGGAACCGCCGCCGACGCAGATGACTGCGCGCTTGCCGGAGAGCGACTTGAGCGCCTCGAGCGAGCCCTTGCCATGGTATAAATCTCTCGGAAGTGTAAATCTGGACATATGCAATGCCTCCCTTTTATTTTCGCAATACTGTTATAGCACCGCCAAACCCAGAAGTCAATAGTTTTGATAAAAATATATTGATTACAATATACTGATAGCGACGCCGATGGTTGCCGCCCATCGGCAGCGGACAATGAACGCCGCGCTTTTTTCGGCCGGCGCGCCCGGCGGCCGGGCCCGGCCTGCACACTTGGGCTTTTCGCGGTTCCGGCTGAAAAAGCGCGCCCGGCGGGAAATTTTCGCCCACCGGGCGCACGGCGCTGCGAGCCGACGGGACGCAGTCAGGCGCTCGCGCGCCGCTCCCGCCGCTCGAGAGAAACGTACCGAATGACGGCCACGCAGTCCGCAAGCAACCAGCCGATCGGAATGGCGGCCCAGATGCCGGTCACGCCGATGGCCGGGATGGGCGCGAGCAGATAGGCCAGCAGCACACGTGTGCCGAGCGAGCAGATCGTCAGCACCACGGAAAAGCCCGGCCGGCCCGTGGCGCGGTAATAGCCGTAGGACATGGACAACAGGCCGATTCCGAAATAGAAGCTCGCCTCGATACGCAGGTAGCCGACGCCGATTGCGATGATATCCGGCCGCGCCGCGTCGATGAACAGTCCGAGCAGCGGCTCGGCAAACGCGCACACGAGCGCCGTGATGACGGTGCAGAACGCCAGCATGGCCAGCACCGCGCTTTTGACGCCCTGCCGGATGCGCTGCTTTTGCCCGGCGCCGTGGTTCTGCGCGACAAAGGTGGAGAACGCGTTGCCGAAGTCGATGGCGGGCCGGTAGGCGAACGAGTCGATCTTGACGCCCGCCGCAAAGGCCGCCATGACGGCCTTGCCGAAGCTGTTGACCAGCCCCTGAATCATGAGAATGCCGAAGTTCATGACCGATTGCTGGACGCAGGTGAGCACGGAAAACCCGGAGATGGCCCGAAAAATACCGCCGTCGAACACCATATGCTCGCGCCGCACGTTGAGATCGGGCCGCTTGAGCAGCGTATAGGCCGCAATGCAGAAACAGGCGGCGTACTGCGCGATGACCGTTGCGAACGCCGCGCCCTCCACGCCCATATTCAGCCCCAGTACGAACAGCAGATCCAGCGCGATGTTCAGCACGGTCGAAACGCCCAGCAGCGTGAGCGACACCATCGAGTTGCCCACCGCGCGCAGCAGGTTGGAAAAGAAATTGTAGCCGAAGATGGCCGGGATGCCCCAGAAAATGTAGCCGAGATATTGCCGCATCATGCCGTATACATCGGCGGGCACCTGCATCGCTCGCAGGATCGGATCGATCAGAGCGATGGACAGCGCGGTGATGGCAACCGACAGAGAACCGATGAACACGAAGGAGACAAACACGCCCTTTCCCAGCCGGTCCCGGTCCTGCCGCCCGAACTGGATGGAAAAATAGGCGCTGCTGCCCATGCACAGGCCGATGAGCACCGAGGTCAGGAACATCATGAGCGTATAGGACGAGCCGACCGCGGCCAGCGCGTCCTCGCCGATGTACCGGCCGACGATCCAGGTGTCGGCAATGTTGTAGCACTGCTGCAGCAGGTTGCCCGCGATCAGCGGCAGCGCAAAGCGCAGCAGCCCCCGGTTGATGCTGCCCTTTGTCAGATCCTCGCGTTCATATGCCGCCATAGCCGGCCCTCCTGTTCCATACAATCAAAAACGCCCGAAGGAGCGCTTCGGGCGTCTGCCTGTCAAAAAAGGTAGCAAGCGAACCGCTCCGCCGGTTCGCGCACGAGAATGACGCAGGAAGAACCATAAAATCCGTCAAAAGCAGCGACCTCTGCGGTGCTTTTGACACCTTGCTTGGAGGTTTGCCACGTCAAACCTTCAAGCGTATCC
Source organism: Clostridiales bacterium (assembly GCA_019416935.1). Taxonomy (GTDB): domain Bacteria; phylum Bacillota; class Clostridia; order Christensenellales; family CAG-138; genus Aphodomorpha. The sequence goes on along the minus strand of DXWI01000001.1, from coordinate 182,323 downwards.
CTGCTGCAGCAGAAATTCCGTCAAAAAACTCTGTTTTTTGACGGCCTGAACGCCCGAAGGAGCGCTTTGGGCGTCTGCCTGTCAAAAGAATCTCTGCAAAACCCGGCTCGACGGCATGCGCCGCCTGCCGGTTCGCGCGTGCAGGCCGGGCGGAAAACACCCCTGCCCTCCGGCGGCGCCCGGTGTTAGGCTCGCTCTGGCCATGCCTGCCGGTTCGTCCGAGCGCGATGTTGGGACGAATCGTGCCAAACGATGGCCCCAGCCCTCAGACGAGCCCCTCGGCCATCATGGCCTCCGCAACCTTCATAAAGCCCGCCAGATTCGCGCCGGCCACCAGATTGTAGCCCAGTCCGTATTCCGCCGCAGCCTTGGCGCTGGCCGCGTGGATATTGACCATGATTGCGCGCAGCTTGTCCTCCACTTCCTCCTGCGACCAACTGTAGCGCATGGAGTTCTGGCTCATCTCCAGCGCGCTGGTGGCGACGCCGCCCGCATTGACCGCCTTGCTCGGCGCAACGATCAGCCCGTTCTGGCGCATCAGGTAGGCGAGCGCATCGTTGGTCGTGGGCATATTGGAAACCTCGACGTAGTATTTCACGCCGTTTGCCACGATCTTTTTTGCATCCTCGAGCGTGACCTCGTTCTGCGTTGCGCAGGGCATGATCACGTCCGCCTTCACGCCCCACGGCTTTTCGCCGGGGAAGAACGGGACGCCAAACTTATCCGCATAATCCTGCACGCGGTCGCGGCGGCTGTCGCGCATCTCGAGCAGATAGGCGATCTTTTCCTCCGTGTTGATGCCGCTGCTGTCGAGCACATAGCCGTCCGGGCCGGAAATGGTGATGACCTTGCCGCCGAGCTGCGTGATCTTTGTGATCGCGCCCCAGCAGACGTTGCCGAAGCCCGACAGCGCGAAGGTCTTGCCGGAGAAGGAATCCTTTTCGTGCTTGAACACCTCGGAAATATAGTAGACCGCACCGAAGCCGGTGGCCTCCGGCCGGATCAGGCTGCCGCCGTAGGAGAATCCCTTGCCGGTAAGCACGCCGTTTTCATACGCGTTCTTGATGCGCTTGTACTGGCCGAACAGATAGCCGATCTCCTTGCCGCCGACGCCGAGGTCGCCCGCCGGCACGTCGACGTCCGGGCCGATGTGGCGGTACAGCTCGGTCATAAACGCCTGACAGAAGCGCATGATCTCATTGTCGCTGCGGCCGCGGGGATCGAAGTCGGAGCCGCCCTTGCCGCCGCCGATGGGCAGACTCGTCAGGCTGTTCTTAAACGTCTGCTCAAAGGCCAGAAACTTCATGATCGACAGGTTGACGGACGGATGAAACCGAAGCCCGCCCTTGTACGGGCCGATCGCGCTGTTGTACTGCACGCGGTAGCCGCGGTTGACATGCGCCAGACCGGAATCGTCCTGCCAGACGACGCGGAAGCCGATCACGCGCTCCGGCTCCACCATGCGCTCGAGCAGGGCGGCCCGCTCGTATTCGGGGTGGCGCTCGATCACCGGTTCCAGCGAGGAGAGCACCTCCTCCACCGTCTGCAAAAACTCCGGCTCGCCCGCATTTTGGGCGCGCGTTTTCTCCAGTACCCTTTGAATGTATGCGTTCATTTCGTTCCTCCTGAATCCTGAAAAAAATTTCTGTTGGGGCAGGAATGGCACGGTGTTTCGGGTCGGTCTTTGAAACTATGAAATTGCTGCCGCCCCACGCAGCGCCGCGTCCCTATCGCAGCGGCCGCAATGGATCTTCTCTATTATAAATTTTGCATTCCGCCCAAGTCAAGGGAGGTCAAACGATTTTTTTGCCGCGGCGGCATTGGGGCATGCGCATACCCGTCATATCCGGTCCAAAGCGGGCATACGAATGAATGAAGCCAATCAATCGGGAGGTACAGCATGATGGACGTGCAAACAAGCGTGATCGGGATCGATACCCTGGTGGGAACGGCCGTCTCTCAGGCATTGATCGACAGCGAAATCCCGCTGCCGGACGGGCGCGTGGCCGCGACCGTTTTGAGCGCGGGCGCGCAGCTTGGCGCCTGCCAGGCCGAGGCGCAGAAGGACGAGGTGCGCGCCGGAGGCAGTCTGACGCTGCAATTGCTGTGCCAGAGCCCATCGGGCGAGGTGTTCGGGTTTTCCGCATCGTCAACGTTCGTGCACAGCATGGAACTGGCCGGCGCGGCCGAGGGCATGGCCGCATCGGCGGGCGCACAGGTGCTCGAGTGCAGCTGTACGGTGGACGGCGCAAAGCTGCATCTGTCGGCCGTTTTGGAGCTGTCCGCATCGGTCGTTGCGCCGGTCGCGGACCCGCTCGTGACCGGCATTACGGGAATTGCCGGACTCGAAAGCCGGCAGCAGACGGTCAAAACGCGGCGCAGCGCGCTGCTTGCAACGCACTCGGTGCGCATCCGCGAGGAGATCTCCGCCCCGACCGCCGCGCAGGTGCTGCTGTACCACGGCACGGCGCAGGTGCGGGAAATGGTTTATAACGGCACGGCGCTGACCGTGGAGGGCAGCCTGTATGCGACGGTGCTCACTGCATCGGACGAGGGCCAGCTGACCCAGCAGACGCAGATCATCCCGTTTACCGAGGTGTTCGACGCGCCGTATGCGGAAACGGCGTGGACGGTTGCCACCGTGGAACAGGTTTCCGCCGTTGCCGCCGATATGAGCTTCGGCGTAGCGGACGTGGAGGCGCTCGTGCAGCTTCGCGTGTACGGCTTGGAGACGGCGGAGCAGCAGGTGTTGTCCGATGCCTATGACGAAAGCGCCGCATTTCACTGCGTACAGTCCTCGTTTGAACAGCTGCTCTGTTCGGGCGCGGAGCAGAAGCGCTTCCCATTCCGGGAGGGGGTGCAGATCCCCTCGCACCTGCCGGACGCGTACCGCATGATCTATGCGTCGGCCATCGCGGCGATGACGGGCGCGTTTGAGACCGAGGACGGACGGCTCGGCATCGACGCCATGGTGTTTGCAACGGTGCTGTATCAGTGCGACGGCGGGCAGCTCCACAGCTTCCCCTACGACCTGCCGCTGCAGCTCGTCCTGGATGCCCCGTACACGCCGGATGCGCGCGTGGATCTCCAGGTGCTTTCCGCACAGCTCACCGGAAGCGGGCGCACGCCGGAGCTGCTGCTCACGCTCGAGGCGCAGGCCGTTCTGTACGGCCGGCAGAGCCTCTGCGCCGTGACCGCCGTGCAGCCGGACGATGCGAAGGAGCAGGCCGCGGCGCGCGGCATCATCATCTATTGCGCCGGCGCGGGCGAAACGCTTTGGGACGTCGGCAAGCGCTTCCGGGTTACGCTCGGCGCGCTCGCCGGCTGGAATGCCGACCTGCCGGAAACGCCGGACCCATCCATGCCGCTGCAGGAGGGCGCGCATCTGGTGCTGCTCCGGTAGCGGCAGCGGCGGCAGCATGAAACGGTAACATCAGCAAGGGCCTGCCGTAGCGGTTTCCGGCAGGCCCTTTCGGCCGTCAAAACGATGGTTGCCGATGCGGTATCAGGCGTACAGCGAAGGCTCGAGTGCGTACAGTACGTTGCCGTCGGCGTCATAGATGTCCGGCTCCGCGCCGATGCGCATCCATTTCTCGGTGCTGTACGACTGCGCGCCCGTTTGATCGATCTCGTACAGATCGTACAAAGCGCGATAGCGAAGGCCGAGGCTGTCAACCGCCTCCACATAGCATTCGAGCGTGCTGCCGAGCGGGATTTCAAACGTGCGGTCGAGATGGCAGTAGTATTCGGAAGCGCCGCTTGCGAGGAACGCGGCCTCGTCCGGCAGCGCATGGGCGCTGCTGCCGGCAACCTTTGCAAGATACGCCTGCTGGCCCGCATAGGTCATATCGACGTCCATGCGGCCGGTCTCCTCTCCGTCGAGCAGGAACACGAGCGCGAGCGACCGGAGTGAAACGCCGCTGTTCTTCCGATCGACGTCGATGACGGCGAGACCCTCGTTTTCGAGCACATACACGCCGTCCCGCACCGAACCGGAGCCGTTCGACTCGAACCGGCCGTAGATGAGCGGCAGATACTCATAGCGCGGCGAGAACGGCTGCATCAGCGACACATAGCGCACCGCACCATCCTCCGAAAAGGACACGCCCTCGACCGTGGTATCGGCGGCAATCGGGACGGCGACCGTGGCGGTATAGCCGCCGTTCTCGAGCGCCATGGGGTATGCGCTGCCGTTTACGGTGACGGACGCTTCGGTGCGGCCGGGCGTATATTCCTTCGGGAACACGGTGCACACCAGTTCAACCGTTTGTGCCTTCGTGTCCGCCGCGCCGTAGGAGAACGACGAGGCGGCGAGCGGGCTGGCGGCCTCCGCTGCCGCATCGGCCACGCGGCCGTAGATGTCGCTCACATTGTCGTTGACGCGCGCGATCTGCCTGCTGAGATCTGATTGCAGGCTGTCCAGCCGGTTCTCGAGCGCGCGTATGCGAAACAGCGCGATCAGGAGCAGCAGGCATGCGGCGGCGGCGAGGATGGCGGGGAACTGTTTTTTCATTGCGGCAGACGATCCTCCTGAAGAAACGTGATGAAACTGGGCGCTTTTCGGCGCGCGGACGGGGGAACGGCGACGCCATGGGTTGGGAACGGTTCGGACGGGCGCACGCTTTCGGCGCACGGATGGCGGGAACGGCGACGCCCTCCCAAAACCGTCCCGGCGGGCGCATCCGGCGGCCCGTGCCCGGGTTATTCGTGCAAAAACGACAGGTTCGGAATCGCGTTGAGCGACCAGTCGTCCGGACCGTGGTCTTTCAGACGGTAATAGCCCGCCGAGCCGACCATGGCGGCGTTATCGGTGCAGTAGGCAAAGTCCGGACAGCAGAAGCGGATACCCGCGCGGGCGCAGCGCGCCGCAAGCGACTGCCGCAGGGCGCGGTTGGCCGACACGCCGCCCGCGAGCGCCAACACCGGCTCCTTCCCGCCGAACGCCTCCGCCGCGCGCACGGCGCGGCTCGTGAGCGCCTCGACCACCGTGCGCTGGAACGAGGCCGCGATATCGGCGCGGCTGATCGTTTCGCCCCGCTGCTCGGCGGTGTGCAGGCGGTTGATGGCAGCGGTCTTGAGGCCGGAGAAGCTGAAGTCATAGCCGTCGCCCTCGAGAAACGCCGAGTGGAAGCGCACCGCGCCGCCGTCGCCCTCGAGCGCCAGCTTTTCGAGCGCTGGGCCGCCCGGATATGGCAGACCCAGCACGCGCGCGATCTTATCGAACGCTTCGCCTGCCGCGTCGTCGCGCGTGCGGCCGATGAGCCGGAACGAATCGTAGCCGTCGACCGTAACGATATGGGTGTGCCCGCCGGATACAACGAGGCAGACGAACGGCGGCTTGAGGTCCGGATACGTCAGATAGTTGGCGGCGATGTGCGAGGCGATGTGGTTCACGCCCACGAACGGCAGCCCCTTTGCAAACGCGTATGCCTTGGCAAACGACAGCCCGACCAGCAGCGCGCCGACGAGCCCCGGCCCGTGCGTGACCGCAACGCCGTCGAGCCCTTCGCCCTCGGGCATGCCCGCGTCGGTCAGGGCGCGGTCAACGACATGGCCGATCATCTCGACATGGCTGCGCGAGGCGATCTCCGGCACGACGCCGCCGAAGCGCTGGTGCAGCGGGATCTGCGTGTGTACAACATTTGAGCATACCTCCCGCCCGCCGCGGATCACGGCCGCCGCAGTTTCATCGCAGGAGGTTTCGATGGCGAGCAGCGTGCCGCCATGGCGCATGACACAGGCTTCGTTCACGGCTGTTCCTCCAGAGGCGGCGCATCGTCCGCCGGCCGGTCGGCGCCTGGCGCGGCGGCGGCCAGCCTCTTTTCGGCGGCCGCCCGCTTGGCAGCGCGTGCGGCGAGCGCCCGCTCGCGGGCCTTTTCCCGCGCGGCCATCCGCTTTTTACGCATGGACAGGAGCAGCACGACCGACGCCGCAAGCAGCAGCAGGAACGCCGCGCCCGCGATCGCCGCCATGCGCAGGATCATATCGGAAAAGAACTGCTCGGGCAGCATGTTGATCATGCGGCTGGCGGACGCGTCGAACAGCCAGTCGTTGTTCCAGAACAGCATCTGGTGGAAGAATGTCCAGAAGCTCGGAAAATCCAGCGCCGCCCATGTGCCGATGAAGCCGACGAACAGCGCGATCACGAATGCGCCGTAGGCATAGCCGGACGCGAGCGTGTGCATGGCCGTTCTGACGTGGAGAATGGCGGCAAGCAGATACAGCACGAGCGCGAGCAGCAGGCCGAAATCGCGGTAGGTGCGGAAATTCTGGTACAAGAGCCGCACATCGGCCATATGGCTGATCTCCTGCGGCTGGTCGAACATGAGCACCTGCTCCCCGTTGACCGTAACCGGAATGTCGATGCTGTCCACCCGACCCTCCATATAATCGATGAGCCGGTTGCACGAGTTGACCAGATCGATGTTGGTCATGCCCATCCCGCGCGCGACCTGCAGGCGGGAGTATTCATACTCGATGTAGCTTTTGTCGTTCATCGTGAGCTGCAGCGCCGAGAACAGGATGCACAGGACCAGAATGATCGAGGCGACGGTGCTCAGCATCACGGCAAAGCGTTTGCGCATGTGAATCCCCTTTGCATGGAATTTTGTTGACCGCCGCCGCTTTTGGGGCGGGCGTGTCAAAACAGTACCAGTATAGCACAGATTTTTGCTTTTGACAGACGTTCAGGGCGCCGGCTGCCAACCACCGCGTCCGCAGGCCATCAAAAAGCTTTGTTTTTTGACGGAATTTCTGCTGCGGCAGGAATATGCTTGCAGGTTTGGTGCTGCACGGCAGAGCCTACAGGCTCTGCGTCAAAAGCACCGCGCAGGTCGCTGCTTTTGACGAATTCTATGGTTCTTCCTGCGCAATTTTCACGTGCGAACGGGCGGAGCGGTTCGCATCGTTACTTTTTTGACAAGCCGAGGGCGCAGGATGCCGAGCCGCTGCGCCGGTGAGCCGCGGGATGGATGCCCATCCGACATCTGCTGCCGGAGAGCCAATCGCCGCGCTCGTAACCCGCGGGGGCCGGACGGCCTGCCGGAGGCTCCTTACCGGTAAAAGGCGTTTCCGCCGATAAACTCGCGCAGGATCGACGTGGGCGGGATTTCGTCCTCGACGTTTGCCTCCACGATATAGTTCAGGAACTTCACGATGCCGCGCACCTCGTCGAAATACGGGCTGCCCGACCGCACGGCCTGCAGCAGCGGGAAGATGTGCTTTTTGAGCACTGCCGGCTCATATACGAGCGTGGAGTTGAAGATCGCGTCCGCCTGCTCCTGATACGGGAAGATCCAGCGCTCCTCGCCGCGGCGCACGCTCGCCCACATGGACAGCGTGTGCTCGATGGAGGCGTTGCGCGTTTCATAGTCGCGCACCATGCGCCGAAGCAGCCGGATATCCGTCGTGGGGATGCGGTTATGGTCGTCGAGGTTCAGCGTGGTGAGCGCGCTCACATACAGGCGGTAGACCAGATTGCGGTCCACGGTATCCGGCAGCAGCGCCGGGTTGAGCCCGTGCAACCCCTCGACGACGAGCGGCGTGTCCGCGTCGAGCCGGAGCGTATGGCCGTCCATGACGCGCTTGCCGGTCTTGAAGTCAAAGCGCGGCAGCTCGACCGTCTCGCCGTCCAGCAGGCGCGTCAGGTCGCTGCGGAACAGGTCGGTATCGATCGTATTAATATGCTCGAGATCGATCTCGCCGTTCTCATCCGGCAGGATCTTGTCGCGGTCGATATAGTAGTCGTCGAGCGACATGAGCACGGGCGTCTTGCCGTGTACGCGCAGCTGCGTGCACAGGCGGTTGGCGCTGGTCGTCTTGCCGGAGCTCGACGGCCCCGCGATCAGCACGGCGCGCGCGCCGCGATCGACGATCTCATCGGCAATCCGCGCATAGCGCTTCTCGTGCAGCGCTTCGTTGACGCGGATGAGCTCGCGGATGCCGCCGGAGCGGACGAGCCGGTTCAGCTCGGACACGTTGTTGCAGCGCATGAGCCGCCCCCATTCCTCGCTCTCGCGGAACACGGCGGACAGCTTCGGCATCGGCTGATAGACGGAGGCCCTGTTCGGGTCGGCCGCGTCCGGGCGCAGCAGCAGCACGCCGCCGTCCTGAAACCGCAGGTCATAGACCGAAACGAAGCCGGTGGACGGCAACATTTCGCCGTAGAAATAATCCATATAATCGCCAACGCGGTACACATCGAAATAGGTGAACCACCGCCAGCCGAGCAGATCCACCTTATCGGTCTGGCCGTCCTTGGCGAAAAGCTCGATTGCATCGTCGATATCGAGCCGCTGCCGCACCAGTGGATGATCCTCCGCCACGATGCGCGCCGCGGCCTCCCGAATGCGCTCCACATCTTCGGCCGTCAGCGCCGGCTCCTTCCGCACGGTCGCGTATAGTCCGGCGCCCACGGCGTAATCGATCATCACGCGCGCGGTGGGGAAGCAGGCGCGCACCGCGAGCAGGAACACGAACAGCATCGAATGCTCGTAGATGCGCTTGCCGCGGTCGCTGTCGTAGCGCACAAGCTCGATATGGCCGCGCGAAATATGCACCGCACGGCGCGAGCGCAAGCACTCTCCGCCGCTGTCCGTCCGCCGCACGGGCACATAGTTGAGCGTGAAGGCCTCGCCCGCCATATAGGCGGCCAGCGGCCGGGTTTTCAATTCGCCGGTGTCGAGGCCGAGCCGTCGCACCAGCTGGAGCAGCGTTTCGCCCGGCTGCGCGTCGATCGGGCGGCCGTCGATGATGAGTTCCATAGAGTATATCCTCCTTTGTTTGAGGCAGATTTCTGCGGGCGTTTGGCGGGACGTTCCATCCCTTCTGATTATGGTATCAAAAAACCGGCGCGCATACAAGACGCACCGGCGAATGTTCCCGTATTTGTCAAATTACGCCGCCCTGGGCGGGATTGGACCTCCGCCATTGAGAGCACAGCAGACAGACCGGCAGACCGAGAAGCGCCGGTTTTCCGGCTGACCAAGGCGGCCGGGATGTGCGCCGCGCCTCGCGGTTCGGCATACTGGATGGCTTGCTGTGGTGCATTTGCAGCGCAAATGATTTGAAAAGCCTATACGCTCAGATCCTTTTCTGCTACAGAAATCTGTGGTATATTATAAATAAATAGTTTGAAACGCTAGCAGATAAAAGATAATCAAAGAACAGTTTGAGGTAGTGTAATGCAGCAGTATATCAGAAGTGACCTTTTGAAAAAATTCGAATTTCATAATTTCGGTCATGCTTTAGAGATATTGGGCGAAGCATTTCCAGACGAATGGAAGGATATTCAAGATTGTTTAGCCGGATTATCAATTTCGACCGCGGATTTATTAGCTGCAGGCGGCAACGAATCGACCATCCCTAGAAAATTCGATGATGCCCTATATCCGCGCGGATGGAAAGAAATTCGGATAACAGGTGATTTGCTTGTTAAACTATATCCTCGTGGAAAATCGAGAGGCCGTTTTCTAGATCAACCTTTTGATGAACGGACGATAGAAGGCTACATTGACGGACATAATATTGATTTTATAAAAGGAAAAGTTGCTTTTGATCTTGAGTGGAATAGTAAAGACCAGACGTTTGACCGGGATCTTTTAGCAATGAGAACATACTTTGATTGTGGCCTAATCGAAGTGGGCATCATTATTACCAGATCACAGGAGCTTAATGAGATATTCGCTGATCTGGGCATTATGGCTAAGTATGGTGCAAGTACAACGTGGATAGGAAAACTAGATTATAGGTTAAAGTCAAGACGAAACGGAGGATGCCCTATACTTGCAGTTGGAATTAAAAAACCAGTTGTTGAGGGATATTAACCATGCAAGACAATTACAACCTGAGTGAAACGATAGAGGACTTTCGCCGCTTTACGGAGGGGAAAAAGTACAAAACCATCTATGCAGATCCCCCGTGGCAATTTGCGAATAGAACAGGGAAAATGGCACCAGAGCATAAGCGGCTTAATAGATATTCAACAATGAAGCTGCATGATATCGAGCAATTGCCAGTTAGCGAAATTACTGATGAAAAGAGCCATTTATATCTATGGGTGCCTAATGCGCTTTTGCCTGAGGGATTAGAGGTCATGAGGGCGTGGGGATTTGAATATAAAACGAATCTGGTATGGGAAAAAGTTAGAAAAGATGGCGAGCCTGATGGCAGAGGTGTCGGCTTTTATTTCCGTAATACTACCGAGCTACTATTATTCGGAATAAAAGGCGGAAATAATAGAACACAACAAGCAGGCAGAACACAGGTCAATTTAATCAGATCGATGAAGCGAGAGCATAGCAGAAAGCCTGATGAGTTTGTTTCCTTGGTCGAAAGCTGCTCGGCTGCTCCCTATTTGGAATTGTTTGCCCGGGGCAATCGAGAAGGATGGGATATGTGGGGGAATCAGGCAACGGACGAATATGAACCAGATTGGAGTACATACGCAAACCATACTGTCGCAACATGCAAAGAGTGTTAGGGAAAAGAGTTCACTCTGTTGAATCTAACCGCGTGTGCGCCAATAGGTGTAAACGGGGTAATAATTGACAACCACATATGCAATAGTTGAAACGTGCTGATATGAAAGGGTTCTTGCCACTACAATATTTTGTTGCAAGACAAGCGGCGAATGGGAAACAGGAACCCCGAAAAATGTAAACAATGCGCACACACCGTCCGGGACGGCTGGCAAAGCGGCAAATCATTCGATATACTGATACAAAGTGACAAGATTTCCAACGCCCCGACACCTCCGGCTCCACCGACGCGAACCGTTTGGCGGATTTTGAACGCCCGCACTCCCTTTGGGGGGCGCCGGTGCCGTCCATTCCGGTAAACTTTCTGTTACCATGGCCGACGCGCCGTTGCAAATCGCCGGTTGGCGGGGTAAAATAGGAACGTATTCTTATATCGGAAACGGAGCGCCGTTTTTTCCGCATATTCTATTGAACGGGGGTCAGGACTGTGGCGGATGCAAGCGTTGGGACATATTTCATCAATTCGGAGCAGGTGGGCGATTATGTGACCGTTACCATGCCGGTGCGGGGGGGATCGGGCGAGGCGGCCGAGCAGATCCGCGTGCACTATCTCGAGGCGGGCGTGGGCGAGCCGCTGCTGCTCGTGCACGGCATCGGCCAGTCGCTCTACACCTGGCGGAACGTCTTCGCCGAGCTGAGCGAAAACTACCGCGTGCTGGCCATCGACCTGCCCGGCCACGGCTACAGCAGCCGGCCGGAGCGCTTTGCCTATTCCATGGATGAGATGGCGGATTTGATCCGCGGCTTTCTCGCGGAGAAGGGCGTGGCGTCCGCGCACATGATCGGCTTCTCCACCGGCGCGGTCTACCTGATGCGGCTGCTCACGCTGTATCCCGACATGGTCGCCAATTGCATTGCCATTGCGCCCGGCGGCATCTCCAAGCATATGCCCAAGCTGTTCCACCAGATGAAAAACAGCGTATCCGCGGTGTTTTCGCGGAATCTGTTCTCCGCCGGGGACATCCGGCGTATGCTCAGCGAGTGCGTGGTGGACAAGAGCGCCGTCACCGAGCGCGACGTCAAGCAGTATTACGGCCCGATTGCGGACGGCCTTACCCGCGAAGCGCTCATGTACGCGGTGGCCAACTTCGACATGAAGGGCACGGCTGATGCGCTCCGGGAGAGCGATCACGAGATTCTCTGCGTCTGGGGCAGCGAGGACCGGTATCATCCCGCGTCCGGCAGCGTGTATTTTCAGAGCGTTTTGCAGAACGGCCGCTACTACATGGTGAAAAACGCCGGGCACCTGCTCCATGAGGAGCTGCCCGCCCGGTTCCTCGAGATCGTGTTCTCGTATATTCCGCCGGCGGTGCCCAGCTACGATGTGTACAATTATACCAAGGCCTTTCAGGACGGCGGGGATGCGGACGCATGACGGAATCGTTTGCCTGCGGCGACGGCGCCGTCATGAAAAAGCCGCACGCGTGCGGCGAAAACGCCTGGACGATCATTCGTACCGGTGCGGATGTCAAAATCCGCTGCAACCACTGCGGCCGGATCGTGATGATGGATCGCGCGGTGTTCGTCAAGAACTGTAAGCGCGTGCTGCGGGCGGCGCCGGACGAGGGCGGAAAGGACACCATTTGACGCACGACGAGGGGTTTACGCGGCGCGAGATGCGCTATCTTTCGCGCCTGACCGAGGAACAACAGGAAAAGCTCAGGGGCGGCCGGTTCTGGCGGCGGCTCGATTTTGCAATGTCGCTCGCGCTGCTCATCGTGCTCACGCTCGGCATCCGCGCGTTTATCGCGGAGCCCATCCGCGTGGACGGCGATTCGATGTACCCGACGCTGGTGCACGGCGAGCACATGCTCGTCGAAAAGGTCAGCTACTGGTTTTCGGAGCCTGCGCGCGGCGACATCATCATCTGCTATTACCCGGGCTACACCGAGAGCTGCGTCAAGCGCGTGATCGCGCTCGGCGGCGAGACGATCGCCGTGCGGGACGGCGCGGTGTACATCAACGGCGCGCCGCTCGACGAGAGCGCCTACTGGAACGGAACGATGCTGGCCGATTACGGCCCCGTGACCGTGCCCGACGGCGAGGTGTTCGTGATGGGCGACAACCGCGGCGAATCGAAGGACAGCCGCAACCCGGCCGTCGGCCCGATCCCGCGGCATAAGGTCGTGGGCCGCGTGTTCTTCACCCTGTGAACGAGGCCGAAACGGAGCGGCGCCGCCCGTCGGCAGCCCGTTTTGGATGACGAAAGGAAACCATGGAGCAAACGAGACGGTCGGAAAACCGAAAGGGTGTGTATCGCAAGCAGGCGCTGCTCGGCTGGATGTTCTCCATTCTGGTGGCGGCGCTCGTGATCTTTGTGCTGTTCGGCCTGTGGCTCACGCCCGTGCGCGTGGCCGGCGATACGATGTCGCCCGCGTTTCTGGCGGATCAGGTGCTGCTCGTGGATCGGGCGGCGCGCTTTTTCTCCGCCCCGCAGCGCGGCGATGTGATCCTGTTTGACGATCCGCAGGGCGGCGGACGGATGCTCAAGCGCATCGTAGCCCTGCCCGGCGAGACGGTCGATATGAAGGCCGGCGCAGTGTATATCAACGGCTGCCTGCTCGATGAGAGCGCCTATCTCGCACCGGACGCAGCCATCGGGGACATGGAGGCGACCGTGGTGCCGGACGGCAGCGTGTTCGTGCTGGGCGACAACCGCGCGCTCAGCTATGACAGCCGCACCGACGGCGTTGGCTGCATTCCCTATGCCGGCGTGATCGGCGTTGTGCGCGTGCGCGTTGCGCCCTATACCGCGCTGGCATGGTACCCGTAAGCAAAACACGGAAAATCTCTCCATGACGATAAGGAAGTTCTCATGCAAGGCGAAACACAACTGACGATTCTCGGCACCGGCAACGCGATGGCAACGCGTTGCTACAACACCTGCTTTGCGCTCAAAACCGACGCGGGCGCGCTGCTCGTCGACGCGGGCGGCGGCAACGGCGTCTTTCGCCAGATCGAAGCGGCAAATCTCGCGTTTGCCGATATTCGCGCACTGTTTTTGACCCATGGCCACACGGATCATGCGCTCGGTATGATCTGGGTACTGCGCAAGATCACCACGCTCATGCGGTCGGATCGATATGCGGGCGATCTGGACGTGTACGGCCACAGCGACGGCGTTGCGCTGCTGAGAACGGTCTGTTCGCTCATGCTGCCGGAAAAATTCCTCGCGCTGTTCGACCGCCGCGTGCATTTTCACACCGTAACGGATGGCGAAACGCATTCCATCCTCGGCATGGCCGTCACGTTTTTCGATCTGTTTTCCACGAAGCTGCGCCAGTTCGGTTTTACCGCGCTGCTGCCCTCCGGCAAAAGGCTGACGTGTCTGGGCGACGAACCGTTCAACCCGCAATGCCGCGCATATGCGGAAAACAGCGACGTGCTGATGAGCGAGGCGTTCTGCCTGTACGAAGACCGCGAGCGGTTCAAGCCGTACGAGAAGCACCATTCCACCGCGCTGGACGCCGGGCGCGTCGCTGCGCAGCTCGGCGCAAAGACGCTGCTGCTCTACCACACCGAGGAGGAAACGCTCTCCACGCGCGCCGTTCGCTACGCCGCCGAGGCGGCGGGCGTGTTCCCCGGCACGATCCTGGTTCCGGACGATCTTTCGGTCTATTCCCTCTAGCAGGCGACCGCTCAGGAGGATGGCTGCGCGGACGGCTGGCGCCGTGCGGCAAGCGATCAAACAAGGTTTCACAGGCCCCGCTTTGGATGCGCCGAGCGGGGCGCCGCGCTTTTTGGGAGCGCGTATTTTGACGGGCGGCTGCTTTTGACAATGCTTTTTCTTCGGCGTGCTGCAACCGATTTGTCCGTTTTTGCGTCTACTGTTACGGATCAAAATGAGATCCGGGCAGGAGGAAAAACGAATAAATACCATCAGGAAAACATCAAAGGGCCTGTATCTGGGGCTCGCGCTGCTGTGCCTGACGCTCGCAAGCGCCTGAACGACGACCTCTGCGGGCAGAAACGCGGGGGCGGACGCGGATCCGGCGGGAACGGCCGCGCTGCCGGCGGCGGAGGCGACAACCGAGCCGGCAATGAGCCCAACCGCCGAGCCGACAGTGAACCCGACAACGAATCCGACCGCCGGACCCACGGCGGAACCGATCGATGTCGATGCGGCCGCCGCTCCCATATTTGAGGCCATGGAGTCGCTGCCCATCCACGAGGGGTATCTGCTCGATATGGATGGCGACGGCGCGGCGGAGATTATCACGCGCTCCGGCAACTGCGAGGCGGACGCCATGCTGTCCGTGTACGCGTGCGAAGAAAACGGTGCGCGGCTCATCGGCACGGCGCCCGGGAGCAACTGCCGGCTCTGGGCGCATGTGGACGGCGGTATGGTCGTACAGTACGGGCATATGGGCGTGGAGCAGGTCGATTGGGTGACGCTCGAGGACGGCGCGCTTCACACGACGCAGCTCATTGCGCAGCACGAGGTCGAGGAGTACACCCAAAGCACGGACTGGATTTCGCTCGAACCCTGTGTGTAACGAAAAACGGGTTGCGGAACAAAGGTCGGGGGACAGGAGCGCTGTTTTTTCGGGTCGTCCCCGCATGGGTAGCCGCTTTGCCGCCGCTGCCTGCGATGAACAAAAAGCCGGCACGATTTCAAAATCGTGCCGGCTTTTGCGTCCGAAAAAATCACATTGCATTTGGGGAAGAATTCATCAGAAAAAGCGGTGCGTAAAGAACTGATCGACCAGAATGCCCGCGCCGAGCAGCCCCGTATACACGGCGAAGCCCCACAGGCTGCGCTTTTTGATGGCGGTAAGCATCAGCCGGATTGCGAAATAGCCGGTCACGCCCGCCACGAGCATGCCCGCGGCAACGCACAGCCAGTCGATATTGCCAAAGCCCTCGCGCAGCGCATCGGGAATCTCGAGCACCGCGCCGCCCACGATGGACGGGATGGACAGCAGGAACGAAAAGTCCGCCGCCGCCTTGCGGTCAAGACCGGCGAACAATGCGCCCACGATCGTCGAGCCGGAGCGGGACACACCGGGCAGTACGCCGATGGCCTGCATGCCGCCGATGGCCAGCGCATCGCCGGCGCGCATACTCCGCAGCGAACGCTGGCGCGAGCGCGGGCGGCGAATCAGATCGCTGGCGGTCAGAATGCAGCCGGTGAACAGGAAGCAGACCCCGAGATAGGCGCCGCTCTCCGCCGCTTCGTAAAACGCATCGAACGGCGGCACCTTCTTGAACAGTAGCGCCACGAGCACCGTCGGCACGAGCGCGAGGATCAGGTACAGCACCGTCTTTTGAAATGGATGCCGGAGCAGCCGCCAGACCATGCGGCGGTACACGATGAGCACCGCGATTAGCGTCGCCACATGGAGCATCACCGTAAAGAACAGCGCGTTTTCCTCAACGCCGAACAGGCGCTGCAATAAAATCAGATGTCCGCTGCTGCTCACCGGCAGAAACTCGCAGAGCCCCTGCACCAGTCCAAGCAGCATCGCAATCCAGATCGTCATGGAGCATTCCCTCCCCTGTTTCCAAAATCAGTCATGGTTATTTCATCATACACGCTCTGCTTCGATTATACAATAGAACAGAGAAATTATGAGGAGAAGGTTTTATGACGGAACTTGCTTTCATCTCCCTGAAAACCATGGACGGCAAACCGTGCGGCTTTGTGCGGCTCTCGGGCGGGTTTGCGGAGATCCGCCTGCTTGAGCCGTTGGCCGGACAGGCCGCCGTGCTGACGGACGGCGGTGTGTTTGCCGGAAATGCGGGCAGCCGCATCGCATTCAGCGGGCGGGTGCTGGCGGTCGCACTGCACCGGGATGGGCGGCTGCTGTGCATGGGGCTTTCACGCGGCGCGGCGATTACGCCGGATCGCGTTCGCGCGCAGCTAATGCCGGAATTGACGCCGTCGCCCTATCATTCAAACAAGGGGTCGCAGACCGCGCCGACGGGGGGCGCGGGAACGGCGACTCGGCCGCAGACGGCGGAACCGGCCGCCGCACAAAGCGCAGACAGTAGACCGGCGCATGCGGGCAGAGAAGCGCGTGAACCCGCCGAAAGACCGACGCACGCGGCGGTGCGCGAGCCTGCCGAAACAGCGACGCCCATGGCGGTGCGTGAGTCCACCGAAAGAACGGCGTCCACGGCGGCGCTTGAACCGGCCAAGAACGGGGAACGGAAGGCGGCCGATGCGCCGGCGACCGCGCCGGTTTACCAAAAGTCGCCGCAGACCGCGCCGACGGGGGGCGCGGGAACGGGGATTCGGCCGCAGACGGCGGAACCGGCCGCCGCACAAAGCGCAGACAGCAGATCGGCGCACGCGGACAGAGAGGCGCTGGAGCCGGCCGAAAAGACGTCCGCGGCGGTGCGCGAGCCTGCCCAAAGAGCGACGCCCATGGCGGTGCGCGAGCCTGCCGAAGGGCCGACCTCCAAGGCGGTGCGCGAGTCCACCCAAAACGGGGAACGGGAGGCGGCCGACGCGCCGGCGATTGCTCCGCTGCACCAAAAGCCGCAGCAGACGGAGACGGAACGGCGCCATGCCGATCCCGAGCCAAAGGAGAACCCCGTCAGCACCATCCCTCCGGCGCCGGCAATGGGACCGGAGGAAGCGGCGCCGGCAAACACGGATTTGCCGCAGCGGGAAAAACGAGGGCTTCCAATCGGGAAACCCGCATCAGCAGACGAAAGGAGCGCAGCCGCTGCCGAACAGACGGCGGCCGATACGGAGTCCTTCATGGCGCTGCTTCGGCGTGCCGACCGCGCATTTGCGGCCGTGATGCACCGCGAGCCGCCTGCTGTGCCCACCGCCGTACAGACCGGCGGGATGCGGAGAGGCGCTCGCTATGAACCCGACGGCGAACAGCGCACCGCGCCCGCCATGCAGCAGAGCGCACAGACAATCCATCCATCGGAACGGGCGGATGCGGATGCGGAGCGCACAAACGACTTTGACGACACAGCGCGGGAGACGCTCTTGCGGCGCGCGCCGGCCGTTGGTTCGCCGGAGCAGAACAAAGCCGGGGCCATCCGCCAAACCGTGTTTGACGACGCCGCGCCGAAACCGTTTTTGCAGCGCGCACCCGTAACGCATCCGTCGCAGCCAACGGATGTGGCCGGTCAAGCGGCGTTCGGCGAACGGCCAACGCCGGTGCAGGGCACGCCCATCTTGAACGGGCGAAGGCTGTACGCCGAAACGAACGACGCTGCTGGGGATTGGTACGACGAAGTGGAGCGGCTGCTGGAAAACGATCCGCCCGCCAACCGCAGCGAGCCGATTGCCAATCCGTTTCCGAACATCTTTCCCGGCGCAAAGTTTCTCAGCATCCAAAAACCCGGCGTTCCCGCCTATCTCTGCGGCGATTGGTACAACGGGCGGGGCCCGACGGGCGAACGCATGCGCATTACGGCCGTACCCGGCGCATACAGCCCGCGTCCCCCCGCGCACCTGACCGGCTTCACCCGGTATATCCGCGCCAGAACGGGCGGCTACTGGATTCGGGTGGAGGCGTGGAACGAACCGTAACAAGGGCCTGCAAAGCCCTTTCGCGCCCATCAGCGGCTTTCAGGGATTTTGGGGCGGGCTATGGCTGCATACAGAGCGTCCGAAGCGCCGCGTAGACCGTCAAAAAACAGAGTTTTTTGACGGGACTTCCGCTTCGGCAGGGATACGCTTGGAGGTTTGATGTAACAAACCTCCAAGAAAGGTGTCAAAAGCACCGCACGGGTCGCTGCTTTTGACGGATTTTATGGTTCTTCCTGCTGAATGCTCGTGCGCGAACCGACGGAGCGGTTCGCCTGTTGCCTTTTTCACAGACTGGGCAGCGCCCGCTTTGCGGGCGCTGCGTTGATGATCGCTTGCCCTCCGAACCGGTCAGAAGCTCCCGTTTAGAAGCTGCAATGCTCCGCCGGGTCGACGGGACGCTCGTCCACAAAGAACCCAAAGTGCAGATGGGGCGCTTCGCCGCATTCGGACAGGGCCGTGCTGCCGACGAGTCCGATCACGTCACCCTCGTTCACCTTCTGTCCCTCCTCCACCGGAACGCTCGCGTCCAGATTGCCATAGAGGCTCAGCCGGCCGTTCGTATGCTCGATGGTGACCACCTGACCGAGCGCATCGTCCTCATAAACGGCCGCAACCGTTCCGGAGAACACCGCCAGGACCTCGGTGCCGACCTCGGCCGCGATGTCCACGCCGGCGTGCGTCGTCCATTGATCGAGCGTGCGCGAGTAGAGCAGCTGCTCCATTGCAAAATTCCACAGGATTTCGCCCTTCACGGGCGCGCTGCCCTTGCGGGCCGGGCGGCTGCCCGTTGCGGCCTGCGTGCTCGTCGGCGCGGGTGCCGGCGTAGCGGTGCTCGGGGTCGGCGTTGCGGGCGGAGTCGGCGTTGCGGCCGGAACCGGCGTTTTCAGAACGGTCAGCTTGTCGTCGTCCGACTGGCGGGATTCGACCGCCTGGCTGCCCGCGTCGGTCGGGGTGGGGTCCGTGTTCTGCTGCGGCAGGGCCGTAACCGCCACCGCTGCGCCGACGATCAGCAGGCACAGTGCGAGCACGATATAGAAGCCCTGCTTTTTCATGAAGCTTCCGGTTTTGGGTTCCGTGTCAAAAAGCTTGTTTTCATCCATGTTCATTCACCTCAACGGTAGTATTCGCGAACAAACCGGCTTTCATACCGGCTTTTGTTTTGCAAAAAAAAGCCTGTCCATGACTTGGACAGGCTTTTGGTATCCTTCCGTTTTGTTGTTTATTCGGCAAACAGAACCGCTTTGAGCCGCGCGTCGATTTCTGCGTACAGCGCGCCGAGCTGAGCGTCGACCGCCGCTTCGCTCTCGCCTCGGTCGCCGATATAGAGCTTGAGCTTCGGCTCGGTACCCGACGGACGCACGACCACCCATGCGCCGCCGTCGAGCAGCAGGCGGATGAGGTTGGTTTTCGGCAGCAGCAGCGGCTCGCTCGCGCCGTCGGCGCCGGTCCTCACGCCCGCCGTATAGTCCTCGCAGGATAGCACGCCGAGCCCCGCAAGACTGCGGATCGGATCGGACCGCAGCGACTGCATGGCGGCGGCGATGCGCTCCATGCCCGCCTTGCCCTCGAGCGTATAGGAGGCTACGCGTTCCTTATAATAACCGTAGGTACGGTAGAGCGACTGCAGACCGTCATAGAGCGTCATGCCGCGCTCGGCGTACGACACGCACATCTCCGCCGCGAGAACCGCGGACAGGATCGCGTCCTTATCGCGCGAATAGCCGCCCGCGAGGAAGCCGTAGCTCTCCTCGAAGCCGAACAGAAACGTCTTTTCTCCGGCTCTGGCAAAGCGGTCTATCTGCTCGGAGATGAAGCGAAAGCCCGTGAGCACGTCGATCATGGTCACGCCGTAGCGGGCGGCGATCGCGTCCGCGAGCTGCGTGGAGACCAGCGATTTGACGACGGCACCGTTTTTCGGCAGCGTACCCTTTGCGCTGTGCGCCGAGAGCAGGTGCTCGAGCAGCAGGCAGCCGATCTGGTTGCCGGTGAGCACGGCCCATTCGCCGTCGTTACGCTTCACAGCCACGCCCAGCCGGTCCGCGTCCGGGTCGGTCGCAAGCGCGACGCGCGCGCCGGTTCGCTCCGCCAGCGAAAACGCCAGCCGGAAGGCGTTCGGGTCCTCGGGGTTGGGTGCGGAAACGGTCGGAAACGCGCCGTCCGGCTCCGCCTGCTCCGGTACGACGGCAACGTTGGTCACGCCCGCCCGCCTGAGCAGCTCGCGCACGGGCAGGTTGCCGGAGCCGTGGAGCGGCGTATAGACGATCGGGAGCGCCGCGCCCTTTTCCAGCAGCAGCTCGGGATAGGGCAGCACGGAGAGGCTCGCGGCATAGTAGGCCTCGTCCTCCTCATCGCCGATCATCCGGATGCGCCCGTCGGAAACGGCTGCGTCGAAATCGCAGATAGTTTCGGAAAACATGGGAACGGCGTTGATGCAGTCCAGAATGCGCGCCGCCTGTTCCGGCGCGCACTGGCCGCCGTGCGACCAGTAGACCTTATAGCCGTTGTAGTTGGCCGGGTTATGGCTCGCGGTGATGACAACGCCCGCCATACAGCCGAGGTGCTGCACCGCAAACGAGAGCTGCGGCACCGCGTGCAGCCGGGAGAACAGGAAGACGCGCAAGCCGTTGGCCGCGAGTACCGCCGCCGTTTCCCGGGCAAATTGCTCGGAGCCGTGCCGCGAATCATAGGCGATGCACACGCCGCGCTCCAGAGCGCCGCCGACGGACTTGAGATAGTCGGCGAGGCCCTGCGTCGCCTGCCGCACGACATAGACGTTCATACGGTTTGTGCCCGCGCCCAGAATGCCGCGAAGCCCCGCCGTGCCGAATTTCAGCGTGCGGTAAAACCGCTCCTCGATCTCATCGCGATCGTTTCTGATGGCGGCCAGCTCCGCCTTTGTCGCCGCGTCCACCGCGGGCGAAGCACACCACGCGCGATAGGTATCCAAGGCTGACATGAATGGTTCGATCCTCCTTTTCAGGATATTCCGGTGCGGCCGAACGGGCCCGCTATCCTTATTATAAGGATTGGTGCGAAAGCATGCAACGGATTTTCCGATATGTGGTTTGTAAAAAAATGGAATGGCCGGCGAATGTACAAAAACAGACGGGGTTTTTCCCGTCCGAATCGTACCGTATGGCGTTACTTTCCGTCGCGCCGGATCGACGCGCCGAGCGCGCAGAACTTCTTGTCCAGATACTCGTAGCCGCGGTCGATATAGCCGATGTTGTGTACGCGCGTGGTGCCGTTTGCCATCAGGCCCGCCACGATCAGCGCAGCGCCCGCGCGCAGGTCGCTGGCATAGATCTCCGCGCCGTGCAGGCGGTTGACGCCCTTGATGCGCGCCACCTGCTCGCGCAGGCTGATGGAAGCGCCCATGCGGCGCAGCTCGCGCACATGGTTGAACCGATCCTCAAACAGGTTTTCCGTGACCGTGGACTGGCCCGCCGCGGTGGTCAGGTACGCCATCATCGGCTGCTGCAGGTCGGTCGGGAAACCCGGATATACCATGGTCTTGATGTTGACGGGGCGGGGACGGTCGTTCATGACGACGCGCAGATAGAAATCGCGCCCGTCGTCGCCCTCGATCACGCGCGCGCCGCTCTCCATCAGCTTGGCGGAGATGGCCTCCATGTGGGTCGGGATGACGTTCTTGATCACGACGTCCCCGCGCGTGGCGGCGGCGGCAATCATGAACGTGCCGGTTTCGATCTGGTCGGGAATCACGGCGTACCCGCAGCCGTGGAGCTTCGGCCGGCCGTTGATGCGGATCACGTCCGTACCGGCGCCGCGCACCGATGCGCCCATCATGTTCAGAAAGTTCGCCATATCCACCACATGCGGCTCCTTGGCCACGTTGGAGAGCACCGTCTGTCCCTCGGCGCGGCACGCGGCAAGCATGACGTTGATCGTTGCGCCGACGGAAACGAGGTCGAAAAAGATCTCCGCGCCCACGAGCTTGTCCGCATGCGCGGTGAGCGTATGGGTCTCCTCGTTCACCGTCACCTCCGCGCCGAGCGCGCGCATGCCCTTGATGTGCTGGTCGATGGGCCGACGGCCGATCACGCAGCCGCCGGGCAGCGCAAGCTCCACCTCGCCGCAGCGGCCGAGCAGCGCGCCGAGCAGATAGTACGATGCGCGCATGGTGGAGACGGCCGGGAACGTGGCCTTGGTGGTGGTGATCGTCGGGTCGATGCGCATGCAGTCGCCCGATGTGAAATCGACTGTAGCGCCAAGCCCTTCGAGAATGGTCTTGAGCGTGCGCACATCCTCGATGTGCGGCAAATTTTCGAGTATGCAGCACTCCCCCGCAAGGATCGCTGCGGGGATCATGGCAACGGCCGCATTTTTCGCGCCGCTGATGGTGACCGTGCCCTCAAGGCGGCGGTCTCCTTCGATTGTGTACCATTGTTTCTGCATATCAGAGACAGTTTAGCCGAATTTGTCCATGAAGTCAAGGCACGGCGGCTCTCCGGTACGGATTCGATGGGAAAATCAAATTCTTGCAGGATCGAATGGCGGAATACACAGTGTGCGGAAGGCGAAGGCGGTGTGTTCCTGTTTTTGGCCGTTTATGAACACGTTGTAAACAATCGCGCCCGCGCAGGCCAATTATCCACGGTTTCACCCCGAAGTTATCCACATTGTCCACTACGTTTTCCACAATCCCTTTGTTTTTGGGGCTGTTTTGGTGTGTATAACTTTCACAGCTTTCCACAACGGCGGGGGACGCCGCGGCGCTGCCGCCGAATCCGGCCGCAAAAATCGGGGTTCGGCTGCGGAGACTGTCAAACCCTGTTTTGCGGGCGGATGCACCCCGCCCGCGACGACCTGCACGGAAAAGGGGTGCTTTTATGAACGCTCCATTCCACCGCCAAGCGCTTTATAGCTGTTTGATGGCAAGAATACCTATGCGGCCCAGGCAATTTGGCAAGCAGCTCTTGCGTTCTTGTTCAAACGAGAGATAGCAACGATTTGTGAATCTCTCTGGCGGCGGTTCTATTTTCGGGCTAAAAATTTGCGATATAGGCGTACCGCAGGACAACAGCGGCGCAGAAAGGACAAAGCCAAATGCAAGCCACTGAACGCACATTCATCAAAACACTGTCCGATTGGTTGAATCGGCCGCGAGCAATTGCAGAGAATTCTGAAAGAACGGAACTGCTCAACAACATTGTCTCAACCCTGCAAAGACTGCCGGATAACGAAGATTCTTGAACATGGAAACAAAAGCGGCGCTCCAAAGAGCGCCGCTTTTGCTGGGATGAGGGTCATGCAGGGGCTGGAACCTGTTGCGGACAGGCCCGGGCGCCGTTCCTGCGGCGGTGGGAAGATGCGTCGCATCGAAATCAAGACCGGTACGGTGAAAACCCTGCTGCGTGTACGCGATGCGGACGGTACACCGCAGTGCATCGCGCCGAAAGACAAAACCCGTTGCCGTGCAATTCCCAACTTTTTGCTTCGCCCTCTACGGCGTTGGTCGGCCGCGCCCGCGCCTCACACAGTGCGGATGACGGTGGAGAGAAGCCGAAAAAAGGCCGTTCAGATTCATCCTAGGGCCGCGCCTCACGCGGTGCGGATGGCGGTGGAGAGCGTCTCCTCCCGCCGCGCGTCCGGCGTGGATCGGCTCTGGTCCTCCATGAGCAGCTTGTCCGCCACGAGGGCGATGAACTCGCCGTTGGTGGGCTTGTCGTTCTTGCCGTAGACGTTCAGCCCGAACAAAGCGTTGAGGTTTTCGATCTTGCCGCGCGTCCACGCGACCTCGATCGCATGGCGGATGGCGCGCTCGACCTTGCTCGCGCTCGTGCCGAAGCGCTTGGCGATGCCGGGGTACAGCTCCTTGGTGATGCGGTTGATCATCTGCGGGTTGTAATACACCATGCGGATGCCCTCGCGCAGATAGTGATAGCCCTTGATGTGCGCCGGGATGCCCGCCACGAGGAACACCGAGGTGATCTTTTCATCGAGCGAACGCGGCGGCTGGGCATAGCTCATCACGCCGCCCTGCGCGCTCTCCCCCTGCACCGCCTCGAGCGCACGGCGGAACACGGCCTCCGGTTCCACCGGCTTGATCATGAAATAGCGCGCGCCGAGGGCGCAGCAGCGGCGCACCATGGATTCGTTGCGCATCGCGGACACGATGATGACCGCGGGCGCGCTCTGCGGACAGACGAGCTTGAGCTGCTCGAGCACGCCGAGCCCGTCGATGTGCGGCATGATGAGATCGAGGATCAGGATATCATACCGGCCGGTGCGCAGCTTTTCGAGCGCCTCGCGGCCGTCGGCAGCGGTATCGGCCGCGCCGATCTCCTCCTTGGCCGCAAAATACCCGTGCATATTCTCCAAATAGCCCGTATTGTCGTCAACGATCAAAACCCGATAGTCTGCCATAAATCGTGTACCCCCCTTAAAATTCGTTTTGTTACTGGCCTGTCCGCGGTCAAACCGCGGCGGTTTTTGTATAAGCAAATTGTAGCAAGCGGAGAATCGCGCCGGTAGGGGGAGTTTTTCAAACAGATTGTCGATTCCCGATCGAAGAAAATCGAAATGGCGCAAAAGACAAATAACGCCGTTTTTTGCATCCGCCGGCAGCGATACAAAACCCCGCATGCCGCCCGGCCGCAAATCGTCTGCCGCCCGCGCGAAAAACAGCGGAACGGAGAAGTATCTTCCGGAGACGGCGGTGGGCACGCCGGTTTTGGCCGCCTTCCGGCGCCGCACGGCGCGGGTGCTCTTGCGAAAAGCGGCGGCGGATTGTACAATGAGGGTACTGGTTCGCACAAAACGAAGGGAGGCCACGCCATGCGTCTGTTCATCGCCATCGCCCTGCCGCCGGACATCCGGCGCGCCGCCGCAGATACCGCAGCGCGGCTGCGGGCGCACGGCGTCGAGGGGCGGTTCGTGCCGCCCGAAAACTATCATATCACGCTCCGCTTTATCGGTGAGAGCAACGCGCTCTGTGAGGCGGCGGAGGCGATGCATTCCGCCGCGCGGGACTGCCGCCCGTTCCTGCTCCGGCTATCGGATTACGGCGCGTTTTCGGGCAAATCCGAATCGAGCACCGGGTTCGTAACCGTGCGGGACGATCAGGGTGAGCTTCGCCGCCTGTACGAAACGCTCGAGGCGGCGCTGTGGGAGCGCGGGTTCGATCGCGGCCGCAGCCGCCTCATGCCGCACATCACGCTCGGCCGCAGCATCACGGGCGATACGGGCTTTGCCTGCCCGAGGAACGAGGCGTTCACCGCCCAGGGCATGACCCTGTATGAAAGCCGCAGCGTGCGCGGACAGATGGTATATACGCCGCTGCATAAGGAACTGTTTGTCTGACGGCGGCCCCGGGCCGTCAAAAAAAGGAGTGGGAGTACAGCATGACGAACCCTGCGCCGGGATTGCACCTCATCACCGGACGCGCCGGATCGGGCAAGACTCGCGCCCTGTGCGACGCGGTGGCGGCGCATATGCGCCGCGGCGAGCGGGCGATCCTCATCGTACCGGAACAGCATACGTTCGAGGCCGAGCGCCGCGTGGCCGAGCTGGGCGGCGGGCTGATCGGCGTACAGGTGCTCAGTCTGGAGCGCCTGTGCGAGCGCGTGCTCGAACAGGCGGGCGACGGGCGGACGTTCCTCTCCGCGCAGGGCGTGCAGATGGTCGTGCGGCGCGCCGCCATCAGGCGGCAGGACGAGCTGAGCTGCTTTTCCCGCATTGCACGGCTCGGCGGCTTTGCGGCCGGCATCGCCGCACTGATCGGCGCGTGCAAGCAGGCCTGCATCACGCCGGATATGCTGCTTGACGCCGCGAACCGGCTGCCCGGCCACTCGCTGCTTGCCGACAAGCTGCACGATACGGCGATTCTCTACGAGGATACCGAAGACTATCTCGGCGGCCGCTACCTCACGGCCGACGATGCGCTTTTGGCCGCCATCGCGCGGCTGCCCGGCTCATTCGCCGCCGGCGTACCGGTATATGTGGACGGCCTGCCCGCCGCAACGCAGCAGGTATACCGGCTCATGGGGGCGCTGCTCAAAACCGCGTCGAGCGTCACCGTGGCGCTTACGCTCGATCCCGAAGCGCCGGACGCCGATGTGTTTGAGCCGAATGCCGCGGCGCGCGACGCGCTGTGCCGCATGGCCGATGCGTGCGGATTGCCGCTGTTTTTCCGCCATCTGGACGGCAGGCGGGCCGCCGAGCCCGCGCTCATGGCGCTGGAGCGGCGGCTCCACGCGTATCCCGACCGGCCGTATGCCGCCGAGACGGACGCGCTGACGGTATACGGCATGAACAGCCGCACCTCGGAGGTGCGCGCGCTTGCCGACAACGTGCTCACGCTTGCGCGCGCGGGCATGCGCTACCGCGACATGGCGGTGCTGGTGTCGGATATGGACGCCTATGGCGGCCTGCTCGAACGGGTGCTCACCGCGCGCGGCATTCCGTTCTTTCTCGATGTGCGGCGCGGCGTTCGGGATCACGCGGCGGCTGAACTGCTGCTTGCGGCCATGCGCGCGGCCGTGGGCGGGTTTTCGCAGGCCGACGTGCTTTCGCTGGTCAAGACCGGCTTTGTGGGCGTTGCCCACGCTGACGCCGAGCGGTTTGAAAACTATGTGCTGCGCTTTGGCGTGCGGCATGGGATGTTTCTCTCCGCCTTTACGCGTGGCGATGCGCCCGAACCGGCGGAGGCGGTGCGGCAGGCGGTGATGGAGCCGCTGGAATCGCTTCGGCAGGCGCTTGCCGAACCATCGGTGTCCGACAAGGTGCGCGCGCTGTACGACTATCTGGTGCGGCTGGATGTTCGGGGGCAGCTCGAGCGGCGCGCCGAAGCGCTCAGAGCCCAGGGCCGCGTGCCGCTTTCGGAGGAGCATGCGCAGGTCTGGAACGCTTTGATGCAGCTTCTCGGGCAGCTCGACGCGATCATGGGCGGCGAGCGCATGAGCCGCGCGGCATTTTTGACCGTGCTGGAGGAGGGGCTGTCGGACACGACGCTCGGCGTGATTCCCGATACGTCCGACCGGCTGCGCCTCTCGCCGCTCTCCCGCTCCGGCGGCAGCGCGGTGCGCGCGCTGTTCGTGCTCGGGTGCAGCGAGGGGCTTTTGCCGCGCGATCACGGCGATGATGGACTCATCAACGAGAGCGAGCAGGACACGCTATGCGGGCTGGGACTTCCGCGCATGCACGGCGCGGCTTACCTGTCTGCGCATGAGCGGCTCACGCTCTACGAGGCGCTCTCCCGCCCGACCGAGCGGCTGTATCTGTTCTATCCGTTCACGGGCGATGCGGGCGAGCTGCTGCCGTCGCCGCTCGTGACCCGCATCCGGTCGCTGTTCCCGAACGCCGCGTACAAAACGGATCTCACCGGCGCCGATGCGCTGCCCTGCTGCCGCGCGGACGCGCTCGAACGATTGACCGGCGCGCTGCGCCGCCGCGCGGAGGACGGCGCGATCCGGCCCGAATTGCCGGCGCTGGCGGCATATTTTGCCAGGACCGAGCCGCCGCTGCTCGAACGGCTGCTCGCGGCCGGACGCACGGGCGCGGGGGAGGCGCTGCCCGCGTCGCTCGCGCGGGCGCTGTACGGCGACCGGCTCCGCATGAGCGCAAGCCGGCTCGAACAATTTAACGCCTGCCCGTTCCGTCACTTTGTGACCTATGGCCTGCGCGCCAGCGAGCGGCCCGAATACCGGGAAAAGGCCGCGGATCTCGGCACGTTCTATCACGATGCGCTCAACCTGTTTTTCCGCCGTGCGAAGGAGCAGGGCCTCTCCGTTCGCGCGCTCACCGCCGAGCAGCAGCAGACGCTGCTCGACGAGATCCTGCCGGAGCTGATCGCCGCGCACAACGACGGCGTGCTCGCCGGCAGCGAGCGACTGCGGCAGACGCTGTTTTTGATGGTGGAGACGCTCCGGCAGAGCATTGCCGCGATCATCCGGCAGCTCGCCGCCGGCGGCTTTGAACCGGCCGGCACGGAGGTGCGCTTCGGAGAGGGCTGCGCGTTCCCGCCAATTTTGATCGAAACGCCGTCCGGCGCGCGCGCGCTGCTGCACGGCGTGATCGACCGGCTCGACTGTGCGGACGGCGGCGTGTGCCGCGTGGTGGACTACAAGACCGGCGGCCGCAGCCTCGAATTTGATGCCATTGCCGCGGGGCTGACGCTGCAGCTTCCGCTCTATCTTGCGGCCGTGCTGGGATTCAAGGAGACGGCGACCCCCGCCGGCATGTACTATATGCCCCTGCGCGTGCCGCCGGTGAAGGACGGCGAGGACATCGAGACGGCGCTCATCGAATCGTTCCGGCTGCGCGGGCTGACGCTCTCCGAGCCGCGCGTGATCGAGCTGACCGACCGCGCGCTCTGCGCCGGCCGCAGCTCCGCCGTGGTGCAGGGCCTGTCACACCGAAAGGACGGCAGCTTTTCCGGTCCGGTGGCGAGCCTGACGGAGTTTGAAGCGCTGCTCAGGGCGGCGAAAAGCAAGGCCGCGGCGTCGCTGGACGAGATGCTCGAGGGCGTGGCGGCCGCATCGCCCGCCGAGGGCGCGTGCCGCTGGTGCGAGTACCGGTCGTTGTGCCGTTTCGACCCGAAGCTGCCGCACTGCCGGGTGCGCCGCCGCTCGCGGCTCACGAGGGACGCGTTCTTCCGCCTGCTGGGCGATCAGGGAACGGCGCCGGCTGAGAGGGAGCGGCAGGAGCCGCCCGAACGCGAGCGAACCGACGGCTGACGCAAGAGTAAACGGCCGCCTGCCCCGCGGGGGACATAGCGGCGCTTCCGGCAGGCAGTATGGAAGCATAGCGGCAAACAGGCGTCGACTTCCGCACAGGGCACAACCGCCCGACCGCGGCGGAACGCACGGCAAACGGGCGGCGGGGACGGCGCTTGCCAACTTAGCATAACGCGGTGAACGCCATAGATGGCGTCCTGTCCCGCGGGGGACACAACGGCGCTTCCGGCAGGCAGCATGGAAGCATAGCGGCAAACGCGCGCTTGCCCCGCAGAGGGCGCGATCGCCCCGCCGCGGCGGAACGCACGACGAACGGGGCGGGGACAGCGCTTGCCAACTTAGCACAACGCGGTGAACGCCATAGACGGCGTCCGGCCGGCCGTCGCTGGGCGAGGAAACCGCCATTCCTTTTTTGAAACGGCAGAATACGGAGAAGCCTATGCCTCAATGGACACAACCACAAAAGCAGGCGATTGAAACGCCGGGCAATCTCATCGTCTCCGCTGCGGCGGGCGCGGGCAAAACCGCCGTGCTGACGGAGCGGCTGACGCGCATCGTCGCGTCCGGCACGCCGGTCGACCGGCTGCTCGTGCTGACCTTCACGCGCGCCGCTGCCGCCGAGATGAAGCAGCGCATGGAGAAAAAGCTCCGGCAGGCTGCCGCCGCCGAGCAGGACGGGGAGCGGCAGGCCTATCTCAGCAGAGAGGCCGGCGCGGTCGGCCGCGCCTACATTTCGACGATCGATGCATTCTGCGCGCGCGTGCTGCGCCGCCACGGGCATCTGCTCGACCTGTCGCCGTCGATGCGCGTGCTCGATGATCTGGAAGCGCCGGTGCTGATGGAGCGCGTCAAGGATGCGCTGCTGACCGATTTTGGCGCGCAGAATGATGAAAACTGGCGCGTGCTGCTCCAGAGCTTTGGCAGCGAGGACGCCGCGTGGGCGGCCGTGAACGACGTATTTCTGTTCCTGCAATCGCAGCCCGATCCAAGGGGCTGGCTCGAATTGGCGGTACGGCGCTACGAGGAGCCGGATTGGCGGCGGTCGCTGCTGACTTCGGTGACGGTCGAGGCGCAGCTCGAGCTGAAGGAGGCGCTGGCCGGTCTCAGGGCCGCGCGGGACGCGATGCCCCCCTCGTGGGCGGGGACGATCGGCACGCTGGACGAGGATCTTTTGTACCTGAACGGCGCGTTGGTGCAGAAAACGTACGACGGCTACCGCGCTTCGCTCCTTGCCTATGCGCCGGGCCGGCTCGGTTTCCCGCGCGGTACGGCGCAGGAGGAAAAGGCGGAGGCCAAGGCCGCGCGCGAGGCGGTCAAAAAGTGCGTTGCCGCCCAGTGCGAGCAGTTTTTCCGCACGGCGGACGAGGAGGAGGCGCTCCTCCGGCGCACCGGCCGGGTGCTCGCCGCGCTGGAGGCGGTCGTGACGGCGTTCACGGCCCTGTTTGACGGCGAGAAGCGGCGCATGGGCGCGCTGGACTATGCCGATCTGGAGCACATGACGCTCGAACTACTCAAAAATGAGGCGGTTGCCGCCGAGTACCGCGAGCGGTTTTTGCACATTGCCGTGGACGAGTATCAGGACAGCAACCGTGTGCAGGAGGCGCTGCTGCAGGCCATCCGACGGGAGGACAACCTGTTCTTCGTCGGGGATGTAAAGCAGTCCATCTACCGGTTCCGGCAGGCCGAGCCGAGCCTGTTTCTCGAGAAGCTCGCGGCCTTCCACGGAACGGAGGGCAGCCGGATCGATCTGACCAGCAATTTCCGCAGCGCGCCGGCGGTGCTCGAAGCGGTCAACGATGTGTTTTCGGCCATTCTCACCCGCGAGACGGGCGAGCTGGATTATGATGTGCGCGCCCGGCTCGTACCGGGGCGGGCGGAGCTGTCCGGCGCGGCGGAGCTGCACCTGATCGAGCGGCGCATGGCGGATGGGACACAAGCGCCCGCGCCGGAGGAAGTGGCCGAGGAAGCGGCGGAGGAAGCGGTCGAATGGGAGGAGGCGCTTGACGCGGAGGTTGAAGCGCGGCTTGTCGTACAGCGCATCCGCAGCCTCATGCAGTCCGAAACGATCCCCGATCGGGAGACGGGCAGGCCGCGCGCGCTTCGCTACGGCGATTTTGCGATTCTGCTGCGCACCGCGACCGAGGCGGGGCACATGGCCGCAACGCTGGCGCAGGCGGGCATTCCGTGCTATGCGCAGATGAGCGGCGGCTATTTCGACTCGGTGGAGGTCATGCTCGCGCTCAACTGCCTCCGGGTGATCGATAACCGGCGGCAGGATATTCCGCTGCTGTCGGTGCTGCGCGCGGTGGCGATAGCCGAGCGGCCGTTTACGGCGGAGGAGCTGGCCCATATCCGCATGCAAACGCCGGAGGGCGGCTTTTTCGACGCGCTCGGGCAGGCCGCCGGCAGGGACGATGCGCTCGGGCGGCGCGCGGCGGCATTCCTTGACCGGCTGGAATACTGGCGGCAGGAGAGCCTGCTGCAGCCGGTGGACCGGCTGCTGGCGCGGCTGCTCGATGAAACGGGCCTGTATGCCCAGATGGGCGCCTGCACGGGCGGCGCGCAGCGGCAGGCCAACCTCGATGCGCTGCTGTTTCGCGCGCGCGTGTTCGGGCAGGGCGCCGAGCGCGGCGTGGGCGCGTTTGTGCGGTTTATGGATCGCGCGGGGCAGAGCAGCGCGCGGTTGGGCGCGGCGCAGCAGGTGAGCGCGGACGTGGTGCGCGTGCTGACCATCCACCGCTCCAAGGGGCTGGAGTTTCCGATCGTATTCCTGTGCCAGCTCGGCCGTCGGTTCAATATGGACGATCAGCGGCGCAATCTTGTGCTGCACGGCACGGCGGGCATCGGCCTGCGCTGGATCGACGGCGGCGTGCTGCGCGACACGGCGGCGCGGCGCGCCATCGTCAGAAGGCAGCGGCGCGAACAGCTTGCCGAGGAGATGCGCGTGCTGTACGTCGGCATGACGCGGGCGGAGCACCGGCTGATCCTCGTCGGCTCGTGGAGAAACGCGGCAGGGCTGATCGGGCAGGCTGCGGTGCGGCCTGTGCCCGCGCAGGTGCTCTCCGTGCGTGCGCCGCTCGGCTGGGTGCTCATGGGCACGCGCGCGCACTGCCCCACGGCACTGCACCGGCGCGAGGAGTTTTTGTCCGCTTCGGAGGATGCGCCGCGCGAGGCGCTGCCGGACATACCGGACGAGGGAACCCCGGAGAACGGGCGGCTGCTGATGCAGCGGCTTTCCTGGCGCTATCCGTTTGCTGGCGCGGCCGCACTGCCCGCCAAGGCGGCGGTGAGCGCCGTTGTGCGCGCCCGGATAAGCAAACCGGCGCCGGAAGAAGCGAGCGTCACCGGGCTGGCAGATGCACGTTCTTGGATGGAAGAATCGATGGGCGCCGCCGCATCCGCAGATGGGCGCGCCTGGACAGAAGAATCGATGGATACGGGGTTTGAACTGCCTGCGTTTGTGCGGGATGCGGAGCGGCAGACCGGGCCGGAGGGCGGTGAACGGCCGCTGACCGCCGCCGAGTGCGGAACGGCGGTGCATGCCGTGCTCGCGTCGCTCCCGGCTGCCGCGCTCACCGCAGAGCAGGTGCGCGCGCACTGCGACGGCATGGTGCGCGCCGGTTCGCTCACCGGGCAGCAGGCGGAGGCCGTGCCGGTTGCGCGGCTGGCCGAGCTGACGCAATCGGCGCTCTGGGCGCGCATGGGCGCGAGCGCGCGCTGCGAGCGGGAACTGCCGTTCTCCTATCTTGTGCCCGCCGCCGCCCTCTACGGCGCGGATGCGGCGGACGAGAAGGTGCTTTTGCAGGGCGTCATCGACTGCTGCTTCGTGACCGGCGACGGCTGGGTGCTGCTCGACTACAAGACCGACCGGCTGCGCGCGGGCGTATCGCTTGCATCGATGGCGGCGGAACACCTGCCGCAGCTCGAGCTGTACGCCGAGGCGCTGTACCGCCTGACCGGTCTGCCGGTCACGGAACGCTATGTGGTCCTGATCTCGGCGGGCAGGGCCGTCCGGGTTTGAGAGAAGCGTTACTGAAACAACAAAAGCGGAACGGTTTTGCCGTTCCGCTGTCTGCTTTTCTTTGCTGTTTCTTCGCTTATCCGTTCATGGGCGGCCTCTGTGCGCTGTCCGGCGAGGCCCGCCGCACGCGCGGCAGATTCCACTTGTAGTGCGCGGCGAGCAGGCGGATCGTGACGACGAGCAGCGTGCTGAGGCACAGCGCCGCCGGCTGCAGCATGCCAAGCTCGATCAGCACATAGTAGGCCACCGCGCCCGCCACGGCGGCAAGGATATACACGCGCTTTTGCAGCACCATTGGCACCCGACCCACGAGCTGGTCGCGCAGGATGCCGCCGCCGACGCCCGTGACCGTGCCGACGAACACGGCAAGGAACGCGTTTTCACCATAGCCCGCGACGATGGCAGCATCCACGCCGACCGTCACAAAGATGCCGAGGCCGACCGCGTCAAGCAGATTGATGAGCCGCACGAGCCGTTCCATGCGTGGGAAAAAGCGCTCGCCCATGCCGAGCGCCACGAGATAGGTCAGCAGGGAAACGCCGACCGCAACGGCCACATACCTTGGATCGGTAAACATTGCGGGCGGCAGCACGCCCAGCAGGATGTCGCGCAGCACGCCGCCGCCGACGCTCGTGATCGCGCCGAGCACAATTCCGCCGAGCAGGTCGAGCTCGGCCGCAACGGCGACCAGCACGCCCGACACCGCGAACGCCGCAATGCCGATGATTTCCAGAGTAAAAACAACGATCTGTATTTCGTTCATATGCTTATCGATAACACCGCGCTTCGGCCCGCGCGGACGGGCGAGCCCGTCCGTTTTGCCTGCCGCGGTTACTGCCTTTTATAGAGCATCCGGTTGTCCAGCGACCAGATGCGTTCGGTGAACGCGCCCGGCTGTACGCCGTCGAGCGCGGCAAACATCGCGTACATGCGGCTGTCGAGCAGGTCGAGCTCGGAGAGCACCTCCGCCTCCGGGAACATCGGCGGCTTCGGGCTTCCGAACTCCGGCTTCTCATGGTGAGAGAGGAGCATGTGCTGCAGCAGGAGCACCGTTTCCTCCGACACGCCGAGCATTGCGCCGGCCTCGCCGATGAGCGATACGCCGATGTTGATATGCCCGAGCAGCTGGCCGGGCGTGGTATACGCAGAGGCGATGCCGAGCTTGCCGGTGTCGAGCTCGGTCAGCTTGCCGATATCGTGCAGAATCGCGCCCGCGGTGAGCAGCTCCTGATCGAGCAGCGGATAGATGGCCGAGACGCCCTTGGCAAGCTGCACAATCGTCCAGCTATGGTGCAGCAGGCCGCCCCGCGTGGCGTGATGCAGCTTGACCGCCGCAGGAAAGCGCAGCAGCGCCTCGCGGTTTTCGCGCATGAGGTACTGCACGATCATGCGCAGGTCCTCGTTTTCAAACGCGCCCGCGAGCGCATACAGTTCGTCATACAGCCATTCCGGATCGAACGGCGCGCACGGCAGCAGGCGGGACAGGTCGTAGCCGTCCGCATCGGTCGCGTGGCGGATGCGGTCGATCTTGAGCTGTTCGGCGTCCTTCCACATGGTGATGACGCCGCGCACCTTCACGATGTCCTCGCTCTGAAACGCGCCCATGGTTTCGGCACTGTAGTCCCAGAGCTTGGCGACGGCCTCGCCCTCGCAGTCGGCCAGCACCAGATCGAGATAGGGGGTTCCCTTCACGTTCGTGCGCACCTGACACGAGCGCACGAGGCAGAACCCCTCAAAATTGAGCTGACCTTCCGGCAGCTCGCTGAGCATTCGCATTCTAGCCATATCAGAAAGCGTCCTCCTCCATATTGCTACCGGCATTATACCATATGGGAAGAGCAATTGCTGCGCAAAGTTTTGTTTTTCGCGGCATGCCCTGACGTTATACGCTGCCCGACCCGCCGGCGCGGGCGATCTCCTCCTCAATGGCGTGCAGCAGCGCGCTTGGGCGCATGTCAAGCGCTTCCCCAATGCAATAGAAGGTTTCCAGCGTGGGTTTGCGCGCTCCGCATTCGATGGCGCTCAGGTGGGTGCGTCCGATACCGGCAAGGCCGCTCATGACTTCCTGCGACAGGCCCTTCTCCTCCCGAGCCCGCTGGATCACCCGGCCGATGACGATAGCATCTAGCATGAAGCCCACTCCTTTGTGACGCCGCTTCAAAGGGCGTCTCCTTGAGTGTATGGAGATTGAACACAATTTATGAACACATATGTTATCAAATGAACACAAATGTGTTAATCTTTTGAAAAGGCGGTCGTTTTGGTTACACGCACACTTTCACGTCAAGTCATAAAGGAGAGGAGGGGAATCCCATGCCGGCTGGATATTGGATTGCAGTCGCGATACAGGCCATCGTGTTGATACTCATGCTGATCGGCAGAAAAAAGATGGGAGAGGAAGAAGAATAACGCGAAAGGGGGAGTATCTGAATGAATTGGACACCGTTCATTATTTTGATCATTTACTTCGCGGGGATGTTCATCATCGGCGTTCTCGCGAACAGGAAGAGCAAAACCGTTTCCGACTACTATGTTGCGGGCCGCAGCCTGCCCGGCGTTCTGGTTGCGCTGGTGTATATGTCCAGCCTTGTGAGCGCGGGTGCGCTGGTTGGCTGGACCGGGCAGGCGTCGAGCTATGGCGTATGGTTCATATTCGCCGGCTGTGCGGTGACGATCGCCACCTATTTGTGCTGGCGTTTTTTGTCCGGCAAGGTCATGCGCCTGTCCAAGAAAATGGATATGCTGACCGTTCCGGACTTTCTCGAGGCCCGGTTCAACAGCAAGACGGCACGCCTCATTGCGGGCCTTATCCTGCTGATCTTTACGATTCCGCTGATGGTTTCGCAGTTCAAAGCGGCCGGTCTGCTGCTGGAGAACGTGACGGGTATCTCGTATGAAACCGCGGTCGTGATCTTTGGCGCGCTGGTCTTTGCCTACGTTGCCTTTGGCGGCTACTTTGCGGTTGTTTATACCGACGCGGTGCAGGGAGGGCTGATGCTGTTCGGCATTCTGGCGCTGATTGTCACCGGACTGATCGCCGTCGGGAAGGTGGGTTCCGGAAACCTTGGCGTGGAGTACGGCATCGCCAATCCGGGCGGCAATATCTCCTGGCCAACGGCCGCGTCCGCCCTCACGCCGGCTGCATTCATTGCCGTTTTGATGAGCAACTTTTTCGGTGCGCTGGGCGCGCCCAACTATATCAAGGGATTCTATTCCCTCAAGGGCGCGAAAGAGCAAAAACGCGGGTTCACCATCATTATGGCCATCGTTTGCGTCATTGAGATCTGCATCGTTACGATTGGTTTCTGCGGCCGCGTTCTGTTCCCGGAACTCGATTCTCCGGACAACACCGTATTTATGATGATCGAAAACCTTGTCCACCCCATCATCGGCGGCCTGATCCTCGCCGCGCTCTCAGCGGCCATGATGTCCACGATGGACGGCCTGCTGCTCATGTGCGCTTCGACGGTGGAAAACGATATTCTCGTGCAGACGTTCAAAATGAAGCTGAGTGAGAAGGCCCGCATGAACGTTGCGCGCATTACCGTTGCGGTCATCGGTGTGATCTCCATCATCTGGGGCCTGTATCCGCCCGATATGCTGGCAACGCTCATGTATCCGGCATGGGGCATCCTGGGCCTGTCCTTTGCGCTGGCGTTCTATGGCGGGCTGTATTGGCGTCGCTTGAACGCGCCTGGCGTATGCGCCGGTATGGCCGGCGGTGCAATCGCATTCCTGATCGCCACGCTGTTTCCGGCAGTCAAGGGCTACGGCATCATGTTCGGTCTTGGCGCGATGATCGTCTGTACGCTGGCCGTCACCTATCTGACCAAGCCCACGCCGGAGGAAACGCTCAAAAAATTTTTTGTTGAAAAATAACGGGGCACACCGGAACACCGTCTGAAAACAAAAAGAAAAAGGACGAACGGCACTGGGCCGTTCGTCCTTCCTGCTTGTCAAAAAAAGTGGCGATGCGAACCGCTCCGCCGGTTCGCACACGAGAATTGCGCAGGAAGAACCATAAAATCCGTCAAAAGCAGCGACCTGTGCGGTACTTTTGACACCTTGCTTGCGGGTTTGCAGCGTCAAACCTGCAAGTGTATCCCTGCCGCAGCAGAAGTCCCGTCAAAAAACAGAGTTTTTTGACGGTCTGGAAGGACGAACGGCACTGGGCCGTTCGTCCTTCCTGCACAAGCGGAAGAGGCCGCGTGTGAACCGGCCCGCCGGGCGAAAGATTCCATCAAGCTCGCCAGGATATGCGGCGGTCATGGAAAAGGCGGTTGGCGGCAGGCGAAAGAACTGTTATAATGCAGATACTATCGTCAAACCCGGCCGACGATGGCACACCGAATGCCAAAAACGGACGCTTGGAGACATGGCGCGCCGTTTCCCTGCCCGCGTGCAAAAAACCACTCGCTATTTTGGTACGGGTGTTATACAATCTCTGTATGCAAAATCATATGCGTACTTATGGACATACGGACGATTCCTATGCGGTCGTCGTCATCGGCGCGGGCCACGCGGGCTGCGAGGCCGCGCTTTCGTGCGCGCGCATGGGCCTCAGGACGCTGCTGCTCACGCTCAACCTCGATTCCATCGGCCTGATGCCGTGCAATCCGGCCATCGGCGGCACGGGCAAGGGACACCTTGTGCGCGAGATCGACGCCATGGGCGGCGAGATGGGGCTTGCCGCGGACGACACGCTGATTCAGATGCGCATGCTCAACACCGGCAAGGGACCCGCCGTGCACAGCCTGCGCGCACAGATGGACAAGCGGCGCTATCACGAGCGCATGAAGCGCGCGCTCGAAGCGGAGGAGCGCCTCACGCTGCTGCAGGCCGAGGCCACGGAGATCCTGACCGACGGCGGGCGCGTGAGCGGCGTGAAAACCGCCGAGGGCTTTGTATTTCCGTGCCGCGCGGTGGTCGCGGCGGCCGGCGTATACCTGAACAGCCGCATCCTCATCGGCGACTGGTCGCGCGAGAGCGGCCCCGCCGGACTGACGCGCGCGGAATCGCTCTCCGGTCAGCTCCTGCGCCTCGGCATCCCGGTGCGGCGGTTCAAGACCGGCACGCCCGCGCGCGTGTCCGGCCGCAGCCTCGACTATGGGAAAATGGAGCGGCAGGACGGCGACGTGCCGACGCCCGCGTTTTCGTTTCTGCACGGCTCGCTCGCGCTCGAGCAGACCCCGTGCTATCTGACCTATACCAACGCGGACACGCACCGCATCATCCTCGACAACCTCGACCGCTCGCCCATGTACAGCGGCAAGATCCACGCGACCGGCACGCGCTACTGCCCGTCGATCGAGGATAAGATCGTGAAGTTTTCGGACAAGCCGCGCCACCAGATCTTCATCGAGCCGGAGGGCCGAACGACCGACGAGATGTATGTGCAGGGCATGAGCACGAGCCTGCCGGCCGACGTGCAGATCGCCATGCTGCGCACGCTGCCGGGGCTGGAGCGCTGCGAGGTCATGCGCCTCGGCTATGCGATCGAATACGACTGTATCGACCCGACCGCGCTGAGCCGGAGCCTCATGGTCAAGGATGTGCCGGGGCTGTTTCCGGCCGGGCAGCTCAACGGCAGCTCCGGCTATGAGGAGGCCGCCGCGCAGGGCTTTCTCGCGGGCGTCAACGCTGCGCTGTACGTCAGGGGCGAGGAGCCGTTTTTGCTCGGGCGCGACGAGGCATATCTCGGCGTGCTCGTGGACGACCTTTCGACGAAGGGCACGCCGGAGCCGTACCGCATGATGACGTCGCGCTGCGAATACCGGCTGCTGCTCCGGCAGGATAACGCCGATCTGCGCCTCACCGAGCGCGCGCGCCGCACCGGGCTGATCTCGGATGCGCGCTACGACCGGCTCATGAAAAAGCGGGAGGACGTCGCCGCCGCCATGAAGGCGCTCGACGCGTTCGTACAGCCCTCCGAGGCGCTTGGTGCGTGTCTCGCCGCGATCGGGGAGAGCGCGCCGCCGCACGGCGCGCGGCTGTTCGATCTGCTCAAGCGGCCCGGCATGACGTATACGGCGCTGCTCGCGCTCACGGCGGATACGCCGGCCGCGCTGCCGGCGCTCACGGCGGAAGCGCTCGAGCAGGTGGAAACGCGCGCGCATTACGACGGATATATTCAAAAGCAGCGCGAGCAGGTCGAGCGGGCCAGACGCATGGAGAATCTGCTGCTGCCCGCGTCGATCGACTATCACGCCATCAGCGGCCTCAGGCTCGAGGCGCGGCAGAAGCTGACCGCGATCCGCCCGCTGAGCCTCGGGCAGGCGTCGCGCATCAGCGGCGTATCGCCCGCGGATATTTCCGTGCTGCTGATCGAGATGAAGCGAAGGGAGGCGCAGCAAGGCCGTGATTGATCACCTCAAAGCCCTTTGCCCCGGCCTGACGGCCGAGCAGGCGGAGCGGTTTGAAACCTATTATGCGCTGCTGATCGAGTGGAACAAAACGCGCAACCTGACCGCGATCACCGAACCGGCGGACGTTGCCGAGAAGCACTTTTTCGACTCGCTTGCCGCCGCGCCGCTGCTCAAAGCCGGCGCAAGGTGCATCGATGTGGGCACGGGCGCGGGCTTTCCGGGCATTCCGCTGCTCATCATGCGGCCGGATTTACAGCTGACGCTGCTCGACGCGCTGAACAAGCGCATCGAGTTTCTGGCGTTTACGCTCGAACGGCTGGGGCTTGCCGCCGACTGCGTGCACCTGCGCGCCGAGGACGCTGGCAGGAGCGCGAAATATCGCCAGAGCTTTGATGCGGCGCTCACGCGCGCCGTCGCGCCGCTGCCGGTGCTGCTCGAGCTGACGGCGCCGCTCGTGCGCGTGGGAGGGCTGAGCATCGCCTATAAGGGCGACGCGACCGCGGAGCTGGCCGGGGCAGAGAACGCCTGCCATGCGCTTCGCTGCACGCTGGAGACCATTCCGGTCGAGGCGGCGTATGGCGCGCGCACGCTCGTAATCGCAAAAAAGTACGCCGAAACGCCGGGCAAATATCCGCGCAAGGCCGGTACGCCGTCGAAGCAGCCGCTCTGACGCGGCGCTCACGCGCGCCGTCGCGCCGCTGCCGGCGCTGCTCGAATGGATAATGCCGCTCGTGCGCGCGGGAGAGCGGACATACAAGGTGCGGTTTTTCCTCAAAGCTCAAGCCTTGGCATCGCTCATGCGCGCGCGAGAGCGGAGCGTTCGGCACGCAGGCTTGCACTGTCCTGAAGGATCTCTGCCTGCCGCGTCTGATGCTCGGGAACAGTGCCATGGCCTATGAGGGCAATGCGGCCGGGGCTGCTGCTTGGGACTACGCCGCTTAGGATGCGGCCGTTCGCAGAAGGGGTGCAGCCTGCCGCTTGAACGCAGCAGGGAACAAAACGAAACGGAGGATGGACATGCTGACAAAGGAACGGGTCATCGAGTTGCTGGGTCTGACGCCGCTTGCAGTGGAGGGCGGTATGTACAGAAAGACCTATCGGAGCGAGGAGGTGCTCGCAAAGAGCGAGGGCCGAATGGGGGACCACCGGCTCGGCGGCGCGATTCTATATCTGCTCACGCCGGATACGTTTTCGCGCATGCACCGGCTGCCCACCGACGAGATCTGGCATTTTTATATGGGCGCGGCGTGTGAGACGACCGTGCTACTGCCCGACGGCACCGGGTATACGATCCGGCTCGGACAGGATTTGGAAAACGGCGAGGTCGTGCAGGCCGTCGCACCGCGCGGCGCGTGGCAGGGTACGCGGCTCGTAGGCGACGGGGAATGGGCGCTGCTCGGCACGACGCTTGCGCCGGATTTTGAGTCGTCGGACTATGAGGACGGCGACCGCGAAACGCTTATAGCCGCGTATCCGGCGTTTTCGGAGGCGCTCGAGGTGCTCACGGGCCGCTGCGTGTGATGCAGCCGGAGAAAGCCGGGTGAACGCGGGTCCGGCCCTGGGCAGGGCTCGCCGGTCGTGGCGTTGGTCGGGAGACAAGTGCCTGCGGGCCGCTGCACCGCGCGGCGCTTGCCGCAATTCTTGCGCGGACTGAGCCGAATCGGCGCGCTCGCGCGGGCGGCCGAAGCATTGCGGAATCGGATCGGGAAGGGGAGAGTCATCCATATGCGCGTTGCCATCATCGGTACCGGCTCAATCGCCGGCGTACATGCTCGTGCGCTCGCCGCGCTCGGCCATACGGTTCGGGCCGTGGTCAGCCGCACGCAGCCGGGCGCGGAAGCGTTTGTGCTGGCGCATGCGGACGCATGTGCGGGCGCGACAGCCGGCACGGCCATCGAAACGGCGCTTGCGGACGATATTGACGCCGTACACATCTGTACGCCGCCGGCGCTGCACGGCGCGGCCGTTCGCACCTGTCTGGACGCGGGCAAGCACATCGTGTGCGAAAAGCCGCTGTGTCTCGCGGCCGCGGAGGCGGAATCCCTCGCAGCACTGGTGAAACAGCGGGCGCTCGTTGCCGCGCTGTGCCTGAATGTGCGCTATTATCCGGCCAACCGTGCCGCAGCGGAGCGGATACGATCCGGCGGTATCGGAAGGCCGCTGCTGATACACGGGGAATACCTGCAGGCGTTTCACGCGCCGCCGCATGCCGACGGCTGGCGGTTCGATCCGGCGCTCGGCGGGCATATGCGCGCCATCACGGAGATCGGTACGCACTGGGCGGATCTGGCCTCCTTCTGGACGGGAGAGCGGATTGAGGCGGTGTGCGCGGCCCTGGGCAATTTTTATGCGACGCGCTACCGTCACGGCCGGCAGCTCACGCTCGAAAAAAACGATCGGCCGGTCGTGACCGATACCGAGGACGCGGCGGCGGTCGTGCTTCGTTTCGCAAACGGCGCGATTGGCACGGTGCTGCTCTCGGAGGTGTCGCGCGGGCATGAAAACGACCTTTCGATCGAGGTCGCCGGCGAGAGCGGGAGCGCCGCGTGGCGGGAAGCGCAGCCGGACGCGCTGCTTTCTTCCGGCAAAGCCGGCATGGAGCGGGAGCCCTTCCGGCCCATAGCGCGCGAGGACACGTTTTTGCCGCTGTTCGAGGCGGCGTATGCGGATATGATGCGGCCCGCTGTGCGGCGCGCGGGCGGGTATCCGACCTTTCTGGACGGCGCATACCTTGCGCGCGTGTGCGAGGCTATGCAAAGGAGTGCGGCCGACGGCTGCTGGACGCACGTTTAGCCCGTCAAAAGCGGACGCCGCCGGAAGGGCCGGCAAACGAAGCGTGCTGTGAGCAAGCGAAAGCCGCGCAGCGTGCCTGGCCGAGAACGGCCGGTGCGTCCCAGACCCATATTCCGAGCGCCCTGCCGCCCGGGAGAACGGAGGGCGAGGCGCAACATGCTGTGAACCCCATTGGAAGCAACGGGAGTGTGCGGCGGCGCATACCGTCGCAGCAAAGGCGCAACATACGGTGAACCC
Organism: Clostridiales bacterium; assembly: GCA_019416935.1. Lineage (GTDB taxonomy): Bacteria > Bacillota > Clostridia > Christensenellales > CAG-138 > Aphodomorpha. The sequence continues at coordinate 140,171 of DXWI01000001.1, read as the reverse complement.
CGTCAGAAAACAATGTTTTTTGACGGGCTTTTTTTATTCTCCGGCGGCGTCCCGGCGACTGCGCGTCGTTCCCCCGCAGGCGCCCCGGCGAACCCTTACGAGCATGTCCACGCCGTCCTCATAGTCGGTTTGCAGGATTTCCACCTTCATACCCACGTCGCGGAGCTGTTCCGCGCCGCACTTGACGGAGTTGAGAAACAGCCGGTAATCCTTGAGCAGGCGCAGCAGCTTCGGCCGGGGCGCGGGCGTGACCGCCTCGATCATGCGCTGTACCAGACGCTCCGTTTCCTTGACGTTGAGCGACTTTTCTAGAATGTCGGCAATGGCCTTGAGCTGCAGCCGTTCGTCGCGAAGCTGGAGCAGCGCGCGCGCATGGCGCTCCGTCAGGCGCGCTTCCACCAGCGACCGGCGCACGGCCGGCGAGAGGTGTAAAAGGCGCAGCTTGTTGGCGATGAACGACTGGCTCTTGCCCAGCCGCATCGCGAGCGCCTCCTGCGTGGTGCCGTAGGTACGCAGCAGCTGCCGGTAGCTCTCCGCCTCCTCGATGAAGTGCAGATCGCGCCGCTGCAGGTTTTCGATCAGCGCGAGAACCGCGCTCGTCTCCTCGGTGGTGCGCTGCACGATGCAGGGCACCTCGGCCATGTTCAGCATGCGGCAGGCGCGCAGCCGCCGCTCTCCGGCAATGAGCTCATACGCGCCGCCGATGCGGCGAACGATGAGCGGCTGGATCAGACCGGCCTGCGCGATCGAGGCGGAGAGCTCCCGCAGCCCATCCTCGTCAAACTGTTTGCGCGGCTGATTTGGGTTGGCGAGGATGCAGTTGATGGGCAGCATCATCAGCTGACGGTCCGGTACCGTCGGCTCCCGCCGTGCGGCGTCACTTTCGCGATGGAACATTGGCATACTTGCATCCCCTTTTTTGTAATTTTGGTTCAGGATAGCATGTGGTTCGAGAGCGGTATGCCGATTTCCTGCCGTGCTGACAAACGTCGAACCGATCCGGCAAAGATAGCGAAAAAACCCCCGTCCATCCACATTTTTTTGCATATGGAACATCCCGTTGAACGCCGCCGGACATGAAAGGGAAAAACCTGCACACACTATGCAAAAACGCGAGTGGCTTCGGAGGCGGATCATGCGAAAGAAAATAACCATTTTGGTGTGTGTACTGGGCGCGCTGGCGCTGACCTTTCTGGTCACGAGCCTGTACCGCGTCTGGACGCGGCCCGAGAGCGCGTTTGAAACGCCGACGCCGGGCGCCAAAACGGACCAGCCGCACATCGACGCGGCGTCGCCTGCGCCAAGCCCCACGCTATCGCCGGAGGAGGCGCTGCTCGAGCAGGCCGATCTCTCCTTTATGGACGGGCGGATCAATCTGCTGCTGCTTGGCTACGACCAGAGCGCCGAGCGCGACGATCCGGACGACCCGCTCCACCGCGATGAAAAAAATAACTACCGTTCGGATGTGATGATGCTGGCCGCCATCAATTTCCGCGACAATACAGTACACCTCATCTCCATCCCGCGCGACACCTACGCGGCCATCTACAACACGCGCGGCCGCTGGAAGATCAACGCGGCGTTTGCAAAGGGCGGCGCGGCGGCGGGCGAGGGCTTTCTGTATGCGCAAAAAACGGTCGAGATGCTCATGGGCGTGCCGGTGGACTACTACGCGGGCGTGAACATGGAGGGGCTCAAGCGTCTGGTGGATGCGATGGGCGGCGTGGACTACGATGTGGACGTTGCAATCCGGCTGGACGGCCGCACGCTCGAAACCGGCTTTCAGCACCTGAATGGGCAGCAGGTGCTGGATTACTGCCGCGCGCGCAAGGGCATCAGCACGGATATCGGCCGCAACGACCGGCAGCAGCGCATGCTGCTCGCGATCTTTGATCAGCTCCGCCGGGAGAAGCGGCTCACGGAGCTGCCCGCGATCTATGCTGCTGTCAAGGACGACGTCGTGACCAATCTCTCGCTCTCGCAGATCGCGGCGCTCGCGCTGTTTATGACCCGACTCGACCTTACGAACTTCAAACGTACCACGCTGGCTGGTGAATACATCTCCAATGTGTACAATGCCTCCTACTATGTGCTGTACAATAAAAAGCTTGTGCAGCTCGTGAAGGAGGAGTTCGGCATCACCATCACCCGCGACAAAAAATACGACGTATCGACCGTCAAGCGGGACAAGGCCGCTGCCGACGCCGAGAAGGCGGCCGAGCAGGCGGACGACATCGCGTCCATGGCGGTGCTGCCCGCGGGCCTCTATGAGTCGGATACGCATGATCTCGTGGCCGAGGTGTATTTCCGCGCCGAGCGGCTCAGGAGCGTGGTCGAGGCGGGCGGGTCCGCCGCCGCAATCTTCGAGGCGCGCCATCGGCTCAATCTGGCCGTGGCCGCGCTGTGCCGGGAGCAGGGGTATCCGCCGCTGCCGGACGCCTTCGCGATGCTTTCACCCGGCTGACCGCCGGGGGTCGGGCCGGTGCGCCGGATGAGAACGTCGGGGGACTTGGTGAAACGTACCCAAAAATGATATATTACTTTCCAACACTTGACACGAATGGACAATCTTGCTATATTGTGATTGGAAACGTTACCGGCAACGTTTCCAATCACGTTTAAAATCGAGATTGCTTTCATGGATGCTCGTATGACAATCAAAGAAATCGCCCAGCTCTCCGGTGTTGGCATCAGCACCGTTTCGCGCGTGCTCAACAAACGTCCCGATGTGAACGAGGAAACGCGTGAGCGCGTGATGGAGATCATCCGCCGGGAGGGCTATGCGCCCAACACGAACGCCAAGCACCTCAAACAGCTCTCAAGCGAGTGCGTGGCCGTCATCGTGCGCGGCCGCAAAAACCTGTTTTTCTCCGGACTTCTCGAAAAGCTCCAGTCCGGTATCGAGCGTGCCGGACTGCAGTTTCTGCCATACTATATCGATGAGAATGACGATGAAATCCTCGCCGCACAGCGCGTCTATGCCGAGCGCAAGGTGCGGGGCGTTATCTTTCTGGGCGGCTGCCACGCCGAGTGTGACGAGCTGCTGCGCCAGCTGCCCGTTCCCTGCGTGTTTTCCACCGTCAGCGCCGCCGCCTGCCGGGCAGAAAACGTGTCGAGCGTCAGCGTGGACGACCGGCAGGGCGCTCGCCGCGCCGTGGATTACCTGTTTGACCACGGTCATACCGAGATTCTCATTCTCGGCGGCGAAACAAGCGAATGGAACACCGCCCGGCTGCGGTACGAGGGCGTGTGCGACAGCTTTCTGTCGCACGGGCGCCCGCTGACGCCGGACCGGTATCTCGTTTCCACATTCTCCTTTGCATCCGCGTATGAGGCCGTGCGCGACTATGCCGGCGTGCCGTACACCGCGGTGTTCGCCATGTCGGATACCATGGCCATCGGCGCGGCGCGCGCGCTCGGCGATCTGGGCCTCTGCGTGCCGGAGGACGTTTCGATCATCGGCTACGACGGCATTGAACTGGCATCCTACTACGAGCCGGTGCTGGCGACCATGCGGCAGCCGCAGGAAACGCTGGCGGAAAAGAGCGTCGAGCTGCTGCTCTCCGGTATGGAACGGCCCGGCAGGCACATCCTGCTGGAGACGGAGCTGATCGGCGGCATGTCGGTCGTGCGGCCGAGAGCCTGAAGCGGCCGCAAACCCCATTGGGGCGATTCGCGCGGGAAACCGCGCTTCGCATAAATTACTGAGGAGGAAAGAAACATGAAGAAAGCATTGGCAATCATCCTGATGCTCGCCATGGTGTTTTCCATGGTCGGCTGCGCCGGGAACAGTGACAAGGGTTCCGTCTACTACCTGAACTTCAAACCGGAAGCGGACGCCGCATGGCAGGCGCTGGCGGAGGAGTACACCAAGGCCACGGGCGTTGAGGTGAAGGTTGTGACCGCAGCCGCCGGCACCTACAGCGAGACGCTGACCGCCGAAATGGACAAGAGCGCCATGCCCACGCTGTTCCAGTGTGGCAACTATGCGGCTCTCAAGACCTGGCAGGACTACTGCTATGATCTGAGCAGCTCCGCAATCTACAACGAGCTGACCAACAAGGATTACACGCTCAAGGGCAGCAACGGCGAAGTCTACGGCATCGGCTACTGCGTCGAGTCCTACGGCATCATCACCAACAAGGCCCTGCTCGCCAAGGCCGGCTACGAAGTCTCCGACATCACCGACTTTGCATCCCTGAAGGCGGTCGCAGAGGATATCACCGCCCGCAGCGCGGAGCTCGGCTTTGCCGCGTTCTCCTCCGCAGGCCTGGACGGCTCTTCGAGCTGGCGCTTCAGCGGCCATCTGACCAACATGCCGCTCTACTATGAGTTCCGTGACAACAACATCAACGGTCAGCCCGCTACCGTTACCGGCCAGTATCTGGACAACTACAAGCAGATCTGGGATCTGTACGTCAACAACAGCACCTGCGCGCCCGCCGAGCTGACCACCAAGACCGGCGACGAGTCCGAGGCCGAATTCGGCGAGGGCAAGGCTGTGTTCTTCCAGAACGGCACTTGGGAGTTCAACAACCTGACCACGAAGTTCAACATGAACCCGGATGATCTCGTCATGATTCCGATCTACTGCGGCGTGGAAGGCGAAGCCGATTCCGGCCTCTGCACCGGTTCGGAGAACTTCTGGGTAGTCAACAGCAAGTCCTCCGAGGCCGACATTCAGGCGACGCTCGACTTCCTCGAGTGGGTTGTTACCAACGAGTCCGGCACGAAGATGATGGCCGAGCAGTTCGGCGTCTGCCCGTTCAACAAGGCCGTTGCTTCCACCAATGTGTTCAGCGCACAGGCGGTTGAGTATGTTGCCAATGGCAAATACCCGGTGACCTGGGCGTTCACCGAGACCCCCAACGTGGATAACTGGCGCGCGGGCGTCGTGGCTGCACTCACCCAGTACACCGTCGGCGGCGGTTCCTGGGATGACGTGGTCAGCGCGTTCGTCAATGGCTGGGCCACCGAGTACAACAATCAGTAACGCCGTTTCCCGACGGCCGATGGGCGGGCGCTGCGCCCGCCCCCATTCCTGAACAGGACCGCCTGCCGCGCTCCGGTTCAGGAATGGGCATCCCGCAAACATGCCGTAATCATGCTCCAATCTATCCATCCCATGCAATGAAAAGGAGGCCGCAATGGAACAAAAGACTCCAAAGCGCAGGCGGCGCAGCCTTGCCGTCGGCGGGAACATGCTCAGCGGCACCATCCGCAAGTGGTTTCCGCTGTTCCTGCTCCCGACGATTGCCGCGTTCGCAATCGGCTTTATCTATCCCTTCTGCAAGGGCATCTACCTCTCGTTCTGCACATTTACGACCACCAGCAACGCCAAGTGGGCCGGTCTTGCCAACTATGCCAAGGCGTTTTCCGACCCGTCGTTCGGCCATTCCTTCTGGTATACGGCGCTGTTTGCGATCGTGTCGCTGCTGCTGATCAACGTGCTCGCGTTCGCCGTTGCCTACGCGCTCACGCGCGGCATTCGTGGCTCCAATGTGTACCGCACGGTGTTCTTCATGCCCAACCTGATCGGCGGTATCGTGCTCGGCTACATCTGGTCCATGATCTTTGACGGCATTTTGATCCGCTACGGCACGAGCATCCTGCTCGATACGGGCCTTGGCTTCTGGGGCCTGATCATCCTGATGTGCTGGCAGCAGATCGGCTATATGATGATTATCTATATCGCGGGCTTGCAGAGCGTGCCGGAGGAGCTGCTCGAGGCGGCGCGCATCGACGGTGCGAACGGGTTCCACACGCTGTTCCACATCACGATCCCGTGCGTGATGCCGTCGATCACGATCTGCACGTTCCTGTCGCTCGTCAACGGCTTTAAGCTGTTTGATCAGAACCTTGCGCTCAATGGCGGCCAGCCGTTTCTGTTCCAGCCGGACGGCAGCGTGATCAAGACGACCGAGATGCTCGCGCTCAATATTTACAATACGTTCTATCTGAACGCGAATTCCCGCGGCGTCGGTCAGGCAAAGGCCGTGATCTTCTTCCTGCTGGTGGCCGCAATCGGCCTGATCCAGCTCCGGGCAACCCGCAACAAGGAGGTGCAGCAGTAATGGAGACGAAAATGATGCCGAGAGGGCGGCGGCATGCCGGCAAGACCGTGCTGACGATCCTGTTCGCCGTGATTTCGCTGCTCTACCTGATGCCGATCGTGGTCGTGCTGATCAATTCGTTCAAGGCCAACAGCTTTGTGAACACGGAAACCTTCGCCCTGCCGAACGCGGAATCGTTCGTCGGCTGGGACAACTACATCAAGGGCATGACGTTCGGCAACTATCCGTTCCTCAAGTCCGTTTCGTACAGCCTCGTCATCACCGTGCTGTCCACGGCGCTGATTCTCGTGTGTACGTCGATGGCGGCATGGTATATCTCGCGCGTGAACAGCCGGTTCTGCAGGATCGTCTATCTGCTCTGCGTGTTCTCCATGGTCGTGCCGTTCCAGATGGTCATGTTCACGCTGGCAAAGACCGCCGATACGCTGCACCTGAACACTCCGTGGACGATTCCGGTCATCTATCTCGGCTTTGGCGCGGGGCTTGCGGTGTTCATGTTCGTGGGCTTTGTCAAGTCGCTTCCGCTCGAAATTGAGGAGGCTGCGGCGATCGACGGCTGCGGGCCGGTGCGCACGTTCTTCCTCGTGGTGGCGCCGATGCTCAAGCCGACGCTGATCTCCGTGGGCGTGCTGGAAACGATGTGGATCTGGAACGATTATCTGCTGCCGTATCTCGTACTCAACCGCACGGAATACATGACCATCCCAATTCATATTCAATACCTCAAGGGCAGCTACGGCGCGGTGGATATGGGTGCGACGATGGCGCTGATTCTTCTCAGCATCGTGCCGATCATCATATTCTATCTCACGTGCCAGAAGCACATCATCAAGGGAGTGGCCGCCGGCGCCGTCAAGGGCTGAGCCGCGCGTAGACGGGAATCCAAAGCGCCCCCGATCCCGTATGGGATCGGGGGCGCTGTTTTCTTGGGAAGCCCCGGCGCGCAATTTGGAAACGAGGCGCGCGGGTGGTCTGGCGATATGGGATGCGATTCTGGATCCGGGTACGAATTTAATTCATGGAGCGAAGCGCTCCAACATCGTGGAGCGGACGCCGGGCTATGCAAAAGCCGTATTGGATGCCTATCATGTGGGCGCACAGCCGGGGGAGGTCATGGTAATCGTCAACGCATACGGCATCAACGCCATGACGATCGATACCGTTGAAGAGTGCCGCAGGCGCGGCGTAACGACCATTGCGGTCACATCGGATTCCTTTGCGAGGATTGTTCCGCAGGGGCATCCCATCCGCCATCCAAGCGGAAAAAACCTTTATCAGGAAGCGGATATCTATATCAACAACCATCTGCCGGTGGGAGACGCGGTCATCACGGTCGAGGGATATGAACAGAAGGTGGGGTCCACGTCGACCTTCTGCAATTGCTTTGTGATGAACTGCCTGAGCGCTTGTGTGGTTGCGGAAATGATCCGCCGCGGTATGGAACCGCCGGTGTTCGTCAGCGCCAATATGCCCGGTGGGGATGAGCACAACCGCGCATTGGAAGATAAGTACGGAAAGCTGGTCAAGCACCTGCTGTAAATCCCGTATCGCGGTGCACGCTGCGGTTTACCCGCGGATGCGCGGACGGATGGCAAACCGCTGCAACGCGCTGCCGGTCGGCCTGTCGAAAGATACTTTTTCGACAGGCTGTTTATGCGTTGGGGAGGACAGCCATACGGCGCGCCGGAAGAAGGACGCCCCGCAAAATGCAGCACTTTGCACACGTTTTGTGCGCCGGCGGCGGGATGCGGAACAGTTTTATCATGGCGGCGGATGCCGCCCTTTTGTATACTAGGAGTAAGAACTTTGCGATACGGGGGAGACTGCATGATTCGCTGCTTTTCAAAAAGCCGCCTGGTATTTGCCGCCTGTCTGTTGCTGGCGGCCGTGACCGGCGCGCTGGTGCTGCCGGCGCTGTCCGGCGCCGCCTGGTGGCGGCTTACACTGACCGCCGCGGTTATCCTGCTGGCGGGGTATTCGATCGCCAGCATTGCCGGAAACATTGCCGCGTCGCTCGAAAATAACAGGCGCATGCGCCTGCTGCACGAGCAGTTGGATCCGGCGGCCTTCATTGCAGCATACCGAACCGTGCCGGAAAAGCTGTCGCCGGAAAGCGCCGATTATGCCATCTGCTGCGCCTATCTGGCAGACGGGTATCTGGCGAACGGCGATTTTGAGACAGCGTTGTCCCTGATTCGGGACACCTACCGCCCCACGCGCAACAAAAAGCGCAATGCGGCCATCCGGACGCTGCAGCAGGCCTGTCGCTGCAATTATCTGCTGTGGATGGAACGGACGGAGGCTTCCGCCGGAGCGCTTCGGGAATTTCGGTCGGCCGTAGCCGACGCGAAAACGGTCAACCCGGCGCTTGCGGAGAATATGCACCGTCGCTTGGTGGAGTTTTCCTGCTGGCAGCGGCTGCTCGAGGAGGGCACGCTGCCGGCCAAGGAGCTCGATATTCTTCGCGAGCTGGGCGATCGGGAGGCCTTTCGTATTCGACGTCTGGAGATTCGTGCGCTGGAGGCGATGGCGTGCATGCGCTGCCGCCGGCCGGATCGCGAGAAGAACGTTCTGGAAGAAATGATCCAAACCGGTGGAAAGACATGGTTCGTCCGGTGGGCGCGGGAACAACTTGCGGAGGAGCGCTGAACCATGCGGATTTTCATGGTGCGCCATGGGCAGACGGGCCTGAACCGGCAGCGGCGCTACGTCGGCCAGATCGATGATCCCCTGTGTCCGGAGGGCGTGCGGACGGTTCGGCAAAAGGGGTGCTATCCGGATGTGGGCAGAGTGTACACCAGCGCGCTCGCGCGCACGCAGCAAACGGCGCGGCTGCTGTTTCCGCATGCGGCGATCGCAGCGGTTCCGGCGTTTAACGAGCAGTGCTTCGGGGATTTTCAGGGCCGGTGCTACGATGAAATCAAAAAAGACCCGCGCTATGCGGGTGCGATTCGGAACGACTATCCTGCATTTTATCCCAACGGAGAGACGACGGAAGATGTGATGGCGCGCGTTTGTCCGGCGTTTGAACGGGTTGTTCTGGCGGAACAGGCGGCGGGCGCAAAAACGCTCGTGATCGTAGCGCACTGCGGCACGATCATCTCCGTGATGATGCGCTATGCGCTCGAGACGCGCGACGGATACTATGATTGGAACGATGTGGGCAACGTGCAGGGCCGCGCGTTCACGATTGACGCGGCGCTGCCGCCAGCGGACTGGTGTATTGAAACGCACGACTTTTTGGACGATCTGACCTGCTTTGCGCGCGCGCCGTTTTCGACCGGCCGCGGCTGACCGGCCTTAGCCCAAGCATGCGCCGGGGCCGCGCCGCTGGTGCGCGGTTTTGACGAGGGTCAAAAGGTTTTCATCCGGCACGCGGCAGGGAACGGCACACTCGGGCGAGATCAGGCGAATGCCCTTGTGAATGCAGCCGCACACCTCCTTGTATACATCGGACGGCTTGCCCTGCGCAAGCGTAAAGGGATTATTGATACAGCCGGTCAGGGCGATGCGGTCACCGACGAGTTCAGTGGCCCTTTTGATATCGTTGCGCGAGTCGAGATGCAGCATCTGGATGCCGGTGTCCGCGATCATGTCCAACCGATCCATAATGTTGCCGCAGATGTGTAGCACGAGCGGGCCGGCGCTTTGCAGCTCCGCTGCCGCCTGCCGGTGAATGGGCGCAACGAAATCCTCATAGATGGCGGCGCTGACCAAATCGGCCGTGCAGTGTTCGGCCCAGGTTACGATATCCGCGCCCGCATCGAACTGCGCCTTGGCAAAGACCATGGGGATTTTTGAGAGTTCGCAGATGAACGCCTTGGTCTGTTCCGGCTCGAGAATCGTATCCAGCACCAACTTTTCCACCCCATAGAGGTGATAAGCCAGCGTCCATGGGCCGATGACCTTTCCGATGACGGCGACGCGGCCGCGGTACTTCTTATGCAGAATGCTGACGGCGGACAACAGACGCTGAAAATGCTGGCGTTTGAGAAATCCCGCGGGCGCTGCATAGTGCCCGGCCTGAGAAATGGCGGTTTTGACGACGCGCGGCGTCTGGTCGATGCTGCCCCAATCGATCTCGGCGCCCAGCGCAGCGGATTCGAGCAGAATGGAAAAGTACGGCATGACGGAGTCAAAGCCGAAATAATCATGACCGACAGCGGCGAGCGCCGCCATCTCGGAAGCCCGCGTGTGGGCTGTGGGGAAATAGGCGTTTGCCCGCTGCATGACGCCCTCCGTAACGACCGAGGTTGGCGTAATGGCGGGATACACGTCGAACGGTTCGCCCCGAATGGCGGCCATGACGCGCGCATACGGCGTCATCTCCAATGCCTGAGCCATAGGAATCCTCCTGTCTGCATCTTGCACTATATCACGGATGGGCGAAAAGCGCAAATGGAGAACCGCCGATAAGGCGGTTCTCCGGATTGGATGGGATACGGCCGAAAGCGATTACGCTTTGATGACGCGCTGGAAGATGCTGCCGGAGGGATAGCTGCCGCTCTTGCCCATGAGCTGCTCCATCCGGATCGTCTCGTTCCACTTCACGGCGCGTTCGCTGCGGGCGACGGAGCCGACCTTCAGCTGACCGGCATTGGTGGCGATGGACAGGTGCACGATGGTGGCGTCCTCTGTTTCGCCGGAGCGCGCGGAGATGACCGGTAGATAGCCCGCGTTCTTCGTGAGTTCAATGGCCTCAAGCGTTTCGGTAATGGTGCCGATCTGGTTGAGCTTGATGAGCACGGAATTGCACACGCCCATGTCGATGCCCTTCTGGATGCGTGCGATATTCGTGGTGAACAGATCGTCGCCGATGAGCTGGATGCGCCTGCCGAGCCGTTCGGTCAGAAGCTGATAGCCCTCCCAGTCAAACTCGGAACAGCCGTCCTCGATGGAGATGATCGGGTAGCGGTCCACCCAGTCGCACAGCAGCTCTACGAACTCCTCGCGGGTCATCCGCTTGTTTTCAAGGCTGAAGTTGTAGGTGCCGTCATCCTTGTTGTAGAACTCGCTCGAGGCGATGTCCAGCGCGATGGCGATATCCTTCATCGGCTCGTAGCCGGCCAGGCGGATGCCCTCGGTCAAAAGCGCGAGACCCTCCTCGTTCGATTTGAAGTCGGTGGGCCAGAAGCCGCCCTCGTCGGCGATCGCCAACGGCTTGCCATTCCTCTGGAATACTTTTTTCGTGGCGTTATAGACGTTAACGACCATGGCAAAGCCTTCTTCAAACGTCTCTGCGCTCATCGGGATCACGAGAAAGTCCTGTACATCGATGGAGTTGACCGCATGTGCGCCACCGCCGATGATCTGGATCATGGGTACGGGAACGGTTCTGGCGTTGGCGCCGCCAAGATACCGGTACAGCGGCTCGCCCTTGGCGTTTGCGGCAGCATAAGCGATGGCCAGAGAGCAGCCGAGAATCGCGTTCGCCCCGAGACGGCTCTTGTTCGGCGTGCCGTCGAGCTCGATCATCATTCGGTCCAGCTCGGCCTGCCGGTCCGCACGCTTGCCGATGAGCGCGTCGCGCAGCTCGGTTTCCACGTTGCGAATGGCGGTGCGCACGCCCTTGCCGCCCAGATATTCCGGATGATCCGTATCGCGCAGCTCCAGCGCTTCATAGGCACCGGTGGAAGCGCCGGACGGTACGATGCCGCGGCCCACCGCGCCGCAGGCCAGCGTAACCTCCACTTCAACGGTGGGGTTGGCGCGCGAATCAAAGATCTGGCGCGCGATCACATCAACAATGGTAAAGTCTGTCATGGATTCATTCTCCTCTCGCCTGTTTCACTTTTTGCAGCATCATGGCCGCAGCGTCCCGATAGCCGGTCAGGTTTTCATCGATCATGGCGAAAGCAACTTCGCGCGCGAGCGCCTTGTCGGCCTCATCGGTGATGTACTCGGCCGGGGACTTGCCGTCCACACGCGCCAGCACGATCAGCGCCCAAGTCTTGATATAGCATTCCTCAAGCGTTTTCGGATCCATGCAGTCCACGCCACGGAAGTAGATATCCATCATGTAGACCAACATGTTCAAATAACTCTCGGCCCACGCCTTGTTCTTGATGGCCTTGAGCACAAAATGCGTGGAGAAAAACCCCAGATCAAAGGCGGGATGCCCATAATGCGCAACCTCATAGTCGAGAATGCTGACCGCGTTTCCATCCGTCATGATGTTTTTCGGACTGAAGTCGCCGTGGATCAGCGTCACTTTGGCCTCCATCAAAAAATCGATCACGGAGGAAATGAAGTCGCTGCGCTCCGGGTGCTTGTTCTTTGTAAACTCAAAATACGGTGAGATGCGCAGGTTATAAAAAATATCCTTGCTGTCAAACGCCTCCGCTACGGCACGGTCGCGCGAGCAGGCGTTGTGAACCGTCAGAAGGGTGTTGGCAATCTTGCCGGCGGCCGAAAAATCGAGCTTGCCCGCGAGCAGATCGGCCTTCCACATGCGCCAATCCTCCGGGACAGCCTCGCGGCCGTAGATAAAGTTATCGCCGTCGTAAAAATAGATTTCCGGCGCGCAATCCGGCACCAGCTCATGGTAGATGCGGTTGCTCTCCTGCTCGATATTCATGCGGTTGGGATCGCACAACCACTCCTCTTTGACCTTGAGCTGCGCCAGTCCCTGCTTGATGATGAGCTGCTTCTCGCCCGCATAGACGAATACTACCGTGCAGGAAACGCCGCCCTTGCAGTAATGGAAGGAATATCCGTCCGTCGGATTTACGATCTTCTTTTCGAGCAAATACTGCTCCAATACACCTTTGTCAGAAATGTCGATCATGTCAGTTTCCTCACTTCGTTAAACCGATCCCTGATTTCGTACACCGGGCGCCGGGCTTGGCGCACCCGGCGCCGCACGGTGCACGGACCTCCGTATCAAATCCAATGCGGCGCGTTTTCGAAAGGCTGTTTCGAAATACCGTTCCGTTGGAGCTTATGCCACGATCAACGACATAATCCAGATGGAGACAAACGCCGTAATACCCATGACGAACGATGTAGCCGTGACGGCAACGTAACCCTTTTTGATGTCAAAGCCCGAGAGCTTGGTCACGCACCAGAAGTAGGAACCCTGCGGGAACACGCCGCAGAAGGAACCGCCCGCGATCGCGATGACCGCCAGTTCGGGGGAGATGCCGAGCGCCGGGAGCAGCGGCAGCACGATGGCGGCCGTGGTCGTCAGCGCGACGGTGGCGGAGCCCTGCGCAATCAGCACGATAGCCGAAATGATGAACGGCAGCAGCACGCTCGGCAGGCCGGAACCCGCGATGAACTGGGCGAGGATGTCGCCCACACCGGTGGTCTGCAGGATCTTGCCGAAGCTGCCCGCGATACCGGTGATCAGCACGATTTCCGCGCTACTCTTGATGGCGCTGGTGATCCAGGTGTCGGTCACAAGACCGTTGATCTTGCTGGGCAGCAGGAAGGAGACGAGCGCGCCGAGCAGCAACGCCACATACGGCGTACCGATGAAGTTGATAAACTTGTACAGGCCGGTTTCCGCATCGCCGTACATGGTGAAGAAGGAGCGAACAACGATCAAAATGATCGGCAGAACGATGGGCAGGTAGGACATAAACGTGGACGGCGCATTTTTGACCGTCTCCTTGAACTGCTCATTGAGTCTGTCCGCCTCTTCCTCTTCGGGCGCGATGTCCGGATACTTGGAGCGCAGGAACTTGGAATTGGCCCAGAGAATGGAAACGAGGATGACCGGGATGGAAATGATGATGCCGTACAGCATGACCTTGCCGACGTCTGCGCCGAGGATACCGGCGGCCGCGATCGGGCCGGGCGTCGGCGGAACGAGGGAGTGCGTAGTCAGAAGGCCGGCCATCAGCGCAGAAACGAGGGTCATATAAGGGATTTTGCCGACCCGGGAGAGCGCGCGGATAACGGGGTTCAGAATGACGAAACCGGAATCGCAGAACGTCGGGATGGAGACCACGCCGCCGGTAAGCGCAACGGCCAGAGGCGCGCGCTTAATGCCGACCAGGCGGAGAATGGAATCCGCGATTTTCTGCGCGCCGCCGGTTTTATCGAGCACTTCGCCGATGATGACGCCGCAAATGATGACGATACCGATGTTCTGCATCGTGCCGCCAAAACCGGCCGCAACGGTTGTAGCGACGTCGGCAAGCGGCAGACCTGCGGCAATGCCCAGCAGCAGAGAGACGATCAGCAGAGAGAGAAACGCGTGGATTTTCAGCTTGGAAATCATGACAATGAGCAATGCCACGCTGACCACGAGCAAGATAACCTGTAACATGTTTACCTCCTATAACTAATAATGACGCCATAGATTTGAACGGACAGGGTCTTACCTGTATCTTACAAATCCACCGGCGGGCAGGCAACGGCCGATTCGTCAGAAAAACAAACGGAACGCGATTACTTGCGTGCATTATTGCTAATACAATCATTGATTTAGAGCTATTTTAATCGATAAACAGCAATTTGAACAATTTGTTTGAGGAATTTTGCAAGATTATGTATAATAGTTACAATCAACAGGATGGGGGAATAGATCAATCATGATTCTGAATACGAGCTTTCTGGCACAACTGCTCGAAAAGCACAAAACGCCCGGCGCCATCGTCTATGTGACGGATACCAACGCCCATATCCTGGCCTCCACCGAGGAATCGCGTGTTGGTGCGACGAGTACGACGGCCCAGTTTATTCTGAAGTCCGGCCGGCCCGCCGTGATTGAGCACAACGACGCGCTGCAGGGAGATAGGGACGATCAGAACCGCGTCACCTATGGCACGCCGCTTCTGGCGCAGGAGGAGACGATCGGCGTGGTCATCGCTTCCGGCGCGCATGCAGCGGCAACGTCGCTTGGGCTGCTCATCAAATCTGCGCTCGAGACGGCCATCGAATATCAGAACTATACGCAGAGCATCCTGCACACCGGGGATGAGCGCAGTGTGATTGCGCGGGCGCTGCTCGACAACAGCATGTCGGAACCGAAGATCGTGACGGCGCTCAACAAGCTTGAAATGGATCCGCTGCTGCTGCGCAGCGTGATCTACATCAACCTCGCCCATCACCGGCCGAACTATTTCAACATCAATCTCAACCTCGGCTACCAGTCGTCGATTGAACGGATCAACGAGGATATCGTGAAGCGGATCCGCGCGTGTCGGTTTTTCAACACGCAGGATATGATCCTTGCGTATGACCGCAACACCATCCTGATCATTAAGTCGTTCATCCAAAACAGCGATATCAGCCGCGCTTACCTCTCGCTCGATAAGATTTGTGAGGAGGTGGAAAGCCTGCTCTCAGCGTTTACCTGCTTTTCCTTCCATATCGCTTACGGCAACATCTACGCGAATCTCAAGGATGTGACCAAGAGCTTTTCCGAGGCCGCGGAAACCATACGGATCGGCAAAAAGACGCGCCCGGACGATCAGGTATACATTCTGGATAATCTGCTGTTCGACCATGTTTGCCACTTCATCGACCCGCAGATCGTCAATAAGATCATCCTGCCGGCGCTTGAGGCGCTCAAGAACGGTGAAACAGCGCTGCCCGTGGAGATCATTGGTACGGCGAACGCGTTCGTGGACAACTGCATGAGCTTCAGCAGGACTGCCGCCGCCACGTTCCAGCACCGCAACACCATCGGAAATCGGCTTGACAAGCTCCGGCAAAAGACCGGACTCGATCCGGCTAAGAGCTTCCATGATGCGTTTATCGTAAAGATGATCTGGACATATCTGACCCTGTCGGCCGGCGGCGCGCCGGCCGAGGCGGATGAGGAATGAGAGGCATATCGCATTTTACATATACTTTACACCGTTTTTTCAAAAGGATGATCGAAGCCCTGCGTGGTATGTGAGAAAATGGTAACTGGGGCAATGCGGTAAAATTCCGGTAAATCATTTTGCTGCGGACACCGGTTTTTCAGGCGCTCCATCCGTATTCTATCAACGCAAGGAGCTTGAGGTGAAAGAGGAACACAGCATCGTTGCAAGGGTTCTGGCGGCACAGCGCAGCAGCCTGGACGCCGACAGCCTGATCGCACAATACCTGCCGTTTATCAAAGCGGAGACGGCGAAATGCACAGGGCGTTTTCCGGTCGGGGAGGGGGACGAACTGAGCATCGCCATGTTCGCGTTTTATGAGGCGGCCATGGCATACCGGCCCGCAAAGGGCGCATTTTTACGGCTGGCGGCGCTGGCCATCCGAAACCGGATCATCGACTATCACCGGGCCGAACGCCGCCATACGGGCATGCTCTCGCTGGATGCGCCGCTGTCCGGCGACGATGCCCGTTCCCTCGGGGAGCGGATTCCCGAGGATAGGAACGAGACGGAGGCGTTCCACACGCGCTCGGCCGCGCGGCAGGAGATGGAGGCGTTTGCCGGCCAGCTTGCGGACTTTGGCGCAACGCTCTCCGATGTTGCGGACAACTGTCCGAAACAGGAGCGTACGCGGTCGGCCTGCATGCGGGTTCTGGCATATGCCCGATAGCGGCCGCAGCTGCTCGACGAGCTGCTCAGAACAAAAAAGCTCCCGATCACACAGCTCGCTGCGGGCGCAGGGGTTGAAAAAAAGACGCTGGAGCGGCACAGACGCTATCTCGTCGCCATATTGCTGGCCTATACCAACGGCTATGAAACGATCAGAAATCATCTTTCTGCAATGAACCGAAAGGAGGGAGAGCGGCAATGCGCTATCTGGTGATGGAATGCCACCCCGGTTATGCCGTCGTTTTGGACGGCGAAGGACGCTTTCTCAAGGTTGCCAATCTGCACTACACGGTCGGGCAAACGGTCACGGAGGTTGTGATGCTCGCGACAGCGGAGCCGGCGGCAAGGCGGCGCGCTCTGACCCGCGCGATGGTTGCCGCGGCCTCGATTGCGGCCTGCTTTTGTTTGCTGGCGCTCGGCTCGTGGCGATACCTGCTCTCAACCTATGGCTTGGTGCGGCTGCAAATCAATCCGGATGTGCGTCTGGCGGTGAACCGTCTGAATTACGTGATCGATATCGATGGGCTCAACGGGGATGGTGAAACGCTGATTCAGGGATACCAGTGCCGCATGAAAACGGTGGATCAGGTATCCGATGAGCTGGCGGATCGCGCTGTTGCCATGGGATACCTGAAGGAGGGCGGCCGGATTTGCCTGACGGTGCAATCGGAGCATGACGCATGGAAGACTGCGACAGAGGAGAGACTGCTCATCGAACTGGAGGTGCATGTGGGCAGTGCCATTACGGTGACGCCCGTCCGGCCGGACGAAATTGTGATTCCGATCGACCCGCAGCCCGATGACGATGAACGGGATGACGATGATAAGGACGATACGGACGACGACGACCGCGACGAGGAAGCCGACGAAACGGATGAAGATGATATGGAAGCGCATGACAGCGACGGGGATGACGACGACGATCCGGATGACGATCAGGATATTGACGATGAGGAATAAAAAATTTGCTCCGGCCCCGGTTTTCCCGATCCTGCTCCGTATTCTGCATACATAAGCAACAAAAACAAAAGGAGCAATCGAGATGAGAAACAACATGATGACCAAGCTGCTGACCGCCGCTCTTGCGCTGACGCTGAGCGTGTCCCTGTTCGGCTGCACAAAGGGCGAGATCCCGCAGGCGGAGAAAGCCTTGACGGGCGAAAGCAAAACCGTCGCGGCGGGTACGATTCTTTTGAGCGTGAATCCGGAGATCGAAGTCGAATACGACAGCAATGGCGTTGTGCTGGAGATCGAAGGCGTGAACGACGACGGAAAATCCGTAGCCAACGGCTATACCGGTTACGAGGGCAGGGACTGCGCGGAGGTTGTCGGCGCGCTGGTACAGAAGATCTACGAGGGCGGCTACTTTGAAAATGCGTTTGCCGGCCACGCAAAGAATATCATCGTAAAGCTGGAGGACGGTTCCCAGTATCCGAACGACGATTTTCTCGAAACCATTGCCGACAGCGTGCGCAAGACGATTGCGGCTTGCGGGGCGAACAACGCCGCAGTCACGGTGGATAGGGACGATTTGGACGAACAGGGCCGCATCGGCATGGAAAAGGCCCGCGAGCTTGTGCTCACGCAGCTGGGACTGACCGAGGCGACCTTCAGCGACGCAGAATATGAGCTGGACGACGGCGTATACGAGATGGAGTTCACGGCCAATGGTGTGGAATACGAGTATGAGGTGGACGCCGTGACCGGCAAGGTGCTGGAAGCCGATTATGAGAATAACGACGACTGGGATGACGATGACGACGATCTGGACGACAACGACGGGGATGACGACGATGATCTGGATGACTGATCCGGAACCGGACAAAACGAAGGAAGGGCGCTCCCGTATGGGAGCGCCCTTGTGCGATCCATCGTTCATTTGATGGAGTTTCGGCTGCGGCAGGCGCAGCAAGCCGAGCTGCGGCGCATATGGCGTGGCGCCGGATGGGAATCGATCGCCCGACATCCGCTGCGGGCCGAACGCCGCTACGCGATTGCCGCGGGCTCCGGTTCGGCCGCCTCGGCGCGAAGGTGCCGGCGGCGCACCAGCAGAGAGACGGTCAGGTGCGTCAGCGCCGTCAGGCCCCACGATACCGGATAGGACAGGTAGATCGTTTCGAGCGTCGGCGACACCTGAAAGATCGTCCAGAGCCAGATCATGCGCAGCAGGCAGGAGCCGATGAGCGAGATGGTTGTGGAGGTGATCGGTCTGCCGAGGCCGCGCAGAATGCCCGAGCCGACCTCCATAAAGCCGCAGAGCACCTCCGTGGATACGAGTATAAAGATGCGCGTCTCCGCCGTGCGCACCGCAAGATCGGACGAGACGTACAGCCCGATGAGCGGCATGCGGAACACCAGCATGATCGCGGAGGAAACGAGCGCGGTCATGGCGGTGACCAGATAGCAGTTGGCCATCACCCTGCCCATGCGCCGGAATTTGCCCGCCCCGAAGTGCTGGCTTGTGAACGTGACCGACGCCTGTGAGACGGAGGCCGCCGCAACATACGCGAGGCTTTCGAGGTTGGCCGCGGCCGCGTTGCCGTCGATGATATCCGAACCGCCGGGACAAACGGCGTTGTTGATGCCGATGACCGAGGACTGGATGAGCATGTTGGAAAAGGAGAACAGCGCGCCCTGCACGCCCGCCGGCAGGCCATCGCGGATGATCTCAAACATGGCGTGGCGGTCGATGCGCAGCTTTTTGAACGACAGGCGGCACCAGCCCTCGTCGTTGAGCAGCCGGATGGCCAGCAGCGCCATGGAGGCGGCGTTCGAGATGGTGGTCGCCAGCGCAACGCCGTCCACCGACATATCCAGCACGAGCACGAAGAACAGGTTCAGCACGACGTTGATGATGCCCGTGGACGCGAGGATGTAGAGCGAGGTGCGCGTGTCGCCCTTGGCACGCAGAATTGCGATTTCAAAGTTCGTCAGCGCAAGAAATGGCACGCCCGCAAAATAAATATTGGTGTACAGCGTCGCCAGATCGAGAATATGGCCCTGCGCGCCCATGGAGGCGAGGATCGGTCGGCAGATCACGAGCCCGATTGCGGCGCAGGCAACGCCGGAGATCAGCCCGATCAGCAGCGAGGTGTGCACGGCGCTCTCCGTGGCCTGCCGGTCGCCCTTGCCGATGTTGCGCGCGACGACCACGCTGGTGCCGATGGCGAAGCCGGCGAACACGTTCAAAATCAGATTGATCAGCGCGCCGGTGGTGCCGATGGCGCCGATAGCGCCCTCCACGTCCGACAGGCCGACGATAATCATATCCGCCGCGGAATAGCACATCTGCAGCAGATTGGTGAGCATCAGCGGCAGAACGAACGCAAAGATCTTGCTCAGAAGCGGGCCTTCCAGCATATTGATCTCTCTGCTGCTTTTCAAACGAATCGGTCGCATGATGCAATCTCTCCTTATCATAATACCGCCGGTGAGGGACGGGCCGGGGGAACCCGATTGGGGCGCCGCTGCTTGTTGTCATGGAAGCGCCGCTGCCGCCGCGCGCCCTCGCGGCGAGCCGCTCACCGGCACAGCGTGCGTCACCGTCTGGCTGTATGAGCGCGCGGCCCTCGCGGCGAACCGTGCCGCCTGCTTGTTGTTATGAAATCGCCGCTGCCGCTGCGTTTTCAACGCAGGGAACGAATGCTCATTCTAATCGTTCGACCGGGGAATGTCAACCGGTTTACCGAAAGTTCACTTTTGCCGCCGCACAGCATGGCATGCGGCGGCGGAACGCCGGCAAAACGGCGGCGCGATGGACGGGGACAAGCGCGAAGGCGGGGGCGGTTGACGAACGGCGGCCGGGTTGGCTATAATTTATTGGATCAATTAACCAACCGCATGGAGGAGAAACAGTATGTACACGGTGATTCATACACAGCATGCGCCCAAGGCGATCGGCCCCTACTCGCAGGCAATCTCGGCGAACGGATTTGTGTTTGTATCCGGCCAGATTCCCGTCGATCCGGCGACCGGCGACATTGCCGGCGATACGATCGAGTCCCAGACGGAGCAGGTGCTCGTCAACCTTCGCGCCGTGCTGGAGGCTGCGAACGCCACGATGGACGATATCGTAAAGACGACGTGCTTCCTGTCCGACATGGCAAATTTTGCCGCGTTCAACGAGGTATATGCCAAGCACATCCAAAACAATCCGGCGCGCGCCTGCGTGGCCGTCAAGGCGCTGCCGAAAAACGTTCTCGTTGAGGTGGAGGCCATCGCCGCCGTGGAATGACGGAGACTCCGGAGCCGCCCAAGCGCGCCCCGTGCGCCAATAGGAACGCTTGAAATCGCACGCCCCCGTGGGAACGCCTGGTTCCTGCGGGGGCGCGCTTTCCTTTTAATGGATGCGGATGCTCACACCGTTGACCTCCACGCCGTCGTCGGCGCGGATGAGGATATATTTGCGGCCGTCGATCAGGCGCGTCTCGACCAGATCGCTGCGCTCCGGGCTGACGCGGATGGTCACGTCCGGCGCGGTGACGGCGAACTGCCTGACGTCCACGATGTTCTCCGGGCAGAGCGCCGCGTCCTCGCCGAACGCGCTGTCAAAGCGCTCGCAAAAGGCCTGCACATGTTCGCCCGACACGCCCGAGGCGGTGAGGACGGTTTCGACCGTCTGCCGTGTGATGGTCAGGGGTTCCGGCTCCCGGCTTTCTCGGTGTTCCGCGATCAGGATCGTGAGCTGGTCGTGCACGGCCTGCATAACCTCGATGCTGCAATCCTCGCGGATCGTATCCTCCAAAATGGCATCGAAGGCCTCCTTCTGCGCGGCGGCGGGCATGGGCAGCCTGGTGTGAAACAGCGTGTCCACGAGCTGCGGCTGGCTCTCCGAGGTGCTCCGGGTATAATAGGCGGCGTTGTAGATGTTTGCGCTGCGGTCATCGAACGCGGGAAACAGGAACCCGACCTCCGGCGCGCCGATGAGATTGTCCGCGGCCAGATTGAAAAACCGGCTCTCCTGCGGGGAATAGCTCAGCGGCGGCTTGCCGGTCTTGACGGGGCAAACGCTGCAAACAAAGAACGGGAACTCCTCAAGGGAATCCTCCGCGCGCGCACCGTCGCGGTGGTAGGCCGGCACGCCGTAGTTGTCGTAGGCGAGCAGGATCAGAAGGTTTCCCTCGATGGACACGCTGTCCTTCACGCGCGTGAACAGCGCGTGCACGGCGGCGTCATCCTCGAGCGCGGATTTGCGAACCGCCATGAGCAGCCCGTGTTCATCGCTGCCCATGACCTGCTCGTTGGTGAACGCGACGTCGATCAGATGCTTGCCGATCGCGCCGGAGAGCGTCTTGCGGATGATGGAAAGCACATCCTCGCTCTCCATGAGCGACAGCGTGCCGATGGTCTGGGCAAACTCGGAGATGACCTCCCGCTTTTCGTTGACATAGCAGCCGCGGATGCGCACCAGATCGCTCTTTTCGGGGCGGAAGCGGCGGCGCAGCTCGGCAAAATCCTTTTGATTCATCGTTTGAACTCCATTTCTGCATCACAATACCGCCGGCCTGCCGCACGGGGAAACCCGGCGGAAGGGAGCGTTGATTTCCACGGTCAACACCCCACAGGACGGCGCGCGTTTTTTACGATAACAGACCGCTCTCAGCGCTGTCAAGGAAATATCCTGTGACCGAACCGGCGTGCGCGGCGAATCCTTGCGCGGCGGCCATGTCCGGCGTGCGCGGAGACGCCTCACCGCGCGGGGGGCGCGCAGCAAAACAGCGCCGCGAGCCTCTCCCTGTCGAGCGCCGTGCCGATTGCGCACAACCGGCCGGATGCGGGCGCGGTCTGGGCTCCGTTCCGGATGTCGATGTGCCCCGGCGTATAGTCGAACGGCAGCGCGCGGCCGTCCGCACAAAAAACGATGCCCTTCAGGCGCAGCACCGCGCCGCAAAGCCCCTGATCCACCTGCAAGAGCGCCGCATGCAGCGTTTCCTCCGTCCAGACCGGCAGGTTTTGCGCGCTCCAGCTTTCAAACGGGTGCGCCGGTGCGCGGCGGCCTGTGCGTGCGCGGCGAACCGACACCGCCCGCAGCGGCACGCGGGCGGCCGGTCGATCCGGCGGTTTGGAGGGCAAGCCGCCGTTCACGGCGCGCAGCAGCACGTCCGGCCGAAGCCGCTCCCACGGCTCGGCCAGCAGCACGGCGCGCGGGTTCAGGCGCCGGACGAGCGCTTCGGCAGCCTGCACATCGGATGGGGCGGTGGCGTCCGTGCGGCTGAGCAGAATGGTCTGCGCATTGTCGAGCTGATCGCCGTAAAACGCGCCGAACTGCTCGTGATACATGGCGCACCGCGAGGCGTCCGCGACGGTGATGACGCCGCCGGTCGTCAGGCTGCCGGGCCTTTCCGAAACGGCGCGCGCAACGACCGCGCGGATGTCGGACAGCCGCGCGACGCCGGATGGCTCGATCAGAATGCGGTCGGGGCGGTACTGCGCAGCCAGACCGTGCAGCGCCTCCGAAAAATCCGAGGCGAGCGAGCAGCAGATGCAGCCGGATTGGATTTCGTGTATCCGCAGCCGGCCATTTCGCAAAAAGTCGCCGTCGATGCCGACGTCGCCGAATTCGTTTTCGATCACGGCAAGGCGCTCGCCCGCGCAGACGCCGCCGATGAGCGCGCGGATCAGGCTGGTCTTGCCCGCGCCGAGAAAGCCGGAGACGATCGTGACGCGCGCGGTCATGATTCCAGTTCCTCCGCGACATCCCGCAGCAGCGCGCGGATGGGCAGTCCCTGCGGGCAGGCCGCTTCGCATGCGCCGCACCCGATGCAGTCCGACGCTTTGCCGCGATCCTTTGTGCGCCGGCGGCAGGCTTCGGCAGCGTTCCAGCTCCTGTGGCGGCGGCCGGTATTCACGCATTGAAAGAGCGCAGGGATGGGGATTCGCTTCGGACAGCCCTCCTCGCAGTACCGGCAGCCGGTGCAGGCAATCCGATCCTGCCGGTCGAGGATGGCACGCACCTCCTCCACGGCGGCGAACTCCGCTTCGGTCAGCGGCTCAAAGCGCTGCATAAACGAGAGGTTCTCCTCCATCTGCTCCATGGTGCTCATGCCGGAGAGCACCATCTCCACACCGGGGAAGGACGCCGCATAGCGGATGGCAAACGACGCCGGACTGCCGCCGCGCGCGGCAAACACCGCTTCCGCCTCCGCCGGCAGGTCGGCCAGCAGCCCGCCCTTGACCGGCTCCATGATGAATACGGGCTTTTCGTGCTTGCGGCAAACCGCGTAGCAGCCGCGCGCATCGACCTTCGGATCGGCATAATCGACATAGTTGAACTGAATTTGTACGAACTCGATGGACGGCTGCGCGGTCAGAATTTCGTCGAGCTCGGCGGCCGTTCCGTGGAACGAGACGCCCAGATGCCGTATTCGACCCTGCGCGCGTAGCGCATCCGCGATCCGGTACGCGCCGCACGCGATATAGGCTCTGTAACGCTCCAGGTTTTGCGCGTGCATGAGATAATAATCGAAGTACTCCACGCCGCAGGCGGCAAGCTGGCTTTCAAACAGTGGCAGGATCTCCGATTCCTTTGAAAAATGCCACGGCGACAGCTTATCCGCGAGCAGGTAGGCTTCGCGCGGATACCGGCTGGTGAGGCAGGCCCGCAGCGCCGTCTCGCTCTTTCCGCCGAGGTAGCCGTGTGCCGTGTCGAAATAGGTGCAGCCGGATTCGAGGAACCGGTCGACCATCCGCTGAAATTGGGACAGATCGACCGCATCGCCCGCCATGGGCAGGCGCATACATCCGAAACCGAAATGTTTCATAGGAGCTCCTTTCCGATTAGAGATGCCGATGATTGGAAACGATAGAAGGGAGTCGGCGCACCGGGTTTCACGCGCAGCCTGCGGTATTTGTACTTTGCGGTGCGCGATGCTTGCCGGTTTGCGGTGTCAAACCGGGAGGGGAAAATCCGCTGCCGCAAAGTGATAGCGCCACAGAAACAGGGAGCGCGGGCGATCAGGCGCAGAGCATGTTATACACGCAGATGCCCATGATGACGACGGTGAGGCCGATGAAGAGCTTGTGCACATCCTCGCCGGAGAGCCGCCGGTTGATCCTGCGGCCGAGCACGCCGCCGCCGATCCCGCCGGCCACCATGACCAGCAGCATCAGCAGTGATACGGGCGGCACGCTGGCGCTGACAAAGGAGTACAGCACGCTGACCGCCTGCGAAACGAGGATGATGCAGAGCGAGTGGCGTGCAGCAGTCTTGGTGTCCATGGAAAAAAAGAAGGAGAGGATGACAAGGTTGAACGGGCCGCCGCCAATGCCAAGGAACGAGGAGAAAAAGCCGAGAAACAGCCCGATCAGCGCGCCTACGAGCGGGCTCTTGACCACGTGCGTTCGGATGCGCTTCTCGAACAGCGTGTACACGAGCGTGCCAAGCAGCAGCAGGAGCAGGCAGGCCGCCTGTACGAAGGCGGCGACGCTGGAGCCGCGGCTGATATGTTGAAACAACAGTTTGCCCGCAAGGCCGCCGAGCGCTGCGCCGATGCCGAGCGGCAGGATGGTCGCGGTTTCGAGCGAGCACTTGTCGCGCCGCGCGGAGGAGAACACCGAGTAGGCGCTCATGCAAAGCACCGTGCAGCCGGACAGGAAGCTGACCTGCTGCACCGTCATGATCTGCATGGCGTCGAGCACGGGCTTGATGATGACGCCGCCGCCGATGCCGCAGATCGCGCCGACGGTGGACGCGGCGAGGCACACGCACAGCACAACAAGGACGATCAAAACAGACATGAGGGAAGTCCTTTCTTTGGAATCGGGCGCCGCATACATGCGCGGCATCGCGTACATGCGCGGCGCTGCGCCGGCAGATCAGCGATTCCGCTCCGGCGTAATGATGCGCCCGCCGAGATCCGAAAAAGCGTCCTGAAACTCCTGCTCGGGCAGCCGCTCGGTGATGATGGCATCGATCTTATCGAGCGTGCAATACGTCAAAAGCGTGGCGGTGCCGAACTTTCGGTGCTCGACCATCAGATATACGCGCGAGCTCCGGTCCACGACGCTCTTCTTGATTGCGAATTCGATGGAGGTGGACTGGGTTGCGCCGTTCTGCACGGTCACGCCGTTGGCGGCCATGAAGGCCTTGCCGATGTTGCAATCCTGCAGCACGTCGATGGTGCTCTGGCCGGTAAACGACTGCGTCTTACGGTTGAGCATGCCGGAGAGGGAGATGAGCGTGAGCTCCGGGTTCGCGGCCGCACGGTTTATCACGTCGAGAGAATGCGTGAGGATCGTCACGTTGCGGCGTCCCTGCAGATGGTCGATCATGCGGCAGGTGGTCGTGCCGGAATCGACGTAGATAATATCGCCGTCCTCCACCATGGCGGCGGCGCAGCGGCCGATCTCATCCTTTGCCTCGGGATTGACGCTCGACCGCTCCAAAAACGGAGGGGGAATATTGCCGTTGTATTGGACGCTGACGCCTCCGTAGATTTTGCGGATGTCGGTGCGGGCGACGATTTCGCCGATGTCGCGCCGCACGGTGTTTTTGGAGACGCCGAATACCTCGCACAGGGTGTCGAGCGATACCGATTTTTGATCGCGGATATAGGCCTCCATTTGAGCAAGTCGGTCTTCGCGCATACAGAAATCCTCCGGGAAACTTTGCTTCCTATTATAAGGCAGTACGGCGCAAAATGCAAATAGATTACCAACACTTATCCAATCTCGGGGAGCGAGAACGAAACTTGCTCAAAAAACTGGCGAAAGAATCGGCAATTTTTGAAAAATATATGGGTTTTCGCGAGCGATTCGTATTGACAGACGGAACATCAGATGCTTATAATATACTCAAAAGATGACAAAAACATATCCACAAAGTGACAACAACTTGCATATACCAGCATAAGGGTAACAAGGAGTGACGAAATCATGGAAGAGCGCAGACTGAAACCGAAAAACACTGCCGCAAACGGCCGGCAGGTTCGCAAACTCAAGGACTTCAGCGATGGATCGTCAACGTCCAGAACGGTGAAAAACGTGCTGTCGCTGCTCGGCGGCATCCTGATCTGGTGGCTGCTGTCGATGCTGCCCGGCGTGGGTGTCATTCTGGCGGGCCCGCAGGACATCGTCAACAAGGCGCTGCCGGAGCTGCTCAACAACGGCGCGAGCGGCGAATTCGAGGCGTATCTGCTGCTCAAGCATATCCGCTGGTCGTTCCAGCGCGTTGTGCTGGGCTGGGCTATCGCCTTTGCAGCGGCCATTCCCACGGCGTTTTTGATGGGCTGGTATCGCACGTTCCGCGACATCGTCGATCCCTGGGTACAGTTTTTGCGCACAATCCCGCCCATTGCGCTCATCCCGCTCGTCATCCTGCTCATGGGCACCGGCGAACAGGCGAAGATCACCGTCATCTTCATTACGGCGTTCCTCGTGATGACCGTCACGATCTATCAGGGCGTGCGCAACCTCGATTACACGCTTGTGAAGGCCGCCTACACCTTCGGCGCGAGCGACCTGTCCATCTTCGTGCGCGTGGTCGTGCCGTACTCGTTCCCATTCATCCTGACGGCGGCGCGCCTCGGCGTGTCCACCGCGCTGACCACCCTGATCGCGGCGGAAATGACCGGTACATTCTACGGCCTCGGTAGCATGATCCAGACCGCGCAGATCTATTTCCGAATGGACAAGGTCATGCTGGGCATCATTTGCATCGGCGTCATCGGATTCGTGCTCGACCGCCTGCTGCTGCTGGCGGAAAAGAAGCTCACGCGCTGGCAGTAAAGAGGAGGTAACACGCATGGAAACCAAAGCAACGCCGAAAATCTGTATCAACCATGTGGAAAAGATCTTTCAGGGCCATGACAAGAAGACCATCGCGCTCAACGGCGTGGATCTGGAGATCTTTGAAAACGAGTTCGTCTGCGTGGTCGGCCCCTCCGGCTGCGGCAAGACCACGCTGCTCAACATCATCGCGGGACTGGAAACGCCCACCGGCGGCGACGTCACCATGAATGGCCAGCCGATCATCGGACCGGGCAACGACCGCGGCGTCATCTTCCAGCAGTACGCGCTGTTCCCGTGGCTCACGGTGCGCCAGAACATCGGCTTCGGCTTCAACTACCTCAAAAAGGCGGAGAAGAAGACCGTCACCGACAAAAAGACCGGCAAGGTTGCCGAAACCACGGTCTACCGGAAATATACGGCCGAGGAGCGCGATGCGCTCGTCGATAAGTACATGCGCATGGTCGATCTCGAGGATTTTGCGAACGCCTATCCCAAGGAGCTCTCCGGCGGCATGAAGCAGCGCGTGGCCATTGCCCGCGGCTATGCCGTTGCGCCCGAGGTGCTGCTCATGGACGAACCGTTCGGCGCGCTCGACGCGCAGACCCGCGCCCAGCTGCAGGAGGACCTGCTCAAGACGTGGGAGCAGGAGAAGAAGACCTGCTTCTTCATCACGCATGACGTCGAGGAGGCGGTTCTGCTCGCGACGCGCGTGGTCGTCATGAGCGCGCGGCCCGGCCGCGTCAAGGAGATCATCCCGATCGATCTGCCCTATCCGCGCAATCAGGCCACGAAGCTGCTGCCGGAATTCAACGAATATAAGAACACCATCTGGTCGCACGTGTACAAGGAGTACATCGAGTTCAAGAAGTAAGGCAAAAAGGAGCAAAGAGCGCCATGATACGCATCGGCATCGTCGGAACCGGAAACATTGTGGGCATCTCCCACTTCCATACGCTGGGGCTGCTGCACGACGGCAGGGCCGAGATCGCGGCGGTCTATGACACCCGCATGGACGGCGCGCGCGACTGGGTCGGCGAGCATGGCCTCTCGGCCGCCGTGTGCGAAAGCTACGGAGAGCTGCTCGACCGCGTGGACGCGGTGAGCATCTGCGTGCCGAACGCGTTCCACTGCGAGTATGCGCTCGGCGCCATCGAGGCGGGCAGACATTTTCTCGTCGAAAAGCCGATGGCGGTGCACATCGAGGAGTGCCGCGCGCTGGCTGCGGCCGCAAAAGGGTATGGCAAGTGCAATATGGTGGGCTTTGTCTACCGGTTTTCCAACGCCGTGCAGCAGGCAAGGCGCATCGTGCGCGAGCAGATCGGGCCGGTGTACACCTATTCGGCGTGGTTCGGCGGCAAGCGCCTTTCCGACCCGACGGTTCCGCTCGAATGGCGCATGATAAGGCGCAGCTCCGGCAGCGGCGCGCTCGGCGATTTTGGCAGCCATCTGGTCGATCTGGCCGATTTCATTGCCGACCAGCGGTATGATACCGTCGGCTGCATGACCGAAACGGTCATTGCCGAGCGGCAGGGCAGGGACGGCATGGCGCCGGTGGAAAACGACGACGCAGCGGCGTTTGTCGCAAGGGGCGCCAACGGCCTTGGCAGCTATACCGTCAGCCGCACGGGCATGGACGATGTGATGGTGCTCGTAACGGGACAGGGCGGCATGGTGCAGATGAGTCTCAGAGCGCCCGAGAGCGTCACCTATTGGGAAAAGAAGCCGGACGGAGGCTATACCGGCGCGGTCAGGCAATACGAGCTGGCGCCGCAGAAGCCGTTCGACGGCTGGTTTGACGGCGAAATGACGGCGTTTCTCGACTGCATCGAGGGCAAGCCCTCGTTCGCGGCGGACGTTCAGCAGGGGCTGTACGTCGAGGAGGTGCTCCACGCGGCTGCGCTCGCGGCCGGCAGCGGCGCTGCGGAAAGGATTGCGAGATGAGAACGGGGTTTCATACCAACGCCTTTGTCTGGGCGGGCGTAAACGATATGGAAGCGATTGCGGCGTTTGCCGGCGAAACGGGGTTCGACTTTCTGGAGGTCGGACCCGGGATCAAACTCGACCGCTCGGCCTTTCGGCGCGCGGCGCGGAACGCCGGCATTTCGTACGAGGCGTTCATCTACTGCCGCAACTTTATCGATGACGACGGCGCGGCGGCCGCGCGCGAGCGCGCGGAACTGTACCGCCGCATGGACTTTGCCGCCGAAGCGGGCGCAAAGCGCATGATCTGCTCCACGGGCATCAGCCGGGCGCTGTCGCTTCCGGCGAGCGGCGGCTGCAATCCGCTGCTGAGCCTTGACCGGGCGGTCGCATTTTTGCGGGAGGCCATCGGTCACGCGGAGCAAAACGGGCTGGAGCTCTGCTTTGAAAACTGCCCGATGTACCGGAACATCGCGACCTCGCCGCTCATGTGGCGCGAGATCTTTGCCGCGCTGGGCGATCTGCCGCTGTCCATCTGCTACGATGCGAGCCACTATGTCTGGCAGATGATCGATGTGTACCGGCCGTTCACCGATTTTGCACAGCGGATTCACCACATCCATATGAAGGATACGGCGCTCGACCGGCAAAAGCTCGGGGACGTCGGCATCCTGCACAACACCGGCACCGAGCGCGGGCTGGAGAAAAACCAGTGGTGGCGCCACACGGTGATCGGCGACGGCGAGATCGACTGGAACCGCTTCATGACCCTTGCGCACGCGCTACCGGACGGATTGCCGGCGCTCTCCTTCGAAATGGAGGATTATCGCTACGAGTGCGAACCGGAACGCGTGAGGGCCGGCCTTTCGCTGCAGCTTGAGCGGCTGCAGAAGCTCGAACGGGAATTCACGGCGAAAGCCTGAAGATAAGGGGGTCATCCCCGAAACGAAAACCTAAAAATATAGGAGGAGCAACATGAAGAAAATCATTGCCATTCTGCTCAGCGTCCTGCTGGCGGCCTTCGCTGTCGGCTGTGCCGCAACACAGACGCCCGTACCTCAGCCCACGCAGGCACCCGCGACCGACGCTGGTCAGGAAGCGGAACCCACCGCAGAGCCCGAGCCCGAACCCGAACCGGCAACGGTCAACGTGATCTACCACCCGACCATCGGCGGCTCCACCGCCATCGCGACTGCGATCACGCAGGGCTTCTTTGAGGAGGAGAACCTCGACGTCAATCTGCAGATGTACACCTCCGGCCCGCCGGAAATCGCCGCCATGGTCGCCGGTCAGGCGGACATCGGCTTCATCGGCAGCGGCGCGGCATGGCTCGCCTTCTCCGGTCAGGTCAACATCATCGCGCTCGACAACATTGCGCTCACCGAGGAGATTCTGACCCGTGCCGACAACGGCATCGCCACCATTGCCGATCTCAAGGGCAAGACCATCGCCGTGCAGGAGGGTGCAGCCGGTTACACGCTGCTGCTGGTCGCTCTGCAGCAGGCCGGTCTGACCGCGGCGGACGTCAAGGTGCTCAACATCAGCAACGATAACCTTGCCTCCACGTTCGGCGACGCCTCCATCGACGCATGGGCGGGCTGGAAGCCGGCCACCACGAGCCTGAAGGAAGCGCTCGGCGGCGAAGGCGCTTACACGCTGCTGGCGGACAACGCGAGCTACCCGGATTTCGCGTTTCCGAGCACCTGGGTTGCCAACAAGGACTTTGTCGTCAACAACCCCGACGTCGTGCAGCGCTTCGTCAACGCGCTGACCAAGGCGCAGATTTACCGCGCCGAGAACCAGAACCAGGCCTGCGCCTATGCGTCTACCTATGCGCAGCAAGCGACCAACGAGCTGACCGGCCAGCTGCCGGACGTCATCTTCCCGACGCTCGAGCAGTTCACCGAGTACTACACGACCGACGCGTTCATGAACATGTTGGTCAACCTGCGCTCCACGCAGGCGGCGAAGGTCACCGGCGAGATCCCGATGGAAGAGGTCTATATCGATACCTTCGTCAAGGCGACGTTGGACACCCTTGGCTAAAGCAGCATCCGAGGGCGGCGGCTTGCCGCCGCCCTCGGACCGTCAAAAACTCTGTTTTTGACGGGGTTTCCGCTGTGACAGAGAGAACGCTTGGCGGTTTGACGCTGCACGGCAGGGCCTACAGACTCTGCGCCAAAAGCACCGCACAGGTCGCTGCTTTTGACGAATTCTATGGTTCTTCCTGCGCGATTTCCGCGCGCGAACCGGCGGAGCGGTTCGCATCGTCACTTTTTTGACAAGCTGGGGGCGGCGGCTTGTCACAGCACTTTTTCCTCACAGGGACAACAGAGAACACCATGAGCGAGTTGATTACCCTTTCAACGCAGTATGCGAAAAATTTTCTGGACGAGGCGGCGGTGCGCGAGCGCGCCGGAGCCTATGCCCACTTGATCGACGAGGCGCGAGCGGGCTTTTTGAACGATTGGGACAGCGCCGGCTGGATGCGCCTTTTTGAGCATGCGAACGAGGCCTCCATCCGCCGGATGGAAGAAAAGGCTGCCGAAATCCGGAGGGAAGCGGATGCCTTTATTCTCATCGGCGTCGGCGGCTCCAACAACGCCGCGCGCTCGGTCATCGAAGCGCTCGTACCCGACCGGACGGTCGAAATCCTGTATGCCGGAAACACAACCGCGCCCTCCGCCATCGAGCGTCTGCTCCGGCGGATGGAGGGGAAGTCGGTTTTCATCGATATCATCGCAAAAAATTTTGAGACGCTCGAGCCGGGCGCGGCGTTCCGCGTGCTGCGGCGGCGGCTGTACGAGACGTACGGCCCGGACGCGGCGCGGCGCATCATGGCGACCGGCACGCCGGACAGCCGGCTGCACCGGCTCTGCCGCGAGAACGGATGGGACTTTTTCACGTTCCCGGAGACGGTGGGCGGAAGGTATTCCGCTTTCACCGAGGTAGGCCTCATGCCGATGGCCGTGATGGGCGTGGATATCCGCGCGCTGCTCGGCGGCGCGGAGCGGATGCAGCGGTACATCCTCAGCGCTGCGGCAGGGGAAAACCCGGCGCTGCTGTACGCCGCAGCGCGCACGCTGCTCTATGAGCGGGGCTATCGTGCCGAGATGCTGACCTTTTTTGAGCCGAGGCTCGCCTGGTTTTCCAAGTGGTGGATCCAATTGTTCGGCGAAAGCGAGGGAAAGCGCGGCAAGGGACTGCTGCCGCTCTCGTGCGAGTGCTCCGAGGAGCTGCACTCCATGGGCCAGTTCCTGCAGGAGGGCAGCGACACGGTGTTTGAGACGTTCCTCTGCACCGATGAGGATTCGGACGGCCCAGCGCTCATGCCGGACGGCGTGGACGACGGCTTTGCCTACCTTGACGGCAAGCGCTTTGCCGACCTGAACGCAGCCGCGCTCGGCGCTTCGATGCGGGCGCACAGCGGGCATCTGCCCTGCCTGCAGCTCCGGACGGGCGCGTGCAGCGAGGAGACCTTCGGCGCGCTGTTCCAGTTTTTCATGCTCGCGTGCGTGTTCTCCTGCCGCATGGCGGGCGTAAACCCATTCGATCAGCCGGGCGTGGAGGCATATAAACGGAGCATGTTCCGGGCCCTTGGAAAGGAAGGATGACAATGAAGGCGTATTACGGTTATGATGCGGAGGAACTGATGCGGCGGGCCATCCTGCCCGTTCGGTGCATGCCGTCCTCACAGGCGGTATTTGAAGCGCTGGCCGCCGAGATGGCGAACCTGATCGAAACGCACAATGCCGTTGGCGAGCGCACGGTCGTGATCTGTCCGGTCGGGCCGGTCGGCCATTATCCGCACTTTGTCCGCATGGTCAACGAGCGGCGCATCAGCCTCAGAAACTGCTGGTTTTTCAATATGGACGAGTATCTGACGGACGAGCGCGCCTATATCGATGCGCAGGATCGGCTGTCGTTTCGCGGGTTCATGGCGCGCGAGGTCTACGGGAAGATCGATCCGGCGCTCGTGATGCCTCCGGAGCAGCGTATCTTCCCCGACCCGTCCGATCCGTCGAAGCTCACGGAGCTGCTGTTTTCGCTGGGCGGCGCGGATCTGTGCGTCGGCGGCGTCGGCATCAACGGCCATCTGGCCTTCAACGAGCCGGATGCGGAGGAATCCATAGCCGCGTTTGCCCGGCGGACGACGCGCGTGCTGGCCATCAGCCCCGAAACGCGCACGGCCAACGCGATCGGCGATCTGGGCGGCGCGATCGAGGATATGCCGCGCTATGCGGTGACCATCGGCATGAAGGAGATTCTTTCGGCCAAGCGCTTGCGGCTCGGCGTGTTCCGCCCGTGGCACCGCGCGGTCGTGCGCCGGGCGGCCTGCGGCGAGCAGAGCGCGGCGTTTCCGGTCACGCTGCTGCAGGGGCACCCGGATGCGGTGATCCTCGCAAACGACGTCGCGTCGGAGCTACCCGTATGAAGCGGCGGCTGCTCGTCAAAAACGCGCGGCTGCTGCGCGGCGGCGTATGGGAGAGCGGGTCTATGCTGGCCGAGGACGGCGTGATCATCGCCGTGGGAAAGACGCCCGAACCGGCGGATGCGGCGGTGCTCGACGCAGAGGGCGCGCTGCTCGCGCCCGGATTTTTGGATCTGCACACGCACGGCGCCGTGGGCGTGGACGTCAACGCCGCCGACGCGGAGGGACTTCTTCGCATCAGCCGCTTTTTTGCCGCGCACGGCGTGACGGGCTGGCTTTGCAGCATTCTGACCGACACGGAGGAGCGGACGCTCCGGGCCATCGGCGCGGCGCGCGAGCTGATGGACGCTGAGAAGCAGCGTCAGACGGGCGGCGCAAGACTGCTCGGCATCCATCTCGAAGGGCCGTTTCTGGAAGAGGCTTATGCGGGCGCGATGCCAAAACACCTGCTTCGGACCGGCGATATCGAGCTTGTGCGCCGCTATCAGCGCGCTGCGGCGGGCGCCATCCGCTCGATCACCGTTGCGCCGGAGGTTGCCGGCGTGACGGAGATCATTCCCGCTTTGGCGGCGGAGGGCATTCTGGTTTCGCTCGGCCACTCGAACGCGACGTTCGCTGAGGCCATGGCCGCCGTGGATGCGGGCGCGCGTTCGATCACGCACACGTTCAACGCCATGCGGCTGTTCCACCAGCACGAACCAGGGCTGATGGGCGCGGCGCTCGCGAGCGATGTGTACTGC
The DNA here is from genome assembly GCA_019416935.1 of Clostridiales bacterium. Classification (GTDB taxonomy): domain Bacteria; phylum Bacillota; class Clostridia; order Christensenellales; family CAG-138; genus Aphodomorpha. Next base: position 105,790 of record DXWI01000001.1, on the reverse strand, counting down.
GAGGCCATTCTGGACGGGCTGCACCTGCATCCGGGTACGGTGCGCATGCTGCTCAGGACGAAGGGGACGGACCGGGTTGTGCCGGTCACGGACTCCATCATGGCTGCGGGCCTGCCGGACGGGGATTACCGCCTCGGCGTGAACGACATTGTCGTGGTGAACGGCGACGCAATGCTCAGGGAAAAGCCCGTGCGCGCGGGCAGCACGCTCACACTCGACCGGGCGCTACAAAACATCATGGCGTTTACGGGCGCGTCCGTCGGTACGGCGGCCGGCATGCTGTCGAAAAATGCGGCGGCGCTGCTGGGGCAAAACGATCTCGGCCGGATCGGGCCGGGCGCGGAGGCCAGCTTCGTGCTGCTCGACGGGCAGGGCGCCGTTTTGAAAACGTATATCCGCGCCGAACGGGCGCAAACCGAAATCTGAACAGTCGACAGACATAAAGGAGGAATACAACCATGCCGCTGGTACCCATGAGAGCCATTCTCGAAGCGACGGACAAATACCGCTATGCACAGGGTGCATTCAACGTCAACGCCGTGGCGCAGGCCAAGGCCGTGATCGAAGTACACGAGATGTTCCGTTCGGCCGCGATCATTCAGGGCGCGGATCTTGCGAACGGATTTATGGGAGGCCGCACGGACTTCCAGAACGCGACGCTCGAGGACAAGAAGCGCGGCGCGCGCAACATCGCTGAGGCGGTGAAGCGCTTTGCCGAGACCAGCCCGATCCCCGTAGCGCTGCACCTCGACCACGGCAAAGATCTCGATTCGTGCATCGCCGCGATTGCGGGCGGCTACACGAGCGTCATGATCGACGGCTCCTCGCTCCCGTTCGAGGAGAACGTTGCGCTCACGCGCGAGGTCGTCAAGTATGCCCATCCGCGCGGCGTGACCGTCGAGGGCGAGCTCGGCGTGCTCGCGGGCGTGGAGGATCATGTGTTTGCCGCGACCTCGACGTATACAAACCCGCTCAAGGCGGTGGAATTTTTCAAAAAGACCGGCGTGGACTGCCTCGCCATCAGCTACGGTACCAAGCACGGCGCGAACAAGGGCGCCAACACCGTCATCCGCAAGGAGATCGCCATTGCCGTGAAGGAATGCCTGATGCACGAGAACATCTTTGGCGTGCTGGTGAGCCACGGCAGCTCGACCGTGCCGCAGTACATCGTGAATGAGATCAACGTACTCGGCGGCAACGTGCAGAACGCCTACGGCATCAAGATTGAGCAGCTCCAGGAGGTCGCCAAGTGCGGCATCGGCAAGATCAACGTGGATACGGACATCCGTCTGGCCGTCACGCGCAACCTGCGCGAGCTGTTCCGCGATCGTCCGGCGCTCCGCGAGAGCGCGTCCGTCGGCCAGATGTGGGCGCTGCTCAACGCGCATCCGGAGGCGTTTGACCCGCGCGTGTTCCTGCCCCCGATCATGGATACGGTCATGTACGGCGGCATTCCGGACGAGGATGTGGCGGCCGTGGTCGAGTGCCTTGAGCGCGGCGTGAAGGAAGCGGTCGGCACGCTGGTGGTGCAGTTCGGCAGCTACGGCAAGGCGCCGCTCGTGGAGCAGGTCTCGCTCGAACAGATGGCCGAGCGCTATCAAAAAGAAGGAATCTGACCATGAAGAAGAACATTCTGGTGGCGCATGGCGGCGGGCCGACGCCCGTGATGAACAGCTCGCTGCAGGGCGTGATCGAGGGCGCGCGCAGCGCGGCGAACGGCGGCAGACTCTTTGCCGCGCGGTTCGGCGCGGAGGGCATCCTGAACGACGATCTCATCGACCTGACCGATGTACCGGCGAGCACGGTGTCGCTGCTCTCCGATACGCCTGCATCGGCCATCGGCTCCTGCCGCAGAAAGCTGACCGAGGCGGATTATCCGGCCGTGCTCGACTGCCTGAAGAAGCACGACATCCAGTGCCTTTTGTACAACGGCGGCAACGATTCGATGGACACCTGCCACAAGCTGTCGGTGCTGGCTGAGCGTTCCGGCATGGAGCTGTCGGTCATCGGCATCCCGAAGACGATCGACAACGATCTGGCCGAGACGGATCACTCGCCCGGCTACGGCAGCGCGGCGCGCTTTGCGGCGGTGGCCGCGGCCGAGATCGGCGCGGACGCCTCGGCGCTGCCGATTCATATCGTCGTCATGGAGGTCATGGGCCGCAACGCGGGCTGGCTGACGGCGGCGGCGGGCCTCGGGGCGGCCGTATCCGGCTGTGAGATGATGACGCTGCTGCCCGAGCAGCCGCTCGATACGAAGGCATTTTTGCAGGAGGCCGAGCGCCGGTACCGGCGCGGGCATGGGCTGCTCGTGGCGGTCAGCGAGGGTGTGTGCGGCCTTGACGGCAAGCCGATTGCGGACAGCGGCATCGTGGACGGGTTCGGCCACAAGGTGCCCGGCGGCGCGGCGCAGCGGTTGTCCGACCTCATCATGCAGGAGCTGTCGATCAAGTCCCGTTCGGAAAAGCCGGGCCTGCTCGGCCGCGCGAGCATGGCGCACGTTTCTGAGACCGACCGGCGCGAGGCGTACGGCGTGGGCCGCTGCGCGGTGCTCTCGGCGCTCGAGGGCCGCACCGGCAGCATGATCGCCATCCGTGCGGAGCGCAAAAACGGCTATGCGGCGCAGCTGGTCGAGGTGCCGCTCGAAAAGGTCGCCAACACCGAGAAGAAGTTCCCGACCGAGTGGATGGAGCGCTTTGCGGTGAGCGACGCATTTGCCGACTACTGCCTGCCGCTGCTCGGCGGCGCGCTGCCCGCGTTTGCGCATCTTCGCTGAGAAAAGCGCGTCCGGACAGGGCTTTTGCCAAAGGGCCGAAGTTTTTTCACGGTCCGCAGCATCCCACATTGTATAGAAAGGCGATGAACCATGAAGCATATTTTTCTGAACCTCAAGCGGTTTGACATTCCGAAGGCATACGGCGGCGTCAATGCGCTCGCCCCCGTGCCGGACTGGGCGCACACGATCGTTTCCGGCACGCAGGAGGCGCTGTCGAACGCGGCGTTTGCCGGAGCCGAATACGTCATGTTTTTCCCGGAGGCGCATGTGCTCTCGGCGGCGGCGGCCAAAACGGCGGACAGCCCGGTACAGCTCGGCTGCCAGGGCCTGCACCGCGAGGACACGGCGGTGGGCGGCGATTTCGGCGCGTTCACAAGCCTGCTCACCGGCAACGCCGCAAAGGCGCTCGGCTGCGACTGGGCGCTCATCGGCCACTGTGAGGAGCGGCGCGAAAAGGCGGGCGTGCTCAGCGAGGCGGGCGTGACCGATCCGGACGCGGTGAACCGGCTGCTGAACCGCGAGGTGCTCGCCGCGCAGCGCGCGGGTCTCAAGGTGCTCTACTGCATCGGCGAGAGCGCCGAGGAACTGCCGCACAAGGAGCAGGTGCTCGGCAAGCAGCTCTCGATCGGGCTGGACGGCGCGGACACGGCGAACGTTGTGATCGGCTATGAGCCCATTTGGAGCATCGGCCCGGGCAAGACCCCGGCCGGCCGCGGCGCGATTTTGGAAACGGCGCGCTTTATCAAGGCGCAGACCGGCGGCATCGACGTGGTGTACGGCGGCGGCCTCAAAGCGGATAACGCGGCCATGCTCGCCTCCATCGACGAGATCGACGGCGGCCTGATCGCCCTGACGCGGTTTGCGGGCGAGATCGGGTTCTACCCGGACGAGTATCTGGAGATCATCCGCCTCTACCTCGGGATTGGAAGCGAAAGGAGAAACGGCAATGGAAATGCAGTTTGAATACGGAAAGGGCATGATTGCGGCGAATCTTCCGGAGAACACCGATGTGTTCGTGCCGGGCGAAACGATCCTGGACCCCGCCTGCCTGCCGCAGGACTGGGACAGCCTGTACGAAGCGACGAAAAAGAGCGTCCAGAACCCCATCGGCATGGAGCCGCTCTCGAAGCTCGCGCACAAGGGCAGCAAGGTGACGATCGTCATTCCCGACATCGTGAAGGGCGGCCTGCAGGAGACGGCGCACCGCCGCGTGTCCATCCGCGTGATTCTCGACGAGCTGTACAAAGCGGGCGTTGATAAGCGGGATATCCTGCTCATCTTTTCGAACGGCCTGCACCCGCGCACGAACGTCGAGGAGATGCAGAAGATCCTCGGGGACGCGCTGTTCAACGAGTTCTATCCATCCGGCCAGATCACGAGCCACGACAGCGAGGACTACGACAACCTCGTTGATCTCGGCACGACGAAGCGCGGCGACGTCGTGATCATGAACAAGCAGGTCTACGAATCCGATGTGGCCATTCTGATCGGCCATGTGCAGGGCAATCCGTACGGCGGCTACTCCGGCGGCTACAAGCACTGCGCCACCGGCATCACGCACTGGAGGAGCATCGCCACGCACCATGTGCCGTCCGTCATGCACCAGCAGGATTTCACGCCGGTTTCGACCCATTCGCTCATGCGCCATAAGTTCGATGAGATCGGACAGCACATGGAAGCGTGCATGGGCAAGAAGTTCTTCTGCTGCGACGCGGTGCTCGACACCAATTCCCGCCAGATCGAGATCTGGAGCGGCTACGCAAAGGAGATGCAGCCGCTGTCGTGGAAGATGGCCGACCGCCGCACCTATGTGCCGTGGGCCAAAAAGAAGTACGATGTGGTCGTGTTCGGCATGCCGCAGAACTTCCACTACGGCGACGGCATGGGCACCAACCCCATCCAGCTCATGCAGGCGCTCTCCGCGCAGGTCATCCGGCACAAGCGCATCATGAGCGACCGGTGCGTCTATATCTGCTTCTCCGCGTGCGACGGGTTTTTCAACGATGAACGCTGGCCGTATGCGCGCGAGATCTACGACGTCTTTCAAAAGAACGGCAACACGCTGCCCGACATGAACGCCTATGGCGAGTCGTTCGGCAAGCGGCAGGACTATATCGACCGCTACCGCTTCCACGGCGCGTTCCACCCGTACCACGGCTTCTCCATGATGAGCTGCGGCCACATCGCGGAGATGAACACCGCCGCGATCTATATCGTCGGCGCAAAGGAGCCGGGCTGGGCGCGCGGCATGGGACTCAAGACCCGCGCAACGTTTGAAGAGGCGCTTCTGGACGCGAAGAAGAAGTTTGTGGGCGAAACCCCGAACATTCTCGCGCTACCGCGCACGTTCAAGCTCAGCGCGGTGCACCTGTGCATGGCAGACGAACCGTATCAGGGCTGATGGATACGGCGGCGTTTGCCCTGATCCTGGGCATCTGCTTTCTCGGCAGCTTTGTACAGGCGGCCTGCGGGTTCGGCTTTGCTGTCGTGGTGATGGGCGTGCTCTCCGCGCTCATGCCGAGCTTCGGCGAGGCGGCGGGACTCTCCAACCTTTTGATGCTCTGCGTGAGCGCGGCGTTCATGCTGCGCCTTCGCGGGCACATCCGGTGGAAGGTCATCCTCTGGCCGTTTCTTGCGTATGTGCCGGTGTCCTTCGTGATGGTGCGCATCGTGGCGGCCGACCCGAACGGCGTGATGCAGACGCTGCTCGGCATTGGGCTCATCGGGCTCGGGATCTACATGATCTTTTTGCAGGGCCGGCTGCACATCCGCATGACGCGCGCTGCCGGCCTCGTCACCGGCGCGGTGAGCGGCGTGCTCGGGGGCCTGTTCTGCATGGCCGGCGTGCCGATGTCGCTGTATCTGCTCTCCATGGAGGAGAAGGAGGACTATCTGGCCACGATTCAGACCTTTTTTGCGATGGTGGCGGTCTATTCCACGGCGCTGCACGGTTTCTCCGGCTTTCTGACGGGCACGGTGCTTCGGGCGTTCCTGTACAGCATTCTTGCCGTGGCGCTCGGCGCGGCGGCGGGCAAGCTCGTGTTCAACCGCATGAACCGCGACGTACTCAAGAAGGCGGTCTATGGGTTCATGCTCGTGAGCGGCGTACTTTTGATCGTGCTGTGACGGGTTTGCCTTGACACGGGGCCTGTCTGCCGGTATCATACAAGGAGGGTTCCCCAAGGGAACCGCAGACCGTCAAAACGCGGTCTGCCGCGCTCTTCAAGAGGGCGCAGCGTTCTCCGGCGCGCTGTGGCCTGACGCAAAGCGAATGGGCCGCCGCTTGGCCAAAACAGAACGGATCAGAGCGTATACGATTGCCATGAAGGCGTTTGTCACCCTGTAGGGAGGCGCGTTTTCATGGCTTTTGTTTTTGGAAGGAGGCTGCCGTGGGACTGACCGTGGAGGGACTATCGATCACCGGCGAAATGAAGGACGGTTCCAAAAACCGGATCGTCCGGTCGCTTTCGTTTGCGGTGGACGAGGGCGAGCGGCTTGCGATCGTCGGTCGCTCCGGCTGCGGCAAGACGATGACCGCCATGGCCATCCTCGGCCTGCTGCCGGACAACTGTGAGATGACGGGCAGCATCCGCCTTGATGGCGCGGAGCTGAACGGGCAAAGGCCGGCGCGCCGTCGGGCGCTGCTCGGGAGGGACATGGTGCTGCTGCCGCAGAGCGGCGCGGACTTTTTGAATCCGTCTTTGACCGTTCGCCGCCAGATGGCGGAGTGCCTGAAGCGAAACGGCGTGCGCCGCGCGGCGCGGCAGGATCGGATGGAATCGCTGCTCGGCGGGCTCGGCTTTTCGGAGCCCGAGCGCGTGCTTCGCTCCTACCCGTTTCAGCTCTCGGGCGGCATGGCGCAGCGCGTGGTCATGGCGATGGCGTCGGCCGGCGCGCCGCGGCTCGTGATCGCGGATGAACCGACCAAGGGCGTCGATCGGGACAACGTCGCGCTGTTCCTCGAGAGCCTCAAACGGGTGTTCTCCCGCGCGGCCGTGCTGCTCATCACGCACGATATCTCCGTGGCGGCGGCGAGCGACCGGCTGCTCGTGCTGCGGGACGGGCGGGCGGAGGAATATGGGAACACGCGGGATGTGCTGAGAAATCCGCAGTCGGTGCATACGCACGAGCTGATCTGCTCGCTGCCGCACGCGCTCTCGCACGTGGACAGGAGGCTGGTATGAGCCTGCTGGAGGCGCGGGACATCCAAAAACGGTACAAGGACCGCCGCGTGCTCAACGGTGCGTCGCTCTCCGTGGAGCCGGTGGAGCTGGTGAGCATCGTCGGCGCAAGCGGGTCGGGAAAGTCGACGCTCGCGCGCATTCTGTGCGGCACCGTGCGGCCGGACGCCGGGGAGGCGCTGTTTGACGGCGAGCCGCTGCTGCCGAACGGGCGGTTTCAGCCGGCGCTTCGCCGCCTTGTCCAGCTCATCCCGCAGCAGCCCTACGCCTCGCTCGACCCGCGCCAGCGCGTGGGCGACGCGATCGCCGAGCCGCTGCTCTGTCACGGGCTGGCACATGGCCGGCGCGACGCGCGCGCGCAGGCAAGGCGGCTCATGGAGCGCGCGCGGCTGGACCCGGCGCTGTTCGACCGCCGCCCCGGAGAGCTGTCCGGCGGGCAGGCGCAGCGCGTGCTGATCGCAAGAAGCCTCGGTGTGCGGCCAAGGCTGCTCATCGCGGACGAGGCCACCACCATGCTCGACGTCACGGCGCAGGCGCAGATTGCGCGGCTGCTGCGGGACTTGGTCGAGCGGGACGGCGTTTCGGTGCTGCACATCTCGCACGACCGGCCGCTGGTGGATGCGATCTCCGACCGCGTGTACGAAATGCGGGACGGAAAGCTGGAGGAGGTTTGCGCGCCTGCGGGGCGCGGCGAAACGTTCGCGATCACCACACGAAACCATACGGAAGGCGGAGACAAAGAATGAAAAAAACACTGGCCCTTTTCCTGACCCTGCTCATGGTGATGAGCGCTGCCGCCTTTGCCGGCGGCTGCACCGGCGCGCCGGCCGCAGAGCCGACGGAGGCGCCGGCCGCGTCCACGGCGGAGTCCGCTGCGGAGCCCACGGCGGAACCGAAAAACACGATCGATACCGTCATCGTCGGTACGACGGCGGAAATTCTGTCGGCCAACCGCAGCGAGTACAGCTTTGACGTGATCTCCGGCACGCTGAGCCAGCTCGCGCCGGTATGGATCGACGAAACCGGCGCGTATCAGCCGCTGTTGTGCGACTATGCGACCGGCGACAGCCGCGTCTGGACGCTGACCGTGCGCGAGGGCATGGCGTGGCATGATGGCGAGCCGGTGACGGCCGAGGATATCCGCTTCACGCTCGAGTATTTTGACGAACAGTCGGGCGGCGGCTACGCCGATGCGTATGCCGGCATCCGCGTGCTCGACGAGCGGACGATCGAGCTGGAGCTTGCCGCGCCGAATCCGCGCCAGCTCGCCTCGCTGACAACGCTGCGCATCTTGCCCAGGCACATCTACGACGGCGTGGCCGATTACACCACGGTGGAAAACGAGCGGGCGAACATCGGCTGCGGGCCGTATCGCTTCGTCCGGTTCGAAGCGGACGCGGGCGTGGTCGAGTTTGCCGCCAATGCGGCGTACCCGGATGGGGCGCCTGCGGCGGAGAACGTGCTGCTCCAGCTCTTTGACAGCGAGGACACGATGTACATGGCGCTCAAGGCCGGCCAGATCGATATGGTGTACAAGTATTCCGGCGGCGTGAATCCCGCCGTTATCGCGGATCTGGAAGCGTGCGCCGACCTTACGCTGCTGCCCGTGGCGAACACGGCCAACAGCGCGGTGCTGATCTTCAACAACAGCGCCGAGCCCTTTACCAACGCGGCCATCCGCAGGGCCGTCGCGAAGGCCATCGACTATACGGCGTTCCGCGCGACCTTCGGCTCGGCCTACGCGGTCGCTTCGCGCGCGGGCTTTGTGCCCGAGGGCACCTATGGCTATGTGGAAACGCCGGTGCTCGAGCGCGACCTCGACGCGGCGAAGCAGCTGCTGCAGGAGGCCGGCTGCACCGATCTTGACGGCGACGGGGTGCTCGAATACAATGGGAATAAGCTCACCTTCCCGGTCATGCTGCGCGGCGACAAGCCGGCGCACCAGCGCTATGCGGAGCTTCTCAAAAACAATCTGGCAGAGGTGGGCATCGAGATGACGCTCGACGTGCGCGAGGTCGCGGATTTCAGAGAGCTGACCGAGCAGCAGCGCGCCCAGACGGCGGTCATTACAGGGCTCACCGCCTACGGAATGTCCATGAAGCAGGGACTTGCCTCGCTGTATCTCTTCGGCGAAAACCCGATGGGCTACGGACAGGTGTACGACGAAGGCTACCGGGCGCTGCTCGACCGGGCGGACGCCGCGGCCGATATGGACGCGTATCTGGCCGCTGCCGCCGACATACAAAATTACTATGCGGAAACGCTGCCGGCCGTCGCTCTGTTCTGGGACGCGCATGTGCAGGCCTACAACAGCCGCTTTGACGGGTTTGTTGTGGACGGTACGTTCGGCATTTTGAACGTACAGACGTGGATGTATTTGACCGAGAACAGATGAGAACGGCGCTTTGCCGGGAAAGGGGCGCATACCGCGCGCCCCTTCTCCATGGCCGAAATAATAAGGTGCGTATGTGCGTATGAAAAAGGGATTGCTGACCTCCCTCGCCTGCCTGCTGCTGATCACTGTGTTCAACTTCGCGCTGCCGCGGCTCATGCCGGGCGACACCGTGCTCATGCTGGTGGGAATGGACGAGGCGCAGGTTTCGGAACAGGAATATGCGTATTATCTCGAAAAGACCGGCGCAGGCCGCCCGCTGCCCGAGCAGTTCGGCGACTATCTTTTCGGCATTTTTACGGGCGATCTCGGCTACTCTTATCATCACAACGCGCCGGTGGGCCGCCTGATCCGGGAGCGTCTGCCCGCCACGCTGTCCATCGCCGTGCCAGCCGTCGTGCTCAGCGCGGGCATTGCGCTCGTGCTCGGCTGCCTGATGGGGATGAAGCGCGGCAGCGCGGTGGAGAGCGCGGTCACAGCGGTGCAGATCGTTGCCGATGCGATCCCCGCGTTTTTGCTGGCGCTGCTGCTCATTCTTCTGTTCTCGTTCCGGCTCGGTTGGCTGCCGATGGGACAGCTCGCATCGCTCCGCGTGCCGGAGGGGCCGCTCGCCGCGCTCCTCGACCGGGCGCTGCACCTGGTTCTGCCCGTAGCAACGCTCGTGATCGGCGCGGTGCCGGCCAAGTACCTGATGGTGTGCGGCACGGTTGCCCGGCAGCGGAACGAAAAGTATGTGCTGTACGCCAGAAGCCGCGGCCTGTCGGACGCAAGGATTGCGTTTTGCCATATCCTGCCCAACATCTGCCAGCCGTTTGTCGCGATGGTCGGCATGAACGTGGGGTTTCTCGTGTCCGGGTCGCTGGTGATCGAGACGATCTTTTCCATCAAGGGCATGGGCTCGCTCCTCTCGGCGGCCATTACCGCGCGGGACTATCCCGTGCTGCAGGGGTGCCTGTTTGTGAGCGCGCTGGTCGTGGTCGCGGCAAACCTTGTCACGGACGCCGTGTGCGTGCTGCTCGATCCGAAAGTGAGGTGCAGGGTGCATGAGGCGTAACCGACCGCTGCTGCTGCTCGGCGCGCTGATCCTTTTCAGCTTTGCGGCGTGCGCGCTGTTCCCGGCGGCGCTCGCGCAGTATGCGCCCAAGCAGATGTTCGCGCCGTGGCTGGACCCTTGCGCCGCGCACCCGCTCGGCACGAACGATCTGGGCTATGATGTGCTTACCGAGCTGATCTATGCCGCCGGTGCGACGCTGCTTTCGGGCGTTTCGGCGGCGCTGATCTCGCTCGTGGTCGGTACGGCGGCGGGATTGGCGGCGGGTTATCTGCCCGGCTGGCGCGGCGCGCTGTTCGGCGGCGTGATTCAGGTGTTTTTGATGATCCCGATGCTGCCGATGGCGATCGTCGTGGCGTCGTTTGCCGGTTCGAGCATGAAAAGCATCGTTTTGATCATTGCGCTGCTCGGCTGGTGCGGCACGGCGCGCACGGTGCGCGTGAGAACCATGCAGCTCAGGCAGACGCCGTTCGTCGAATCGCTTTTGATCCTCGGCGTCCCGCAGAGGCGGATCGTGCTGGGACATGTGCTGCCGAATCTGTACGAGGTCATTCTGTCGCGCTACATCATGAGCGTGGCGCACTGCATCATGCTCGAGGCGACGCTGAGCTTTCTCGGCATGGGCGACCCGACGGCCGTGACGTGGGGGCGCATGATCAACCTTGCGTATCGGGGCGGCGGCTTTACGCGCGGCGCGTACCACTGGCTCGTGAGTCCGGGCGCGTGCATCGCGCTCGTTGTGATCGCGTTTTACTGCATCAACCAGTATTTCGAGGGCAGGAGCGGGGCCGTCGCGGGCGGCCGGAGCTATACGGACTGAGGGGTGCTGCGGCGCTGAAACATCGGTTGCCTGACTACTGGGGTGCTGCCGCGCTGAGAATCCGGGCTGCCTGACTACTGGGGCGCTGCCGCGCTGAGAACCCGGGTTGTCCGGCTACTTGGGGGCTGCCGTGCTGAAACCTCGGTTGCCCGGCCACTGGGGTGCGGGCGGATGGGAATGGATGGACAAAGCAACGGAGGTACTGGAAATGAAGGATCTGGACAGGAAGCTCTGGGAACGGTGCGTGGATTTCCACGGCCACGCGTGCGGCGGCCTTGCCGTCGGGTATCAGGCCAGCCTGTACGCATTGGAACTGCTCGACGTTGCCGAGCGCGCGGGGGATGAGGAGCTCGTGTGCATTGCGGAGAACGACGCCTGCGGCGTGGACGCGGTGCAGAGTCTGCTCGGCTGCTCCATCGGCAAGGGCAATCTGCTGCTCGCGCTTCGCGGCAAGCAGGCGTTCAGCTTTTTCGACCGCAGGAGCGGCCGCTCCGTGCGGCTCGTGCTCCGTCCCACGCCGGACAAAACGCGGGACGAGCGGCGCGACTGGCTCATGAACGGCGACTATCACGAGATGTTTGACGTCAAACCCGCCAAAGACCGGCTGCCGGAGGGGTCGCGCATCTTCAAAACCTGCGTTTGCAGCCGGTGCGGCGAACCGACCGCGGAGAACCATATGCGCCTGCAGGACGGTGAGCCGGTCTGCGAGGATTGTTTTTCCGAGTACCGGAGAATCCTTTGATGGAAGCGTATTTTTCGGATATTCGCGCCCGCTGGCAGGACGAGCTGCTGGGCGACCCGGACGGCCCGCGCTCGGGGGAGGCGCCGGCGGATTCGCCGGCGGTCGCGGCCTGCCGGGGAAAGGATGGGTATGACGCGCTGTTGGCGCTCGGCGACGCGCTCGCACGGCAGATGCGCTACCGGGAGGCGCTCGGCGCAGCCCGCGCCGCCATGGTGCTGCGGCCGGACGCGCCGGAACCGCTTCGTCTGTGCGCGGGACGGCGGCTGACCCTGCTGCGGCTCGCACAGGCGCGGCAGGACTTTCTCCGCTGCATGGCGCTGACCGGGGAAACGCCGGATGTCACATACCGGCTCGGTCTCTGCTGCCGCCTGCAAAACGACCATGCCGCTGCGCGGGGCTGGTTTGTCCGCTGCTTTGAAAAGGCCGACGCAGAGCTCGGCGTCGCGGCGATCTACTGGGAGGCGCTCTCGGCCATGCGGCTGGACGAGAGGCCCGCGCTGCTCTCCGAGTACCGGCCGGACATGGCGGCCGGACACCACGCCGCCTATGCGCGCGCGGTTTCCGCCATGGCGGGGGAGATTCCGGCGGGCGAGCTGCCCGAATCCCTGCGGGGCGGGCAGAGCCATATGGACTTTGCCATTCTGGCCTATGGCGCCGCCGCGCTGCTCGCGCGCGCAGGGGATACCGGCAGGGCCGCCGCGCTCCGGGAGCGGATGCTGCAAAGGGATGCGGACTGGCCGTGCTTTGCGTGGCTGGCCAACCGGAAGGAGCAATGGGATTTGGAGGGGAGAACGCTTTGACGCTGCAAGAATTTTTTGACCGCCATCCGCGCGCGGCGCTCGGACTTTCGGGCGGCGTGGACTCGGCCTATCTGCTGTATGCGGGCTTGCGGGCGGGGGCGGATATTCGCCCGTATTTTATCAAAACGGCGTTCCAGCCCGCGTTTGAACTGGCCGACGCCGAGCGGCTCTGTGCCGCGCTCGACGTGCCGCTCACGGTCGTCGAACTGGATGCGCTTGCCTGTGAAGCGGTGCGGCAGAACCCGCCGAATCGCTGCTATCACTGCAAGAAGCAGCTCTTTGGCGCGCTCGCCGCGCGCGCGCGCGCCGACGGGCTTTCGCTCGTGCTCGACGGCACGAATGCCTCCGACGATGCGGACGACCGGCCCGGCATGCGGGCGCTGTCGGAGCTTTTTGTGCGCTCTCCCCTTCGGGAATGCGGCCTGACAAAGCCCGAGATCCGCAGGCTTTCGCGGGAGGCGGGTCTCCCCACCGCCGACAAGCCGGCCTACGCCTGCCTTGCCACGCGCGTGCCGGCCGGACAAGCGCTTGAACCGGCGCTGCTTCTGCGCATCGAGCAGGCGGAGAAGGCGCTGGTTTTGCTCGGCTATTCCGATTTTCGTGTGCGCGTGTTCCATGACGCGGCGCGGATACAGCTCAAAAAAGCGCAGCTGCAGCGCGCGGCGGCGGAGGCGGCGGCGGTGCGCGCCGCCATCGAACCGTATTTTTCAACCGTATTGCTGGATTTGAAGGAAAGGGAATGACATGAACCAACAGCAGATTCGCAGCCTCCTGACGCGCGTTGCCGCCGGCGAAACGAGCGTCGACGACGCCATCCTCTCGTTCAAGCGCGCGCCGTTTGAGGAGCTGGGCTTTGCCAAGCCCGACCACCACCGGGGGCTCCGGCAGGGCGTGGCCGAGGTCATCTTCGGCGCGGGCAAGACGCCGGCGCAGATCGAGGCCATCGCGTCCGCCATGCAAAGCGAGGGGGAGCGCTGCGTGCTGATCACGCGGCTCTCCAAAGAGGCGGCCGAAGCGCTTGGCGGGCGCCTTGCCGGCTTTACCTATCATGAAACGGCCCGCATCGGCGTGGTGGGTGCGTTCCCGAAACCGGACGCCGGCGGAAGGATCGTGATCGCCACCGGCGGCACGAGCGATCTGCCCGTGGCCGAGGAAGCGGCTTTGACCGCCGAAGCGCTCGGCAACGAGGTCGTGCGGCTGTACGATGTGGGCGTGTCCGGCCTGCACCGGCTGCTTGCGCATCTGGACGAGATCATGACCGCGCGGGTGATCGTCGCGATTGCGGGCATGGAGGGCGCGCTTGCGAGCGTGCTCGGCGGGCTTGCCGACTGCCCGGTGATCGCGGTGCCGACGAGCGTGGGCTACGGCGCTTCGTTCGGCGGCGTGGCCGCGCTGCTGGCGATGCTCAATTCGTGCGCGAGCGGCGTGAGCGTCGTGAACATCGACAATGGATTCGGCGCGGGCTATCAGGCGAGCCTCATCAACCATCTCACGGAGGGCAAACGATGAAAACACTCTATTTGGAATGCAATATGGGCGCGGCGGGCGACATGCTGATGGCGGCGCTGCTCGAGCTGCATCCCGACCCGCAGGACTTTTTGCACCGCATGAATGCGCTCGGCCTGCCCGGCGTGCGGGTCGAGGCGCAGCGCGCGAAAAAATGCGGCGTTGTGGGGACGCACGTTTCGGTGTCCGTGTTCGGCGCGGAGGAGGATGCGGCGCAGCAGGCCGCACACCACCACCATCACGCCAGGGGGTTTACGGATATTTCGCGCCTGATCGATGCGCTGCCGCTGCCCGAGCGCGTGCGCGCGGACGCGCGGGCCGTCTACGGCCTCATTGCGGATGCGGAGAGCCATGTACACGGCGAGCCGGTGACCGAGATCCATTTTCACGAGGTCGGCGCGCTCGACGCGGTGGCGGATGTGGTGGGCGTGTGCCTGCTCCTGCACGAGCTGGGCGTGGGCCGCGTGCTCGCGTCACCGGTGCATGTCGGCTGCGGCGAGGTGCGCTGCGCGCACGGCCTGCTGCCGGTACCCGCGCCGGCGACGGCGCACCTGCTGACCGGCGTGCCCGTCTACGGCGGCGCAATCCGCGGCGAGCTGTGTACGCCGACCGGTGCGGCGCTGCTCAGGCATTTTGCGGAGTCGTTCGGCCCCATGCCCACGATGCGCGTGCTGCGGATCGGCTGCGGCATGGGCAAAAAGGATTTTGAGGCGGCCAACTGCGTGCGCGCGCTGCTGGGCGAGCGGGTGGAGGATGCGGCGGGCGGCCCGTGCGGGCCGGACGGCCGGGTGGTGGAATTATGCTGCAATCTGGACGATATGACGCCGGAGGCCATCGGCTTTGCGATGGAGCGGCTGTTTGAGGCGGGGGCGCTCGATGTGTATACCACGCCGATCGGCATGAAGAAAAACCGGCCCGGCGTGCTGCTGACCTGCCTTTCGGCGCCGGAGAACCGCGAGCGCGTGCTCAAAGCGCTGTTTCTGCACACGACCACGCTCGGCGTGCGCGAGGCGCTGTTCGGCCGCTATACGCTCAAGCGCGAGATCGCATCCGTCGAAACGCCGTACGGACCGGTGCGCGTCAAGTACGCGAGCGGCTATGGCGCGGAGCGGGAAAAGGTTGAGTTTGACGACGCGGCGCGCATCGCTGCCCAAACGGGCGAACCGCTCGCGGCCGTGACGGCGCGGCTTCTTGCGACTGCACACCGTTAGCCTGTCGCGGTGCTATCGGACGAGACTGTCCCTCGGCGCGGCTTCTTGCAGCCGTCGCGGGTGCAGACCGGCACACGCCGCCGCGGCCAAGCCCGTGTTTCGGGCGCGGCCATATATGGCAAGAACCTGTACTGATGCTGCAACTGCAACGATAAACGGCAGTCCCTTGTCGCGCATGGCCATCCGTGGCCGATGTGCAATGTTTACAGGCGAACGCAAACCATGCGCTCGCTTTTTGCATTCCTGCGTTTTCCGGTTTGGTTGGAGCGCTCCATCGCGACCCGCGTTGCTCATGGTTTCAGCAAAACGGCCGATACTAAGGGAAGGGAGGAGTGGAGCATGCGGTTTTTATGGAACATACAGGCGCGGCCGGAAGAGGGCGCCGCAGGAAGCGCCCGCCGGACGGGCACACGGACGGACGGGCTCGGCGGGCGAAAGGCGCTTGCGGGACGGGGCTTTCTGGGCTGGTATTTCAAGCACCAGAGGGATGGCGATATGCTCGCCTTCATTCCCGGCCGGGCAGAGAGCGGCGCATTCGTACAGATGCTCACACCGGAGGGCTCGCGGCTGTTCGATGTACCCGCGCTGTCGCTCCATGGCGGCGTCATCCGCGCCGGAGACTCGGCGTTTTCGGCGCGCGGCTGTACGATACGCCTCCCCGGCGTGAGCGGGGAGATCACATACGGGCCGCTGACCCCGCTTCAAACGGATATCATGGGCCCGTTCCGTTTCTTCCCCATGGAGTGCCGGCACGGCGTGATCAGCATGGCGCATGCGCTCGGCGGCAGCGTGCAGATCGACGGCAGGACGCATGCTTTTGACGGCGGTACCGGCTATATCGAGATGGACAGCGGCACGTCGTTTCCCCGGTGCTATCTATGGCTGCAATGCAACGGCTTCTCGGAGCCCTGCTCGATCATGGTTTCGACTGCGGATATTCCGTTCTGCGGGTTTCACTTTTTGGGGTGCATTGCGGCGGTCGTGTATCGCGGGCAGGAGTATCGGTTCGCAACGTATCGGGGCGTGCGCGTTCTTTGCGCCGACGCGGAGCACATCCGGCTGTCGCAGGGAAAGCTGCTGCTCGAGATCGACATGCAGGCCGCAGACGCCGGCCATCCGCTCCGCTCGCCGGTGCGCGGCAGGATGACGGGGCTGATTCGCGAGAGCGGCAACGCGTGCGTGCGCGCGCGCCTTTTTCGGGAGGGCAGGCCGGTGTTTGACCTGTGCAGCAGCCGCGCGGCGTGCGAATTCGTACCGTTTCAAAAGCGATGAATGCCGCTTCGACCCATATTCGGATGGCAAAAAGTATGCTATGATGGTCCGGAACAACGCAGCACGGGGAGGGACATGTGAACAGACGGATTCTCTATTTGGCAATCATTCCAGCCATCAGCATCGCACTGGCGGCCTGCTCGGCAGCAGCGCAGCGCCCAGCGGAGGACACGCCGGCTGGCCCGCCGCTGCCCGCCTCGCTGTCCCCGATGCCATCGGAGACGGAGGCGGCAAGTTCGTCCAACCCCGATGCGCCGGACGGAAGCCGGCCTATTTCGCCGTGGGAGTATCAGAGTCTGCTCGGAAAGGGCATGGATGTGGACTGGTCCAAGACGCGGCGGGGACGCGAGTATTATCGTACCCGGACAGTGCAGGATTTTGCAGAGGCGGGCATTCGCCATGTGCGGATTCGCGTTGCGGATGCGGCGACTGAGGCGATTCTCTCAGGCCTTGACACGCAGATTGCGGACTGCATAGAAAACGGCGTCATTCCGGTCATCGCCTACCAGGCCGATGCGTTCAAAAACGATCCGAGTGAGGAAAATCTGGAGCGGGTTGTGGATTGGTGGGCGACCGTCGCACAGAGATACCGGGACGCATCCTTTCTGCTTTCCTTCGATCTGCTGATCGAGGCCACCGACAAGCTGAACAAGCAGCCGGAGCGGCTAAACGCGCTCTATGAGCGGCTGGTCACGCAGATCAGGAACACAAATCCCCAACGAATACTGTTCATCTCTCCGCGCCTACGCTCGGATGCCGCCTGCTTGAGCGAGCTGGCCATTCCCACAGACCATAACGGCTATCTCATGGCCGAATGGCACTTCTATGCCTCCGGTCCTAGTAAGACCAACCCGCGAAAGCTCTGGACAAGCGGAACCGAGCAGGAGCGCGCGCTCATCGACGAGAAAATAGAGCTTGCGCTGGCGTGGCAGACTGAGACCGGCATTCCGACATGGGTGGGCGCCTGGATGCCGGGCAACTACCATGACGGAAACGACTATACCGTGTCCGAACAGGTTGCGTTTGCCGGCTTTATGACGCAGCGGCTCAACGACGCCGGCATTCCGTTTGCTGTCAATTCGGATACAAAATTCTACGATAGGATACGGAACCAATGGATTCCTGAGATGCAGCCAGTTTTTGACAGTATATACGGTTGAATGCGGCCTCCCGCGTGTCGTTCGCTTTGCCACGCTGGTTTTTGTATTATTTTGCGCTGCATATTTTTGTACTATTTTGCGGTCAATCCAAAAACATGGCACGGTTTTGCTATCCGGCGCGGCCCGGTACGGATATACTGAAGCCATCAAAACGACGGAGGAATGAAACGTGGCGGTCTTGCAGGAGATTTCGGAACAGTTGCAGCGCGGCAAAGCCAAGCTCGTAAAGGAGCTCGTACAACAGGCGATCGACGAGGGGCTTTCGGCAAAGCAGATTCTTGAAGAGGGTTTGCTCAGCGGTATGGGCGTGATCGGCGTGAAGTTTAAGAACAACGAGGTGTTCGTGCCCGAGGTGCTCGTGGCGGCCCGCGCGATGAACATGGGCGTACAGGTGCTCAAGCCCCATTTGCAGGAGAGCGGCGTGCAGGCGAAGGGCCGGGTCTGCATCGGCACCGTCAAGGGCGATCTGCACGACATCGGAAAGAACCTCGTGAAGCTGATGATGGAGGGCAAGGGCCTCGAAGTCATCGATCTCGGAACGGACGTTGCGCCGGAGACGTTTATCCGCACCGCGGTGGAGCAGGAGTGCGGCATCATCTGCTGCAGCGCGCTGCTCACGACGACCATGGGCGCCATCGGCGATGTGGTCAAGGCGGCTGAAGAGGCCGGCATCCGCGACAAGGTGTCCATCATGATCGGCGGCGCGCCCGTCACGCAGGCGTTCTGTGACCAGATCGGCGCGGACGTATACACGCCCGATGCGGCGACGGCGGCGGACGCGGCGGCCGAGCTCTGCAAATAAGGGATAGAAACGATGAAAACAGGCGAATATCTGTGGAATCTGGCCGGCCAGAGGGAGAAGCGCGCCATGCCGATTCTCTCCTTCCCGGCAGCGCAGCTGATGGGCGTCCATGTGCGGGAACTGGTGGAGAGCGCTGTGCTGCAGGCCGAGGCCATGGCGACGGTCGCGAGAGAAACCCCCTCCGCTGCCTGCGTCAGCCTGATGGATCTTTCGGTCGAGGCGGAGGCGTTCGGCGCGACCGTCTGCTTTTCGGACAATGAGGTGCCCACGATCACGGGCAGGTGCGTGGAAACGCTGGAGGACGCCGAAGCGCTGCGCACACCCGAGGTGGGCGCGGGGCGAACGGGGCTTTGCGTCGAGGCCATCCGCCTCGCCAGGCAGCTCGTGACCGACCGGCCCGTACTGGCGGGCGTGATCGGCCCGTATTCGCTGGCCGGACGGCTGCTGGATGTGACGGAGATCATGTACCTGTGCTACGACGAGCCGGAAACGGTGCATCTCGTGCTGGAGAAGGCCGCGGCGTTCATCACGAAATACTGCCTTGCGTTCCGGGAGGCCGGAGCGGACGGCGTGGTGATTGCGGAGCCGCTCGCGGGCGTGCTGTCCCCCGAGATGAGCGGGCAGTTCTCGTGCGGGTATGTCAAGCGGATTGTCGACGCGGTACAGACGGACAGCTTTGCGGTGATCTACCACAACTGCGGCAACACCGTGCCGAGCATGCTGCCGGAGCTGCACGCGATTGGGGCCGCGGCCTACCATTTCGGCAATTGTGTTGATATGCGCGATATTCTGAACCGCGCGCCGAAGGATATGCTCTGCATGGGAAACATCGATCCGGCCGGGCAGTTCGCCTCCGGCACGGCGGACAGCATCCGGGACAAGACGCTCTCGCTGCTTCGCGCCTGCGCCGATGAGAAGAACTTCCTGCTCTCCTCCGGCTGCGACATCCCGCCGCATGCCAAGTGGGAGAACATCCGGGCATTCTTTGACGCGATCGACGCGTTCAATGCGCAGACGGTCTGACCGGCTGCGCCCGGCGCAGGACACAGGCCCGTGCCGGAAACGCCCCTGTTTATGCTGCCCCGGCCGGCTGTGCCGGGGAATGCTCTTGTTTGTGCCGCCCTGGCCGGCTGTGCCGGGGAGGCCTTTGTTTATGCGCCCGGCCGGCTTTGGCCGGCGCGGGACGGGACGGGTGAACGATATGTCCAATTTGACGGTCTGTCTGCCGAACGGCGACACCAAAACCATTCCGTTTCAGGGAAAACCAAAGCTTTCCGAGCTGCTCGCCGGGGTCGACGGCGCGCCGCAGCTCGTGTGCGGCGGCGCGGGCGTATGCAAAAAATGCGGCGTTGCCGCGGAGGGCATGCTGGAGCCGCCGCCGGAGGAAGGCGCATGCCTCATGTGCCGGACACGGGTTTGCGGCGACGCAGCGGTCTATCTGACGGGCACAAGCCGGTTGCAGGGCATCGAAACCGGGGGCGCGATGCCGCCCTACACGCACCGGCCCGCCGCGGGCGGGTACGGCGCGGCACTCGACGTCGGAACGACGACCGCCGCGCTCAGACTCATCGACCTCACGGCGAACCGGACGCTCTGCACGCTCTCGGCGGCGAACCCGCAGGCGGCGCTGGCGGCGGACGTGATCGGCCGCATTGAGTCGGCGCTCTCGGGCCATGGAGCGGTTTTACAGCGCATGATCCGCTCGCTCGCGGATGATCTGCTTGCCGCTGCCTGCGCACAGAGCGGCATCGCCAAAGAGCAGGTTGGTGCGCGCGTGGTCACCGGGAACACGACCATGCTGTACCTGTTCACGGGGCGCAGCCCGAAAACGCTGTCCGCAGCGCCGTTCGAGGCGGATTGCCTGTTCGGCATGGAGGAGCGGGGCGTATACTATCCGCCTTGCCCCGGCGCGTTTGTCGGCGCGGATGTGGCCTGCGCCGTGCTCGCAAGCGGCATGACGAATGCCGAAGATACCTCGATGCTCATCGATCTGGGCACGAACGGCGAGATCGCGCTCTGGCACAACCATACGCTGCATTGCTGCGCAACGGCGGCCGGGCCGGCCTTTGAGGGCGGCGGCATCAGCTGCGGCTCGGCCAGC
Source organism: Clostridiales bacterium (assembly GCA_019416935.1). Lineage (GTDB taxonomy): Bacteria > Bacillota > Clostridia > Christensenellales > CAG-138 > Aphodomorpha. Next base: position 84,976 of record DXWI01000001.1, on the reverse strand, counting down.
GTGGAGGGCGCGATCGACCGGGTGACATACGCGGACGGCGCGCTGTCGGTGCATGCAATCGGGGACGGCGACGCCCGCTCGGTCTGCGGCTCCGGCCTGATCGACGCGGCTGCGGCGCTACTTGCGTGCGGCAGCATCGATGAGACGGGCGCTGCGGAGGAGGACGCGCTTTCGCTTACGCCGTCCGTTTCGCTCACGCCGCGCGACATCCGCCAATTGCAGCTAGCCAAGGCGGCGATTGCCGCGGGCATGCAGACGCTTGCGCAGGAGGCGGGCGTTTCGCTCGGGCAGATCAAAACGCTCTATATCGCGGGCGGCTTCGGCCGGCACCTGCCGCTCAGGAGCGCGGTCGCCATCGGTCTGATCCCGGCCCCGCTGGCGGAGCGGACGGCGATCCTCGGCAACGCGGCGCTCAGCGGGGCGTCGCTGCTGCTGCTGGACCGGGAAACAAAACGTCCGCTTACCGCGATCAACGAGCGCGCCGTTTGCCGGAATCTGGCGATGAGCGCGCGCTTTTCCGATGCGTTCATGGAGCGCATGATGTTCGAGCCGGTGGACGACTGGGCGTAACGGCATGGCGCGCTTTCCCGCAACGGGCTTTGCATTTTGTCCCGTCTGCGGCAAAACCGAGCGGATGCAGGCCGTCAAAAAACGTTGTTTTTGTTTGACAGGCTGCGGATGTTCGTTTCCGTTGCTTGCCTGTGCGGCTTTTTGCAGTATGATAGAGGGCAGAGAACCGGAAGGAGGGTCATGGAATCACGTTGTTAAGCGAGAACATCAAACGCCTGCGCCTTGCGAGAGGCTGGTCGCAGGAGGAGCTTGCGCTCCGGTGCAATGTCGTCAGGCAAACCGTTTCCAAATGGGAGAAGGGACTGTCCGTTCCCGATGCAGATATGCTCATCGAACTGTCGGAGCAGCTGCAAACATCCGTTCACGTTCTGCTGGGGGAAACCGTCCCCGAGGAGGACCCGGCCTGCACCGTACAGGTGCTTTCCGGCAAGCTGGAGGCGCTCCAGAACGGGATTGCCAAGCGCAGAGCGCGGAACCGGCGGATCATCCGGGGCGTATGCATCGCCGCGCTGTGCCTGATTGCTTTGAACGTCCTCTTCGATCTGGTGATGCTCGGCTATGTTTCGCTGCCGATCGGGATGATGAGCGGCGAAAGCGTCGGTGTTATCGGCGGCAGCGACGGCCCGACCACGATCGTGGTCACATCGTCGGGCCCGAACGTATGGAAGCTGGTGCTCGGCGGACTGGTCGCCGCCGGGAGCATCGTTGGGATTGTGCTCACGAGCCGGCGCAGGGGCGCTTGATCCCGATGAAATAACGGTGGAAGGGACAACAAACCGCCCTGCCGCGATGGTGCGGTAGGGCGGTTTTCAATGGAAACCATTCCGTTCTTGACGGCCGATATTACCGGAAATACCGCACGGCGGAGCGGAACAGCCCCATGTCGTACATGCCGGGAACGTTCTGATACAGCCCGCTGCCGATGCGCTCGGAATGGCCCATTTTGCCCAGCACCAGACCGTCGGGCGATGTAATGCCCTCGATGGCGTAGACGCTGTTGTTCGGGTTGTCCCGCACGTCGAAGGAGGCGCGCCCCTCCGCGTCCGCGTACTGCGTGGCGATCTGGCCGCCTGCGATCAGCGCTTCGAGCGTCTGATCATCTGCGAGGAACCGGCCCTCCCCGTGCGAAACCGGCACATGGTAGATCTCGCCGGGCTTCGTTTCGGCCAGCCACGGCGACCGGTTGGAAACGACGCGCGTGCGCACGATGCGCGACTGGTGCCTTGCGATGGTGTTATAGGTCAGCGTGGGATACGCCGCGTTCATGTCCAGAATCCTGCCGAACGGCACAAGCCCCAGCTTGATGAGCGCCTGGAACCCGTTGCATACGCCGCAGACGAGCCCCTTGCGCCGCCCGAGCAGCAGTTCGACCTGCTCGCGCACGGCGGCGTTGCGGAAGAACGCAGCGATGAACTTGCCGGAGCCGTCCGGCTCGTCGCCGCCGGAGAAGCCGCCCGGTATGAACAGCATCTCTGCATCGGAAAGTCGCTTTGCAAACGCATCGACCGAGCGCGCCACGGCCTCGGCGCTCCGGTTGCGCACGACGAAGATCTCGGGCTGCGCCCCCGCTGCCGCCGCCGCTCTGGCGGTGTCGTACTCGCAGTTCGTACCCGGAAACACCGGAATCAGCACGCGCGGCCTCGCGCTGCGCACGGCGGGCGAGGGATAGGGTCCGGCCGGGCAGGCAAGCGCAGGTATCCGCTGCGCCTCGTGGCGGATGTTGCAGGGATAGACGCTCTCGAGCCGCCCCTCGTAGGCGGACAGCAGCCGTTCGAGCGAAACGGAGCCATCGCCGCAGGCGATGGCCTTTTTTTCGGTCGTTCTGCCGAGCAGAACGATGCGCGGATCCTTGAGCAGATCGGCGGCTTCGCCGTCCAGCTCGACCACGAACGCGCCGTACCGCAGGCCGAAGATCTCCGCCATGGAGACGGCGGGATCGAACGAAAAGCCGATCTCGTTGCCCATCGCCATCTTCAGCACCGCCTCCACGACGCCGCCGAAACCGGGGGTATAGATCGCCTGCGCACGGCCGTTTCGCGCCAGCGCGGTGACCGTGTCATACAGCGGAAGCAGCGACGCCGTTGTGGGCAGGCCGTTTTCATCCGTATCCGGCAGCAGCAGCACGACCGCGTGATCCGCCGCCTTGAACTCGCCGCTGACCACCTCGCCGCACGTTCCGTGCGTGACCGCGAAGGACACGAGCGTCGGCGGGACATGGAGCGATTCAAAGCTGCCGCTCATGGAGTCCTTGCCGCCGATGGCGGCCATGCCGAGGCCGACCTGCGCCTTGAACGCGCCGAGCAGCGCCGCAAGCGGCTTCCCCCAGCGGTTCGGCTCGTGCGCGAGCTTTTCAAAATACTCCTGAAACGTCAGGTATACGTCCGTCCGGTCGGCGCCGGCGGCAATGAGCTTGGAAACGGACTCCACGACCGCGAGGTATGCGCCGATGTACGGGCTCTTCTCCGCGACGTACGGGTTGTAGCCCCACGCCATGAACGAGCAGTCGTCGGTGTCGCCGCGCTCGAGCGAGATCTTATGCACCATGGCCTGCGCGGGTGTGCGCTGGTACTTGCCGCCGAACGGCATGAGCACGGTGCCCGCGCCGATCGTCGAATCGAAGCGCTCAGAAAGGCCGCGCTTGGAGCATACGTTCAGATCGGCCGCCAGCTCGAGACAGGCGCTCTCGAAATCCGAAGGAACCGGCCGTTCGTACCGCTCGGACTTGGAAACGTGCGCCGTGGCGTGCTTGGCCGCGCCGTTGGAGTCGAGAAACGCGCGGGACAGATCGACGATGGTCGCGCCGTTCCACTTCATCGTCAGCCGCTTGTTTGCGGTGACAACGGCGATCGGCGTGCATTCGAGGTTCTCCGCATCGGACAGGGCCGAGAAGCGCGCCGCATCCTCGGGCGCGACGACCACCGCCATGCGCTCCTGCGACTCGGAGATGGCCAGCTCGGTGCCGTCCAGGCCCTCGTATTTTTTCGGAACGGCGTTCAGATCGATCTCCAGTCCGTCGGCCAGTTCGCCCACGGCAACGGAGACGCCGCCCGCGCCGAAATCGTTGCAGCGCTTGATCATGCGCGCCGCGGCAGGGTTGCGGAACAGCCGTTGCAGCTTGCGCTCCTCGGGCGCGTTGCCCTTTTGCACCTCCGTGCCGCAGGTGGCGAGGGAATCGGCCGTATGCGACTTGGAGGAACCGGTTGCGCCGCCGCAGCCGTCCCGGCCGGTACGCCCGCCGAGCAGCAGGACGATGTCGCCGGGGGCGGGACACTCGCGCCGCACGTTGGCCGCCGGCGCCGCGCCGATGACCGCGCCGATCTCCATGCGCTTTGCCGCATAGCCGGGGTGATAGATCTCATCGACATGTCCGGTCGCAAGGCCGATCTGGTTGCCGTAGGAGGAATAGCCGGCCGCGGCTGTGGTGACGAGCTTGCGCTGCGGGAGCTTGCCCGGCAGCGTGTCCCGCACCGGAACGGTCGGGTCGGCCGCGCCGGTCACGCGCATGGCGGCATAGACGTATGCGCGGCCGGACAGCGGGTCGCGGATCGCACCGCCGATGCAGGTGGCGGCGCCGCCGAACGGCTCGATCTCGGTCGGGTGGTTGTGCGTTTCGTTCTTGAACAGCAGCAGCCAGTCCTGCGCCTCCCCGTCCACCGTGACGGTCATCCTGACCGTGCAGGCATTGATCTCATCGGAAACATCCAGCTTGTCGAGCTTGCCCTGCGCCTTAAGGTATTTTGCGGCAATCGTGCCGAGATCCATGAGACTGACCGGCTTTGTGCGCCCGAGCCGGGCGCGCACGGAAAGATAGTCCTCATACGTTTGCTGGATAAAGGGGTCCTCAAATGTCACCGCATCGATCTCGGTCAGAAACGTGGTATGGCGGCAGTGGTCGGACCAATAGGTATCCAGCACGCGCAGTTCCGTGATCGTAGGATCGCGGCGTTCTTGCCGGAAATACGCGCGGCAGCAGGCGAGATCGTCACCATCCATGGCGAGTCCGTACCGCTCCACAAGCTGGGAGAGCGCTTCATCGGAAAGCGACGTAAAGCCGGTGAGCGTATCGACCGCCGTGGGGATTTCATAGACGGCTTTGAGCGTTTCGGGCAGCGCCATGGAGGCCTCGCGGCTCTCGACCGGGTTGATGACGTATTTTTTGATCTGCGCGGCGTCCGCATCCGTGAGCCGGCCGTATACGGCGTACACCTTGGCCGTGGCCACGATGGGACGCTCGTCGGCGGAGAGGATCTGGATGCATTGCGCCGCCGAATCCGCACGCTGGTCGAACTGCCCCGGCAGATACTCGACCGCAAACACGAGCGCCGCGCCGGCGGTATCGAGCGAGCCAGCCACATCGTCGAGCTGCGGCTCTGCAAACACGCCGCGCTTTGCCGCCTCGAACAGCTCCGGACGGATATCCTCCGCATCGTAGCGATTGACGACGCGCACGCGCTCGATACCCGAAATGCCGTAGAGCGTTTTAAGCTCCTCCGCCATGGCGCGCGCCTCTGCGGCGAACGGCGGCTTTTTTTCTACATAAACTCGATAAACCATATCAGTCCTCCACGGCGCTGAGCGCGCGCGCGCCGATGTCGCGGCGGCAATATGCGTTTTCAAAGCGCACCTTGCCCGCCTCTGCATACGCCCGGTCCACCGCGCCGCGCAGCGCGGCGTCCGTTGCGACGACGCCGAGCACCCGGCCGCCCGCGCTGATGAGTTGGTCGCCGGCGTCCGTTTTCACGCCGGCAGCGTACAGCTCAGCGCCAAAATCCGCGTCCACGGCGATCGGATATCCGGTCTGATACGATTCCGGATAGCCGTCCGACGCGAGCACGACGCAGCACGCATGCCGGTCGGAGAAGCGCACCGGGCAATCCGAAAGGCGCTCCTGCTCGACCGAAAGCATGATTTCGGCCAGATCGCTCTCTAGCAGCGGCAGCACGACCTGCGTCTCCGGGTCGCCGAAGCGGCAGTTGTACTCGATGACTTTCGGGCCGCTCGCGGTGAGCATCAGCCCAAAATACAGGCAGCCCTTGAACGGGCGGCCCTCGGCGCGCATGGCGCGGATCGTGGGCAAAAAGATCGTATCCATGCAGCGCTTTGCGATCTCTGGCGTATAATACGGGTTCGGGGCGACGGCGCCCATGCCGCCGGTATTGAGGCCGCAATCGCCGTCCCTGGCGCGCTTATGGTCCATGGAGGAGATCATCGGCACCACGGTTTTGCCGTCGGTGAACGAGAGCACGGAGACCTCCGGCCCCTCGAGAAACTCCTCGATCACGACGCGGCTGCCGCTCTCCCCGAACACGCGATCCTCCATCAGCGAGCGGACGGCATAAAACGCTTCCTCGCGCGTCATGCAGACCAGCGCGCCCTTGCCGAGCGCCAGACCGTCGGCCTTGACCACGATCGGGATCGGCGCGCCCTCCAGATAGGCGAGCGCATCGGAGGGGTTGTCAAACACGCGGTACGCCGCCGTGGGGATGCCGTACTTTTGCATCAGGTTTTTGGAGAACACCTTGCTGCCCTCGATGGCGGCGGCCGCCCGGTCGGGGCCGAAGCAGGCAAAGCCCGCTTCGTGCAGCGCGTCCACTGCGCCGAGCACGAGCGGATCGTCCGGAGCGACGACCACGAGATCGACCGCGCACGCCTTTGCGGCGGCGACGATGCCGGCGATGTCCTTGGCATTGCCCGGGATGCACACGGCGTCACGCTGTATGCCGCCGTTGCCGGGAAGGGCAAAGATCTCCGTCACGCGGGGACTCTGCTTCAGCTTTCGGATGATCGCGTGCTCCCGCCCGCCGGAGCCGATAACCAGAATTTTCATGTCGTCCTCCCGCGGCGCATCAATGGTGGAACAGGCGCATGCCGGTAAAGCACATGGTCATGCCGAAGCGGTCGCACGTTGCGATGACCTGATCGTCGCGGATGGAGCCGCCGGGCTGCGCCACGAAGCGCACGCCGCTGCGCTTTGCCCGCTCGATGTTGTCGCCAAACGGGAAGAACGCGTCGGAGCCGAGCGAGACGCCGGTGATGCCGTCGAGATAGGCGCGCTTTTCGGCCTTGCTCAGCGCGGCGGGCCGCTCGGAGAAGAAGCGCTGCCAAACGCCGTCCGCGAGCACCTCCTCGGGATCGTCGGACAGGAGGATATCGATGCAGTTGTCGCGGTCGGGACGGCCCACCGTATCGAGGAACGGCAGCGCCAGCACCGCCGGGTGCTGCCTGAGGTGCCACAGGTCGGCCTTGCTGCCGGCAAGCCGCGTGCACAGGATGCGGGACTGCTGCCCCGCGCCCACGCCGATGGCCTGCCCCTGATAGGCGTAGCATACGGAGTTGGACTGCGTGTATTTGAGCGTGATGAGCGAAATGACCAGATCGCGCTTGGCTTCCTCGGGAAGATCCCTGTTCTTTGTCACGATGTTCTGAAGCAGGGAGGCGTCGATCCTGAAATTGTTGCGGCCCTGCTCGAACGTGATGCCGAACACCTGCTTTTGCTCGCGCTCTGCGGGCACATAGTCCGGATCGATCCGCACGATATTGTAGTTGCCCCTGCGCTTGGTCCTGAGAATTTCCAGCGCCTCTGGCCGGTAGCCCGGCGCGATCACGCCGTCGGATACCTCGCGCTTGATGAGCAGCGCGGTCGTCACGTCGCATTCGTCGGACAGGGCGATCCAGTCACCGAACGAGGACTGCCGGTCGGTGCCGCGCGCGCGGGCATAGGCCGTGGCGAGCGGGGAATCGTCCAGCCCCTCGATATCCTCCACAAAGCAGGCTTTCTTCAGCGCATTGGACATGGGTACGCCCACGGCCGCGGACGTCGGGCTGACGTGCTTGAACGAGGTCGCCGCCGGCACGCCGAGCGCCGCCTTGAGCTCCTTGACGAGCTGCCAGGCGTTGAACGCATCGAGAAAATTGATATAGCCCGGCTTGCCGCTGAGCACTTCGATGGGCAGCTCGCCGCCGTTTTCCATGAAGATCTTCGCGGGCTTCTGGTTCGGGTTGCAGCCGTACTTGAGTTCCAGTTCTTTCATGCGTGTGCGCCTCCTTATGCGTGTCGGTTGATGATGGCGGTGTCCGCGCTGCCGGTGGAGAGCTCCACCGTACGCACGAACAGGGACACCCGGTTGTCGGCATTGAGCGCGTTCCAGACCCGGTCGGCCAGCGCCGCCGCCGTTTCGTTGCCAAACCCGATGCGGCGCGGCTCGCCCCCAAACGAGGGGAGCGGGTTGCCGTCGGTCTCATAGGTGCTGAGGAAATGGCCGCGCCCCGCGATGGGCGCGTCGTATTCAAAGAAGAACCGCTCGCAGCAGGCTTCATTGCCGTCCGCGCGCTTGAGAATGGACAGCCGGTAGCCGCCGTCCGGCGCGAGCAGGCCGGAGATGCGCGGCGTCCAGTTCGGCCCGTCCGGCTCAAAGGCGCGCGTGCGCAGCGCATCGGCAAACGACTTGCCCGCAGCCAGAAAATCCCGGATGGTGTCCGTCTGGTCGCCGTTGGTCACGATGGTGAAGCCGCTTTGCGTGCGCACCGGATGATAGATGATCAGCGACGGGTCCGTCATTTTGGACTCGTCGAACGCGCGCGTGCGGATGCCGTCGTCCGTGGCTTCAAACACGCGGTTGCGGCTGTTGACGCTGCGCCCCATGATGAAATATACGATGATGGCCCGCTCGTTGTCGGCCGAACGCCCGAGCGCGATGCCGCGGCCGGGATATGGATTGCCTGAAAGCATGTCGAAAAAGTTCATAAAAACGCTCCTTTCGCTCCGTCCGCCGCGCGGTTTTCGCACGCCGTCTCGTTTTTTTTCAGTGCTGCGGCGACTTTTTCCAGCGCGGCCGGAAGGAGTTTCCACTCCGCCTGTTCCATGACGCGCCTTTGCAGCGTTTCCGGTGTATCGCCGTCCTCGATATCGACGGCCTTTTGCAGGATGATCTTTCCGCCGTCCGGCACCTCGTTGACGAAATGCACCGTTGCGCCGGTCACCTTGACGCCGTAGTCGAGCGCAGCCTCATGCACGCGCAGGCCGTAGAATCCCTGCCCGCAGAAGGATGGGATCAGCGACGGGTGCACATTGATGATGCGGTTCTCATACCGCTTCGTGAAATCCGCGCTGAGAATGGACAAAAAGCCCGCCAGTACGATCAGCTCAATGCCGTGCGCCTGCAGCAGCGCCGCGAGCGCCGCCTCAAAATCCGCCTGCGACGCGCACGCCCTGCGCGACACCGTTTCGGCGGGGATGCCCGCCGCTGCCGCGCGCTCGAGCGCATATACGCCGGGCTTGCTCGAAACCACCAGCGAAAGCGCCGCGCTTTTGAGCGCGCCCGCGTCGCGCGCGTCGATTAGCGCCTGCAGATTGGTGCCGCCGCCGGATACGAATACCGCCGTTTTGACGCTCATGCCCGTTCACCTCCGATATACGGGATGGCGTTCCGGTTTTGACGGCCGGCCGCCGGAAGGATGGCAAGCAGTGATATACGCCTCAGCATAGCGTCACGCCCTCGCCGGCCGCCGTGTGCCCGAGCAGTACCGGCGCTTCGCCGGCCTGCTCCAGAACCGCCATGGCCCTGTCCAGATCGGCGGACGCCACGACGAGGCTCATGCCCACGCCCATGTTGAACGTGTTGAACATGTCGCGCTCGTCGATTCGGCCCGCGCTTTGGATCATGTCGAAGATGGGAAGCACCGGAACGGCGCGCTTTTCGATCACGGCGGAAACGCCGTCGGGCAGGCTGCGCGGGAGATTTTCATAGAACCCGCCGCCGGTGATGTGCGAGATACCCTTGACCGGCACGCGCTCCAGCAGCGCCAAAACCGGCTTCACATAGATGCGCGTGGGCGTGAGCAGCGCTTCGCCGAGCGTGGAACCGAGCGCATCCACATAGCGGCCGAGGTCTGCGCTCTCCACATCGAACACCTTGCGCACGAGGGAAAAGCCGTTGGAGTGAACGCCGCTCGCGCACAGACCGATGATCGCGTCGCCCGGCACGATCGAGCGCTTGTCGAGAATGCGCTGCCTGTCCACGATGCCGACCGAGAAGCCGGCCAGATCATAGTCGTCCGCGGCCATGGTGCCGGGGTGCTCCGCCGTCTCGCCGCCGATGAGCGCGCAGCCGGCCCGCACGCAGCCCTCCGCCACGCCCGACACGAGCGCAGCCACCTTTTCGGGCGAATTTTTGCCGATGGCAATGTAGTCAAGGAAGAACAGGGGCCTTGCGCCGCAGCAGATGATGTCGTTGACGCACATGGCAACGCAGTCGATACCGACCGTGTCGTGCTTTTCCATCAGCTGCGCGATGCGCTGCTTGGTGCCCACGCCGTCGGTTCCGGAAACGAGCACCGGCTCCTGCATGCCGGCCATATCCGGCTGGAACAGACCGCCGAAGCCGCCGATATCGGATACGACGCCGGGGATCATCGTGCGATCCACATGCTGTTTCATGAGCTGAACGCCCCGGTAGCCCGCCTCAATGTCCACGCCGGCGGCGGCATAGGCGGCAGAGTGAGAGTTTTTCATGGATTATTCCTTTCCGGTCCAGCAATAGGTGCAAATCCGTTCGCGATCGATGCCGATCGCCTCCAGCAATCCGTCCAGCGACTGATATTCCAGCGAGCTGAAGCCGAATTTTTCGCAGATGCGGTGCAGCATGCACTGCCCGCGCTCCGTCGAGCCGTCGGCATATTCCGTAAGATGCCGGTCACCCTCCTCGCCCTCGAGCTCCTGCACGATGCGCCTGGCCAGAAGCTCCTTGTCGGAGTTGCTCCTCGAGAAGTTCAGGTACTTGCAGCCGTACATGATCGGCGGGCAGGCGGAGCGCATGTGCACCTCGGCGGCGCCGGATGCATAGAGAAAATCCACGGTTTCCTGCAATTGCGTCCCGCGCACGATCGAATCGTCCACGAACAGCAGCTTTTTGCCCTCGATGAGCTCCGGCACGGGGATCTGCTTCATCTTGGCGACCTGCTTGCGCACCTCCTGATGCATCGGCATGAAGGAGCGCGGCCATGTGGGCGTATATTTGACGAAGGGCCGGGCAAAGCGCTTTTTGCTGCGGTTGGCATAGCCGATGGCGTGCGGCAGGCCGGAGTCCGGCACGCCTGCAACGTAGTCCACATCCGGCAGCGTTCCCTTATTCAGCTCGTTCTCAGCCATGATCTCGCCGTTGCGGTAGCGCATGACCTCGACGTTGACGCCCTCATAGTTGGAGTTCGGATAGCCGTAATAGCTCCAGAGGAAAGCGCAGATCTTCATGTCCTGCCCGGCGGGCGAGAGCGTTTCAAAGCCGTCTGCCGTGACGCGCACAATCTCGTGCGGGCCGAGCTCATAGGCATCCTGATAGCCCAGCTTGTTGTAGGCGAACGACTCGAACGATACGCAGTGCCCGCTCTCATCCCTTCCGATGTGTACCGGCAGCCGGCCGAGCCGGTCGCGCGCGGCGAAGATATCGCCCCGTTCGGTCAGGATGAGGATTGTGACCGAGCCCTCGATCATCTGCTGCGCGTGCAGGATGCCGGATGGCAGGTCGTCGCACTGGTTGATGAGCGCGGCCGTGAGCTCCGTGGCGTTCACCGCGCCCGAACTCATGGCGAGAAACTGCCGCCCGTGCTCGGAAAAGTAGTTGTTCACCAACTCGTCCGCGTTGCGGATTCTGCCCACGGTGGCAATGGCGTACAGACCCATGTGCGAACGCACGAGCAGCGGCTGCGGATCGACGTCGCTGATGCAGCCGATGCCCGCACAGCCGTGAAACTCGGGGAGATCCTTCTCGAACTTGGTGCGAAACGGCGTGTTTTCGATGCTGTGGATCTGCCGCTGGAACCCATCCGCCGCGTCCAGAAAGGCCAGACCCGCACGACGGGTGCCGAGGTGGCTGTGGTAATCCACGCCGAAGAACACATCCATCACGACGTCGCGGCGGGACGCCGCGCCAAAAAAGCCGCCCATTATGCGAAGAAGAGCTCGGAGAGCGTCATGGGATCGATATACGTCCCGTCCCGATATACGCGCATGTTGCCGGATGCGATTTCATCGATGAGCATGACCTCGCCGTCGGCATCGTAGCCGTATTCAAACTTGATGTCATAGAGCGTCAGACCTTTTTCCTTCAGATCGTCGGCGACGATCTTCGTGATGCGCTGCGTCATGTCCTTGATCGCGTCGTACTGCCCGTCCGTCATAACGCCCAGCGCCACCAGGGCGTCCTTCGTGACCAACGGGTCGCCCAGCGCGTCGTTTTTGAACGTCGTCTCCACATAGGCGGGCAGATCCGCGCCCTCCTCGATATACTGGCCGTAGCGGCGGAAAAAGCTGCCGACGGCCTTGTAGCGGCAGATGACCTCCAGCCCCTTGCCGAACGGCTTGGCGGGCAGAACCTCCATGGTGGTGTTCTGCAAATCGGCGCTGATATAGTGCGTGCGGATACCGGCGGCGTTGATCTTTTCAAAGAAATAGACCGACATGCGCAGGTTCACGTCGCCCACGCCGTCGATCGTCAGGCCGACCGCGTTTTCGCCGGGATCGAACTTGCCGTCCTTGCCGGTGCAGTCGTCTTTGAACTTCAAGAGATAGTTGCCGTTGTCCAGCGCGAACACGTTCTTGGTCTTTCCGGCATAAACGAGCTTCATAAGTCTGCCTCCATGTATTTTTTGTGCTCTGTATTGCTTGTAACGGTTAACGGTATTGTTCCCTCAGCCGCGCATCGGCGTCCAGAACGGCCGCCGTTTCCCTTGCGCGCGCATCGGACAGCTTTTTGGCGAGCGCATCGTCGGTCACGGCCAGAATTTGAACGGCGAGCAGCGCCGCGTTCTTCGCGCCGTCGACCGCCACGGTCGCCACCGGAATGCCCGACGGCATCATGACCGTCGAGAGCAGCGCGTCCATGCCGTCCAATTGTGCGCCCCGGCACGGAACGCCGATGACCGGCAGGGTCGTGTTCGCGGCCAGCGCCCCGGCCAGATGCGCCGCCATGCCCGCAAGGGCGATTAAAACAGAAAATCCGTTCACCCGTGCCGCCGCAGCAAACTCTCTTGCTTCGTTCGGACACCGATGAGCGGATAGTACGCGCACCTCTACCGGAATACCGTATTCCTTCAGCACGCCGATTGCTTTTTTGGCAACCGGCAGATCGCTGGTGCTGCCCATTACCACGGCTACTTTTTGCATTCCAACACCCTCCTGAAAACAAAAAAGTATTCCAACCCCTTACGCAGTTGGAATACCCAGACGGTCGGCATTCGTAAACACATTCGTTTCTGTTCCCTTGTGGTGCTCCACATTTCCGTCAGTCACAGAAAAAATACCATTTTATTATATCAAACCTTCCGTTTGATTGCAAGCCTTACGATGAATTTTTTTGTGGCAAGCTGCGGAAACGTCGGGAATGCGCGCCGATACACTCGGGCGGAAGCGTGTCAAGGTACAAGGACAACCTTACCGGCATGCTGGGAACGGAAGCGTCTGCGCGCTATAAACGGTACTTGCATATACGAACAAAAGTTCGTATAATGGGAATGCAGCGAATCGCTGTCAACGATTGTATAAAAGGAGCGGGCCGGCAATTTATGGCGCTGGAAAGGCAAATCTATATTCATGCGGTGGATACAGCAGCCTTCTATGCTCTATCAACCAAAGGAACCATTACGCTTCACGGCGGACAGACCTGCAATTATCTGTTCGCCGTGGAAAACACGCTCACCGATGCAGACCGCGATGCGGCGCTGGCCGGACAGGCCTGCCCGGTATGGGGAACCGACACGCGGTTTCGCATCGACTTCACCAACGGTCTGATCGCCGGAAACGAAAGCACCGGCAACGAACCGCCTACCCAATGGAGAATCTACCGCCAGCGCAAGGGCGACGCGACGCCGGTTCTGGCGGGCGTTGTCGAGGGCAGCAGACTGTCTCTGACCGACTATGCCGTTGCCGCCGAAACGGCCTATCGCTACCATATTCAGCCGGTCGCCGCCTCTTATATCAGCATGCCGATCATCACCGAATACATGACGACCACGTTCGACGGATGGTCGCTGATGGTCGTGGACGGGGACGCCGCCGCGAACGAATTCACCATCGGCGAGATCTATCTGTTCGACCTCAACCCTGCGGACACCAGCATCCAGAACAACACGACCGTGGCCAAGCTGGTCAACTTCACGCCGTATCTGCGGCTGCAGCGCAACGCGACAAACTGCTGGAGCGGCACGCTGTCCGCGCTGCTCGGCAGAATCCGCTGCGATGGCGACGGCGGGTATTTTGAGGATGTGGATATGGGCGAAGCGGCCAAGAGCCTGTCCACCGAGACAAGACCCATGTTTTTGCGCGACCCGAACGGGCGGCTGATGCGCGTCGGCGTCAGCTCGGCGGTCACGCTTTCGCAAACGCAGCGTTCGGCGGCGGGAGGACAGATGAAGCAGCTCGAATTCACAGAGATCGGGCCGGCGGACGGCGTGCGCATTACGGGGGTGGGCAGGGCATGAATACCGGTTCTGCAAACGCGCTGCTCAAGCTGCTCATGGATGCCGCCGACAAGCATCTCAACCGGCGGTTCCTGAACGTGCTGCAATGCCACCCGGCGTGGGTGATTGCCGTAACGGGGCAGATGGCAACGGTACGGCTGCTCGACTGCCTGGCTGACGGAAGCAGGGACTTTACCGTTGTCAACCGCTCGGGCGAGTACCTGCTCGCCGGCGATATGGTCTGGCTGCACCATTGGGACGGGTATACCAACGCATATATCGCCATGAAGAATGCCGGCGGGGAGGGAAACACATGAACCGATACGCCGAATACCTCAAAAAGCTCAGGGAGGAGCATACGGTCTGCGTAAAGCTCGAGTTTTTGAACCCGGACGGCACCGTGCTGCTCGATGTGACGGAGGAAATGATGCAATCGGGCGGCACCCTGAACGTGACCAGCCGGAACGGATGCCGCCGCACGGCCGATATTACGCTGGACAACTGGGCGGGGCTGTATGATTACCATGTGGACAAGCTCTTTTTCGGCCAGCAGATCCGGCTGTCCGCAGGCGTTTACCTCGATGACGGAACGCCGTTTTACCTGCCGCAGGGCGTTTTTTATGTGTCCAATCCCAGCGAGGTCTTTGAACCGGCGGGGCGGACGACCACGCTCTCACTGGTGGACAAATGGGCGTTTCTCGACGGCACCCTGTTTGGAAAGGTGCCGGGCGTCTATATCCTGTCCGCGGGGGACAACCTGTTTCAGGCGGCTCGCAACCTGCTGCTGACCGACCGCGGCAACGGGCTGCCGCTCGACGGCGTTCCGCCCATGCTGTCCGCCGATTATACCGGACGGACGGTGGACATCGGCGGCGTGGGCTGCCCGGTTTTGCAATGTCCCTATACCGCGCGCATCAGCACAACCTATGGCGGCGTTCTGGAGGAGATCGCGACCATGCTGGTTGCAGTGGTCGCGCGGACAGCTCCGCGTCGAGACGGCAAATCGGGATGCCGTGCCGGCCGCGCAGCGACAGGTGCTCTGGGACTTTACAACCCGGGAGCCGGAACTGCTCGGCCTCAACGTATCGCCCGCGCCGGTGGAGATGTACAACCATGTTCTGATCACGGGCGGAACGCTCAACGGGCGCATGGCTTTCGGGGAGGCAACGAATACGGATCCCGCCTCGCCGTTCAATGTACGGCGCATCGGCAAAAAGACCTTCTCAGAGGCGCAGCCGAAGTACTACGCAGACAGTCAGTGCGCTGCACTGGCCGAGTACTATCTCGGGCAGTACCGCGCGGCAGGCAACGCGGCGACGATTGCGAGCGTGCCCATGTTCCACTTTCAGAAGAACGCGCTGGTAACGCTCTGCCGGGAGGGGCTGGACGCCACGCCGGTATCCCATGCCGTTACCGGCTGGACGCTGCCCATCGCACAAACCGGCCGGATGACCATTCAGGCAACCAGACTGGACCGCGTGGCAAACGCCGGATGACGGCCATCCACAACATGCTCTAAATGATTTTGAAAGGGGATATCTATGAAATACGAAAAACAATCTATGTAAACGGCGGCGCTCCCTATCTGAGCGCGGAAAACCTCAACAAGGCGGAGACGCAGATTGAGACGCTCAGCGCGGCGATGATTGAACCGGCGGTCTTGCAGACAACGGAGTCCACGGCGACATGCTTTTGCCTGTCCGCCGCGCGAGCCGATGCGCCGGCGGCAACAGAACTGCCCATGCAGCTTTTGATACTGCCCACCATCGGCAACGGCGCCAATCTGACCATCCGTCCGTCCTGGGCCGAGAGCGCCTATCCCGTTCGGGATCTCACAACCGGCGCGGCGCTGTCTGCGGGCGCCATCCGAGCAAATCAGCCGGTGCAGCTCCTGTTCGATGGCACGGCCTTTTGGGTCATGGGCGGCGGCGGCTATCCGCAAAGCAGCAAATTGACCGCCGGCAGTACTACGCCGGCCGGCGTGCAGGCGGGTCTCTCAGTCGGGGATATCTATATCTACTGTCCGACGATGCCGTAATAAGCGGAGGTGCTGTATGGCGAAAACATATATGATACACTACAGTACGAAGGACGCCAGAAAGGGCAGCGGCAATAACCTGTCAAAACGATCGTCCCCGACGCAATTTCGAGCCGGAGAAGACTCAAGCAATAAATACGGCGTCCACTGCCTGTTCTCCGGATTGTCCGGAATCAGCGCTGCTAATGTAACCGGCATTACGCTGCATTTGCAGCGCATTGCCGGAGGTTCAACGGTTACATATAGTGTAACGCTGTATCATTCCGTATTGTCCAGCACCATTGCTTCGGATGACGCCGACGGACGTCTGCGAACGGGATTTCCCATCTTCTGCGATAACAGAAAGCAGTGGAGTTGGGAGGGCGCATCATCGGATGTTGGCGGTGAGTACAGAACGATCAACATCCTCATTTCGCAATTCGACGCGTTGAAAAACAACGGATGGGCCATCGCGCATCACTCGATGTACAGTTCCGGACGCTCGATCAATATTGGCGATGTATATCTCACGGTAGCGAAGAAGGAAACCGATTATAAACTGTCGTACAATGCCAACGGCGGCAGCGGTGCTCCGGCTGCACAGACCGGCACCGGCGTTGGGAGCTATACCTTCAAACTCAGCGCGGCAAAGCCGATACGAACGGGATACACCTTTCAGGGTTGGGCGACCAGTGCATCCGCTGCCAGCGCGGCATATCAACCGGGCGGAAGTGTGAAAGTGACGGCCAACACAACGCTGTACGCCGTTTGGAAAGCGGACACCTACACCGTGACGTTCGACGCCAACGGCGGTACGGTGACACCATCGACCAAGGATGTGACCTATGCCGGCACCTATGGCACGCTGTACACGCCGGTACGCCCCGGCTACCGGTTTGACGGCTGGTTTACGGCGGCGGATGGCGGGACGCAGGTTTTATTAACCACCGTGGCGACCATCACGGCGGCGCAAACGCTCTATGCCCACTGGACGGTTACATATCCAGGGCGCGGACGGCGCGATGCACGATGGAATGATCTATGTCAAGGGTGCGGACGGGCAAATGCACATCGGTATTGTGTATGTCAAGGGCAGCGATGGAACGATGCATGTAAATGGGTAACCGTACCGGCGCTGCCAAAATGCAGGAGGCGGTTCGCACGGTATCCGCCGCGACGAACCGTTTTGGCAGCGATGGCGGCCATGAGCGCGCGCGGCGGGGATTGATGGTTGACAAAGCCCGGCCTGACGCATATGATGAAACCATCTTCATAAAAGGGAGGGCGGCGCAGATGGCAAAGCCGTTTGTTCCAAGGGAAAAACTGAGCAAGAAGGCAAAGCGCGAGCTGGACCGAAAGAAACGACAGCTCTGGGCGATTTCCCCCGTGACGCGCAGGAGCGAGAACCGAAAACGGGATGACAGAAAGAGGCGGTACCGCATCGATGATGA
The DNA here is from genome assembly GCA_019416935.1 of Clostridiales bacterium. GTDB lineage: Bacteria > Bacillota > Clostridia > Christensenellales > CAG-138 > Aphodomorpha. Next base: position 67,489 of record DXWI01000001.1, on the reverse strand, counting down.
CGGCACCGCTTCGTTTTTATTCTTCCGCATCGCCGCCGCGCTGTGCCGGTTCCTCCTGCCATTCGACGCGGTCGAGCGCGCAGGGGAGAAGCTGCTCGAGCGTGTTGGCCGGGTCGAGCCACGCGCGGGCGTCGGCCTCCGCGACGAGCACGGGCATGCGGTCATGGATGAAGCGGATGGCGTCCGCGGCCGGCCGGGTCAGCACGACAAATTCGGGCAGCGCGCCGGGACGGAGCCGGTAAAGGCCGGCAAGCAAGGCCCGCCCCGCGCCGGACGGCCGGATGGCATGTTTGATCCGGCCGCCGTTTCGCACTTCCCATTCATAATAGTGCGACAGGGGGACCAGGCAGCGCCGGTTTTTTGCGCTTTCGGCAAACGTGGGCTTCACGGCGGCCGTCTCCGCGCGGGCGTTGATGAGCGGGCGCGGCTGTCCGCTCCGGCGAAAGCCCCACTGCATCGCGAAGGCGCAAGGCGCCATGCGGCGGTTGTTGGCGATCACCGCCGCCACCTGCGAGGGAAAGATCTCGCCCGACGAACACACGATCGAACCGTCCGGGGGGAGGTTCTTCAGCCGCGCGTCGCCCGTGACCGCGCGAAGGGACGACGCTACCTCCGGCCAAGCAGCATCATATCGTCCGCACATAGTCCACCCATCCCTCCGTAAATTGATAGAAATGCAGCGTTCCGGCCCGCCATGCAGACCGCCGTCCGGTGCCCGCGCGGCCGGGATGCGACAGCGCCATTTGCCGGAGAGAAACCGGTAAAGCAGCAGACAGCGGCAGACGTTGTCCGCTTTGCTTCTCTGCATCGAACCCGTTTCTGCTGCCGCGCCGACGGCGGTCGATACAGCGGATGATACCAAAAACGGCGGCGTTTTGCAATGCGCCGAGCGAACCGGATTTCGCCTGCAAGCGGCCACAGACCTTTACAGAAACCGGTCGATTTGTTAAGATAAATATGACATTTTGCCTGCAAATCCTTTCGCAGACGCCGGAAAATTACTGTAAAGGAGCGAATCATTTTGGATCAGAAGTATGAACCGCTGTTCACGCCATGGAGGATCGGAAATGTGGAGATCAAAAACCGCATCGTCCTGTGTCCCATGGGCGGCACCTCCCTGTTCGGATGGATGGAACCGAACCACTTCGACCGGGAGGCCGCGAACTTCTTTCTCGAGCGTGCAAAAAACAATGTCGGCCTGATTATCCCCGGGATCGCGCCGCTTCGGGACACCATCGGCGGCCGCTGGCTCTATCAGAACAAAAAGATGTTTGAGGAGCTCAAGGCGTTCATGACCGAAATCCATGAAACGGGCGCGAAGCTGTTCGTACAGCTCACGGCGGGGTTTGGCCGTTCCTTCGCCATCACCGACCCGCTCATCCTGCTGCACAACAATCCCGTGCTCCGCACGATCGCCAAACCCATTCTCGACGCGCAGTACCTGTGCGCAAGCCCGAGCGAGCTGCCTTCGCGCTGGTCAGACAAGGTCACTTGCCGCGCGCTGTCGGTGGAGGAGATTCACGAGATGGTCGAGGCGTTTGCAAAGACCGCCGCGCTGTGCCGGGAGGCCGGTGTGGACGGCGTGGAGGTCCACGCGGTGCATGAGGGCTATCTGCTCGACCAGTTTACGCTGCCCTATACGAACAAGCGTACCGACGAGTACGGCGGCTCCTTTGAAAACCGCTACCGCTTCCCGGTCGAGATCGTCAAGGCGATCAAGGCCGTGTGCGGCGAGGACTACCCGGTCTCCCTCCGGTATTCGGTCGTGTCCAAGACCAAGGGCTTCTGCGAGGGCGCGGTGCCGGGCGAGGACTACGCCGAGGTGGGGCGCGATATGGAGGAGAGCGAGCGGGCGGCCAAATACCTGCAGGACGCCGGGTACGATATGCTCAACGCCGACAACGGCACCTATGACGCGTGGTACTGGGCGCATCCCCCGGCGTATATGCCGCTCAACTGCAATCTGGAGGACGTGGCGCATATCAAGCGCTTTGTGGATATTCCGGTCGTCTGCGCCGGCCGCATGGAGCCGGAGGAGGGCGCCGAGGCTGTGAAGGCCGGCCGCATCGACGGCGTGGGCGTCGCCCGCCAGTTCCTGGCCGACGGCGAGTGGGTCACGAAGCTCATGGAGGACCGCACGGAGGATATCCGGCCGTGCATCTGCTGCCACAACGCCTGCTTCAACCTCACGCACTACAAGGGCGTGGCCAACGATCAGGATCTGTCCGATACGGCCGGCATGGCGCGCTGCGCGCTCAACCCGCCGACCATGCAGCACAACAAGTACAGGATCGTCCCGACCCAAAGGCCGAAGACCATCGCTGTGATCGGCGGCGGCATCGGCGGTATGGAGGCGGCGCGGGTCGCCGCGCTGCGCGGGCACAGGGTCACGCTGTACGAAAAGAGCGGCGCGCTCGGCGGCGTGTTCATCGCGGCGGCCGCGCCCTCCTTCAAGGAAAAGGACCGCGATCTGATCGCGTGGTACAAGCGCGAAATCGGGAAGCTGCCGGTCGAGGTGAAGCTGAACACCGAGGTGCAGGATATCGACGCGCTCGGCGCGGACGCGGTGATCATCGCCACCGGCTCGAAAGCGAAAAGGCTCCCCGTCAAGGGCGCAGAACTGGCCATGGACGCCACGGAATACCTGCTTGGAGAGAAGCCGGTCGGCGAGCGCGTTGCGATTATCGGCGGCGGCCTGACCGGCTGCGAGATCGCCTACGACCTGTATTTGCAGGGCAAGAAGCCCACGATCGTGGAGATGAAGGATGATCTGATCGCGGTCAAGGGCGTGTGCCTGGCCAACTCCAGCTATCTGAGGGACTTCTTCAAGGCCAACCATGTGCCGGTGTATCTGGAGACGAAGCTCGGCGAGGTGCAGCAGGACGGCGTGATCGTGATCGGCAAGGACGGCGGTTCGTTCAAGATCGAGGCGGACAGCGTGATCCTCTCGGTCGGCTATGCGCCTGCGCCGCTTGCACAAAAGCGCCGCAACGTGTTCGTGATCGGCGATGCGGCCAGGGTCGGCAATCTGCGCACGGTGATCTGGAACGCGTGGGACGTGGCGATGAAGCTGTAATCCGCAATCGGGAATCGACAAGGCCCTGCCGCTGTTTGGCGGCAGGGCCTTCATCCATAGAAAACGCGGTCGGAACGCGGCCTTTTCTGCGTGATCCGTTCCTGCCGCTGCGGCAGCGCTTTGTGCATCGCCGCGCTTTGTGCACGAGGGGCGATCGCCGGTTTACAGCAGCGTATCCCACGAAAAGACCTCGATGCCGCTCAGATGCGCGACACCCAGACGCGCCGCGATCAGCGATTCTTTGAGCGCCGCTTTGTCCGCCGCGGGGTCGATGACGGCGACCGCAAGCGCCATCTCGTCCACCGCGTCGTGGCTGATGAACAGGCGAAGAACCCGCGCCGCCTCTTCGGTACGCCGCTGGAGCGACGCGACGCTATCGCGCGCGGTTTCGGCGTCGCCCCGCCCGACGGCGGCCTCGGCCTCGCCGATCAGCCGGAACGCCTCGTCCGAAAAGCGGGAGAGGTACCCGGAGGGCAGCGTGAACAGCAGCACGAGGATCAGCGCGATCAGGCAGGTGCCGATGCGCTTGACACGGTTAAACATGCGTCACCTCCGTTTCGAGCGTCAGCACGCGCGCGCCGGTGCGCGCGGTTGTCTGCGCGCGCAGCAGTCCATCCGGCGACAAGGAAAGATAGAATGCGTCGCGCACCGTGCGCACGCCCATGTCCAGCAGCTTTTTTCGCACCCAGTCCTCCCGTAGCCCGCACGCGCGGATGGTGCTCGGACAGAGCCGGCCGTCGAGCACGAGCATGTGGGACAGGTGCGCTTCCTCCGGCGGCAGGCCGAGATCCCCGAGCGTCGGCATCTGGTACTCGCCCCTTTGCAGGATACTCACGCTGCCGTTCGTTTCGAGGATGGCGTAGGCCACGTTGCGGATATCGAACACATCCTTTGAACGGAGTTGATCCATCAGGTCGATGATGGCATAATTGGCGCGGCGCATCGCATCCTCGAGCAGCACGCCGTCGGCCACGAGCACCACGGGATTGCCGCACACGAGCCGCCGGATACCCGCGCTCTTCAGGCAGACATAGGTGATGAGCGACTGCATCAGATACAGCGCGAAGATCGGCACCACGCTGTACACCAGCGGGATGCTCGTATCCGCGATTGCACAGGAGGCAAGGTCGGCGATCATCAGCGTGATGAGCAGATCGAACGGCTGCAGATCGGATACCTGCCGCTTGCCCGTGAGCCGCAGCACGGCAAACACGAGCACATACAGAATGGCGGCGCGTAAAAACAGTATCAGCATAGCGATAGTATGGCTTGCGGGCGGCTTTCAAATCCATTACAATAGAGAATCATAACGAAGGATGGTGCATTGTGAAACGGATCAGCAAGCGGGAATACTATCTGTCCATCGCCGCGGAGGTCGCCAAGCGCTCCACATGCCTCCGGCGGCAGTACGGCGCCGTCATCGTCAAGCACGATGAGATCGTCGCGACCGGCTACAACGGCGCGCCGCGCGGGGAGGACAACTGCTGCGATGTGGGCGCCTGCTACCGCGAGGCGCACGGGATTCCGCATGGCGAGCAGTATGAAAAGTGCGTGGCCGTGCATGCCGAGTGCAACGCCATCATCAGCGCCAGCCGGCAGGAGATGCTCGGCGCAACGCTGTATCTGGCAGGGTTTGAGGGCGGCGTGCCCATCGAGGACCCGCAGCCCTGCATGATCTGCAACCGGCTCATCAAGAACGCCGGCATTGAAAACGTCATCAACGCAAAGGGGGAGGTTCAGCTATGAATATCAAACATGTTGGCGAGGGTACGGTCGAACTGATCGCGGGCGGCGGCAGGGTCTATACCGATGTGGCGGCGCGGTTCACCCGCTCCGAACGCAGTCTGACGGAGATCATTTCGTCCCCCTACAACGAAAAGCTCGTCCGGTCGATCGTGGATAAGGGCCACCTTGCCGCCACGGAGTTCGACTACTTCATCTTCGGCGTGGAGGGCTATTCCCGCGTGACGGAGGTGCAGCTGGTGCGAAAGCGCCTTGCAAATTATCTCATCAAGAGCGGCCGCGTGGACAAGCATGGCAAACGCGCGTTCGACGTCGTCGTGCCAGACGGCGTACTCGAGCACCGTGCGGCCTGCACGCTCCCGGACGGCACCGCGCTGGAGCTCTCCGGCGAAGAGCTGCTTTCCCTGACCGAGCAGTGGTACAACAGCGGCGTGGAGGCGGGCCTCAAGGAGGAAGATCTCCGCTATCTCAAGCCGCAGGCGACCGAGTTCAAGGCCATCATCGGCATGAACGCGCATGCGCTCATGGACTGGTTCAAGATCCGCTGCTGCAAAAATGCGCAGGCCGAGATCCGCGACATGGCGTGGAAGATGCTGCGCCTGTGCCGTCAGGCCGCGCCCGATCTGTTCCGGGATGCGGGGCCGTCCTGCACGGCGCTGGGCTACTGTCCGGAGAATGAGTTTCAGCATCCGGACTGCCGCGTGATCCGAAAGGACCGTGCGCTGGAGCTGCTGCGGCAGGCGGAGCGGTAAGACCATGGAACGGACAACCGGCAATCCGCCCCAAGAGGCGCAGCCCATACGGGAGCGCGTGCTGCTGCACACCTGCTGCGCGCCGTGCTCCATCGCGTGCGTTGCCGATCTGCGCGGCAGCGGTGTGGAGCCGACGGCGTTCTGGTATAACCCCAATATTCATCCGTTTACGGAATACCGCCAGCGGCTCAATACGCTGCGCGGGTATGCGGCGTCCATCGGCATGGCGCTGGTGGAGCGGAACGAATACGGCCTGCGCACCTTCCTGACGGAGGTGGACGGCGCGTTTGACGCGCGCTGTCCGGTCTGCTACCGGCTGCGGCTGGACGCGGCCGCGGCCTATGCGGCGGAAAACGGGTTTCCGGCGTTCTCCACGACGCTGCTCATCAGCCCGTATCAGAACCATGCGCTGTTGATGGAGGCCGGCGAGCGCGCCGCGGCGCAATACGGCGTTTTGTTTCTCTACCGCGATTTTCGCCCGCTGTTCCGCGAGGGACAGAACCGGGCCAGAGAGCTGAACCTGTACATGCAGAAATACTGCGGCTGCATCTTCAGCGAAGAGGATCGATACAAAAAACGAAAAAAGTGAGCATTCTTTTTACGGCGCAGCGATTGCGCCGCTCAGACCGTCAAAAAACTCTGTTTTTTGACGGAATATCTGCTGCGGCAGGGATATACTTGCAGGTTTGACGCTGCAAACTTGCAAGCAAGGTGTCAAAAACGGCGTACATGCCGCCGTTTTTGACAGATCCTATGGTTCTTCCTGCGCAATGCTCGCGCGCGAACCGACGGAGCGGTTCGCATTGTTACTTTTTTGACAGACTACACGGCGCAGCGATTGCGCCGCTTTTTGTTTATTCGGCCGGCTGCTTTGGCCGGTGGAACAGCATCCATGCGCCGATGATCGCTGCGAACGCGCCGAAGATCAGGCCGGAGAGGCCGTTGTAGAAGGACAGGTCCACCGTGTGCGTAAAGGACAGGATTGCCGCCTGCGCAAGCGGAAGGCAGATGAGCGACGCGGCGAGGTTGGTAAGCCGGAGCGCGTGCAGCAGCGGCTCCGAGCGCCGCCGTGCTGTCACGGAGCCATAGATGTTCAGTACAATTTCCGCGAGCGTAAAGACAGCGATGGCGATGGCGACATACCGGTGATAGCGCGGCGACGGCTGCCCGAGAAACAGCCGCAGCGAATAGAGCATGTAGAAGACGCTGGCCGACAGCACAATGCCGCCCATGGCGGGGTAGCAGCCGCGCGCCGACCAAAGGCCGAACGGTCTGCCGCCGGTCTGCACGCGCACAAACAGCCAGCGCGCCAGCCCCATGCACGCCGTATAGAACGCATGCAGGCACAGAAATACCGATGCGACCGAAAGCCCCATCACCAGCTTTCCCGCCGCCAGCCCCATGCCCCAGAGCACGGACAGGCGCGTGAGCAGCGTCGTGCGGGTCACGGCATTGCGGCGCTGCCCATTGACCCATCGCGGGGTCCTGTTGTTCGTAAGCGGTGCTGCCATACCCGTTAGTCTTTCCGGATGGCGGTGCGTTCACAACAAAGAAACCGCGATCCTTTTTGGCCGGCCATGCCAATTCCCGGCGACGCTCTGTGAAGAAGCACGGGCAATCGGGCGCGCTGCAAGAACGGCGCTGCCCGAGGACGGCATTTTGCGCGCGGGCATGCAGAAGCCCCGCCAAAAACGCAGCGGTTTAGGGCGGGGCGTTTGTTCGCTTTTATTCGCCGGACGGCGTATTTTGGGGCGCGCCGCCGTCTCCAGCGGGCTTTCTGCGCCTGCGCCGCGGCTTGTGCGGCGCCGCGTCCGCACCGGCGCCCTGCTCGCTGGCTTTGACCGGCTTCGGCTGCGCATTCTCGGGCGCGGCGCTACCGCCTCCGGCGGGCTTTCTGCGCCTGCGCCGAGGCTGCCTGGGCGCTTCGGAGCCTTCCGTTTGCTCCGGACGCTTTTCCTTTTCGGCCGCCGCCGGCTTGTGCACCGGTGCGGAGGCTGACAAGCCGCCTCTCCCGCCGCGCCGCCTGCGTGAAGGCTTCCTGACCTCCGCCTGCGGCGGCAGTTCCGGCTGCACATATTCCGCCTGCGCCGGGCTTGCCGGTTCCGGCGCGGCCTTTTCGCGCGCCTTTGGCGCCGGATCGCCGACCTTGGCCAGCTCGGAATAGTGGTACCACCTGAGGTCGAACGTCCCGTCCGGCAGCGTCAGCTTGACCTTTGTTTTTTCGGTAATTGCGTTGTTCTCCACCGCAATGCCGTTTCCGTCCGGCGTTTGGATCTCCCTGCCGGTCTTGGGCATGAGCTTCTTCATTTCCTCATATGCGGCCTGCTCGTATTGCAGGCAGCACATGAGCCTTCCGCACAGGCCGGAGATCTTGGTGGGGCTCAGCGACAGGTTTTGCTCCTTGGCCATCTTGATGGACACGGGGCGAAAGTCGTCCAAAAATGTCTTGCAGCACACCGGCCGGCCGCACGAGCCGAGACCGCCGAGCATCTTCGCCTCATCGCGCACGCCGATCTGGCGCAGCTCGATGCGCGTCTTGAAATGGCCCGCCAGGTCCTTGACCAGCTCGCGGAAATCCACGCGCTCGTCCGCAGTGAAATAGAAGATGACCTTGCTGCCGTTGAATGTGTACTCCACGTTCACAAGCTTCATATCCAGCTTGTGCTGCTCGATCTTCTTTTGGCAGACCTCGAACGCCTCGCCCTCCTTGGCGGCATTCGTGTCGCGCATGCTGCGATCCGCTTCCGTTGCGATGCGCAGCACCACCTTGAGCGGCTGCACGACCTGCTCGTCCGGCACCTCGGTATTGCCCTGCACCACATCGCCGAACTCAATACCGCGCGCCGTCTCCACGATCGCGCCGTCGCCTTCCTGCATGTGCAGCGCGCCGGGATCAAAATAGTAAATGCGTCCGTTGTTTTTGAAGCGGACGCCAACCACAGTTGTCATGTCCTCTTGTTCTCCTTTTCCATGAGCGCCGCCAGCACCGAATCCACCGTGAGCCGGCCGCTCGCGCCCAGCGAAAGCCGTCGCCGGCCATCGCTCAATATATGTATGATACCCTGAATCCGTCTCGTTGTAAAGCGCTGCGCCATACGGCCCGTCAGCTTTTTCTGATCCGGGTTTTGCAGCGGCGCGCCGCCCGTTTGCGTCAGGAGCGCATCGCGCAGGAGGCTCTGCCAGATTTCGACCAGCAGCGGCGCATTCACCGTTTCCTGCTTTTGCCTTTCGTCCGTTTCACACACGGGGGTTTGCAGAAGCTGCGACGCGGCGGAGAACGGAGAGCCCCCGAAAAGCGCCGTTTCGAGGCAGCCCGCGGCGTCCGCGCGAAACGTCTGATACGCATCGGCCGCATAGCGCCGCGCCATGCCGGCCACGCCGTCCGCCCAGACGGCGCACAGCGCCGCCCGATCCGGCGGCACGTCCTCCGCTTCGAGGAGCGCCCGTACGTCCGCCACGTTCCCTGCGCCGAGACGCACGATCGCACAGCGCGAGCGGATCGTCGGCAGCAGACCCGCTTCGCTGCCCGAGAGCAGCACAAGCGTATTCTCCGGCGGCTCCTCCAGCGATTTGAGCAGCGCGTTCTGGCAGCTCGCGTTCATCAGATGCGCGTCGAGCAGCGCAAACACGCGCCGCCCGTGGGAGAACGCCTGCGCCGCCATACTCTGCGTCAGCGTGCGGATCATCTCCACGACATAGGGCGGCTGCAATTCCATATAGTCCGGACAGTTTTCGAGCCTTTCCGGCTGCTCCTCGCCGAACAGATAGACCGATGCCGCCGCGTGCGTGAGCGCCCTGCGGCCCGCGCCCTCCGGTCCGGCAAACAGCACGGCGTGCATGATCTGGCCCGATTGGATGCAGCGGATGAGCGTTTCCCGATTCATGACGGTTCCTCCGATACGGCGGCGATGTATCCGCCGTGTACACCGAACAGCACCGCGCCCGCGCGCTGCTGAAGCAACAGCTCGTCGATCTGCTCCTGACGGATCTCCTCGCCCGGCGACAGCAGCGCAATGCCCGGCGGATACAGGCCGATGGCCTCGCCTGCCGTGCGCCCCGCCGCATGCGGGAGCGCAACCCGCTCCGTGCGCCTGAGCGACGCCTCGCGGATGCTCATCCGGCGCGCGGAGGGCGCGCTGCGCCATGCCGGCACCGCCCGGCGCGGCACATGGCCATAGGGCAGAGCTGCGAGCGCCGAGAGCAGCTTCTCGTCCCACGCGGGATCGTCCGCCGGGGATGTGATGAGCACAAGGCGGCGGTCATCGGCCATCTCGACGAATACGCCGCTGTGCTGCAATGCGGCATCCGCCTCAAACCCGGTAATATTGCGATCGGACACATCGATCACGATGCGCGTTTTATCATAGTCTACGGCCCCCCGCGGCAGCGCCGGCTCGGCCGAAAGGCCGGCGATTCCATCGATCTGCCGGCGCAGCACCTCGCAGCGGTCGATATGCTTCGCCCAGTCCTCCCGCGCCGCCATGAACACCGACCAGTCGATCGACGACATCAACAGGTAGGAGGGACTCGTCGTTTGCAGCAGCGAAAGCGCCCGCTGCACCCGCTCCGGCGCAATGCGGCACGCGCCGAGATGGAGCGTGGCGGCCTGCGTGAGCGCACAGAGCGTCTTGTGCTGGCTGTGTCCCCACAGATCCGCGGCCCCGGCGGGACAGGGGGGCAGCCGGTCGGAAAACGCAAAGTGCGCGCCGTGTGCAGCGTCGACGAGCAGCAGCGCGCCGTGCGCGTGGGCGGCTTCGGAAAGCGCGGCAAGGTCGGCACAGTAGCCGTAGGCGTTCGGGGATGTGACCAGCACCGCCGTTGCGCCCGTTCGCTCCAGCGCGGCGGAGAGCTCGCCGGCCGTCGGCAGCGCAAGTAGACCGGTCGCCTCGTCATAACCCGGCGTCTCGAGTACCGTATCCACTCCGGAAAGCGCGGCGCCGGCAAGCGCGCTCCGATGGCAGTCGCGATACAGCAGCAGCCGGTCGGACGGGTCGAGCGAGAGCAGCATGGCCTGCACCGCTGCGGTAGAACCGTTGACCAGCAGGAAGGAGGCGCGCGCGCCGTATGCCTCTGCGACCATGCGCTGCGTCTCCTGGATGCAGCCCGTCGGTTCGTGCAGGTTGTCCGTCATGGCCAGTTCCGTGACGTCCCAACGCGCCGCTTCGCACGGCAAAAACGCCCCCATACCGCGCCCCTTGTGGCCCGGCATGTGGTAGCGCGCACAGCCGCTTTCCGCATATTCTCCGAGAACGTGCGGCAGCGGACGCCGCATCGGTCGGTTTGGCTGCATGCTATCCGTCATCGGCGAGTGAGTTTCCATTGTGCAATCAGCTTTGTGCGCATCTCTTCGCTCATGGACAGCAGCATCGTGGCCGGCACGCCGGAGACGCGATACGTTACGGCGGTGGCGTCCGCCTTTTTGCCCAGATACAGGCGCTCCCGCTTGCCGCCCTCCTCGCCGGACAGCGCGGAGCAGGGGCGGATGCCCGTGATGTCGGCAAGATGCACCGCGAGCTCGGGCTTGACCCGGCGGCCCACAATGCGCTCCACCGACAGCATGCGTTCCGTCAGCGTATAGCGATAGCTGATCAGGCGCACGCGGTACAGCCGCCAGCCGAACGCCCACAAAAATGCGAACAGAACCAACTGCGACAGCAGTTCCGGCAGTTGAAACACCACGATGAGCGCGCTGACGACAAAGATCAGCAGAACCACGAGCAGCAGCACGAGCACATACAGCAGCAAATCCGAGCGGATGATGCTGCGCGGGGGCTCGCTGGTTTCCGAATACAGTTCTTGATTGATTGGTTTTTCCATGATTCTATTATAGAATTTTGCGGCGCAATCGTCAATCAAAGCAGCGGAAAAGGCCAAAAATAAACGTATCAAGGAGCCAGAAGCCAATAATTTGAAATAATGCGGATTTTCTGCCGTTGCAATGCGCAAGCTATTTATGTAAAATCAATTCGTTCCATATGATCCTCCTTAGCTCAGTCGGTAGAGCATGCGGCTGTTAACCGCAGTGTCGTTGGTTCGAGTCCAACAGGGGGAGCCATAAAAGAAACAACTTTTGTCTACCAAGATAAAGGTTGTTTTTTTTGTGCTTTTCGGGGCAAAACACAAGCAAAATCGCATAAAATCAGACAAAACGGGCTTCGAGATGGCTAACATAGCTGTTCCGGAGCCCATTTTTTCGTTTCCTACACCGAAAATGACTCAAAATGGTTGGTGTACTTTTTACGTTTCTTTGCTCTGTAAAGAAAACATCATTCGACATACCGGTAGGATTCGAATCATAAAATCTAACTTAAAATTGCTATATTATCTCAAATACTTGCGAAGAAGTGCTTGTTTTATTACTATTTATATTTCAAAAAGTGGCTAATACTAAAGGTTCAAATCCGTATAAATACAAATAATGGAAAATACTCGCAATAAATTGCGATATTATCTTTGGAAATTCGATCTTTTGTGCTATAATTATCTTGTATATTTGTAGCATTATGCCGATCCGACAAGTGGGAGGAATTGAAATGGCTATTTCATATAATAAACTTTGGAAACTATTAATTGATAAGAAAATGAGTCAAGCTGATTTAAGGAAGGCTGCTAATATTGCTCCTAATACCATGACAAAACTTCGTCGAGATGAGCCGGTAAATATGGCTATTCTTGAAAGGGCCTGTACTGTACTGGAATGTGACTTCGGGGACATTGTCGAATTCATTCCTACAGTAACAAAGTTGCGTCAACTTTGATAGAAGATGAAAGCAGGTGAATAACAATGTCAACTCTTAGTGACTTGTTTGGAAAATGTAACATCACATTATATCATAATGAAAGTTTGGATCTGGATCATTATTATCAGGAACCATATCAGGATGAGGGTGATGAAATAAAAGAAATGGGCGCACCATTTGAAACCGATCAGTCGAGAAAGAAACGTTCACTTGATCTAGCCAATGAGGATCGCACATATTCTTTGTTCTCTTATTTCATGGATGGGTCTCGACGCACATATAAAATTGGGGATATGGTTATTGAAGGAAAAAAGATTTTCCCAGTTGTCGTTGCTCAAGTTAGAGCTGGCTGTACAGAACGTGATACCCAGAAAAAGTTACATTCCTTCAATGGTGTACAACGTAAAAACCTTCTCTTGCTCAGCGATAGGATGAGCGATGTGGATTTTGCTGAGATCCGTCAAAGAATTCTGAAGACATCCGTTGCACAAAACTTAAATCTTGATGTAATTAAATACCGCTTTGATCCTGCAAAAGATAATGTTCCTGTCAATGCTGCGATTGCAAAAGCAAATTCTATTATGCATGATATGGAAATTGAGATTTTAGGAGATATGGTCACTTCCGGAACGCTTACCACAGATCGTATGCTTATAGTCGATGGACCGCTACAGTTTATCCGACAAGACACAGGAAAGCCGGAATTTGCCGATATGTTCTATAATGCCGTTGGCGTTTCAAAAAGCTTTGATCCTATGCTTCCTACTTCGAGTAAAGCAAAAAGAGGTGGAACGCAGATCGGTGCAGAATTGCTGAAACTTGACTATGGTGAGAGAACGCCTGTTTTTCTTAAAGAAAACAGTCGTCATAGGCAATATGGATGCTGGTATTTAAGGATTCGCCCACGAAACAGGGTGTCAAATCCATTAGAGGGTATCATCAAAATTGAAAAGATGGCCACTTTGGACGATATCGATGGTTTAAATTCGTCAGTAGTAGATAATATTTCACTCTCTCTCCTTAATGAAGGTGCTCCAACCTGCTATGGTAGAGATGAACGATGGGCAAGCCATTTATATCCGGTTTACATGACAGAAACACTCATTAAGTCATCTTTTGAGAGTGATCTGGTTTTTATTAATAATTTCAAGCGAGATTTTCGGTGATAAGGAGAAATAGATATGAGCACAAGAAAACTAATCGGTAAGGTATCTGCCACAGAAAAGAATCCATCATCCTGTGATGAGTTTCAATTTTGGCTTTCTGATGATACGATCTTAAGCCCTTTTGACATTGTCCTTGTAAAGAATAAAACGGATAATTCCATTACCTATGGCGTTGTTCAGGACATTTTTCACATTACCGATGGAACTGGTCATATAAGCAATTATGTTTCATCTGATTTCGGCAATGTCGATACTGTTCCTCTGACAAGAAGACTCTCTCTTTCTTATGCGAAAGTTGCTGTCGTTCATAACACGAAAGAAAACTATATGCCGGTTTTTGAAGGATCACCAGTTTACACAGCTGATGAGGATGATATCCAGGTAGCTCTCGGTCTTGATAGTATAGATGAAAAAACGGCTATTCCTGCTGGGCTGATGAGAACAGGTAATAATGTCTCAGTTCCAATTAAATATAACGGAGACTTTTTGATCGGCCCAGAGGGCGCGCACATGAATATTTCAGGTATTTCAGGATTGGCCACAAAAACCAGCTATGTAATGTTCTTACTTAAAGCAATCCAAGATAAATGCAAAGATGATGTAGCAATTATTGTTATGAACGTGAAAGGTGATGACCTTCTCCATGTTCATCAGCCAAATGAAAAGATCACTGACGCTCAGAGAAAAGATTGGGATGATTTGGGAGTACCATGCACTCCTTTTGAAAATGTCAAATACCTCTATCCCTATCGGAAATCAAAAGATAAGCTTCACGCTAATACGGCACTTTCTGTTGAAGATTTGGAAGAACAGTTTTCCGAGAAGCAAGCATCAAATTTTGTTTATACTTTCAATCATGATGTCAACAAAGTAGACATGTTGTTTGCCAATGTTGACGATCCAAACTGGACGATTGAATCGATTCTTAACTACATTGATTACGGAGAAGAATTCAGAGGGGATTTAAGTTGGTCAGACTTCAAAGAAAAACTTACTGAGTTCTGTCGCAAGGGGAATAACAAGAGCAAGGATACCAGTATTCTGATCCAATCCTGGCAACGTTTTAGAAGGCTTATAAACAACTCAATTAACGATGATATTTTCGTTAACTCAAAGTCTGATGCAAAAGATCAACACCAGGTCCACCTCTCTGACGAAGTTTTGAATATTAACGGCGGTGAAATGATGGTCGTTGATATTGCTGAACTCACTGAGCAATTACAGTGCCTTGTTTTTGGTGATATTATCTGCTCGGTTTATTCCTTGAAGCACGGGGATTACGATCAAGACGAACGCACTAGCAAAAAGCCGGTACCGAAGAAAATCATCATTTTTGTTGATGAGTTAAACAAGTATGCACCGTCCTCGTCTAACAAGAACTCGCCGTTGTTGGCTAACCTTCTTGATATAACAGAGCGCGGCCGTTCTGAAGGTGTTGTGTTGTTCTCTGCTGAACAATTCCGAAGTGCTATACATGATCGCATTAAAGGCAATTGTGGAACGAATATATATGGTCGAACAAATGCCATTGAAGTATCCCGACCGGATTATAAATTTGTTCCATCGGTATATGCCAATATGATGACTCGTTTGAAAAAGGGAGATTTGATAATACATCATCCTGTTTTCAAGACCCTTCTTAAAGTTCAGTTCCCGTTCCCGTCCTATAACCAAGGAGGTAGCAAATGATGAGCGAGCCTGTTGCCGGCAAGTTTTTATTGGAAATTCTGACACGAGGAATGTACTCAAATCCTATGCATGTTTTTCGTGAGTACATACAGAATGCCTCTGACGCCATAGATAAAGCCGTTGAAGCGCAGATTATTTCTGCTTCTGAAGCTACTATTCATATCGATATTGATGCCCGCGGTAGGAGAATTAGCATAAAAGATAATGGTATTGGTATTTCCCAAGATATTGCTCAGACTAAACTTCTCAACGTCGGAGCTTCCGATAAGGACGGCATATCTGAACGAGGATTCCGCGGTATCGGTCGTCTCGGAGGATTGGCATACGCATCGCAGGTCCAGTTCATTACGTCTGCTGTTGGGGATAACACGAAGACAATCATGACTTGCGATTGTGATCGTATGCAGCAATTACTTCAAAAAAGCAACAATGAAACTTCGGATATTATGGAAACGTTTAAGGCAATCAGTACCTTTGAAAAAACGCCCGAGGACACCAGCAGCCACTTTTTTGAAGTGGTCATGACAGGTGTGCCGGAAGAATCCGGCCTTCTGGATGAATCTGCAGCTATGATTTATTTGGCAGAAACGGCACCTGTAGACTTTAACAGTCAACAGTTTACGCAAGCCCACAAAATCAGAGAGAAGTTTTCAGAAGAAGGATTTCCGATTACTTGCTACAGAATTCTTCGTGGCGCAAGAAAACAACCTATATATAAGCTCTATTCACGAAGCATATCTACTGGAAAACAGGAACGTACAAAAGATAAAGATTTTATTCGAGATGTCGAATTTATATATGAGAAAGCCTCCGATGGGAAACCGTTATATATAGGTTGGCTTGCAATAACAGATTTCAGTGGTTCTATTAGCGACCAGTCTATTCAGGGTATTCGTTTCCGAAAAGGAAATATCCTTGTTGGAGACAACGAGACCTTTTCGAAGTTCTTCCCATTCTCATCTGCCATTGAAGCATCACGTGCAAACAAATTTTTCGCCGGAGAAATTCATGTTCTGCATGATGATTTGGTGCCGAATTCGCAACGTGATGATTTTGAGCCTGGCGTAGCATATAACGAAATGAAAGAAGCTCTTTCCAGATGGGCTGGAAGTATTAATAAAAAATATCGTCGTGGTACTTCAGAGGCAACATCTGCTCTGAGGAATCTGAACAAACTCAACGAAGAGCAATTAAAGCTCGAAGAAAAAATAGAATCTGGCGTAATTACTTCCGATGAAAAACGCGAACAAGTTTCGGAGCAGCTTCAAAAAATCGTCAAAGCACGAGAAAAAGAAGAGAAAACCGTAAGGAAAGCACTTGAACGCGGAACATTTGGCGAAGAACGCAGAGAGACCGTTGAAAAAACGCTTGAAAAAACAGAAGCAGCAGTTAAAAGAGAAATTGCTATAAGCAAAAACATTACCAATGCTGGATATGCCACGAAAAATGATCTTCCATCATCCTATAGCCGCGATGAACGGAAGCTATATCAAAGGATAATTTCTGTGATCGACACTTACTTTGCTGCAGATCCGAAGACAGCAGAGGCACTACGTGAACAGATAAAAACCGAATTGAGCGTGAAAAAGAAATGAAAGTCTTATTAGTTGAGCCAAATTATAAAAACAAATATCCTCCGATGGGACTGATGAAAATTAGCACCTATCATAAAAAACTTGGGGATGAAGTCCGTTTTGTAAAAGGAACTGATCCCAAAGTTGATGCGGAAGTATGGGACCGGATATATGTGACGACGTTATTTACTTTCGATTTTGACATAGTTGTTGAAACGATCAATCACTATATAAGCCTTGCAAGTAGCATTGATACTATCTATGTTGGTGGAATAATGTCTTCTCTTATGCCAGACAAAATTGTTGAGGCAACAGGAATTGACAGGTCGCATATATTAACAGGCTTGTTCACAGATACGTCCGTTGTTGGCGATGACAATGATATCAACGTAGACGAACTTCCGCTTGACTATGATATTTTGGAAGATATTGATTATAAATATCCCGCGGGTGATAATTATTTCGCCTACACTACACGCGGTTGTCCAAATCACTGCTCGTTTTGTGCTGTACCTATTTTGGAGCCTCAATTCCATGTTACTAATAATATTATTGAGCAAATTAAGGCGATCGATGCGAAATTTGGACCTAAGCAGAATCTTCTACTGCTTGATAACAACGTACTGAATACGCCAGACCTGCCCGCTCTTGTTGACGATTTGTGCACGGCTGGTTTCGGTCGGGGTGCAAAGTTTGCTGACCCAGGAGCATTCAGTATAATTATGATGCGCTATCATAACGGCGATCGCGCAGGATTTCTTGATAGAAAACTGATGGCATATCTCGAAACTTTCAAGAAACGAATCAAATCTGCAGAAATACTTGACACTTTTTTGCAGATCGTGATCGGTGCGGAGGATGCGGACGACTATGCCGCATATATGCTGGAGCATGAGAAAGAGCTGATACCGATCATTGAAAAATATAGAAGCAAAACGAAAAAGGCTCGTTATCTGGACTTCAATCAGGGAGTGGATGGCAGAAAGATCAATGATGAAAACATGGCACAGCTGGCTCGCCTTGCTATCAAGCCTCTGCGCATTGCATTCGATGACATTCACCTTGCCGAAAAATACTCTGCAGCAGTCCGCACGGCGCATCGTCATGGAATTAAAGAAATTTCGAATTATGTGTTATTCAATTACAAGGATAAGCCGGAGGACCTATACGAGAGACTGAAGATCAATATAGAGCTAAACAAAGAGCTCGGTATTCAGATTTTCTCTTTCCCAATGAAGTACTCCCCGATTGACCGTACTGATCGTAGCTATATCGGTGCGAATTGGACAAAAAAGCAGATCCGAGCGATATCAGCCATTTTGCAGGTTACGAAGGGCGTAGTGGCAGCCGGCTCTAATTTCTTCTATAAAGCATTTGGCAGGGACATTGAAGAGTATTATGAAATTTTGGCCATGCCAAGAGAACTAATAATGTTCAGGTCCCATTTTGAAGAGAATGGAACAACGCAAAAGTGGAGTGCTTTATATAGGAGCCTTGATCCGTTACAAAAAGACAGACTTCTGCACATTACTTCGAACACGGTCGCAGAACTAAGAAACATTCCATGGCCGGAGGATCTGAAAGAAATACTGCCGTTCTACCTGATAAAATACACGGGTAAAGCAGAACGGACAACAAGCGATTATAAGCAATTGTCATTGTTAGATGACGGCGACACGCTTTTGGATGATGAACAATGATACGATTTTTCAGGGGAAATAAGTGAAAATATATCTCTTGCGATAGTATGAAATAATAGAATAGGCAGGCTTAGATGCGCAACTTACGGTCTTATTATTCCGCATCAATATCGGATTTTCTGCATCAATCAGACAAGGAAATCCTCGGCATTATTCATGCTAACGACATTTCGGCGGAGACTACAATTCAACAAAGCAATACTTGGGAATCTGAAATTGAGATTCTCAAAGATCAGTTGCGCGTATTTTCAGATGGACGGATCATCTTTGAGTATATAATTCCAAGAATGGGAAAACGTGTAGATACGGTGGTTTTATATAAAAACATCGTATTTTTGTTGGAGTTCAAAGTTGGTGACAAGGAGTATCGCGAGAGCACATACGACCAGGTTTATGACTATGCTTTGGATCTGCGAAACTTCCAGAAAGAGAGCCATAATAAACTACTTGTGCCCATTATGATTTCAACGAAGGCGCCCCGATATCAGAATAAGTTGACAGTTCGTGATCGCATAGTGGAACCGCTTCGCTGTAATGCTGAAAACATCGGTGGCGCTATCCAACACATTGGAAATCGTTTTGACGAACCGGCATTTGATTATGTACAGTGGGAGAACTCAGAGTATCTGCCTACTCCGACCATAGTCGAGGCTGCACAGGCGCTTTACCGCGGGCATAATGTTCATGATATTACCCGCAGCGATGCTGGCGCTGAAAATCTTACAGTTACTACTGATGAGATCAACCATATCATAGATTACAGCAAGTCCAATCATCGTAAATCCATTTGCTTTGTAACCGGTGTGCCGGGTGCTGGAAAAACACTGGTCGGACTTAATCTGGCTATTCAGCGCTCCGATGCCGCAGCCGGCGAACATGCGGTATTCCTGTCTGGAAACTTTCCGCTCGTCACTGTACTGCAAGAAGCGTTGGCACGTGATAAGGTAGAGCAGGAAAAGCAGGCAGAACGTAAACTATCCAAGAGCGATGCTCTGCGCAGCACATCAGCATTTATTCAAATCTTGCATAAATACAGGGATTCGTTTGTAGCAAACGAAAATATTCCGCCGGAAAAAGTCGTTATATTTGATGAAGCACAGCGGGCATGGACAACAGACATGTTAGTTAAGTTCATGCAGACAAAAAAGGGTGTGCCTAATTTTGAATATAGTGAACCGGAATTCCTTATTAGCACGATGGACAGGCATCAGGATTGGGCTGTTATCATCTGCCTTGTTGGCGGTGGTCAGGAGATCAACACCGGAGAGGCTGGATTGTCTGAATGGTTTGATTCTCTGCGTCGTGCGTTTCCGGATTGGGACGTGTATATTACACCGCAGCTTAATGATGAGGAATACCGTCGCGAACGCGAGTGGGACGACATGATCAGCGACCTGCAAATTCATGAGAACAGCAACCTGCATCTTGCAACGTCGGTGCGCTCGTTCCGCACACCAGATCTGGCAGCATTTGTCAAGGCAGTATTGGATGTGGACACCGATGCAGCAAAAGAGCTATATACAAAAATTAAGGACAAGTACCCGATTATACTGACACGCGACCTAAACAAAGCAAAAGGGTGGGTACGGAGTCAGTGCCAAGGCACAACGCGCTATGGACTACTTGCCAGCAGCGGCGCGTTACGACTGAAACCGGAAGGTATCTTTGTGAAGAACGAGATTTCGGTGGCAAACTGGTTCCTGAATGGAAAAGACGATGTGCGTTCCAGCTATTACTTGGAGGACGTTGTTTCGGAGTTTGATATTCAGGGATTAGAACTTGATTATTCCATCGTTGCATGGGATGCAGATTTCCGTTTCGATGGTGATCAGTGGACATACAACAACTTTGTCGGAAATCGTTGGATGAATGTCAATTCTGAAGATCGTAAGCTCTATCTCAAGAATGCTTACCGTGTACTTCTTACCCGCGCCCGACAGGGAATGGCAATATTCATTCCGAAGGGTAGTGATACAGATGAGACACGGAAAAGGGAATTTTACGATAGGACGTTTGAATACTTGCAATATATTGGAATAAAGAATATTTATTAGCTGATGTGCATGAAGGAAAATTTATATTTATGGACGACAAAAGAAGTACAAAAGATAAAATAACTGCTGATCCATATTTGGTTGCTCGTAAAGCACCAACTGAGAATGATCAGATGCTTTACTTAAAAGAGGTCAATTTTGTCTGTCCTCTCTGCGGTAAGGATCTTAAAAATGGAAAACAACTAAAGAAAAATAAGTTGTATGAAATCGCTCATATTTTTCCCAACAGTCCAACTGAGGAACAATATGAGACATTTGGTGAGCTTCCGCGCCTGGGGGAAAATTCAGAATCATTCGAAAACAAAATTGCACTGTGTAAAGATTGCCATGCTCGCCAAGACTATCATACTACGGCAGAGGATTACACTATTCTACTCCATAAGAAAAAATGGTATCTGAAAAATACAGCATTGCATGATGCGACCATTTCACTGGCACTTGAAGAAGAGATTGCAGGTGTAGTGGAAAAAATTAGCATACTGAAGGAAGAAGAATTCAGCGCGCTAAACTATAGTCCTGTCATGCTGTCCAATAAGTTTTATAACCAGGAAATCCTCCTTAAAAACAAAATATCTACATTTGTAACACTATACTATCCATTTATTCGTGACCTGTTTAAAGATGCTGAAGGCAAAAATGGGTTTTGCATGGATGCTCTCAGTCTTCAAGTAAAATGCTGTTTTGTAAAAATGAATGCTATTACATCGGAAAAAAGCATGATATTTAATCACATTGTTGATTGGGTTCAGCAAAAAACATCCTCTACATCAAAAGAGGCATGTGAAGCAGTAGTATCTTTTTTCGTTCAGAATTGTGAGGTTTTTTATGAAATTACCGAGTAAAATCACATCATACAGCGAGAGCATACTTAGCAAATTTCCAATACTACTGAGTGAACTCAATAATAATGGCATGGAAATATGGGCACTATACGAAGCCACAGGAAAATATTTCAATAACATAGAAGAATTTTTGGATACAATTGACTGTCTATTTGCTCTCCAAAAAGTGGGGTTTAACGTGGAACGTGAGGTGTTATTCTATGTTGAGTGAAATTTACTGTGAAGCATTTTATCAGAAAAAGATTATATTCAATCAAGGACTTAGTGTCGTTCTTGGTACAAATGCTGGCGATAATTCAATTGGTAAATCCACTTTTTTACTTATTATAGATTATGCTTTTGGTGGAACTACATATGCTGCAACAACGGACATTATCAACAATGTTGGGCAGCACGATATCTTTTTTACATTTGTTTTTGGAGACAACAGCTATACATTTTGTAGAAATATCAAGAATGTTAATCAGGTATGGAAATGTAGCGCAACACGTGAGAAAACAGATGAAATTACACGGGAAGAATATTGCAAATGGTTAGATTCACAATACGCTATAGAATTGCAGGATTTATCATTCCGTGATGCAGTAGGTAGATACATACGAGTATACGGAAAAAATAATTGTGATGAAAAGCATCCGCTACACTATTTTGCAAGGGAAGAAAATAAAAAAGCCTGTGATGCATTAGTTAAACTATTTGATGCCTATTCCCCGATGAAAGAGGCCGCAAAAGCAGCTGCCGCCTCTGAGGCTGACCTGAAAACTTACAAAAAGGCACAAACATTGCAGTTTATAGCCAAGATATCGCGTAAAGAGTTTTCCAAAAACCAAAAAGCCATAGAAGACATTAATAGTCAAATATGCTCCATATCTGATAATTTAGAGCAAGGGCTTTTATCTGTTGATGCTGAAGCTTCTGAGCAGGCCATTTATATAAAAAGAATGCTTTCAAAAGCGCGTAGTGCCAAAAGTAAGCTTATCAACCGAAAAAACATGTTGGAAGACAACGGAACATACGTCTTTTCAGCAACTACGGAAAACTTTTCTGAATTGTCACAATTCTTTCCAGGTGTCGAAATTGCTCATTTATCGGAGATAGAGTCCTTTCATAGAACTATTTCTGCCATTTTTAAACTGGAATTCAAATCCAGTGATTTTGTAGGACTTCGTTCATACCCGTAACCTACCGTCACGACCTCGAAAAAAGCCCGAAATATCAAGGATTTATGCAAGTTATCGTGTCATCAGGGATTGCCCCACTTTATAGCCTCACAACCGCTTCTGCGGAGGCTGGTGAGGGAAAAATTAAGGGCAAAACAGGGAGTACAGATTGATTTTTGTATATGGCATACCAGAACTGTTGTGATGTATTTTAGGTTCCTGCCATTCCTGCTACACGATAACCTTGCAATCGTCTAAGCGCATTATACCGTGGAAACGGTTAAAAGTGAATAAGAAACTTTGGGATAGGCATTCAGAAATGAGTGCCTATTTTTTATGCTCAAAATCAGGAGGTGATTAGACTATGCCGGAAAGCAAAGCTGTTCCCAAGAAAAGCCGCGCCGACACAGGCGGCGAGAAAGTTATTGAGGTTCCGCTGGCGGAGCTGCACCCATTCAAGAATCATCCCTTTAAGGTGAAAGACGATGATGCCATGATGGAGACAGCAGATAGCATCCGGCAGTATGGCGTTCTGGTTCCCGCGATTGCCCGCCCCAGTCCAGAGGGCGGTTATGAGATTATCGCCGGACACCGCCGCCACCGAGCCAGTGAGCTGGCCGAGAAAGAAACAATGCCGGTTATCGTCCGCAGCCTGGATGATGATGCCGCTACGATCATCATGGTGGACAGCAACCTTCAGCGCGAGGGTCTGCTGCCCAGTGAGAGGGCTTATGCCTACAAGATGAAGTTGGAAGCCATCAAGCATCAGGGTGTGAGAACAGATTTAACTTCTCCCCAAGTTGGGCAGAAGTCGGGATGGGCTGTAAATCAGGTCGCAAGTGATGCTGGCGCAAGCAAATCGCAGGTTCAGCGATATATCCGTTTGACCGAGCTTATCCCGCCTCTGCTGGATATGGTCGATGAAAAGAAAATCGCGTTTAACCCGGCCTATGAGCTGTCTTTTCTGACCAAAGAGGAACAGGCACAGCTTGTTGAGACGATGGACTATGAGCAGGCTACTCCGTCTCTCTCCCAGGCACAGCGCATGAAGAAGCTGAGCCAGATCGGTAAGCTGACGGAGGATGAAATCCTCAAAATTATGTCGGAGGAAAAGAAAGGCGATCTGGATAAGGTGACTTTTACCTCTGACACGCTCCGCAAGTATTTTCCCCGGAGCTATACGCCCAAGAAGATGGAGGAAACCATCATCAAGCTGCTGGAGCAATGGCAGCGTAAACGCCAGCAACAGCATGAACGCTGAGAAAGGAGCTGCTATGAATGATACCCCTCGCATCAGGGAATTAAAGGGCCATGATATTCTGGCTGTGCAGCGATTCCAGGACAGCACCCGCTGGATGATTGAATTTGTTGTCCGCAAGCGGAGAAATCCCTACGGCAGTCCTGGTGATGAGATGCGCCTGTTTCTGAATGAAGCAGACTATCAAAAGGCATTGGAAAGCCAGAACTGCCAGGAAATCCGCATTAAGCGATATGCCCATATTGTTGAGGGCCATATTCTGTATGACAGAAAAAGACGTAGGAAACATTGAGTACCCGCAGTTTTGAGATAGCTGCGGTTTTTTCATGCCCACCGGCAAAAGGAAGGAGTGAAGTCAATGGCTGTTTATCGCGTACAACGGACACGCGATTACACTGTTATGTCAAATTATCACCTGAAGGACAAAAATCTGACCCTGAAATCCAAGGGCCTGTTATCTATGATTCTGTCCCTCCCGGATGAATGGAACTATACCACCAGGGGCCTCGCCGCCATCTGCAAAGAGGGCGTGGACGCTATCGGCTCCGCTCTGAAAGAACTGGAAACCGCTGGCTATATTGTCCGCAGGCAGCTTCGCGGCGCGAATGGCCGTATTACCGATACGGAGTACATCATTTACGAGCAGCCCCATCCCAAGGAGGACGCCGCACCAGATACGCTACCGCCAGATACGGATTCACCAGATACGGAAAACCCGGATGTGGTTTTCCCGGATATGGGTACGCCATATCTGGAAATGCCCGCAGAATTAAATACTAAAGAATCTAATACTCAAAAATCAAGTACTCATGGATCAAGTACCGATTCGATTCCTTTCCGTGAAGATGCGGCGGGAAGCCCGCCGGAAGCGAAACGAAGGGAAGCGACGCCCATGAGCGAAATAGAAAGTTATCGGGCGTTGATTCTGGAAAATATCGAGTATGAGTTTCTAAAGCGGGAATATGGCCCCTATTCGGACGATCTGGATGAGATTGTTGAGATCATGGTGGAAACGGTCTGTGCCAGACGGAAATATACACGGGTAGCTGGCAGCGACTTTCCCCATGAGGTTGTGAAGTCACGGCTTTTGAAGCTGAACAGTGAGCATATCCGCTTTGTCATGGACTGTATGAAGCAGAACACGACCAAGATTCGCAACATCAAGCAATACCTTCTGGCGGCGCTGTTCAATGCTCCTACGACCATTGGGAACTATTACACCGCGCTGGTGAATCACGATATGTACGGCGGCTCATAATGGGCTGCTTTTTTCATGCCCGGATACCGGGAGAAAGGATTTTGTCTATGAAACGACCTTTAGCATACATTACCGCCTCCTGGGGCGATAATGAATTTGAAAACACCGAAACTGCCGCCCATTACTGTCGGGCGCTCTATGATGCCGGTTTTTCGCCGGTCTGCCCGCTGTTGTTTCTGCCCCTATTCCTGAACGATAAAATTCCCCAGGAACATAAAGACGGTATCGACATGGCCCGCGACTTTCTCCGCCGTTCTCATGTGCTGGTTGTCTGCGGAAGCGCCGTGGACGAAGATGTGAAAAACGATATAGCCATTGCGGAGCGGCTGCGGATCACCACCACTACCCTGGACGGGATTCTCACAGTCAGAGGCCAGGGTCGTGAGGAAGGAGGCAGAAAATGATGGAACTGAACCAGACAGAGCAGACAGCACTTTTTGAGGGCCTGATGGATGCGGAGTACCGGAAGCTCAAGCCGAAATTTCCGCGCTGCCGGTTCCAAAAGGGGCTTTGCCCGGAAGGGCTTTATCTCCACATTCAGAACGGCAGACGCCATTGTGAGGTTGGCGCTGGAACAAGGATGTACATCCACTGCTGGCGAAACGAGCGGTATGGAGTGGATGACGATCTGTTTACCGGCAGCTATATCCCTCCGCAGGAGGGGCAGGCAATGGAGCTGTCACGGTATCTGCAAGAGGTTTGTTTCCCTTTGCTGGAACAGCCGGATAAAGATTCAATGGATCTGTTCCCTGAGATATGGGATTAAACAGGAGGCCCTGATGCTGAAATATCTTCTTCGGCGGCTGGTGGTTCCGCCTTAGAAATACCGCCGCCCTGCAAATCTGACAGAAAGGAGTGATGAGAAATGCAGGAAGAAGTTGAAAACAGGACGCTCACCCTGGGAATCAATGCGACCAAGTTTACCGGGCGCGTCTTAAAGGCTGCTCTTAGCAAATACCTGGCCCACCGCAAGGAAAAGAAGCTGCAAGCCAGCCGGGACAGCCCTGATGTAAAGTCCTTCGGGAAGATCAGCATGGAGGAGCTGCAAAAGGAGCATGGCGATATGCGTCAGGTCGATGTGCAGGATAAGAGCCTGCGGGATTTTGACCGTATCGCAAGGGAGCATGGTGTCCGCTATACCGTGTTTAAGACGGAAAAGGGCCATTACCAGATCTTCTTCAAAGCGCCCAATGAGGCAAACATGAGCGCCGCCTTTCAGAAATTCACCGCCGTTAAGGTGAAAAAGGCCGAGCGGCGTGAGTCTGTGTTGGGTAAGCTGGAGAAATTCAAAGCTCTGGTGAAAAATGCCGTGACGGACAGGACAAGACGGAAGGAGCTGGAACGATGAAGCAGGTAAATATCAAAAAGCTGGTTATTCTCAATCTGCCGTATCTGCTCATCGGCCTGTATGCTTCTAAGCTGGGGCAGGCGTACCGCCTCGCTGCGGGGGCCGACCTGTCGGCAAAGCTGCTCCATATCGGGGATGGCTTTGCAGCGGCGTTTGCGTCTCCATTCCCCAGCTTCTATCCCCAGGATTTATTGGTGGGCCTGCTCTGCGGCGCTGCCTTGCGGCTGGCCGTCTATATGAAGGGCAAGAACGCCAAAAAATACCGGAAAGATGTGGAGTACGGTTCTGCCCGGTGGGGCGGCCCAAAAGACATCCAGCCCTTTGTTGATCCGGTGTTTGAGAACAACATCATCCTGACGCAGACGGAAAGCCTGATGATGAGCAACCGTCCCAAGAATCCAAAGTACGCCCGCAATAAGAATGTGCTGATTATCGGCGGTTCCGGTTCCGGCAAGACCCGCTTCTGGCTGAAGCCAAACCTGATGCAATGCACTTCCAAGGCGTACCCGACTTCATTCGTGGTCACTGATCCGAAAGGGAGCATCGTCATTGAATGTGGGAAGCTCTTGCAGCGCAACGGCTACCGCATCAAGATACTGAACACAATAAACTTCAAGAAGTCGCTCCACTACAATCCTTTCGCGTATATTCACAGCGAAAAAGACATCCTGAAGCTCGTCACCACCCTGATCGCCAATACCAAAGGCGAGGGCAAGGGCGGGGACGATTTCTGGCTGAAAGCGGAGACGCTTCTGTACTGCGCCCTGATCGGTTACATCCACTATGAAGCCCCTGTGGAGGAACAGAATTTCTCCACCCTCATTGAGTTTATTAACGCGATGGAAGTACGCGAGGACGATGAGGAATTTAAGAACCCTGTTGATCTGATGTTTGAGGAACTGGCCCAGCGGGAGCCGCATCACTTCGCTGTCCGCCAATATGCCAAATATCGCCTTGCGGCGGGCAAAACAGCTAAGTCGATCCTTGTGAGCTGCGGCGCTCGTCTGGCCCCGTTTGACATTGCGGAGCTTCGGGAGGTAACAGCCTATGATGAGCTGGAACTGGATACCCTGGGCGATCAGAAAACAGCATTGTTCCTCATTATGTCCGATACGGATGATACCTTTAACTTTTTGATCTCGATGGCCTACACACAGCTTTTCAACCTGCTTTGCGAAAAGGCGGATGATGTATATGGTGGCCGGTTGCCGGTTCATGTGCGCTGCCTGATTGACGAGGCGGCAAACATCGGGCAGATTCCAAAGCTGGAAAAGCTGGTGGCAACCATCCGGTCACGCGAGATTTCCTGTTGTCTGGTCTTGCAGGCCCAGAGCCAGCTCAAGGCCCTCTACAAAGACAACTGCGACACGATTATTGGCAACATGGATGCCCGGATCTTCCTGGGCGGCTCGGAGCCTACGACATTAAAGGAGCTGAGCGCCGCGCTGGGGAAAGAAACCATTGATATGTATAACACCAGCGTCACCAAGGGTACGCAGGAAAGCCACGGGCAAAACTTTCAAAAGCTGGGTAAGGAGCTGGCCTCTGTGGATGAGCTGGCCGTTCTTGACGGTTCCAAGTGCATCCTCCAGCTTCGGGGTGTAAGGCCGTTTATGTCGGATAAATACGACATCACCAAGCACCCGAACTACAAATACCTATCCGATTTTGATAAGAAAAACGCCTTTAACATAGAGCGTTTTCTTTCCACTAAGCTCAAACTGAAACCGGGCGAGAAGTTTGAAGCCTTTGACATTGATCTGTCCGGCGAGGACGCTGCACCCGCTTAAAGGCAGCATTTCTTGAACACGAGGATAACGTGCCTTCAAATAAAAAAATTTTGGAGGTACTTTTTTATGGCATTTTTTAATTCTGCGGTTGGTGTTCTTCAGACTTTGGTGGTTGCCCTGGGCGCTGGTTTGGGCATTTGGGGCGTTATCAACCTCATGGAAGGTTATGGCAACGACAATCCCGGCGCCAAGAGCCAGGGCATGAAGCAGCTCATGGCGGGCGGCGGCGTTGCCCTGATCGGCATTACCCTGGTTCCCCTTCTGACCGGTCTGTTCGGCTAATTTCACCCCATAAACAAATCCTTTTCGCCCTCCTGCAGCTTGCAGGAGGGCTTGAAAGGAGGTAAACCGTTTGGATTTTTTATGGGATTCCATCACTGAATGGCTGAAAGAGCTGTTGGTCGGCGGTATCATCAGCAACCTGTCCGGGATGTTCGACCATGTAAACCAGAAGGTCGGGGAAATCTCAACCCAGGTAGGGACTACCCCGCAGGGATGGAACAGCGGCGTATTCTCGATGGTGCAAAACCTGTCCGAGACGGTCATTGTTCCCATTGCCGGTATGATACTGGCCTTTGTTATGACCCTTGAGCTGATCCAGCTCATTATCGACAAGAACAACTTAAACGATGTGGATACCTGGATGTTTTTCAAGTGGATTTTCAAGACGGCTGCGGCGATCCTGATCGTCACGAACACCTGGAATATCGTTATGGGTGTGTTTGATGTGGCGCAGAGCGTTGTCAACCGGGCGGCGGGCGTAATTATCTCCGATGCGTCCATTGACATTTCCAGCGTTGTCACCGATATGGAGGCGCGGCTGATGGAGATGGACTTGGGGCCGCTGTTCGGCCTGTGGTTCCAGAGCCTTTTCGTGGGGATTACCATGTGGGCGCTGACCATCT
Source organism: Clostridiales bacterium (assembly GCA_019416935.1). Lineage (GTDB taxonomy): Bacteria > Bacillota > Clostridia > Christensenellales > CAG-138 > Aphodomorpha. The sequence goes on along the minus strand of DXWI01000001.1, from coordinate 38,434 downwards.
GCATTTTTATTATCGTCTATGGTCGTATGGTGGAGATCTACCTGGTGACGAGCGTGGCCCCGATCCCGATGGCAACGATGCTCAACCGGGAATGGGGACAGATGGGCCAGAATTATCTCCGCTCCCTGTTCGCTTTAGGCTTCCAGGCGTTTTTAATCATTATCTGTGTGGGCATCTATGCGGTTCTGGTTCAGAATATTGCAATGGAGAGCGATATTATCGCCGCGATCTGGTCATGTGTGGGCTACACGGTTCTTCTGTGCTTCACCCTCTTTAAGACCGGGAGCCTCGCAAAAAGTGTGTTTAATGCCCATTGATTTCAGAAAGGAGGGCTTTCTATGGCCTACGTCAACGTCCCCAAGGACTTGAGCAAGGTAAAAACAAAAGTGATGTTCAATCTGACAAAGCGGCAGCTTGTATGCTTTGGCAGCGGTGGGCTGATCGGCGTCCCGCTGTTCTTTCTGCTGAAAAGCTGCGTCAGTACCAGTACGGCCTCGCTGTGCATGGTGCTGGTCATGCTGCCCTTTTTCATGCTGGCAATCTACGAGAAGAACGGCCAGCCCCTTGAAAAGATCATCCACAACTATGTGCAGGTGCGGTTTGTCCGCCCCAAGCACAGACCCTATCAGACCAACAATTTCTATGCCGTGTTGGAACGGCAGTACCATTTAGACAAGGAGGTACAGCGCATTGTCTGCAAAAACGACACCAAAACGAAAGCTGACTCGCGCCGAGCGCAAAGAGATCGCCGCCGCCATCGAACGGGCGAAGCGGACGGATAAAAACAAGCAGTCGGCCCAGGATTCCATTCCCTATGAACGGATGTGGCCGGACGGCGTGTGCCGCGTGACGGACAGCTTTTATACCAAGACCGTCCAATTCCAGGACATCAACTATCAGCTCTCCCAGAATGAGGACAAAAGCGCCATTTTCGATGCGTGGTGCGACTTCCTCAATTACTTTGACAGCTCCATCCGGTTTCAGTTTTCTTTCCTGAACCTGAGTGCCAGCATGGAGAGCTTTGAACAGAGCATTTTCATCCCGCCCCAGAATGATGCCTTTGACAGCATCCGGGCCGAGTATGCCCAGATGCTCCAGAGCCAGCTTGCCAAGGGCAACAACGGCCTCATTAAGACCAAGTTTCTCACCTTCGGCATTGAGGCTGAAAGCATCAGGACGGCAAAGCCCCGGCTGGAGCGCATCGAAAATGACATTCTCAACAACTTTAAGCGGCTGGGCGTTACCGCAGCCCCCTTAAACGGGATGGAGCGCCTGCGCCTGGTCTATGACGTTTTCCACATGGACGATCAGAGCCAGTTTCGTTTTTCCTGGGACTGGCTGGCCCCCAGCGGTCTGTCCACCAAGGACTTTATCGCGCCCACTTCCTTTGAGTTTAAGGAGGGGCGCGTTTTCCGTATGGGGCGGAAATTCGGGGCCGTATCCTTTTTGCAAATCCTGGCCCCGGAGTTAAATGACCGGATGCTGGCGGACTTTCTGGATATGGAGAGCAGCCTGATCGTCAATATGCACGTTCAGTCCGTGGATCAGGTTGCCGCCATCAAGACGGTCAAGCGCAAAATCACTGACTTGGATAAAATGAAGATCGAGGAGCAGAAAAAAGCTGTCCGCGCCGGATATGATATGGACATCATCCCCTCCGATCTGGCTACCTATGGAAACGAAGCGAAAAATCTCCTGAAGGAGCTGCAAAGCCGCAACGAGAGAATGTTTCTTCTGACTTTCCTGGTATTAAACACCGCCGACAGCAAGCAGCAGCTTAATAACAACGTATTCCAGGCTTCCAGCATCGCGCAGAAATATAACTGCCAGCTTGCCCGCCTGGACTTTCAGCAGGAGGAAGGACTGATGAGCAGCCTGCCGCTGGGCCTCAATCACATCGAGATTCAGCGCAGCCTCACCACCTCCAGTACGGCAATCTTCATTCCGTTTACCACCCAGGAGCTTTTTCAGTCCGGCGGTGAGGCTCTGTACTATGGCTTAAACGCGCTTTCCAATAACCTCATCATGGTGGACAGAAAGAAGCTCAAGAACCCCAACGGCCTGATCCTCGGCACACCGGGCAGCGGAAAGTCTTTCAGCGCCAAGCGTGAAATGACCAACGCTTTCCTTATCACGACGGATGACATTGCTATCTGCGACCCGGAGGGCGAATACTTCCCGCTGGTGCAGCGGCTGGGCGGTCAGGTGATCCGCATTTCCCCGACCAGCTCCGACTTTATCAACCCGATGGACATTAACTTAAACTATTCGGACGATGAAAACCCGCTTTCGCTGAAAGCGGATTTTATTTTGTCCCTGTGTGAGCTGGTGGTGGGCAGTCGGGACGGCCTTATGCCGGTGGAAAAGACGGTCATTGATCGCTGTGTGCGCCAGATTTATCAGCCGTACTTAAATGACCCCTGCCCGGAGAATATCCCTATCCTGGGCGATCTGTATGAGGCACTGTTAAAGCAGGATGAAAAGGAAGCCCACCATATCGCAACGGCGCTGGAAATCTATGTGTCCGGCTCCCTCAACGTGTTCAACCACAGAACCAACGTGGATGTAAACAACCGGATTGTCTGCTATGACATCAAAGAGCTGGGAAAACAGCTCAAAAAGCTGGGGATGCTCATTGTCCAGGATCAGGTGTGGGGCCGTGTCACCGCCAACCGCGCCGCTGGCAAGGCCACCCGCTACTATATGGATGAGTTTCATCTGCTTCTGAAGGAGGAACAGACCGCCGCCTACTCCGTTGAGATCTGGAAAAGATTCCGCAAATGGGGCGGCATCCCCACCGGCATCACGCAGAACGTCAAAGACCTGTTAGCTTCCAGAGAGGTGGAGAACATCTTTGAAAACAGCGACTTCGTGTATATGCTCAACCAGGCTGGCGGGGACAGGCAAATCCTGGCCAAGCAGCTCAATATCAGCCCCCATCAACTCTCCTATGTGACCCATTCCGGCGAGGGCGAGGGGCTTTTGTTTTACGGCAATGTCATTCTGCCGTTTATTGACCGCTTCCCGAAGGACACCGAGCTGTACGCGGTTATGACCACGAAACCCAATGAAATGAAAAAGGAGGATTGATTTTATGAAATTCCATGATGTAGATACTTCCATCTTCTATGAGGAAGCCGTAACGAGAAAAAAGGAACAGTTGATTCTGGACATTGCGGAGGCGTTTTCCGCTTTTGTCGAGGCGCATCATGTGGCGGCAGCTTTTAATGAGCGCGGCATCGCCGGTGTGATGCGCCTCATGGAAATTGAGTGCCTGCTGGCCGGTATGGAGGGCGGCATGGAGCTGGAAGGAACCGGGCTGACCGTTCTCTGCACCCTGCTTTCCGAGCTGATGGTGACTGTTACCCAGGAGCCGGGCGATCTGGCCCTCTATGGGGAGCTGGAGGCCATGCTGGAAGAATTGTCGGATGGTGAATGGTTTGCGTAAGGGGCAGAACCCCCGGCTGCAATTCACCGATGCGGAGCGCGAGGATTCCCGCTTAAAGGAGCATATCCGCCATGCGGACAAAGCTGCGGATAAGGCGGAGGCGGCGCGGGCCAAGATTCCCAAGAAAAAGAAAAAAGTCAAGCAGCGTACTGTTGACCCGGCTACCGGGAAAAAGAAAACACAGCTTCGCTTTGAGGAAGTGGATAAACCCGCCCCGGCCTCCAAGCTCACCCATGCGGTGACAGCGGCCCCCGGCCAGACCCTATTCTCCCAGGTACACCGCAAGATCGGGGAAACCGAGGAGGACAACGTGGGCGTTCAGAGCGCCCACAAATTAGAGGAAACCGCCGAAACCGGCGCACACATGGCACAGTCTGCCTACCGCTCCCACAAGCTGCGGCCCTACCGGGCTGCGGCGCGAGCCGAGAAGCGGCTGGAAAAGGCAAATGTCAATGTGCTGTATCAAAAATCCTTGCAGGAAAATCCGGCGCTTGCCAGCAATCCGCTGTCCCGCTGGCAGCAAAAGCAGGCGATCAAGAAACAGTATGCCGCCGCCAAGCGTACCGGCCAGACAGCCGGGACAGCGGCAAAGGCTGCGGAGAATACAGCCAGGGCCGCAAAAAAGACTGCCGAGGAAACGAAAAAAGCCGGTGGCTTTGTCTGGCGGCATCGCCGGGGCTTTGGGATTGCCATTGCGCTGTTTTTGATGGTGTGCGCTTTTGCAAACGGCCTTTCGTCCTGTTCGGTATTGCTGGAGGGCGGATTGTCCGGCGTTGCCGGTTCCACCTATCCAAGCCGGGATGAGGATATGCTGGGCGCGGAGGATGCCTATGCACAGATGGAGGCCGACCTGCAATACGAGTTAGACCATTACGAAAGCCTGCACAGCGGCTATGACGAGTATCACTATGACCTGGATGAGATCGAACATGACCCCTATGTGTTAATGTCCATTCTTACGGCCTACCATCAGGGGGAATGGACACTCTCCCAGGTACAAGGTACGCTTGCCATGCTCTTTGAAAAACAGTACACGCTGACGGAGGATGTGGTGGTGGAAACCCGCTACCGCACCGAAACCTCCACTGACCCGGAAACCGGCGAGACAACCAGCGAGGAAGTTCCCTATGACTACTATATCTGTTATGTGACGTTGGATAACTTCGATCTGTCCCATCTGCCGGTCTACATCATGGGCGAGGATCAGCTTAGTATGTACGCAGTTTACATGGCTACCCTGGGCAACCGGCCTGACCTGTTCCCCCAGGGCCAGTACCCCAACGCTTCCAGCCGGGAGGACTATCTGGACTATGATGTGCCGCCGGAGGCTCTGGAGGATGAAGTCTTTGCCGCCATGCTGAAAGAAGCGGAGAAATATTTGGGCTATCCCTATGTGTGGGGCGGCTCCAGTCCTTCCACTTCCTTTGACTGCTCCGGTTTTGTAAGCTGGGTCATCAATCATTCCGGCTGGAACGTGGGGCGGCTGGGCGCACAGGGGCTTTGCAATATCTGCACCCCGGTTTCCTCTGCCAACGCCAGACCCGGCGACCTCATTTTCTTCAAGGGAACCTATGACACACCGGGCGTCAGCCATGTGGGAATCTATGTGGGCAACGGAATGATGATTCACTGTGGCTCCCCGATCTCCTATGCAAGCATCAACACATCGTACTGGCAACAGCACTTTTACACATTCGGCAGACTGCCATAAAGGAGGGATTTTCTGCTATGAACACAAAAATCAACAAGCTCCGTGGGGAGCTTACCAAGAACAAAAACAAGATCTCCGAGCTGCAAAGCCGCAACCGTGAGATTGAGCGCCAGATCACCGAGCTGGAAAACAACGACATCCTGGAGCTGGTACACAGCCACAACCTGGATATTACCCAGCTTGCCGCGCTGATCCAGGCCATGAAAACCGACCCCGCCGCTGTGATGCGGGGAGAAATGGAGGAATCTGAACATGAAGAAATGTAAGCTGCGCTTTTTGTCTGCTCTGCTGGCCGTGATGCTCTGTGTCACGGCCTTTTCCATCCCCGCCTTTGCCTATGGCGGGGAAACTACCGGAGGCATTGAGCCTGAAACGGAGGAAACCGGCAAGGCCGATCTCTCTGCGGATGAGGATGAGGCCAATACTGATCTTTTGACCGACAAGGAAACCGCCGAGCTGCTTTCGGCCCTGTTTGGCTCCAAGGTGAGCATTACCGCCACCGATGAGGGCATCCAGATCACTACCGGCAGCGACACGGAGGAACCAACGGCCACCGGCACTGTCACCACCAATGGCGGAAATTTGAACGTCCGCACCGGCGCTGGGCTTGAAAACAACGCCTTTACCCAGCTTTCCAACGGAACGACTGTGGAGGTGATCGGGGCAGACGGTGACTGGATCAAGATTCTTTTGCCGGAGCGTGTCGGCTATGTCCATTCCGACTATCTGACCGTCAGTGATACAAAGGATTCGGCCACCGGTGGGGGCAGCTTCTCTCTTTCTCTTGATGCAGAGGAGCTTTCCGCCCTTTGGGAGCTGTTCACCGGCAGCGGCGCGGGCAATGCCCTGACCCCGGACGGGAACCTGACGCTGATTGATGACATCGGCAGCGCCACCCAGACCGGCAAACAGTTTATTACCGTGGAAAGCAAAAACGGCAACGTCTTTTACCTGATTATTGACCGGGACGATAAGGGCGAGGAAACGGTACATTTCTTGAATCAGGTGGATGAAGCCGACCTGCTGGCATTGACGGAGGATGCTGACGGCGAGAAAACGCCTGCGGCCTGCACCTGCAAGGAGAAATGCGTGGCCGGAAAGGTGGATACGAGCTGCCCGGTGTGTGCCACCAACATGACCGAGTGCCTGGGAAAAGAAGCTGCGCCGGTGGAGACGGAACCGGCTGACGATACAGCTACCGAACCGGAGCCGGAAAAATCGGGCGGCGCTGCCGGTGGGATTCTGGTTGTCCTGCTCCTTGCGGCCCTGATGGGCGGCGGCGCGTTTGCCTACCTGAAATTTATTAAGAAGAAACCGCAGACTAAGACCTCTCCTGATCTGGATGATTACGATTTTGAGGACGATGAGGACGAGGACGGAACGGATGCGCTGGATGCAGAGTATGAAACGGACACCGAAGATGGGGACGGCGCGGAAAGTGAGGACGAATGACCTATTTCACCGACAATCCCCTGGAGCGCATGATGCAGCAGAAGCCGGGCGGCGGGCGTGATGCCCGCCCTCCGGCACCTCCCAGGGGCCACCGCTGCTATGGCTGTTCCAGCTATGGAAGGGTGTGCTTCGGCCTCTGCCATCGTGACCTCATTATCAAGCAAAAACCCAAGGAAGGAGAAACCGGCGTATGACGCAATATAAACTTGTAATCGCGGAGAAGCCCTCTGTGGCAAAATCCATCGCCGCTGTCCTGAAAGCCACGAACCGCAAAGACGGTTATCTGGAGGGCGGCGGTTTTCTTGTATCCTGGTGTGTGGGGCATCTGGTGGAGCTGGCCGATGCCTCCACCTATGCGGAATGCTATGCAAAATGGGCGTTATCCGATCTGCCGATCCTGCCGGAGCATTGGAAATATGTGATTACCCCCGACACCAAAAAGCAGTTTGACACCTTAAAGCAGCTCATGGCCCGTGACGATGTGACCTCTCTGGTATGCGCCACTGATGCAGGCCGCGAGGGGGAACTGATCTTCCGTCTGGTCTATGAACAGGCAAAATGCAAAAAGCCGGTGGAACGGCTTTGGATTTCCTCAATGGAGGATTCGGCCATCCGGGAGGGGTTTGCACATCTGCGCCCCTCTGCGGACTATGACAGTCTGTACCGCGCCGCCCTTTGCAGGGCAAGGGCCGACTGGATGGTGGGGATCAATGCGACCCGCCTGTTTTCCTGCCTCTACCACCGGACGCTGAATATCGGGCGGGTAATGACCCCGACCCTGGCGCTGATCGTCCAGCGGGAAGCGGATATTGACGCTTTTAAGCCCACACCCTTTTATACGGTAACGCTGGGGCTTTCTGATTTTGCCGCCACCGGGGAACGGCTGGCGGACAAAGCCCAGGCCGAGGCGGTGCAGGCCGCTTGCATGGCGGCGGATGCCGCTGTAATCAAATCGGTAGAGCGCAAAGAGAAAACGGAGAAACCGCCCGCCCTCTATGACCTGACCACTCTCCAGCGGGAGGCCAACCGTCTGCTGGGCTTTACCGCACAGCAGACCCTTGATTATTTGCAGTCCCTCTATGAAAAGAAGCTGGCCACCTATCCCCGGACAGACAGCCGGTATCTCACTTCCGATATGACCGGGAGTCTGCCAGTGCTGGTAAATGCCATTGCCAAGGCCATGCCCTTTGTTTCCGGCATAGCGGTTCGCTGCAATCCGGCCCAAGTCGTTAACGATGCCAAGGTCAGCGACCACCATGCCATTATCCCCACCCAGGGCGTAAAGGACGCTGATCTTTCCGGCCTGCCTGCCGGGGAGCGTTCTCTGCTGCATCTGATCGCCGCCCGCCTGCTCTGCGCCGTGGGCCAGCCCTATGCCTATGCGGAAACGGCGGTTGTGGTGGAGTGTGCCGGATATGAGTTTAAAGCCAAGGGCCGCGCGGTCTTAAATCCCGGCTTTAAGGAGCTGGACGGACGTTACCGGGACACGCTGAAAAATAAGCCGGAACCGGACAAAGAGAAAGAGGCCAAGGCCCTGCCGGTACTGGCCCAGGGCCAGAGCTGTGAAGTAGTGACTGCCGGGATCAAGGAGGGCAAGACCACGCCACCGGCGCACTTTACCGAGGACAGCCTGCTGGCTGCGATGGAGACAGCCGGAGCCGGTGAAATGCCGGAGGATGCCGAGCGCAAGGGCCTGGGTACGCCTGCCACCCGCGCCGGTATTTTGGAAAAGCTCATCAAGGTGGGTTTTTTGGAGCGCAAAAAGGTGAAAAAGGCCACCCACCTGATGCCCACCCATGCGGGCGTGGCCCTGATTACCGTCCTGCCGGAGCAGATACAGTCTCCCTCCATGACAGCCGAGTGGGAGCATCAGCTCAAAGAGATCGAGCGCGGCGGTGCAGAACCGGAGGCGTTTCTGGATGGGATCACCGCCATGCTCAAAGACCTGATTGAACACTATGAGGCGGTAAAGGATGCCAGCGTGTTATTCCCCAGCGACAAGGAGAGCTTGGGGAAATGCCCCCGCTGCGGCGGTTCCGTAGTGGAGCTGAAAAAAGGATTTGTATGCGAAAACCGGGACTGCGGTTTTGCCATCTGGAAGGAAAGCAAGTTTTTCACCGCAAAGAAAAAGAAGCCTACGACGGCTTTTGTGACAGAGCTTTTAGCCAGCGGGCGGGCGAAGCTCTCCGGCTGCTATTCGGAAAAGACCGGCAAGACCTATGATGCCGTTGTGGTGCTTGACGATGACGGCGGCAAATATGTGAACTTCAAACTGGAGTTTGATGGAGGCGGCAAAAAGCGCAGGTAAGGAGGCGATGTCTATGGAATTATCCAGGTATGAACAGGAAACCATCATTCTTTACAACCAGGCCGAAAAGACCGCCAGCGTTTACACCCATGATCCGAAGCTGCTGGAGAAGCTGGAGCGCCTGACCAAAGAATATCCGCAGCAGATTAAGCCGGACGGCCCGAACACCTACATCGTCCCGAAAGGCTGTGTGCTGATTCGGGAGCCATACAGTGAAAAACGCCGCGCCGCTGCCAGAGAACGTGCAAAAGCAGCGGGACTTAGGCCCCCAATGAGGGGCGCAAGCTCCAAAACAGAATAAGAGCCGCGCCCCGGTACAGGAGGAATTGTCCTGCGCCGGGGCGCTTTTTTCATTTGGGGATTGTATCCCCATTTTAAGCCAGGAAAGGAGTTGTCATTATGGCTGAACAGAAGCAAACCAACAGAGAACGGCTGCGGGAAATCACCGAGAGCATTGAGCAGGGAATCAAGGAACTGTTTGAAAGCGACAAGTACATGGAATACCTGCGTGTGATGTCCCGTTTCCATTCCTATTCCAGAAACAATGTCATGCTGATTAAAATGCAGATGCCGGGAGCTACCCGCGTAGCCGGTTTTAATAAGTGGCGCGACCAGTTTGGACGCCATGTGAAAAAGGGTGAAAAGAGCATCAAGATCATTGCGCCCACCCCGTACAAGAAAAAGATTGAGGAAATCAAACGCGACCCGGACACCAAGGCCCCGATGTTAGATAAAGATGGAAAGACCATCATGGAGGAAAAAGAGGTTTCTATCCCCATGTTTCGGGTGGTATCCGTGTTTGATGTGTCGCAGACCGAGGGCAGGCCCCTGCCCCAACTTGCCAGCGACCTGATCGGAAACGTGCAGAATTATGAGATTTTCATGGAGGCCCTGCGCCGTTCTTCTCCTGTTCCTATGGAGATCAGGGCCATCCGGGAATCTATGGATGGTTATTTTGACCCTGAAAAACAGCGCATTGCCATCCGGGATGATATGAGCGAGGTACAGACGGTTTCCGCTGCTATCCATGAGATCACCCATGCCAAGCTCCACAATTATGAGAAAGAGCGTCTTGCCGCCGCTGCCGGTGAGGAAGGCCAGGAACCGCCCAAACCCAAAGACCGCAACACAGAGGAAGTCGAGGCCGAAAGCGTTTCTTACGCGGTGTGCCAGTATTACGGCATCGAAACCGGCGAAAACAGCTTCGGCTATATCGCTAACTGGAGCAGCGGTAAGGAGCTGCCGGAGCTAAAGGCCAGTCTGGACACCATTCAAAAAACGGCCAGCAGCCTTATTTCCGATATTGATCGGAATTTCATGGAGATCTGCAAAGAGCGCGGAATTGACCCTACTGCCCTGGAACCTGCTGAAATGACAGCGGAGGAACTGGCCGCTGCCATAGACACCTTTTCCTTTGATTATGATACCTATGGCTATTGGGACAGCGTGGATGACCGTGAGGAGGCTGTGAAGGAGCTGACCCTGCACATTGCAAGCGGCAATGTCGGCTACATGAAAGAGTGGCTTCAATCCATTGTAGACGAGGACGAAATTCCCGAAAACATAGCCCAGGCTCAAAAATTCATCACGGAGCTTGCGCGTTTTGAAGCACCGCAAAAGGAATCCCACCGCTACTATATCACCCAGGAGGCACTGGATAAGGGGACATATCCGGTGATGGAAGGAAGCCAGGTAAACGAGACACCAGAGCTTCGCAGCTATGAAAACAGCCGGATTCAGGCTTATGGCTATATCGACTATCCCGAACCGCTTACACAGGAACAGATTTCAGAGAGCAGGCTTGTTCCTGCCGAAGTTGCGGCCACGATGATGGCCGAAAAGCTCTATGTGCTGGACGATACCACCTATCTGCACCTCCAGACCTGCGAAACCGGATATGATTACACGCTTTATGATCTGAACACCCTGCGGGAGCTGGACGGCGGACAGCTTGACGCGCCGGGCCTGCCTTTCTCCACGGCCTGCCTGAAAATCTGTGAAATGCACGAAGTAGGTTCACAGTCCATCAAGTACGCGCCCCTGGCTATGATCGAAACCTTACAAAATGCGGCCTACCAGCAGTTGCAGGAACAGAGAACGGAACAGGAAGAAGTGTCCGGGGATGTGGAAACACCACCCACCTCCATGCTGCCGGATGCGCCGGAGCAGGTTCTGGATGAATACCCTATGCCGGATGAAGCCCTGGGTGTGGCCGATCTGGAAGCCTGCGGCTATCTGGACGGCGATATGCTCCCGCTTTCTAAGGAGCAGGCAATGGCGCTGTTTGAAAAAGATTTGACGGTCTATGCCATTGTGGACGGAGGCACCGCCGAAATGCTCTTTGACCGGGAGGATTTTGACACCCAGGCCCCGGAGGTTTTATTTGCCGTTTCCCGTGAGGAATGGGAGAAAAGCCCTATGTTCCATGAGAAAATCATGGAACGCCATGACCACCAGGAGGAACGGGAAGCGGCTTTTCTGGCCCATGAGGGTGACTGTTTCGCCATTTATCAGATACGCGATGATGACCCGCAGCGCATCCGCTTTATGAATCTGGAATGGCTCAAGAGCCACGACCTGCCTGTGGAGCGTGCCAACTATGACCTGGTTTATACGGCACCGCTGCCCGATACTCCCAGCGTAAATGCTGCGCTGGCACAGCTTGATTATCAATTCAACAATGAGCATCCGGTGGACTATCATCATCCGTCCATGAGCGTCAGCGACATTGTTGCAATCAAACGGGCCGGTGAGCTATCCTGTCATTACTACGACAGCTTCGGTTTTCGTGAGGTTCCCGGTTTTCTTCCCCAGGACAATCCGCTGAAAAACGCGGAAATGGCAATGGAGGACGATTACGGCATGATTGACGGGATCATCAATAACGGCCCCAAGGAGCCTACCGTTGCCGACCTGGAAAAACAGGCCCGCTCCGGCCAGCCCATATCCCTCATGGATCTTGCCGAGGCCGTTCACCGGGAGCAGAGGGAAAAGAAAAAGTCAGTGGTGGAGCAGCTTAGGAATCAACCGAAACAAGAACACAAAAAAACAGCGCCGAAAAAGAGCGCGGAAAGGGAGCTTTGATGATGGAAAACTTTACGTTTGAAGAAATGAACCTGATGTGCATTTACAATACCGGGACACGGGAGGGCCTGATGGATGCGCTGAAGGAAATGCGCGGCTATCTGGAACCGGATGAGGCAGAGCTTTTAGCTCTGACTGATTCCACGCTGGAAAAGCTCACCCGCATGAGCGATGAAGCGTTTGACGCGCTGGAGCTGTACCCGGATTTTGGAGACGAGGAGGACGCGGATGCCGAGTAAACTGCAAAGCTATACACAGATGGCCGAGAGCGTCGCGTCCGGGCTGACTGGCAGCTACCAGCGGTGGACGGCCTTTCTGACTACGGCGGCGCGGCTTTATAAATACCCCTTCCCGGAGCAGATGATGATTTTCGCCCAGCGGCCCGATGCTACGGCCTGTGCGGATTATGACCTTTGGAATCACACCATGCGCCGGTATGTACGGCGCGGCTCCAAGGGAATTGCCCTCATTGATGACAGCGGTGACAGGCCGCGTCTGAAATATGTATTTGATGTTTCTGACACTGGCGGGCGTGAAAACGCCCGTCAGCTCTATCTCTGGCAGTACCGCCCGGAGCATGAGGACACGGTTACGGCGGCTCTGGAGAACGCTTATGAGATTTCCGGCGAGCATGGCCTTGCCGACCAGCTTGAAAAGGTTGCGGTCCAGCTTGCCGACGAGTATTGGATGGAAAACCAGCGTGACATCCTCCACATCGTTGACGATAGTTTTCTGGAGGAGTATGATGATTTCAACATCGGAGTGGCTTTCCGAAGTGCCGCAACGGTCAGCATCACCTATTCGCTGATGTCCCGCTGTGGCCTGGAGCCGGAAACCTATTTCGACCATGAGGACTTTTTAAGCATCTTTGATTTCAATACGCCCGCTGTGGTCAATGCCCTTGGCACAGCGGTCAGCCAGTCCAGCCAGCAGGTACTGCGGCAGATTGGCGCGGCCATCAAGCACTATGAATATGAAAGGAGCCAGACGAATGAACGAACTGACCTATATCCAGAACGGAGATTACCAGATTCCCAACCTGATCTTGGAGGAACAGACCGAAGTGAAACCCCTGGGCAAGTACGGCAGGATGCGGAAGAACTATCTGAAGGAGCATCGGACGGTGTTTTACAACAACCTTCTGCTGTCCGGGAAGCTGACGGCACATCTGCAGGAGATCGACGAGACAGCGAACCGGCGATTGGAGCAGATGATGCCGGAACTGGCAAAGGCGGCGGGCGTGACCGAGAGCCTGAAAGCCAGCGACCCGATGCAGTGGGTGGGCCTGATGAACAACTGCAAGGCCCAGGCCGAGGAAATGATCTTGACGGAACTTATATACAACTGACCCTGCCCCTGTTCCTTTCCGAACAGGAACAGATCAAAGCGATTGACGAAGCGGAGAGCCGACAGCCCTCCGCTTTTTCTATGCCCCAGGCCGAAAAGAGAAAACCCCAGGAGGCCGAGAAACCGGCCCAGGCTGTACCAGTGCCGGAAGCTGCGCGGCCTGCTGATCCCCAGGCCGCTTTGGACGCTGCCATTCAGGAATGGAACGGCGATCTTTCCAGCAAACACGCGGTAGTCCGCTACATGAAAGACCATGCCCGTGAGAAAGGTACGGCGGCATGGCTCAAACAGGAATATGGCGATGATCTCCCGGCGTTTCCGGTTCCAAGCGGCTTTACCGATGTTCCCTGGCCCAAGGTACAGCGCCGGATTGCCCAGCTCATCAAAGAAGATCGGTTCTACACCCAGGAGGAACACGACAACCTGGATGATATTGACCCGGTTGCCATCCGGGAGGCCCTGGCCCAGCGCGGCATTGTAAATGGAGAGCTGGTTGACCCGGAGGCATTGGAGCGTGACCCGTTTATTCAGCAAGTGACCGCTGATGCAGCGCGGATTGCCCAGGAGGAAGAAGAACCTCGATTCTCTGTCACAATGACCAGCGATGCCTTTCCCGACCCGGAGGATGCTTTTGCGATATGGGATTCCTCCATAGACAACTACTATGCCGATGTGGATGGGAGAATCGTCACATTCCCTGATGAGGCGAAAGCAGAAATATATCTGGCGCAACTGGAGGGAAACGCTGTCGCTGCGCCTGATCTGTCCGGCCAGCCCGTGACCCGCCAGGGCAATACCATTACCATTGGGGACGGCCCCGCCACACATGAGATCGACATTACCGTGTCGGATGAGGAATGGAAGCAGATTCAGGAAGTAATCCCTGATACCGCGCCCCCGGCCCGCGACCCGCTGGCCCCGGCCTATCAGGTGGGCGATACGGTCTATTTGGACGATAAGCCCTTTGTCATTGAAAATATCGGCACCCTTGATGTGCAACTCCGTGACCCCTCCCTGCGCTATCCGGTGTTCCGGTCTGAAAGCATAGAACGCTTTGAGCGGCTGTTGCAGTATGATCTCCGCAACGGCCCTATCACCGAGTTTTTCTCCGCTGATCTGGAAAAAGCAGACGCGGATTTGCGGGAAGTGCTGACCTCCGGTTTGCTCACTGACCGGGACAAAATGTATATTTCCGGCTGGCTGCGCTCCGGTGAGGGCAATACCCACATTGAAAAGCGGCTTTCCGATACCCTTGCGGGCCGCACCGAGACGATGGAGCTGATTACCGGCGAAACCGCAGATTATTATGCTTCTACTACCGGCATTGAGGTGGAAATACAGGACAAATACCACTCCAGGCGTTCTATGTCCTGGGGCGAAGTCGTGCCGGTTCTCCGCGCCCTATACCAGCAGGAGCTGGACGGTTTTTCCCATGATCCGGTACGGCCCGAACCGGCCCATCTGGAGGGTGTGCCTGCTTATCAGGTGGGCGATACCGTGACGCTGCCCTTGGATGACCGGGAGATCTCCGGCACGATTGGTTATATCGGAGATGTGGATGTCCGCATTGACACCGGCCCCTATTCCTGGAGTCATGAAACTATGAACAGGGAACAGTTTGAGGAACATCTGCGCCGGGATGAGCGAAACGCCCACTTGTTTCAGTCAGCGCCCACCGAACACGCACAGCCGGAAATCACAACGGAGACAGAGACGGTCTATCCAGGGGAGAAAAACGGCCTGCCCTATGACATTGTGGTGGAACGGCTGCACGTTGAGGAACCGGAACCTACTCCGCCAACACCTACCGCTGACAATTTCCGCATCACAGACGAGCATCTGGGCGAGGGTGGCCCAAAACAGAAATTCCGCGCTAACATCATGGCGATCCAGCTTTTGAAAAAATGCGAGGAAGAACACCGCCAGGCCACACCGGAGGAACAGAAAATCCTTTCCGGGTATGTGGGCTGGGGCGGCCTTGCAGATGCGTTTGACGAAAGCAAGGCTTCCTGGGCAACGGAATATCTTGAGCTGAAAACCGTACTGACACCGGCAGAATATGATTCTGCGCGGGCCTCCACCTTAAACGCCCACTATACCAGCCCCACCGTTATCAGAGCAATCTATGAGGCTGTGGGGAAAATGGGCTTTACCACCGGCAACATTCTGGAACCGGCCTGCGGCGTTGGTAACTTCTTCGGGATGCTGCCGGAGGAAATGTCCGCTTCCCGGCTGTACGGCGTGGAGCTGGATTCCATCAGCGGGCGGATTGCCAAGCAGCTCTATCCCAAGGCGGACATTACCGTTGCGGGCTTTGAAAAGACTGACCGGAGGGACTTCTACGATCTTGCTATCGGAAATGTGCCTTTCGGCCAGTACAAAGTATCTGACCGGGCCTATGACAAGCTGGGCTTTTCCATCCACGATTACTTTTTTGCAAAGGCTCTGGATCAGGTGCGCCCCGGCGGTGTGGTGGCCTTTGTCACTTCCCGCTATACGATGGATAAGCAATCGCCGGAGGTGCGGCGCTATATCGCAGAGCGGGCCGAGCTGTTGGGCGCGATCCGCCTCCCCAACAATGCGTTCAAGGCCAATGCCGGGACGGAGGTTGTTTCGGATATTCTGTTTTTACAAAAGCGTGACCGGCCTATTGTCATTGAACCGGACTGGGTACACCTGGGGAGAAATGAGGATGGCTTTGCCATCAACAGCTATTTTCTCTCTCACCCGGAAATGGTGCTGGGTACTCCCACATCAGAAAGCACACAGTATGGGAAACAGGATTACACCGTTGCCCCCATTGAGAGCCTGAACCTTGCCGACCAGCTCCATGATGCGGTCAAATACATTCACGGACAGTATCAGGAGGCCGAGCTGCCGGAGCTGGGCGAGGGCGAGGACATCGACACCTCTATCCCTGCCGACCCCAATGTAAAAAACTATTCCTATACCGTGGTGGACGGTGAAGTGTATTTTCGGGAAAACAGCCGTATGGTAAAGCCCAATCTGAACTCCACCGCCAAAGAGCGCGTGAAAGGTCTGGTGGAGCTGCGGGAATGTGTGCAGCGCCTGATCGCCCTCCAGTTGGGAGATTCGGACGCGGTATCCATCCGTTTGGAGCAAAACCGGCTGAACCAGCTCTATGATACCTTCACCGACAAATACGGCCTTATCAACAGCCGGGGCAATGCGCTGGCCTTTGCCGATGACAGCTCCTATTACCTGCTCTGCTCCCTGGAAGTGCTGGACGAGGAAGGCCGGTTGGAGCGCAAGGCGGATATGTTCACCAAACGCACGATCAAGCAGCACACCGCCGTTACCAGCGTGGACACCGCAAGCGAGGCCCTGGCCGTCTCCATTTCAGAAAAAGCCCGCGTGGATATGGAATATATGTCCCGGCTTTCCGGCAAGGACGAACAGACCATTGCCGCCGAGCTTAGGGGCGTGCTGTTTTTGGACTTTGACCTGGGGCCGGGGGGATTTAAGACCTACCGTACCGCCGACGAATTTCTTTCCGGTAATGTCCGGGAAAAACTCGCCAGGTATCAGAAGGTTTTGGAAAGCCTGTCCGCAGACGATCCGCTGTATGCCGCTGCAAAATCGAATGTGGAGGCATTGAAAGCGGCCCAGCCCAAAGACCTGGACGCTTCGGAGATTGATGTCCGGCTGGGCGCGACCTGGGTGGATAAAAGCTATATCCAGCAGTTTATGTATGAGCTGCTGGATACGCCGAACTACTTAAAAGGGACGATCCAGGTCAATTTTTCAGAGTTTACCGCCGAGTGGAACATCACCGGAAAAAACGCGATTGCTTATAACAATATAGCGGCCTATACCACCTACGGCACAGAACGGGCCAACGCTTACCGCATCCTGGAGGATACCTTAAACCTCCGGGATGTTCGCATTTATGATACGGTGGAAGACCCGGACGGCAAGGAGCGCCGCGTCCTGAACCAGAAAGAAACCACCCTGGCCCAGCAGAAACAGCAGGCCATCAAAGACGCTTTTCAGGACTGGATATGGCGTGACCCGCAGCGCAGGCAGGCGTTGGTACAGAAATACAATGAGCTGTTCAATGCCACCCGCCTTAGGGAATATGACGGAAGCCATATCACCTTTGGAGGCATTAACCCGGAGATTCGGTTGCGGCCCCACCAGCTTAACGCTATCGCCCATATCCTCTATGGCGGCAATACGCTGTTAGCCCATGAGGTAGGCGCAGGCAAGACCTTTGAAATGGTAGCCGCTGCAATGGAAAGCAAGCGCCTGGGCTTGTGCCAGAAATCCCTCTTTGTGGTGCCGAACCATCTGACCGAGCAATGGGCGTCGGAGTTTTTGCGGCTCTATCCCAGCGCCAATATCTTAGTGGCCACCAAAAAGGACTTTGAAACCCGCAACCGCAAGAAATTTTGCTCCCGCATTGCCACCGGCGATTATGACGCGGTTATCATCGGACATAGCCAGTTTGAGCGGATTCCGGTATCTGCCGAGCGCCAGGAACGGCTCCTTCAGGAACAGATTTTGGAGATCGAGGATGGCCTGTCGGAGCTAAAAGCCAGCAACGCGGAACGCTTTACCATCAAGCAGCTTGAAAAGACAAAGAAATCCCTGGAGGCGCGGCTGGATAAGCTGCACAAGGGGGAAAGAAAGGATGATGTCGTTACCTTTGAACAGTTGGGCGTTGACCGGCTCTTTGTAGACGAGGCGCACAGCTATAAAAATTTATTCCTATACACAAAGATGCGGAACGTGGCGGGCATTTCCACCACCGAGGCGCAGAAATCTTCGGATATGCTCTTAAAATGCCGCTATCTGGATGAGCTGACCGGAGGCAAAGGCGTGGTATTCGCCACCGGCACGCCGGTGAGCAACTCCATGACCGAGCTTTATACCATGATGCGCTATCTCCAGCACGATATGCTGAAACGCAACCACCTGACCCATTTCGACAACTGGGCCAGTACCTTCGGAGAAACCACAACCGCCATTGAGCTGGCCCCGGAGGGAACCGGCTACCGGGCGCGGACGCGCTTTGCAAAGTTTTTTAATCTGCCGGAGCTTATGACCATCTGGAAAGAGTCGGCGGATATAAAGACTGCCGACCAGCTCAACCTCCCCACACCGGAAGTCGTGTTCCACAATGAGGTGGCCCACCCTACGGAGCATCAGCAGGCAATGGTGCAGGAGCTTTCCGAACGGGCCGCAGAAGTCCATGCCGGTAAAGTGGAACCCTGGAAGGACAATATGCTCAAGATCACCAGCGACGGGCGCAAGCTGGGCCTTGACCAGCGTATCTTAAACCCCATGCTGCCGGATGATCCCAGCAGCAAGGTCAATCAATGCGTGGAAAACATCGCGCAGATCTGGCAGGACGGCCAGGGGGATAAGCTGACACAGCTTGTTTTCTGTGACATTTCCACCCCCAAAGCAGCGCCCTCAAAGCGGGTGGCCAAAGCTGCCGGTGGGCTGGACAGCCCGGAGCTTCGGGCGCTGGAGCTGCTGACGGAGCCGGGGGACACGGAACGGCCATTCAGCGTTTACGAGGATATTCGGGAAAAGCTCATTGCCCGTGGCATTCCTGCGGAGGAAATCGCTTTTATCCATGACGCCAATACGGAGGCCAGAAAGAAAGAGCTGTTTGCCAAAGTACGCAGCGGGCAGGTGCGCGTCCTCATGGGCAGCACATTCAAGATGGGCGCGGGCATGAATGTCCAGGATCGGCTGATTGCCCTGCATGACCTGGACTGCCCCTGGCGGCCCGGTGATCTGGAACAGAGAAAAGGCCGGATTGTCCGCCAAGGCAACCAGAACGCCACTGTCCACATTTACCGCTATGTCACCGAGGGAACCTTTGACAGTTACTTATGGCAGACCGTGGAGAACAAGCAGAAGTTCATCAGCCAGATTATGACCTCAAAATCCCCGGTGCGCTCCTGTGACGATATAGACGAAACAGCCCTGTCCTATGCGGAGATCAAGGCGCTGTGTGCCGGTGATCCGAGAATCAAAGAAAAGATGGACTTGGATATTGATGTGTCACGGCTGAAGCTCTTAAAAGCCAACCACCAGAGCCAGCAATACCGGCTGGAGGACAATCTGCTGAAATATTTTCCAGAACAGATCGAGCAGAATAAGGGCTACATTGCCGGATTTGAAAAGGACTTGGAAACGCTGGCCGCCCACCAGCCCCCGGAGGGCGAGTTTGCCGGGATGTTCATTCGGGGCGATACCCTCACCGATAAGGACAATGCCGGTGCTGCTATCTTAGAAGCCTGCAAGGAGGTCAAAGGAACCGAAGCAACGGAGATCGGCAGCTACCGGGGCTTTACCATGTCCCTCTCCTTTGAGGGCTTTCATCATCAGTTGACCTTAAAAGGCGAAATGAGCTACAAAGTCGAGTTAGGCCCGGATGCCCGCGGCAACCTGACCCGTATCGACAATGCCCTGGCCGGGATGCCGGATCGCTTAAAAGCGGTACACGCCCAGCTTGATAATCTCTATCAGCAGCAGGCGGCGGCAAAGGCGGAGCTTGGAAAGCCCTTCCCCCAGGAAGCGGAGCTTCAGCAAAAAAGCGCCCGTCTTGCAGAGCTGAACGCGCTGTTGGATATGGACGGAAGCAAAGCGGCCCCGCAGCAGGTGGCAAAGCGGCTGGCAAAATCAGAGCGGCCCTCGGTGCTGGATAAGCTGAAGGTATCGCCCGTCCGTGGAACACCGGACAAATCCCATAAAAAAGAAATGGAGGTACGATAACATGACCAACGAAGAACGCAATACGGCACTTTATCAGAAAATGTCCGCCGAACAGGAAACCTACCGGAAGTGGCTGCTGGCCCAGCCCCCGGAGGAAATTTTGCATCACACCTATGAATACACCGTCCGGGAAGATGTGCTGATGTCGCTGGAGAATCGCAATCTGACGGATGCCCAGGCCGACGCCCTCTTAAAGTCCCCCTGCCCGCTGGAGGATGTGTTTCGGGAGTTTGAAAAGCGGGAAACCGACTACATGGATACCCTGTTTGATTCCCTGGTTTACCGGGCAAATACGATGATCGAGGCAGAAGCCGAAAAAAGGCGCGTCCTGCTGGAAACGCCGGTCTATCCCTATCCGGGCAGCTATGCCCGTGAGCATGGGGAGCTGGAACAGTACCGCGCTTCCCATAAAGCGAATATTGCCTGCAAGCAGGCCATTGAAGCGGCGATCCGGGAGCATTACCATGATAACCGGCTTGGGAAAGAGGCTGCATTGGAGGTCATTGACGCTTTCGGCATGGACAGGACGCTCTATGTCCTTGCCGCCACTGTCCGGGAAAAGGATTGGGATGGACGTATTTCCCGCTCCAATAAGGATTGGGCCAGAACCATTCCGGTCTTTGAAAATCCAGATGCCTGGGGATATGACCGCAACACTGAATTTGTGGTGGATGCCAGCAATCCCGGACTGACCGATATTTTTCTGAACCAGGTGCGGCGGGAACAGCATTTACGGACGCCGCTTTCCGATGAAGAAATCAAAACGGAAGCGGCCCGCCTGCTTTCGGAGCTGCAAGCGCAGAAAGAACCGAACAGCCCGCATGGGACACATTTTATGGCGCAGTTTTCACCGGACTTCATGGCGCGGGGCAATTCCAGGGATATGAACCGGCTTATGTCGATGCTGCCTTTCCGGTCTGTGAGCTTTTCCAGTCTGGATGACCGCAAAGGGCATTTCGTGCTGATTCCCAAAGAGGAGGACAGAAACCAGCCGCTAAAGAAGCTCCGCCGCTCGGTACGGAAAAACCTCCAGAAATCTTCTGAACAATCCGGCCCCGGCACACCGAAAAAGAAGAAACCGGAAAGAGAGGTGCGTTGATGGCCCATAGGAAACGGACGGTTCAGCTTCATTTCATGGTCACAGAGCATGAGCGTGAGCTGATCCGTCAAAAGATGGAGCAGCTCGGCACAAATAACCTGGGCGTATATCTCCGCAAGATGGCGATTGACGGTTACATTGTGAAGCTGGATCTGCCGGAGCTGCGGGAACTTCTTTCGCTGCTGCGGCGCTCCAGCAATAATATCAACCAGGTGGCCCGCCGGGTGCATCAGACCGGGAATATTTATGACACGGATTTGGAGGATATTCTCCAAAAACAGGAGGAACTTTGGGCCGGGATGAATGAGATATTGGCCCGTCTTGGTGGGCTTTCCTGAATGGGGATTGATTCCCTGAAAGCAGAGGGAGAACGGCCAGCAATGCGGCTGCTCTCCCTCCGCTTTTTTCTGCCGGTGACAACATTGCTAAAATCGGACGGGGCCGCTAAAATGAGGTCAGAAAGGAGTTGAGGCTGCGGTGCTGACGTATGAACAGGTATTTGAAATTTTCAAGGAGTTTCTGGCCTTGGATCGGGATATAGAGATCGTCCAGACAAAGCGGGGCTATCTGCATATCGTGTGGGACTGGAACAGCCCTTATTGTGAAGGGGGCCGTCTCGCCCAGGGGCCGGAGGATTTGTTTGATCTGCTGTTAGAGGACTGCCAGAGCCATTATGAGCTGGAGCTGACAAAGGGGCGGCGGGAACTGACGGCGGAGGACGTAAAACAGGCCAGCGCAAAATGCAGGCCCTACTTAGAAAAAAGATGGGAGGTTGAAAAGAAATGAAGCTGTTATTCAAAATTTTGGCCGCGCCGGTGGTCGTGGTTCTGACAGTGTTTGTCTGGCTGTGCGCCCTGATGCTCCACATTTCCGCATTTATCTTTGGGCTGGCCGGAACGGTGGTGGGCCTGCTTGGGCTGGCGGTGCTGGTCACTTACTCGGTGAAGAATGGCATCATCCTTCTGGTGATCGCGTTTCTGGTCAGCCCTCTCGGACTTCCCATGCTGGCGGTTCGGATATTGGGGCTGTTGCAGGATGCAAATTATGCGCTGCGGGATTTTATAAGAGGCTGATAGAAAATAGCGGTCAACTTCCCTTTGGAGGTTGGCCGCGCTTCTTTTTTTGCCGGAAGTTACAGAAAGCCTTTGTAAAATCCTTCTCTTATTTAGAAAATGGCGTGTCCTTGCATTCTTCGAGCAAAAGAATTATTTTTACACGCTTGCATCAATGTGTGGCGGTTTTGATAAATCAAGGCCGCTGTTTTTTGTGTTCGCCCACAAAAAAACGATAGCCCACATTTTTATGGGCTATCGGCTCATTATAAATTACATTCCATATGATTTCTATTCAAATCCCTTTTTCAATGATGCGATCCATGTTTCAATAGCTTCCGCTAAAATAAACTGTTGTCTTAAAACGGCCATACCTGTTTCAGGAATTTCCGGCACATTTTCTTTTATTCGGATATTTTCTTCCAGATAGGTCTTTAGAATTTTAACATTTTTTTCAATGCCTGCAATACATAAACTCTGACTTTCTGGCGGGAGACTATCTAAGTTTACAATCACAGCATTAAAATCTAAAAAGATATTGATAGGTTTAGCAGCAATCTCCATCATCAGCCGTTCAAACTCTCTTTCTCCTGCTTCGGTCAATGAATAAACGGCCTTTTCTGGCATTTTGCCCTCTTTAACAATATCTCCTTTGATGAATCCCTTTTCTTCTAATTGAATTGCCTTTTTATAAATTGATGGCGTACTGATTTTAACCCATTTGGATATATTGCGATATTCAACTAATTTTTGAATATCGTAAGCACCCATTGGCTCCTTTTTCAGCATCCCCAAAACGATTAAATCTATCGTAGCCATAATATCCCTACCTTTCTGCGGTTTCAATTTCTGTCACAAGAAACAGCATTGTTCTTCCACACTGTAATTTATAGTATTTTATTTTATAGTCATTGTCAAGAAACAGAAAAGCATTTTTTATTCTTTGCTCTTGACAACTACTATAATTTATAGTACCATGTCTTTGCTGTAGTTACTATAATTTATACTACTGTAATTTATATCTCGTGTCAAGAGAAAGGAGTATGACAATGAAAGAACGTAACAACAAAATGGAACTTTTGGGGAGCGCACCCGTCCCCAAAGCTCTTATGGCCCTCGGTATTCCGATTATGATTGGTATGTTGATAAATGCCCTTTATAATCTGGTAGATGCTTACTTTGTAGGGGGGCTGGGAGAAAGCCCGATGGGGGCAATTTCTATTGTGTTCCCGCTGGGGCAGGTGGTTGTAGGATTGGGCCTAATGTTTGGTAATGGAGCCGCATCCTATCTTTCGAGGCTGTTAGGACGTGGGGACAAAGAAACCGCAAACAAGGTAGCCAGTACCGCATTATATAGCAGCGTGTTAATTGGAGCAATTATTATTATCTTTGCTACCATTTTCCTTAAACCGATTTTATATTTTCTGGGAGCAACAGACACGATCATGCCCTATGCGCTGACGTATGCAAGGATTTATATTATCTCGTGTATCTTCAATGTATTCAATGTGACGATGAATAACATTGTATCAAGTGAGGGGGCAGCAAAAACAACGATGTGCGCCCTATTGCTGGGAGCTGTAATGAACATCGGTTTAGATCCCATTTTCATTTATGTACTTAATATGGGCGTGGCGGGTGCTGCAATCGCCACCGCGATTTCTCAATTTATTTCTACGCTTGTTTATTTGTCTTACGCACTTCGGAAAAAGAGTGCCTTTACATTTAGCGTCAAGGAATTTTGCCCAACAAAACAAATTCTGGCGGAAATTTTGAAAATCGGTGTTCCTACATTGACTTTCCAACTCCTTACCAGCCTTTCTATTGCACTTATTAACAGGGCCGCAAATGGATATGGGGACGCGGTAATTGCTGGCATGGGTGCTGTCACAAGAGTTACCTCTATGGGGACGCTTGTTGTATTCGGATTTCTGAAAGGCTTTCAGCCTATTGCCGGTTTTAGCTATGGAGCCAAAAAGTTTGACCGTTTGCGTGAGGCAATCAAAACATCTATTTTGTGGTCTACCACTTTCTGCGTAATTGTAGGATTGGTAATGATTCTTTTCTCGACGCAAATTATTTCCCAGTTTGCAAATGGAAATACAGAAATGATTTCTGTCGGTCAGAAAGCTCTTGTAGCAAGCGGATTTTCGTTTATGCTGTTTGGATTCTATACCGTGTATTCTTCTCTGCTTCTTGCATTAGGCAAAGGCGCAGCAGGATTTATCATTGGAGCTTTAAGACAGGGAATTTGCTTTGTTCCCGTCATTTTGGTTCTTCCTGTTATTTGGAATATGAATGGAATACTTTATGCACAGCCGATTGCTGATGTTATTTCGACCATCATCACAGCATTTATGGCTTTGCATTTGCACAAAGAATTAGCAGAAACAGAAGCTAAACTCATTTCTGAAAAGCAGGAGTTTTAATAATAACAAAGGAACAATACAGTCATTGATCTGCCCAGCGGCAGAAAAGAAAAAAACCGCTGCTGGGCAGGCCATTTTCTACGCTCATTTTCCATATCTCTGACGGCGGTTTTGAGAAATCAAGGCCGTCGTTCTTTTCTGGCAGCGCACAGCAACTAAAGACGTGGCGGCCCACAGGAGGACGCCGCTATGCTGTTTCGTTATCGCCATGATCTAACCCGCTCTTACCACTTAAAAAAAGTCTTGACCTATCTTCAGAAGTTTATGCCTATGAACCCGAACAATTAGCGTATGTAAAACAGAATAATCCGTCTAACAGGTGTTTTCGCGCCGGATGCTCTATACGAGTGTCCGGCGCTTTTCATTGTCGAAAACGGGGGCTTTTCGTCGGCTCCTGCGGGTGCCGCTCCCCGCCGGTTTTCTCCGATTCACTTTTGACCCTTTTAATCTGAAACGGAGGAAAGACAATGACAAAAATCAATCTGCGGGAGCATTATCCCAATTATTATAATACCGATTATATTATCGAGGTTCCTGATGAAGTAGCTGCCATCATGCTGGAGTATGACCGGCTGGACGCTGCATACCGCCGCCGTACATATTACCACAAGGCCCATTATTCCCTGGATCGCGGGGATGGGATTGAGTATGAAGCTCTGTTCGTATCTATGACCCCTTGTGAGATTTACGAGCGCAAAGTGACGATGGAACAGCTTCATGCTGCTATGGCCTCTCTGCCGGACAAGCAGGCCAAGCGCGTCTATGCTCATTACTTCCTGGGACTGACTGTAACAGCGATTGCCAAGAGCGAGGGTGTGAGTGCTGCATCGGTCAGCGAGTCCATCCAGCGGGGACTTCGGAACATGGAGACTTTTTTGAAAAATCGTTTGTAAAGCCTTGTAAAAGAAGCCCATTTTCTCATGGTATTTAAGGGGACTATGCTCCATTCTAACCATCAGAAAAATCGGCTGAACCATAGCAGTATAGCATAATCAATAGGCCGCTGGTGTCTGGGGTATGATCCCCATTCATCAGCGGCTTATTTTTTCCCCAAAAGCGAAAGGAGGTTCAAGTATGGCAACCACTCGCCTGATTCCCATGCACAAGATAAAAAATCAGTCCGTGGCCTATACCGTCCATGAACGGATAGACTACGCGATCAATCCGGCAAAGACCCTGAGCGGTGAGCTGGTGATGGCCTATGGCTGCGATCCGGCCACCGCTGCCAATGAAATGCTGTTGACGAAACGGGCCTATACTGATTTTACCGGCAAAGAGATTCCGCAGAAGGATGTGCTGCTTTATCAGATTCGTCAATCCTTTAAGCCCGGAGAGATTACACCGGAGCAGGCCCAGCAGATCGGATACGAGCTGGCAATGAGCTGGACAAAGGGCAAGCATCAGTTTATCGTTGCCACACACATCGACCATGCCCATATCCATACGCACATCATTTACAATTCCACCCGAATAGACGCAAAGCACAAGTACCGGAATTTCCTCGGTTCCAGCTTTGCGCTGCGCCGGGCCAGTGACCGGCTTTGTCTGGAAAATGGTCTTTCCATTGTTGAGAAGCCCAAGCCAAGTAAGACCCACTACGGCAAGTGGCTGGGCGATAAAAAGAAACCGTCCTTTCAGGATAAGCTCCGTCTGGCGATTGATGCGGCCTTATCTGAAAAGCCCAAAGACTACGATGCTTTTCTGAAGCTGATGCAGGAGGCCGGTTATGAGTATAAGGGCGGGAAGCAGCCTGGTTTTCGGGGGCCGGGACAGAAAAAGTTTACCCGCCTGCGCTCATTGAAGGCCGGTTATCTACAAGAGGACATTCTTTCTATCATCATCGGGAAAAAGGAGCTTTCCCCGGCCCGGAAAAACGCAAAGAAAATCCAAACCCAGCGTGTCAATCTGCTGGTGGATATTCAGGCGAAACTTGCTGAAGGTAAAGGAGCCGGATATGCGCGGTGGGCGCAGAGCTTCAATTTGAAACAAATGGCTTCCACTCTGAATTTTTTGACGGAGCGAAAACTACTGGACTATGGGACGCTCTGCAAGAGAACCGATGAAGTGACAGCGCGGTTCCATGAGCTGTCCGATCAGATTAAAGCAGCGGAGGCGCGTATGGCCGAGATCGCGGTCATGCGTCAACATATCATCAACTACTCCAAGACCCGTGAGGTTTATGTGACCTACCGGAAAGCCGGTTATTCCAAGAAGTTTCTGGCGGAGCATGAAGCAGACATTCTGCTGCATAAGGCAGCGAAAAAGGCTTTTGACGAAATGGGTATCAAGAAGCTGCCCACAGTCAAGAGCCTCCAGGCTGAATATGCCAAGCTGCTGGCAGAAAAGAAAAAGCTCTATCCTGAATACTCTAGCACCCGGCAGGAGATGCGGGATCTTCAGATGGCCAGGGCCAATGTTGCCCGGTTGATGGGGTACGATGAAAAAGAGCAGGAACAGAAAGAAGAACAGAAAAAAGAGTCCGAGCGTAAAACGGAACGATGACCAGCCTGTTATATTCGTAATAAGGGCAGCTACCTCACATCCGGTAGCTGCCCCATTATTTTTTTACCTATGTCCTTGTCACGCCGTCTTGCTCAAGATACGATAGATATTCTGATAAGTAACGCTGTCACTTTTGTTCTTATGAATACTATATCGGAAAGCTCATAGTCGAAAATATTGTTTAACAAGTGTGAAAAGATATACGAATTTGTAGAATTGCATTAGTATGTTGGGAGCAGTAAAATAATTCTGTGAATAGCGACATTTTCGCAACATTTTACTGGTATACTAAAAAAGAATGTCGAAAGGAAGTGAGTGCATGAAACAGATTCTAATTGTCGAGGACGACATCACTATGAATAGGATGCTTTCAAATATATTGCTGGCCGAGGGCTACAAAGTTACTTCGGCTTATACCATAGCAGAAGCGAAACATTGTTTTCAGTCTACTACTTACGATCTGGCAATTCTGGACATCAATTTGCCGGACGGTTCTGGTTATGAGGTCTGCAAAGCAATCAAGAAAAATGTGCATACGGCTGTAATCTTCCTGACAGCTAACGATTTAGAGCAGGATATGATAAAAGGCTATGAGCTGGGGGCTACCGACTATATTACAAAACCGTTTCCTAATAGCGTGTTGCGCCATAAGGTCAAAGCGATTTTTTTCATGTTGGAAAATGCAGAAAAAGAACCTCCCCACAAAATATATGACGATGGACAGCTTATGATAGACTTTTCTTCCATGCGGGCCACTTTGAATGGGAACGAAGTTATCTTTGCGCCACTGGAATATCGGATGTTGGAAGTCTTTACGAGGAACAAAGGAATTTTGCTAACCCGTCAAAAACTGTTAGAAAATTTGTGGGATAGTCAGGAAAACTATGTAGATGAACATACATTGACCGCAGCGATTAGCCGCATCCGGGGAAAAATCGAAAAAGGTGGAAAGAAGTATATTCAAACCGTTTACGGTATGGGCTATATGTTTACAGGCGGAGGTACAAAATGAAAAAAGTGCGGCTATCCCTTTCAGGTATTTTCCAGCTAATCGGAGCAGGCGTTATTTTAACAACCCTTGTTCTGTGTATCGGTGTGTTTCTCATTACGCAAAACGGGACAACGGTTATTGTCTGCCTGATTACTGCTGTGGCATTATCTATATGGGCATTTATCTTAGTCAGAGTTTTACAAAACCGGCTGGCTCATTTTACGGATGATGTGTGCCAGACGATTGACGATATGATGCAGGGTGAAACGTCCCCAAGAATGATTTTTGATGATGATACCATGTTAGATCGTATTAACCACCAACTAAACCGGCTGTACCAGATGTTGCAGGCCAACAAAAAAATCATTGAGGAACAGCGTGCCGACTTACAGGGGATGATCTCTGACATATCCCATCAGGTAAAAACACCTACCACAAATTTGAAGATGGCCGCTGCTACCCTTTTGGAGCAGGAGCTTTCCCGTGAACAACAGGTGGAATATCTGCAATCCATGAATATGCAGCTTGATAAGCTGGATTTTCTTATGGGTGCAATGATAAAATCCTCCCGATTGGAAACAGGTGTTATTTTATTAGATAAACAGCAGGTTCCGATTTATGAAACGCTTGCAACCGCTTTGGGCAGCATTTTTTTGAAAGCAGAGGAAAAACATTTGCAAGTTACAGTAGACTGCCCGGACAATCTGATCGTCCCCCATGACCCGAAATGGACGGCAGAAGCCCTATTCAATATTTTAGAGAACGCCGTAAAATACACCCCGGCAGGGGGAGCAATTCAAGTGACCGTAGTTCGTTGGGAAGCCTACACGAAAATTGATATAACTGATACGGGGCGTGGCATCCCGGAAAGCCATCAGGCTGCAATTTTTAAGCGATTTTACCGTGAGCCGGAAGTACACAATATAGAGGGAATAGGTATTGGTCTGTATCTTACAAGGGAAATCATTTCAAAGCAGAATGGGCGGATCAAAGTAACCTCTGCGGTAGGGACTGGCACAACTTTTACCATCTTCCTGCCAAATGATTAAGGCGGCAGGCAGCCGCCTTTTTCTGTTCTTCCGTTTCTCTTTGGAAATTATTTTGGAAATGGCGACATTCTCGTGACTTTTGTATTTTATCATTGGGGTACAAAAACAAAGAAAGGTGGTATTCACTATGCCAGTATTACAAACGGTTGATTTGAAAAAATATTATCAGCAGGGCGAAACTGTGACAAAGGCGCTGGACGGTGTGAGCCTTGAAATCAATGCTGGAGAGTTTGTTTCAGTTGTCGGCACTTCTGGTTCTGGCAAATCGACGTTGCTTCACATGATGGGTGGGCTGGACAGTCCCTCATCCGGCAAGGTCATTATTAACGGAGAAGATATTTCTCAAAAGAGTGCTGAACAGCTTACCGTATTTCGTCGCCGTCATATCGGTTTTGTATTTCAAAACTATAATCTCGTACCTGTTCTGAATGTCTATGAAAATATTGTACTGCCGGTTCAGTTAGATGGAAAAAAGGTAGACGAAAAACTGCTGGAAGAAATCATTGGAGTGCTGGGGCTGAAAGATAAACTTGAAAATCTCCCTAACAACCTTTCCGGCGGCCAGCAGCAACGTGTTTCTATTGCCCGCGCCCTGCTTACCAAACCGGAGATCATTCTTGCGGACGAACCGACAGGAAATCTGGATAGCAAGACAAGTCAAGATGTTCTTTCTCTGCTGAAAGTTACCAGCATGAAATTTCATCAGACTGTGGTAATGATTACGCATAATGACGCAATCGCCCAGCTTGCCGACCGTATTATCCGTATAGAGGATGGGAAAATAACAAATTAAGGAGATCGAAACTATGAAAAAATACATTTTGCTTTTTACTTTGATCGTTGCTTTATCATTAACCGGCTGCGGCGCTGCGAATGATAATGTCGTGCATCGGGACGGAAACCTGATCGTTACAAATTATTCCGATTATGAAATTACAGACACAACAATCACCCATTTAGGAAAAACCATATCGGTTTCCCCTAAAGCAATTAAAGATACACAGATTTGCTACTTTACGATTGATCCTGCCGATGATTATGTTTATACAGTTTCTTTTGTGGATAACAATGGTGAGGAACACTCGCAGGAATTTACGGATAATTTTACCGAGGATGCTCAAATCTTAATTGCAATCCAATATTCTGACGGTGTTTGGACGATTGACTACGACAAGTAAGGGGGCAGGTTCATGTTCTATAACGACACGCGAAAACAGATTAAAGAGCTTGCAAGGAAAATTATGTTGGGAAACCGCCGCCGCAATGTTTTTGTTATCATTGCTATTGCAATGACGACTTTCCTTATTTCTACAATCCTGTGCATTGGCAGCGGATATTTGAAAAGTTCAGATAAACAACGGGAAATGCTGAACGGCACAACAGCAGATATTATCCTGACAAATCCAACAGAACAACAGATTCAGTCATTACAGCAGGACAAGAGTATCACATATATGGGTATTAGCCGTCAGATCGGCTTTATTGATACTGCCGCATATCCTCGTATCAATAGTGTTCTTCTCCGCTGGTGTGATACAGTTGAATGGGAACAGCATATTTTTCCGACGATTGGAAATGTAAACGGGCATTATCCTACGTCTAAGAATGAAATCATGTTGCCCTCATGGGTTTTGGAAAGAATGGGTATAGATCATCCGGCCCTCGGTCAGACAATTACATTTTCATTCCGCTATGGCTATACGGATGTTCATTGGCAACCGCTTTCCAATCCAGAAGATTTCTCATTTACATTGTGCGGCTGGTATGATGATTATAGCAGCAACAAAATGTATGATAATGCCATTGCCTATATTGCGACAGATTTTTGGAAAAACTCTGTTGCAAACGAAACAAATACCAAAAGCGCACTATCACTGACGGTTTCAGGTGATGTTGGAAATAAAATTCACTCCTACCTTGAACCCTTAAATGATCTTCAGGAATTTACTGATCTATCAAAAGCAGGAAGTGGTAAAAACAGTTTTAGCCCAATTATAGCAGCTATTGGGTTAATCCTCACAATTATGGTGTGCGGCTATTTGCTTATATACAATGTTCTTTATATTTCGGTGACAAAAGATATTCGTATGTATGGTCAGCTTAAAACATTGGGGACTACCGAACGGCAAATGAAGAAAGTTGTTTATCACCAAGTCCGGGTATTGAGCTTTTGGGGTATACTTTCAGGCTTGACATTAAGTGCGGCAACTGTATTCTTAATTGTTCCCTTTGGAATACGGGCTTTAGCGGGTGACACGATTATGGACAGTGCCATATCCCCATCGTATTCCCCTTTGATCTTCATAGGCGCAGGATTGTTTTCATTCATAACGGCATTGATTAGCAGCATGAAGCCGTCCAAAATTGCAAGCAGGGTATCACCTATTGAGGCGTTACGTTTCTCCGGGGTAAATGCTTCAAAGAAAAATAGAAGCAAAACATCTCATGGCAATAAAGTTTTCAAAATGGCAATCAGCAATGTCTTTCGGAACAAAAAAGGAACTATACTGGTACTTGCCTCATTATTTTTGGGAATCAGCCTGTTTGTAATTGTGAATGGAATACTGGCCGGATTGGACGCCTCCTATCTGGCAAACGAATATATGAACGATGATATTGTGGTTGAAGTAAATCAGCAGACGAATCTCGACCCTGATATACTGACTGAATTACAGGCCGCCCCTGATGTGCAGGAAATATCCTATACGACTAAACTTTCTGAACAATGGTTTGTTGATGCTGACAATATCCTTGAAAAGTATATTAACGATTTTTGCGCCACTGGTACGGTTCCACAGGAAGCTATTGAACAGTATACAGACGGAAATAAGTATCAGACGTATGTATTTGGGATTGGGGAACAGGATTTTAACGAAGCAGCTTCATTGATAAATTGTCCCATTGAATATGAGGATTTTTGTAATGGGGAAATCGCTTTTTTGGCATCGGCAACTATTGTACCGTATGAGGGGGCTGCAATTAGTGGAAAAATCCAGTTGCCGTTAAATGGCGCAAATTATTCCCTGAATATTGCCCCCTACTATTTACCTGCCACATTCAAAGAGGACGGTCAAACACTTATTGCGCCTAACATTTATGTTAGTCAGGAATGGTTGGAACGGATCGGTGCTGCCGGACAAATCAACAGGATTACTTTACAAACCGATAATTCAGAGCAGGCGCTTAATGCTGTTAATGCTATATTTGAAAATTACAGTGGGGTTACGATTACGTCAAAGTTTGAGAAAATCAATGAGCTTAAAGCCAGTTTCAGCGGGATTACTTTCTTAGGAAATGCAATCAGTGTTATTTTGTTG
Source organism: Clostridiales bacterium (assembly GCA_019416935.1). Taxonomy (GTDB): domain Bacteria; phylum Bacillota; class Clostridia; order Christensenellales; family CAG-138; genus Aphodomorpha. The sequence goes on along the minus strand of DXWI01000001.1, from coordinate 5,892 downwards.
GGAATAGGCTTAATGAATTTTATCAATATGATGTATGTGAGCGTCAATAGCAGGAGCAAAGAGCTGGCTGTCCTTGAAAGTGTCGGAATGACAAAAAAGCAGATCTGTAAGATGCTGCAAATTGAGGGAAACACTTATGCCGTCATTACCGCAATATTGATTTTTACATTGGGAAGTGCAGTATTGTACGGAGCTTTTCAAATTGTAAAAGCGCAGGCATCTTATGCAGTGTTCACTTATCCATTCTTTCAAATAGTCATATCACTGGCTATTGTGATAATGATATGTAATCTGGTTCCCATTCTCGTCTATAAAGCCGAGGCTAATCGCAGTATCATTGAGCGATTGAGGGTAAACGAATAAAAATTTTTGTATAGTGCAGATAGAAAGGAATGACTGTATGAACAAACGAAAATCAAGGATTATCGCTTTTGCCATGTTAGTGATTGGCGTATGTTTTATAGCTGTTGCTCTCAACAACCCCCAATTAAGTTGGCCGTGGAGCAATACCATCACCTATTTCTTATATTTTGTGTATTTGTTAGGAATGGTAGTGCTGTTTATTGCACCTTTCAAAGAGAAAAAGTAATTTTATAGGGCTTGTCATTTTTTCTATGGCAAGCTCTATTTTTTTGCAAATGGCGACATTCTTGCGACTTTTGTATTTTACAATATGGTAAAAGGACGAGGGAGGGAATCAGAATGGCGTCAATTTTACTCGTTGATGATGATAAAACATTTCTGAATGGTTTGAAAATGTTTTTTGATATGGAGAATATTCAGGTTAGTACCACTACAACTGTTTCTACGGCAAAAGTTCTGTTAGATACAGAAGATATTTCACTGGTTTGCACTGATTGGGAGTTGCCGGACGGTACAGGATTGGATGTGCTGGCGTATGCCAGAAAGAATGATATTCCCGTGGTGTTTCTAACCGGCCATGACGAGGACAGCTATCAGGAGCAGGCAACCGCACAGGGAGCCATGCAATATTATATCAAGGGACAATTCGACTATTCAAAATTGATAGCTTATATCATTGAATCCGCTAATCTTGCATAGAGGCTCCTTTGATAAAGTGTTTCGCAGAAACGCGCAGCCAGCTCCGGTACGGAGCTGTTCCGGGGGATTGGGGGCCGTCCACCAACAAGCAATTTTGCAGAGCAAAATCGCAGAGTGTGTACCACTCTGCATTGCTTGCCAGTTTTGTTCCCTGGCCTTTATGCGTTCCACAGAATTGACATAAATCTTTTCAAAAGTTGCGGGATAATTACTTAAAGAAACAATCGAATACATAATTGCCCGCAGAGAAAAGTAAAGCCAGCGGGCAAGGGTGCTTCCTCACCTGCTGGCTTCACTTGTTAGATTCATGTTCCATGTTTGTGTCCATCAGCTCATTGGCTAAGGCCCGTGTAGTGGCTGCAATCAATCGCTTTCCATCAGGAGGACAAGCCTTATACAGACTTACGATTTCCTGAAGCTCTGCGGCCTCCTTATCCGTTGCCGGATTGTAGAAAGCGTCAAAAGATGTTCCGAGAGCTGTTATCAGCTTCTCCAGTATATCAAAAGACGGATTGATAATGCCCTTTTCAATTTTAGCTATATGACGGACAGAAACACCGGACACGTCGGACAATCGCTCCTGGGTAAAGCCCCGGCTTTTGCGGGCATTCCTCATGGCGTTGCCAAGTTTTGAAAAATCACCTTCCGGCATAATCGTTCACCTCAATAGTATTATATCGTTCTGGAAGGAGGAATTTAATCACCCTATCAAACGGGTTAACCAGTATTATCATTCCTGTTTTGAGCGGATGATATTCTAAAAATCATCCCAGGCAGCCGTTAAAAAAAACGGCAGCTATCTGGGACGTTTTTGTACGCTCAAATTCAAGTAGCCGCCGTTGGAGGCGGCTATGATCTTTTTACCCCATGTTTTAATCATTCTCATAGCTCACCTGTTAGGTGAACTAAGAAAAAAAGCCCTGGTTGTTCCCCACCCCTTTATGGCTATGAACCGGAACGATTAGCGTATGTAAAACAGAATAATCCGTCTAACAGGTGTTTTCGCGCCGGATGCTCTATACGAGTGTCCGGCGCTTTTCATTGTCGAAAACGGGGGCTTTTCGTCGGCTCCTGCGGGTGCCGCTCCCCGCCGGTTTTCTCCGATTCACTTTTGACCCTTTTAATCTGAAACGGAGGAAAGACAATGACAAAAATCAATCTGCGGGAGCATTATCCCAATTATTATAATACCGATTATATTATCGAGGTTCCTGATGAAGTAGCTGCCATCATGCTGGAGTATGACCGGCTGGACGCTGCATACCGCCGCCGTACATATTACCACAAGGCCCATTATTCCCTGGATCGCGGGGATGGGATTGAGTATGAAGCTCTGTTCGTATCTATGACCCCTTGTGAGATTTACGAGCGCAAAGTGACGATGGAACAGCTTCATGCTGCTATGGCCTCTCTGCCGGACAAGCAGGCCAAGCGCGTCTATGCTCATTACTTCCTGGGACTGACTGTAACAGCGATTGCCAAGAGTGAGGGTGTGAGTGCTGCATCGGTCAGCGAATCCATCCAGCGGGGACTTCGTAACATGGAGACTTTTTTGAAAAATCGTCTTTAAGCCCCTTATGTAAAACCCCAGAATCTCATGGTTATTAGAAGGACACGTTATCCTCGTGACCTCAAGATCTTTGAAAACTGAATATACGGTATTATAGGTACGAAACCCGCGTGAGTAGCGGCATAAGACCCGGCGCGATGACGGTGGCTTGCAGGAGGTGAAGCAGACAAGCACCAGAGCGATGAACGGAAGTCTTAGACCCGGAGTGGCAATCCGGGCGCGATGACAGCGCGGGGGCTAACGATACTTTCTCACGACCTCCCACAGACTTGAGGGGGAACCCTGCGGCGCACGAGTAAAACGACGCTGCGGAGTTATGACAGCCCTGCCAGGGGCGGCCTATAATATTCCTATCGTCAGGGGCGCGTGGCAAAAGTGACGAGTGTAGCAATAGCAAAATATATAAGAGCAGCCACACCGAGCTTGTACCGCTATGTTATAACGGCTCCAATCTGTATCGGTGTGGCTGTTTCTTTATCTCTTAGTAAGGAGGCTTTGAGATGAATCAAACGACTATGATCGCCCCTCGTGGCGTTTTACAGTCCGGTTCTGCCGGACAGAATAGATCGCGGAAATCTCTTTCCTGCCAGGTAGCCGCAAACAGCAGAATCGGCCTGACGGTTGAGGAAGCTGCCGCTTATACCGGCATTGGCAGAAATACCATTCGCCAGTTGGTGGGCTGGGGAAAAATCCCTGTGCTGAAAATTGGCCGTAAAATGATTATCCGCGCTGATGTGATAGACCGCTTTATGGAAATCAACCAGGGTGTTGACCTTCTGGATCAGAACCAGGTGCGCTGTGCTGACTAAAGCAGGCCGCTCCAAGTTGTAGATGGCATCGTTGAATTGTTGTCCGTCCTTTGATATAATCAGGGCATAACATCACAACAGTTCCATTTGCCACCGTCGAAAGGAGAAATGAAATGGCAAAAGGTTCTGTTAGAAAGAAAGGAAAGAAGTGGTACTATCGTTTTTATGTAGAGGATGCCAGCGGCAACCGTGTTCAGAAGGAATTTCCCGGCACAGAGAGTAAGAGTGAAACGGAATCTCTGCTTCGCAAAGCGATGGACGATTACGAAAGCAAACAGTTTCTTGCCCAGGCAAAGAACATCACTTTAGGTGATATGTTGGATATGTGGGTGGAGGAAGAATTGAAACCCGGTTCTCTTAGCAACGGTACGGTAGCTGCCTACGAAAGTACAGTTAGCCGCATCAAAAAGCATCCTATCGGCAAGCGCAAGCTGAAAACCATCAAGGCCGAGCATCTGCAAGACTATATGGATTTCCTGAGCTTCGGAGGTACAAACGAGGACGGAACAACGGCGAAAGCCCTGAGCGTTGGTTCTATGCGTCAGTATTCGGCGGTGCTTCACAATTCCTTCCGCTTTGCAGTTTTCCCCAAAAAGTTGATTACCTTCAATCCTATGGATTATGTCGTAAGGCACTCTAACGATGAGGACTACGAAATGTTTGCAGAGGATGGAGATGGTAATATGGCGGGCGAAATTCCCACGATCAATTATCAGCAGTACACCAAACTGATTGAACATCTGAAAGCGAAAGGGAATCCGGCTCTTTTGCCTATCCAGATTGCATACTTTACTGGCCTCCGTATTGGCGAGGCTTGCAGCCTGACATGGCAGGACATTGATCTGAATGAGCAATGCCTGACGGTTCGCCGGAGTATGCGATATAATTCCTCCAGGAAGAAAACTGAGATAGGCCCGACCAAACGCAAGAAAATCCGCACCGTGGATTTCTGTGATACACTGGCAGCGATCCTGCGGGCGGCGAAAAAGGAACAGCTGCTCAACAGCATTAAGTACGGGCCGCTTTACAGACAGAATTACTACCGTGTGGTCAAGGAGAAAAACCGTACTCATTATGAGGTCTATTCTTTACCAAGAACGGAGGAAACCCCGGAGGACTATAACTTGATTTCCTTCGTCTGCCTGCGGCCAGAGGGTGCCTATGAATCTCCATCCACTGTCAGTATCGTTTGCAGGTCTGCAAGAAAAAAGCTGGGTGATATGGATGACTTCCATTTCCATCAGTTGAGACATACATATACCAGCAACCTCTTATCCAACGGTGCTGCGCCCAAGGATGTGCAGGAGCTTCTCGGACACGCAGACGTAAGTACCACAATGAACATTTACGCCCACGCTACAAGGGAAGCCAAGCGGACTTCCGCAAGGCTGCTCGATCAGGTAGTGGGGGCCGTATAAAAAAACTTTCCCTTATTTCTCCCCATAAGGGAAAAAACAAGGGAAAAGGCCAACTCCGAGGTTGCGAAAACGCTGAAAACACCAGCGTTTTCGGGGATTTCGGATGAAATGATAGACAAATCTGAATTAAAAAGTGAGCGGGCAAAGATAGAAAAGGAAATTGATGAATATAATCAGATTATCGATGAATACGAACGCCAGTTAAAAGAATTAATATCTAACCCCAATTTGTCGAAGATAATCCTTAGTCGGCACGCCGAGCTACTCCGAGAGAAAGAGAGAATGGAACAAGAGAATCGTGCATATACAAAATTGAAACAGCTTAAAGAAAACCATGATTTTAATAAAAAAAGACTATTGGAGGTCAAGCGGCAGCAGTTTGCTACAGTAGCATATCAAATTAACGAAGAAATGAGCAGACTCAACGATGCAATATATGAGGGATCCTACAATGCTCCTGTGTTGGATTTTATGGATAATGGATACAGTTTCTTTACCCCTGATGATACTGGCACAGGTATAGCATATAAGGGGCTCGTGGTATACGACTTAGCTGTACTAGGCTTAACTAAACTTCCTGTTTTGGTACATGACTCTGTTGTATTGAAACAAATATCAGATGACGCAATAGAACACATTGTGGAATTGTATTCGACCTGCGGGAAACAAGTGATCATTGCATTAGATAAACAGAGCTCGTATAGTGAAAAAACATCCAAGATGTTAAGTGAGGCGGCAGTACTACAGCTTTCGGATGACGGGAAGCAGTTATTTGGCCGGTCATGGGGATGAAGATTGTTTTGTGGTTTTGTGAGTAGCAGCATATAGTATACCGAATCATACTACTGGGGAACTGCCCCAGTCTGGGGCGATTTTGCTATTCTTTTTCTATATATTTTCTTACGCGCGATTTTATATAAAAAAGAATCAGAAAAGGTATATAAGTCAGTTTGAAGTTTAAGAAACTTTACAAAGTTTCTTCAGCCTGTCAAAAAAGGTCGCTATAAGCGGCCTTTTCTGATATAATAGGCAC